>DATAYO010000025.1:0-1630 GCA_036272515.1 Steroidobacteraceae bacterium | reverse complement strand
GCGGCAGGAATGGCCGGTTGTTGCTGGAGAAGATCACCCCGAGCGACCGCGTCCGCTCGCGGAACCGCGCCGCGAAGATCTGCGCGATCATGCCGCCCATCGAGGCGCCGACGATGTGGGCGCGGTCGACGCCGAGGTGGTCAAGGACGGCGGCGCCGTCCTCGACCATGTCTTCCAGGGTGTAGAGCGACCTGGCGGGCACGCCCAGCCAGAACTTGACTATCCGGGGGAGCATCGGCCTGGGGGGGTGCCGTCGTTCGGTCTTGCTGGACAGGCCGGTATCACGGTTGTCGTACCGGATCACGCGGAGGCCTTCTGCCACGAGCTTCTCGCAGAATGCGGTGCGCCAAAGCAACAGTTGCGCGCCCAGTCCCGTGATCAGCAGCACCGCCGGGTCTCCGGCGTCGCCCATGTCCTCGTAGTAGATGTCCAGATTGCCCGAACGCGCTGTTCCCGTGCGGACTTCCACTACACCTCCATGTCGCTTTCGTGCTCTCGGCTGAGCTCAACCATGAAGTTGGCGAAGTACCCGGTGAGCTGTGGGTCGGACATCATCTGCCATTTCGGCGCCAGCAGCTTCATATAGCGCTCGACGTAGAGGAACTGCTTGCCGATCAGCACCAGTTCGCGGGGCAGCTTGACGTCGTAGGCATCGGCCAGCGCCGAGAGCTGCCGGCCGATGTCGGCGTATGACATGTCGCCCAGCGACTTCATGGTCAGTGGGGCGGCAAACGCTTCGAGGTCCTTGGCGGCGCGGGCCTCCGGCTTAACGGCGCCGACGGCGCCCATCAGCACGACGATCTTGCCAGCGGCCGCGTGGTCCTTCTTGACCAGCAGCGCGTACACCAGCTCGCGGAGTAGCCAGCGGGTACGCGGGTCGATGCGGCCCATGATCCCGAAGTCGAAGAACACGATCCGGCCTCGGTCATCGACATACACGTTGCCGGCGTGTAGGTCGCCGTGGAACAGGCCGTGCCGCAGCCCGCCCTCGAACACGGAGAACAGCAGTGCTTTGACGAGCTCGGTGCCGTCAAATCCGGCCTTGCGGATGGCGGCAGCGTTGTCGATGCGGATGCCGTGCACCCGCTCCATAGTCAGCACTCGCTCGGTGGTGTAGTCCCAGTACACGTGCGGCACCCGGATGTTTTTGCCCAGCGGTGACGTGTGCAGGTGGGAAACCCAAGCCTCCATCGACTGCGCCTCGATGCGGAAGTCCAGCTCCTCGGCTAAGTTGCCGGAAAAGTCGGCAACGACATCTTGCGCCGAGAGCCGGCGGCCCAGTTTAGCCAGCTCCACGGCCTGGGCGAAGCGTTTGAGGATCTGCAGGTCAGCGGCGACCCGTCGGCGAATGCCCGGACGCTGGATCTTGACGACGACCTCCTCGCCGGTGCGCAGGGTCGCGTAATGCACCTGCGCGATCGACGCCGAAGCGAACGGTTCCTCGTTGAAGGCGGCGAAGAGCTCGGACGGCTTTTCGCCGAGCTCCTCGGCGAAAAGCTTGTTCACCTCGACCTGGTTCGCTGGCGGTACGTGGTCGAGCAGGCCGCGGAACTCGCGCGACAGCTGTTCCCCGAATGCGCCCGGGCTGGAAGCAATGATCTGCCCGAATTTGACGTAGGTGGGGCCCAAG
>DATAYO010000024.1:0-22945 GCA_036272515.1 Steroidobacteraceae bacterium | reverse complement strand
GCCGTTGAATTACAAGAGCGCCCTGCGTTACTACCATCTGGCCGCAAACAAGGGCTATGCGCCGGCCGAATATAACCTGGGAGCCATGTACCAGAATGGCCTCGGGGTCAAGCGTGATGATAAGCAGGCCTTCGAATGGTTCCGCAAGGCGGCGGACCAGAACTACCCGGAAGCTGAGAATGAAGTCGGCTACGCTTACCGATGCGGGTGCGGGGTCGGTCGCGACTATGCGCAGGCTTTGAACTGGTATCGCCGCGCCGCCGGTCACGGCAACTCCAATGCCGAAACAAATCTCGGCTTTATGGCGGAGAAGGGATGGGGGCAACCTCAAAGTTACGACGAAGCTTTCTCCTGGTATTACAAAGCTGCTGCTCATGGCAACGCAGGGGCCATGGATAACATCGGCTTTAACTTCCAAAATGGCGTCGGTGTAGCCGTCGATTATGCCAAGGCCTGGTCGTGGCTTTATAGAGCCGCCCTGCTGGGAAATGGCTCGGCGGAGAATCAGATCGGTTGGATGTATCGGCACGGACAGGGAGTGACTCAAGATGATGCCATCGCCGTGTGGTGGTACCGGCTTGCGGATGCCCAGGGCATCAGCGACGCCGACTTGAATCTTCGCGATGTTTGCAGCGACCATGAGCAACGCGGCGACGAGCTGTGCGACTTGGCTGTCCCTGTGCACGACCCCGCGCTCGAGCTGGTCCAGCGCCGCACGACCATCAGGGATTTGCGCGACAAAATTGCCAGCCTAGAGACCGACGCCCTGCAGGACGACATGCACGCGAACCATTTGGCCAACGTGGGCACGGACAGCCCGCACGCGCAAGATAACGTGGTCGGAAGAGGTCTCACTAAGTTCTTCGATGCGCTAGGAACGGCCGCTGGTACCCCATCCCGTCTCCTGGCCCCAAAGGCACGCGAAGACGCCGCGCGCCTGCGTGAACAGCTGGCGCAACTCGAGAGTCTGGACCAATCTGCGGCTAACGTCCCCGCGCCCTAGCGTCCCTCTGCTCTCCGACCAAGAACCGCCACACCCGCCAACGACCGCCTTCGAGTGAGTTCTTCCGCGCCGGCCAATGGCCGCGTTTGGGCCGATTGCAGGCCTCGCCGGAGATATGTGAAGTTCGCCTCGCCGGTAACCCACAGGAACGAGGCGCGCACCGATTCCACTCTACATATTAGATAAGTCCACGTTCCGCCAGCGAGACGCTGACCCCGTCTCCCACGATGATGTGATCGAGAAGCCGAATGTCCACCAGCGCAAGCGCCTCCTTGACCCGCTGCGTGATAAGTTCGTCCGCTTGGCTGGGTTCGGCGATGCCGGACGGATGATTGTGCGCGACGATGACCGCCGCGGCGTTTCGCTGCAGGGCAAGCTTCACGATCTCGCGCGGATGCACGCTGGCGCCGTCGATCGTGCCGCGAAAAAGCTCCTCGCAATGCATGAGCCGGTGCCGCTTGTCCAGGTACAGGCAGCAAAACACCTCGTGCTCCAGATGGCGCAGCCGCGCGCTCAAGTAGTCGCGGGTGGCTTTTGGGCTCGCGAGCAGCGGCCCGACCCGAAGCGGCTCCGACAGCTGCCGGCGCGAGATCTCGGCGGCAGCTTGGAGCTCCGCGTATCGGGCGAGCCCGAGCCCCGGCTCGGCGCAGAAGCGGGCGCGGTCCGCCGAAATCAGGTGCCGGAGCGATCCGAAGTGATCGAGCACGGCGCGCGCCAGATCCACCGCCGAGATGCCGGCCGTGCCGTGCCGCAGCAGGATGGCCAGGAGCTCGGCATCCGACAACGCCCCGGCGCCCTTCTCCAGAAGCTTCTCGCGCGGTCGTTCGGTGCTCGGCCAGTCTCGGATCGCCATGGGCGGGCAGCATGGCCGCCGCCGGCGCAATTCACGAGCGGCATTTCGTGGGCGAGCAGGGAGATTGGCGGCCTCGTGTCGCAAGGCCACCGGAGCCTTGCTTCACAAGTCGTACCGCGTTTACGCTGTCAGGAGTTACAGAGGAGACTGTCGGTGCGTCTGGCTTCCGAGAGAATGAAGGACATGCGCGAGCGACGCAGAGCAAGCGGCCTACGCGAACTACGCTTGATCGTCCCCGATGCGCGCTCGCGTGCCGTCCGTCGGCGCATCGCGAGGCAAGTGGCGGCCCTGGATCGATCGCGCGAGTTGGAAGTACTGGGGTGGATCAAGTCGGTCTTCGACGTTCCCACGACCACTTAAGCTGACAGAGTTCGCAGTCTCCGGCGCCCCCCTCCAGCCAGGTCAAGTTGGCGTAATGCAGGATCAAAGAAACGGGAGACTGCGCCTTTTCCGGCTGTTGGCACCGCCGAGGGCCACCATAGCTTGGAGCTTCTCCGCGACCGCCGACTCGACCGGATAAGCGAGCAGCTGGATCGCGTCGCCGCCCAGGAAGACCGGATACCCGATCATGCGTGGACCGGGCACCATGACGTCGCCTACACCAAAATCGATCTGAATTCTCAGTCGCACATTGTCCATGCGTGCGTCCATGAGAATGCGCGTACCCTTGTACTCGGAATCTTTAGTGATCTCCTCTGCCACCACACTGTCGGCGAGGAGGACGAGACCGTCGGCCTCGACGTCGAGAGTTGCACAGTCCTTGACGAGCGCCATCAGGCTCGCCTGATCGCCCTTGCCTTTGCGCAGCATGTCTATGTCCATAGTCGGGCGCGCATTGGGGATGCCGATCGTCTTCAGTAGCAGGGCGCCTTTGAGAATGACACTCTGTGCGTGTCGCGACTTCGAAACGCGATACAGAAATCGCTCCATTGCGTACTGTTGGAGAACCTGCTGAAACGGTACGCGGCTCGACTTCGAGCTGTTGCGTAGCCTCGCAAGCACGGAGGCCACGACATTCTTGACATCCTTGTTGTTCATTCGATGGCCTGCAGGTACGGTGACATGGGTCGTTCAACACGAAGCAGCCGCGCGTAGTGGAGCAGCTCGCGGTTTTGGACGCGCTTTCGTTGTCGCGCAAGACGCAGCGCCTCGAGGGCAACATCCAGCCCGAGCTTGTTCCTGAACTTGAAACAGTCCACCACGGTACGCGCGGCGCCGTAGATCTTGAGGGGCATGCCACCAATGCGATGAGTCTCGAGTCCCTCAATGAAGGTCTTTGGATTGAAGCGATATACGGTGACGGGCATCGACAGCTTGATGCCATGATAGCTGCCTCTCGGTACAGCAAGGTGGAGAGAGGATGGGATCTGCGTCGTGATGCCGTGATATGAGAGTGCGCTGATCAGGCACACTGCCGCATTTGGTGCACGCGCTGCGACGACCGCGAGATCGGGGTGCTCCGCTTCGCCAGCTTCGGCCAGACGATAGAGACCGCGGCCGAGCTCGATGATTTGGCCGCGATCACGCAGGGTATAGAGCGCGTCGGTGTGCACGCCGAGTTCTGTGAGATCTCGCGTGCGGAGCGTGCCACCCTTGTCGCGGAAGGCTTGGAGTGCGGTGTCGATATCCCGAGTCTTCATGTGGGTAATAATAGCACCACTTGTGAATAAATGGTCCTGTTGCTACCCGGCGAGTGCGTCCGAGCCATCGCGGCCGTCATCGTGCTCCGTGAAGGCGTATGGCGGAAATCTCGGGTCGCTGTGTTTCTGGGAACCGGTCGCAATTGCGACCGGTTCAGAGCTTCGGTCTTGTTCGTCTAAGCGTGTCCCGAGCTCCCAAAACCGCCCGCCCCGCGGCTGGTCGCGGCGAAGTCCTCGACGATCTCGAATTCGGCGTGCACCACCGGCACGATCACCATCTGCGCGATCCGATCGCCCGGCTGAACCGTGAAGGGCGCCGTACCGCGATTCCAGCAGGACACCATCAGCGGTCCCTGATAGTCGGAATCGATCAGTCCCACCAGATTCCCGAGAACGATGCCGCTCTTGTGTCCGAGCCCGGAGCGCGGCAGCAGCAACGCCGCGAGCCCCGGATCCTCGACATAGATCGATAGCCCCGTGGGAATCAGCTCCGCCGCGCCCGCCGCGAGCACCAGCGGCGCGGCGAGGCAGGCGCGCAGGTCCATGCCGGCGGAGCCCGCGGTCGCATGCTGAGGCAGCGGGAATTCGCGCCCGATCCTCGGATCGAGGATCCGGACCTTGATCTTGCGCTGCATCAGCGGCGGCTTCGCCGGGTGCGCAGACGGCTGCGGGGGTCCGCCGCGGGACTGCGCCGCTTGCGGGCGCCGCGCCGCGGGGCACCGTCCGGCGGGGGCAGCCGCTTGGCGATTTGCGCGATCAGCTCGCGCGCCACCTCGATCTTCGCGGCGCGCGGGATCTCGAGCTTGCCGCCCGGCCAGAGCAACGTGAGCGCATTGTCCTCGCAATCGAACGCAAGGCCCTCGCCGACCTCGTTGGCGGCGATCATGTCGAGCTTCTTGCGTTTCAATTTGATGCGCGCATTTTCCTCGACATCGTTGGTCTCGGCGGCGAATCCGACCACCAGCGGCCGCTTGCTCATGTCGGCGACCGACTTGACGATATCCAAAGCGGGCTCTAGGTCGAGCGTCAACGAGCTGCCCTGCTTCTTGATCTTCTGCTTGGCGACGCTGACCGGCTGGAAGTCCGCGACCGCGGCGGCGGCGATGAATACGTCGGCCTCGGCGACATGGCGATGTACGGCGGCGTACATTTCACGGGCGCTCTCGACGTTGATGCGCGTGACGCCGGCCGGAGTCGGCAGCTGCACCGGGCCGGTGACCAAGGTGACGTGCGCGCCGGCCTCACGAGCGGCCGCCGCGACCGCAAAGCCCATCTTTCCGGAGCTGCGGTTGGTCAGGTAGCGCACCGGATCGAGCCGCTCGCGGGTCGGGCCCGCGGTGATCAGGACGTTCGTGGCGGTGAGCAAGCCCGCATTGGCCGGCGGCTCCAGCAAGGTGCTGGCGAGCACGCTGGGCTCCCACATGCGGCCGACGCCGACTTCGCCGCACGCCTGGTTGCCGGATTCGGGACCCAGCATGCGGATCCCGCGCGACTCCAGGATGCTGACGTTGGCCTGCGTCGCCTTGTTGGCCCACATCACCCGATTCATGGCCGGCGCGATCACCACCGGTGCCTCGGTGGCGAGGCACACGGTCGCGAGCAGATCATCCGCGCGGCCACCCACCAGGCGCGCGATGAAATCCGCGCTCGCGGGGGCGACCAGCACCAGCTGCGCCCAGCGGGCGAGCTCGATATGACCCATGGCGGCCTCCGCCGTCTCGTCCCATAGGCTCGAGCGTACCGGGCGCCCGGAAACGGCCTGGAAGGTCATCGGGCTTACGAACCGTTGAGCGGCCTCGGTCATGACCACTTGGACCTCGGCGCCGCGCTCGATCAGGCGGCGCACCAGGTCGGGACTCTTGTAGGCGGCAATCCCGCCGGTGACCCCCAGCAGGATTCGGGTTTTCGATGTCAATGGATGCCCTTGAGCTCTTTGAAGCGCGCGATGTCGCTCTCGAATTGGCGGCTCACCGCGGCCTCCTCCGAGCGCTTCTCGCGCAGGTTGTCTTCCTGGGTACGGATGTCGCTGCCGACGCGCACCAGATCCTCGGCCATCTGGTCGGACATCGGCGGAGCGTTAGGATCCTCGCTGTAGGGCCTGAAACGCGCGCTGGCGAGGCGCAGGCCGCCCATTTTCTTGTTGAGCGTGTCGAGGAACTGGCCCGTCACCTTGATCTGGTCCGACAGAAGCGTCAGCCGCTGATCGCGCAGGTGCTCGATCTCCTGGACCGAGACGTAGGTATTCAGGAGGTTGCGGTCGCGATTCGCCCGCTGCGCTGCGTCGAGGCGCTTTTTGTCTTCTTCCGCCAGCTGTTCCGGGGTCTTCTGCGCGTCGGTGTGCTCGATCTCGATGCCCTGGCCGTTGATGACGCGATGCTCCTGGGCGGCGTATTCGGGCGGGATCTGGTCGCCGTAGTGAGTGATGCCTTGCGCATCCACCCATTCGTACACCTTCCGTCGGCTGCCGGACGTATCGGCGGCGAGCGCGACCGAGCCCAGAGAAATCCACGCACAAACCGCCCAGGTTAGCTGTCTCAAATCCATACCCCCGCTGCCAGGGACCGCATTTTGAGCCGCCATATCGGGGTTTTCCAGGGCATATTGCTCAATCTGCGAGGCCATACCGGTCCCGATAGGCTTCCATCCGGGCGAGCTCTTCTTCGCGGCCCAGCGCGCGCATGTGCTGCATCAGGTCCGCGAGACTGATCACGGCGATCACGGGCAGGGCGAATTGCTCGCGCAGCTCCTGCACCGCTGAGAGCGGACTCACGGCCCCACGCTCCTGCCGGTCGAGGGCGAGCAGCACCCCGGCCGGATGCGCGCCGGCCCCGCGGATGATGCCGATCGATTCCCGGATCGCCGTGCCGGCCGTGATCACGTCATCGACGATCAGCACCCTTCCTGAGAGCGGGCCGCCGACGATGTGACCGCCCTCGCCATGGTCCTTCGACTCCTTGCGGTTGAAGGCGAACGGCAGATTGATGCCATGGTGCTCGGCGAGCGCCGCGGCGGCCGCCGTCACCAGGGGTATCCCTTTGTAGGCCGGCCCGAACAGCATGTCGAAGGCGATATCGGAGGCCACGACGGCATCGGCATAGGCCTTGCCGACCGCCGCGATGGCCGCCCCGGAGCTGAACAGGCCGGCGTTGAAAAAGTACGGACTGTCGCGCCCGGACTTGAGCCGGAAGCTGCCGAACTTCAAAACGCCGAGACGGGTGCACAGCTCGATGAAGGCGCTTTGATAGGGCAGGATCATACGGGCGGCAGTCTCGCAAGGCAGGTGGCGGCGTGCAAGTGAGTTGCCTGATATCATCGCGCGCCATGTCGAATACGAGTCCGAGGAGTTGACGGCGACCGGGAAGCCTACGCTGAGACAGGCGTTGGGCGACAAGCGCATGATGGCCGTGCTGCTCCTGAGCTTCGCGTCCGGGCTGCCGTTCAATCTCACCGGCTCGACCTTGCAGGCCTGGCTCGCCTCCGAGCACGTCGACATCAAGACCATCGGGATCTTCGCGCTGGTCGGCATTCCCTACATCCTCAAGTTCCTTTGGGCCCCGCTCCTGGACCGCTATTTGCCGCCGCTCCTCGGTCGCCGGCGCGGATGGATCCTCATCAACCAGCTGGCGCTCGCCGTCGCCATCGCGGTCCTGGGGCTGGAATCGCCGGCCCGGGATCTTTCCTCGCTCGGCACGGTGGCGCTGCTCGTCGCGTTTCTGTCCGCCTCGCAGGACATCGTGGTCGATGCGTACCGCGTCGATGTGATTCCGCCCACCGAGCGGGCGCTCGCGGCAGCGGCGGCGACCTTCGGCTATCGCTCGGCCGCCATGTTCGCGGGCGCGATCCTCATCCTGATCGCGGGCTATCTCGGCTGGCGGCTCGCGTACCTCCTGGTCTCGGCCATCATGCTGGCGACCACTCTCGCGACCTTACGGGCGCCGGAGCCCGAAGTTCCCGGCCGCCCGCCGGCGACCCTGGCCGATGCGGTCATTCACCCGCTGCGCGACCTGTTGAACCGGCCGGGCGCCTGGGGATTCTTGTTGCTCGTGCTCCTGTACAAGGTCGGCGATGCGTTCGCGCTCAGCCTGTACAGCGCGTTCATGATCAAGGGGGTCGGCTTCTCGCTGCAGGAGCTGTCCATTGCGGGCAAGGTCAACATGACCGTGTCGACCATGTTCGGCGTGGCGGTCGGTGGCTGGGTCTACCTGCGCTGGGGCATGTTCCGCTCCATGCTGGTCTTAGGGATCGGCCAGGCGCTCACCAACCTGCTCTATATGTGGCTGGCACTGGCCGGTAAAAAACTCTGGCTGCTGGTCCTCGCCACGAGCGTCGACACCTCGGTCGGCGGCATGGGTCAGGCGGCGTTCATCGCCTTCCTGGTGGCTCAGTGCAGCGCGAGTTACAGCGCCACGCAGTACGCGCTGCTCTCGGCCTTGGCGGCCGTACCGCGCACCATCATCAGCTCGGTGGCGGGATATGTGGTCGCGGCGGTGGGCTGGGCACATTTCTTCGTCATCACATTCTTGACGGCCATGCCCGGCCTTCTGTTGCTGATCATTCTTCGGAGCAGGATCAATCAGCTCGAGGCCCGGGACGCCACGAACGCGCGAGCCTAGTTTTTACGATGGCGGCGAATCGAGGCGCCGAGGCGATGAAGCGGGCGGCTCTCAGGGGGCGAAGCGGGGCGGTCTTAGCGGCGAAGCGAGGGGCGGGCTCTCAGCGGCGAAGCGAGGGGCGGCTCTCAGCGGCGAAGCGAGCGGTCCTGCGGCCTCGACCAGGCGGTGCGGGCATTGTCCTCGAAGTCCCGGTCCAGATCCTCCGACTCCACGTCGACGGCACCCGACCAATCCTCCGGCGCATCTGCCATGTCGATGAGCTCATCGAGCAGCTGCTCATTCCAGCAATCGAAATCGATCTCGGTGACGGTGCCGTCGAAGTATTGGATCTCGATGGTCTCATCCCCGTCATCGATGGCGACCACTTCGAAGAGCTCATTGGTATTGCCCCGATACCATTGACCTACGATCGGCTTCACAAAGTTCATGGGCCGGCTCCGTGTGGGTTATGCTCAACAGCATTCAACTCTTAAAGAAACCTTCGCGCAATCGGAAAATTTTGCGCGAAGCAACAACTTGACCGAACAACTCATAAAATTCTTCGTGGTGTTTTTCGTCGTGGTCGAGCCCATCTCCCTGATCCCGTTGTTCGCGGGTCTGACGGAGGGCGCGAGCGAGGCTTACAAACGGCTGATGGCGTGCAAGGCCGCCGCGATCTCGCTCGGCATCTGCACCCTGTTCGCGCTCGTCGGCGCGAAGTTTCTCCGCATCATGGGAATTTCCCTCGATTCCTTCCGGATCGCCGGAGGCTCGCTGCTCTTCTTGATCTCCCTGGAGATGGTGTTTGCCCGGACCTCGGGGACTCGATCGACCACGCCGGAGCATGAAGAGTCGCTCAAGCGGGAGGACATCTCGGTATTCCCGCTGGCATTCCCGTTCATCGCCGGGCCCGGCGCGCTGGCGACCATTTTGTTGACGGCGGGCGAGGTCTGGGGGAAACCCGTGCTGTTCGCCGGATTCTTAGGGGTGGTCGCACTCGTCATCCTGGTGTGCCTGGCGCTGATGCTGGCGGCGTCGCGGCTGATGGTCGTGCTCGGCGTGACCGGCGCGGCCGTGATGAATCGTCTGTCCGGGGTGGTGCTCGCGGCACTCGCGGTACAGTTCATCACCGATGGGATTCGGGGAAGCTTCCTTTGACATAGGCGAGGTCCCAGACGCCGTGCCCGAGGCGCTCCCCACGGCGCTCGAATCGAGTCGGCGGCCGAAACCCGGGTCTCGATACGTAAGTGCCGTCGGGACTCTGCGAGACCAGGCCGGCGCAGGCGTTGCACACCGCCAGCATCTGCTCCGCGTACTCCTGCCAATCGGTGGCGAGGCGCAGCACGCCCGCCGCGCGGAGCTTGCCGGCCAGCAGCTCGACGAAGGCGGCATCGATCAAGCGCCGCTTGTGGTGGCGCTTCTTGTGCCAGGGATCGGGAAAGAAAATCAGGATCTCATCGAACGACAGATCGGGGATGCCCTCCCTCAAGACCTCCACGGCGTCGTGGCAGACGACGCGCAGGTTGGACAGCCGGGCCTCGTGAGCGCGCAGCAGCAGCCGGCCCACCCCCGGGCGATGCACCTCTACACCTAAGTAGTCCTTCTCGGGATGCGCCTGGGCCAGGGCTCCGATCACCTCGCCCGCGCCGAACCCGATCTCCAGGCAGCGCGGAGCGGAGCGCCCGTACAGGCGGTCGAGGTCGAGCATCCGCCCGTCGAATCCGAACCCGAACGTGGGCCACAGGTCCTGAAGAGCGCGCTCCTGCGCCGGGGTGACCCGGCCGGCGCGCAGGACGTAGCTCTTGATGCGACGTTGAGCATGCATGGGGCGCAAGTCTGCCTGATATCATCGCTGGATGCGCAGAACCTGGCTGACGGTCGCGATCCTGATCCTCGCGGGATGCGCGGGTCTGCCGCAGCACGTCAAGAAGCGTCCCAGCTATTCGCTGCTCTTGCCTCAGGATACCGCGCTCGCACGCGTGGTGGACGCGAGTGAGGACGACGGCAAGAAGCTGTCGGGCGTGCGCTTGCTCGCCTCGGGCGAGGAGGCCTTCGACAGCCTGATCGCCCTGGCCGACCATGCCGAGCGCACCCTCGACATCCAGTACTACATCATTCATCAGGACGAATCCGCCCGCATCCTGTTCGAGCACGTGCGCAAGGCCGCCGACCGGGGCGTGCGCGTGCGGGTGCTGGTGGACGATCTCAACACCGCCGGCGAGGACCGGCGCTTCCTGCACCTGAGCCATCACCCCGACATCGAAGTGCGCGTGTTCAATCCCTTCCCGGGCGGACGCTCCGCCACCTGGAGCCGCATTCTCACCTCGATCTCGGACATTGCGAGAATCAACCACCGCATGCACAACAAGCTGTTCGTGGCGGACAACGAGATCGCCATCACCGGCGGGCGCAATATCGGCGACGAGTACTTCACCCTCGACAAGCGCAGCAATTTCATCGATCTCGATGTGGTGGTGGCCGGACCGGTCGTGAGGCAATTATCCTCGTCGTTCGATGCATTCTGGAACAGCAAGTACGCCTACCCGCTCTCCTCGCTGGCCTCCGACGCCGTGGCCCCCGACACCGCCGTCGATCCGACCCCGCCGGTGGTGTCCGACGATTCCGCGGACTGGCTCGAGCGCGAGCTCGACGCCCGCCGGCTGAGGCTCGATTGGGTGCCGGCCACGGTGCTCGCGGATGGGCCCGCAAAGATCGCGAGCGATACCTCGCCGGACGAGGAAGTCACGATCGCCAACAACATCGCCGCGCTGATGCGCTCGGCGCAGCACGAGGTGCTGGTGATCTCGCCCTACTTTGTCCCCGGCGCGGAAGGCGTGGCGCTGATGCGCACGCTGGTCGAGCGCGGCGTACACATCCGCATCCTCACCAACTCCCTGGCCTCCACCGATGCGCCGCTGGTGTATAACGGCTATGCCCGCTATCGGGTGGCACTGCTTAAGATGGGCGTCGAGCTGTACGAGGTGCGGCCGAAGCTCGGGCAGAAGCGTCCGCGCTTCCATCCGTTCAAGACATCGAATGCGATGCTGCATGCCAAGGCCCTGGTCATCGATCAGCGGACCGTCTTCATCGGGTCATTGAACATGGACCGACGGTCGGCGCGCTTCAACTCGGAGCTCGGACTGGTGATGCGCAGCCCCGAGATTGCGCTGCAGGTGACGGGCTTGTTCGATGACATCGTCGCCGACGGCAGCTACAAGCTCTCGCTCGATCCGCGCGGCCACCTCCTGTGGTCCTTCGGGGCGGGCGACACCGAGCGTGTCTGGCACCGCGAGCCGGACACGACGCGATGGCAGCGCACCGAATGGAGGCTGCTCGCGCCCTTCGCGCCGGAGGAGCTTCTTTAGGGCGCGATGCGCAGGGTCGCGAGGTAGTCCTTGACCTTGGCGCGGAAGCCCTCGCTGCTCGTCACGGTGGCGCCGCCGGCGAGCACCAGGATGAAATCGCCGCGCAGCGTGCGGTTCACCTCGCGCAGATGGTTCATGTTGACGAGGCAGGAGCGGCTGATCCGGAGCATGGGCTGCGAGCGCAGCGTCTGCTCGGCGTGACCCAAGGTGCTGCGGGCGTGGAAGCAGTCCCGCCCGACGTGGATGGTGACATAGTTGCGGTCCGCCTCGATCATCTCCACCTGAGTCGCGTCGATGACGTGCAGCCGGCCGTGGAGCTCGGCGAGCAGCCGCGGGCGCTCCCCGGGTATGGCGCGCGCGCGCTCGAGCTGTGTGAGCAGCCCTGCGAGCAGCGCCTGGCGCTCGTCCGGGTCACTCCGCGAGTGTCGCGGGCGCACGCGCGCGAGGGTTTTCTTGAAGCGCTCCTGATCGAAGGGCTTCAGCAGATAATCCACCGCGCATACCTCGAACGCCTCGAGCGCGTAGCTGTCGTACGCCGTCACGAACACCAGCGACGGAAGTTGCCCGGGATCGAGTGCCCGGGCGAGATCGATGCCGTTCAACGGATCCATCTGGATGTCGAGAAACAGGAGCTGCGGCCGGCGGACGCGAATTTCCTCGAGCGCGAGCTGCGGATCGCCGTACTCGCCGATCACCTGCAAATCGCCCTCGGCCTCGCAGAGCTCGCGCAACGTGCGCCGGCCGGCCTGCTCGTCATCGACGATGATGACGTTCATCACGCGGCCTCCCGCGAGGAGATGCGCGGGGCGCCGCGCCGATCCGGCGCGGCGTGGATCCACGGCAGCCTGATCTCGCTGACCCACTGATTGCCGGCCGGCCCCGCGAGCAGCTGGGCGCGACCCTGGAACTGGACGGCCAGCCGCTCGCGCACGTTGTTGAGGCCGATGCCCTCGCGTTCCGCCATCGCGCCGGGGGCGATGGTGTTGGCGACCCGCAAAACGAGGACCTCGTCCGAGGTGTTTGCCTCCAGGTGCACCTCGACCGGGCCCTGATGGCCGGCGAGGCCGTGAACCACGGCATTCTCGACCAGCGGCTGCAAGATCAAGCTCGGCACCCAGGCATCGATGATGTCCTGCGCGGGCGGTAGATGGATGGCGAGACGATCGGCGAAGCGCCTCTGCTGCAGCTCCAGGTAGAGCCGTACGAACTGCAATTCATCGGCGAGCCGCGAGAAATCGCGCTCACCGGCGTTCAGCAGCCGGCGCAGCAGATCGCCGAGCTGCACCACCATGGTCTGGGCGGTTTTCGGGTCCCACTCGATGTGACCGCGAATGGTATGCAGCAGATTGAAGAGCGTGTGCGGCGAGAGCTGCATGCGCAGCGCCGACAGGCGCGCGGTGCTCCATGCGCGCTCGAGGGCGGTGCGCTGAAATTCCAGATTGCGAAATCGCGTGTAGAGCGATGCGCCGGTCACCAGCGCGAGGCCGAAGCCGTAGGTCGGAACGAAGCTCACGAAGCTCGCGAGCCACAGCGACCAGACCATCGGATCGGCGAAGGGGTTGCTCTCGTCCATGGCGCCGGAATGGTGTTGGTACGAAGCGCCGGTGAGGTATTCCCCCGCGATCATCGCAGGGTAGGCGAGCGCCGCAAACGCCGCGCAGAGCACGATCTGCAGCGGCACCGCAATGAACAGCGGGCGCCACTGGATCTTGAGGGAGGCCTGGTAGCAGAGCATGACCAGCGGCAGCAGCAGCACATGCTGTATGACCCGCGCATCCCACGGTGCGAACACGGCGAGGTCCGAGATCTTGGCGATGCCGGTGCGCATGCCGTAGGCGTAGAGCACGTTCGACAGCGCGACGTAGGCCCAGAACAGGCACACGAGCGTGAAGAACTGACGGCGGCTCAAGCCCTCCGCGGAGTGTTGCACCGCCGGGCGTACCGTCGGGATGTCGGCGTTCCCACCCATGGCTGCAGCCTAACGCAATAGCGGGTCCGCGTGCAGGCGGGTGAGGCGAGGGGAGGGGACGAATCCGTCACCGGCAGGGACGACCTCGATGGCGGGATGCAGACCAGCGCAGCCCTGCGGGCGTTTCATATCCGCGTCGGCAATCACCCCCAAGGAGACCCCGTCATGACTCTCTCAACGATCGTACAGGCCCCGGCGGAGCATCTGCTGCGCGTGTCCCGTCCCAAGATCACCCTCGCAATGATTCTCTGCGGGATCGTCAGCGCCACCGCCATGGGCGCCGCAAGCGCCGCCACGCCCGACAACGATGCGCCGGCGGTGATCGTCAAGTACCGCCCGGACAGCGTGCAGACGGATGCCGGCGCGCGCATTCTGTACCGCCGGATCGTCGCGGCCGCGGAACAGGTTTGCCCGCTCAGCGCCGGCCGCATCATGGTGACCGGCGAGGTCCGGCATTGCCGCGATCAGGCGATCGCGCGGGCGGTCCTGCAAGTCAACGACCCGCGCCTCGCGGCGATTCACGCGGCGGCATCGAGGCACGGTTGAAAGGCGCGCGGCCAACCCCGCGGCGGCGGCGTCCGCTCAGCGCGGGGTTGGTCGCATTTTTACCGCGGCGTGGCGCTCGACGCCGCCCAGGATCTCGCGGTGCGCGGCCTCGACGCCGGACCACCCGACCACGCGCACCCATTTGCCCGGCTCGAGGTCCTTGTAGTGCTCGAAGAAATGCTGAATCTGCTTGAGCCGCGCGTCGGGGACGTCCTCCACCGATTTCCAGTAAATGAACAGCGGACAGATGTCGTCCGACGGAACCGCCAGAACCTTGGCGTCGCCGCCCGACTCATCCTCCATGCGCAGCAAGCCGAGCGCCCGGCAACGCACCACGACCCCCGGCAGCAGCGGGAAGGGCGTGTGGACCAGCACGTCCACGGGATCGTCGTCCTCGGAGAGGGTCTGCGGGATATAGCCGTAATTGGCCGGGTAATGCATCGCGGTCATCATGAAGCGGTCCACGAACAGGGCGCCCGAATTCTTGTCGACCTCGTACTTGATGGGATCGGCGTTCATCGGAATCTCGACGATCACGTTGAATTCCCCCGGGAGCCGTTCGCCCGCCGTCACGTCGCTGATGCTCATCCCGTCATTCCTCCGGCGGACTCGTTCACCACAGCTGCCACTGATCGAATGCCAGCACATAGACTGCCAGCAGCGCGTTCGTAGTGCCATGGGCAGCGATCGATTCGCCCAGTCGGTTGGTGCCTACGGCGAGAGCGCCGTAGGCGAAACCCGCGATCATACCCGGCAGCCACAGGGCCCCGTGCATGATTCCGAACGCCGCTGAGCTTACCGCGAGCGCCGGCCATCGCGCGGCCGACAGGGGGATCGACTCGAAGTGCGGCCCGATCAGGCGCCGGAGCAGATAGCCGCGGTAGGCGAGCTCCTCGGCGATCGGCACGGTGAATACCGCGGCCAGGATGCGGCAGGCGATCCAGGTCGCGGACAGCGGGCCGGACAGCGCCCGCAGGGCGGACGGCGTCCCGGCCGGGCGGGTGAGGACGGCGGCCGAGGCCACCCAGAGCAGGAACACCAGCGCGCCGACGGCGGGTGCGCGCCAGGTGCAGCGCCAGTTGAGATCGGCGTAGCTCCTGCGGTACAGCCACAACGCCGCGAGCGCGGCCACGAGCCGCAGCGGATATGGAAATTCGAAATCCGCCGAGACGGCGTGCGAGATCATGCCCGCCGCAAGGATCACGAGCAGCGGCATCAGGAACGCGGCGGTGGGATTCGCGGCGCCGGATTTCACCGCGCCGGCCCGTGCGGCGGGGCCGGCAGCGCGCCGCGCCGCACGGCTCACCCACGGCGTGCGGTGGGCCACGATGGCGATGCCGAATGCGGTGAGGTTGAATGCGATCCAGCCGGCCTGCGAGTGAAAGCCGAGTATCGCCACCCGGTCGTAGCCAGCATTGCCGATCAGCACCAGCGCCGCGATGCGCACGGCATTCAGCAGAAAGATCACCAGCACCCCGAGCGGTACGATCAGCAGCGCGCGCGGGAAGTAGTAGTCACGGCGAAACAGCCAGAGCCATCCCGCGCAGAAGGCGAGCAGCAGTCCGATGCCCTCCAGGCCCGAGCAGACTTCGGCGATTTGTACGGCGAAACGGCTGGTGCCGATGACCAGAGTCGCGGGATCGCTCTGCAGCTGCGGCAGCAGCGGATGCAGCAGCCCCTTGACGATGCGGAAGGTGACCCGGGCGGCGGGTCCCCAAAGCAGCTGACTAGCGCGGATGGCCGCCACCGCGGCGGCGGCCGGAAGGACCGCAAAGAGCGGCAGGGGCTGCGTCTGGCGCAGGACATTCCTCCACACCGCGAGCGGCGCCATGAACGCGAACAGCGCCAGGCTCCCGGCGAGCGCACAGAGGTGCCAGGCGGGGGCGAGGAGCGCAAACGGCATCGCCGGGGAAGTGGCGTAGAGCTGCAAGGAGAGATAGATGAACGGGACGAGCAGCACGATGTGCACGCCGGCCCAGCCCCACCGTAGCGGTGCGTTCTCCGCGGCGGCCGCCGCCGCGGCGTACACGCCCGTTCGCAGGTAGGAGAGCATCGCGAGCGTGATGCCGTAGGCGATCATGAACCTGAACAGCCAGTGCTGGATGGTGTGGATGATCTCGGCGGTGACCGAGAGTGAATTCAGCGGGGAGAGCTGAATGCAGTAGCTGGCGAGCACGGTTTCCACCGCCAGCACAGCCACGATCAAGCCGAGCCGAGCAGTCAATCCAAGGTGCGCCGATGCGGTTGCTGGGCTCGTTGCGGGGATGCTCACCGGCGAGAGTGTAGCCGCTCATTCGGCGTGGCGCGCGACCCGCTCCACAGATCCCTCGTGTCGCCCTCGGCGGCCGGGCATCGGCGCCCCTCGCTCCTCAATCGATGGCTACCGCGCGCGCGTCGGCGCCGGCCGCGAACGGCGAGCCGCCGACCTGCGTCAGCGCACCCGTGGTCGAATTCAAGGTGTACACCGAGACATTGCCGGAGAGCTCGTTCGCCGCGTAAGCGAATTGTCCGGCCGGATCGATGACCACGCTCAACGGGAACGAGCCCGCAGCGGCGGTCGATACCGCGGTCAACGCGCCGCTCGAGGGTGTGATGGTATAGCTCGTGATCTCGTTGGCCGCCGTCACATTGGCCGCCAGCAGGAATCGACCCGTCGGGTCCACCGCGAGCGACTCCGGGCTGGACCCCGAGGACATCGGAGATCCGGAAAGCGGCGCGAGGCTCCCGGTCCCGCTGTTGAGGGAATAGAGCGAGATCGTCTTGGCCGTTTCGTTGGCGACATAGGCGAAGGTGCCGGTCGGGTCGATCGCGACCGACAGCGCTCCCGTGCCCGCGCCGAACGGCGAGCCGCCGATGGGGGCCAGAGAACCGCCGTTCGGTTCGATGGAGAATGCAGCGACCGTCCCGCTCCCATAGTCGCTGACGTAAAGAAAGTTGCCGCCCGGATCGGTCTTCAATGACGTGGGCTCGTCGCCCACGGCGAACGGCGAGCCGATGATCGCGGCCAGCGCCCCGCCGCCCTGGATCTGGAACACCGACACTGCGTTGGCGGTCTTGTCGGCCACATACAGGAATTGATTGGAAGGCTCGACCAGCACCGCAAACGGACCGCTGCCCGCGTCGATCGATTCTCCCACCGCGGAAAGAGCGCCCGTGCTGTCGTCGATGGCGTAGACCGAGACGGTGTTGGAGCCGTTGTCCGCCACGTACAAATAGGCACCGTTCGGATCGACCACCGCGGCCACCGGCGTGGTTCCGCTGGAGGCGAACGGCGAGCCCGCGATCGGCGTGAGCGCACCCGTCGACGCATTGATGGAATAGGCCGAGATGGTGTTCGATGCCGCATTCGGTACGTACGCATAGCGCCCGGCCTGCGAGCAGCTGACGATCACGTTATCGATGTCAGCGGTGCCGATGGTGCCGGAGCCGTTGTGCACCACACAGGTTTGCGCCGGATTCGACGGCTGCGTCTTGACCGTGACCGAGTAAGCGCCGCCCTGATCGATTCCCGATGAAAAGGCAAAGGTGCCGCTTGCGGAGATGGCCAGATCGTTTCCGGAGTTGTCCTGAATCACGAGGCCCGTGCCTCGCACGCCGGTCACCGTGCCGCCGACGGTGTAGCCGCCGCCGACATGGCAGGCGCTCATGGCCAATATGACGGCTGCCGCCGAGAGTCCGGCCCGGATGATGGGTTGCATAGTCATTGATTTTGCACCATGGCAGGGTCAAGAAGTGTATAGAGTGCGCCGTGCCCGCAGCGTGAATGGTAGCGGTCCGGCGCGCCGCTGTCTCCCACAAACGACAGCGTGCTTTCCGTGAACCAAACAGCGGAAAATTGCTCCAAATGGCGTACAAGGCATTCATGCGACTGCATATGGAACGAAGACTCGGTTGGTTGTCCGGCACACTCATCCTCGGTGCGCTGTGGTCGTCGCTGGCATGCGCCACGCTCGGCGAGCCGGAAACCTCCATCACGGCTGAACCCCAGCTGAGCCGGGCTTCGATCAAGCAATCGAGCTACGGTACCTACCGGGTCCATGAGATGCAGCTTCCCTCCGGCACCCTGATCCGCGAATACGTCGGTAACGACGGCAACGTGTTCGCGGTCAGCTGGAACGGTCCGTTCATCCCGAACCTGAGACAGACGCTCGGCGCCTACTTCGATGAGTACGCGGCCGAGGCGGGGACGCCGCACGGCAATCGCAAGCATCTGGAGGTTCGGCAGCCCGATCTGGTGGTCGTGTCGGGCGGCCACATGCGCGCCCATCACGGTATCGCTTACCTGCCCCAGAAGATTCCGAGCGGCGTGTCGGTCGGAGACTTACAGTGAATTCATTGCTGTCGCCTACGCTGCGCGCATTGGCGTTCGGTCTGTGTCTGGCGGTAATGTCCTGCGGCGGCGGCAACTCGATTGGCGGGGGGTCGCCGAGCGGCGGCGGCGGATCGGTCACCCCGGCGGACAACGTCGTCAGCGTCACGGTGGGCGCCGGTCCGTCCGGCGTGAATGCGATCAATACGCTGTATACGTCGGTGACGGTATGCGTACCGGGCACCAGCACCTGCCAGACCATCGACAACATCCAGGTCGACACCGGCTCTTATGGCTTGCGACTGCTGTCGCAGGCGGTGACCTTGAGCTTGCCGGTGGCGCCGGCCACGGGCGGCGGCGGACTGGTCGAGTGTACGGAGTTCGTCGACGGTTACAGCTGGGGCCCCGTGGCTCTGGTGGACTTGCAGATATCGGCAGAGTCGGCCACCTCCGTGCCGGTTCAGCTGATCGGCGATTCGCGCTACCCGAGTGTCCCGACCGACTGCACGAGCGTCAATCCCAACGCCGAGAATACGGTCACCAGTTTCGGCGCCAACGGCATTCTCGGCATCGGACCGTTCGCGCAGGATTGCGGCAGCTTCTGCGTGGACAACATCCCGGAGCCTGTCAAGTATTACTCGTGCTCCACCTCGATCCTGTGCCAGGGCACCTTCGTGCCGCTCGCCGCCCAGGTCCAGAATCCGGTCACCCTGTTCACCACGGATAAGAACGGTACCATCATTACGATGCCCTCGGTCGCATCGACCGGCGCCGCGAGCGTCACGGGGTCGCTGATTTTCGGCATCGATACCGAGTCGAATAACATGTCGGGCAGCGAAACCGTGGTGCCCGTCTCCTCCGCCACCGGCGATGTGACCACGGTGTTCCAAGGCCAGACCCTGGCCGAGAGCTTCGTCGACTCCGGGTCGAACGGAACTTTCTTCAACTTGCCGACCAACGATACGAACCCGCCGCTGTGTCCGAGCTCGGGCAACGCGCCCTCGACTTTCTACTGCCCGGCGAGCCCTGAGACCTTGACGGCCGCCTTCGTGCTCGCGAACAACTCGACCGTGAACGCGAACTTCCTGGTGGCGAGCGCGAATTCGGTGAGCAACTCGGTCACGGCATATCCCGGCCTCGCCGGCACCAACCCGGCCAGCAGCTCGAGCTTCGATTGGGGCCTGCCGTTTTTCTACGGCCGTCGCGTCGCCACCGCCATCGAAGGCGCGGCGACCTCCGTCGGGACGGGACCCTACATCGCATTTTGAACTGGCGGTAGACTGCCGTACATGGGTACGGTGGAATTGAAGCTGGATTACGTTGCGTTGGACGAGATCGCGGGCCGGTCCGCGTCGTGGTGGAGTAATGTGCTGGGAGTGGCCGGTTTCTCCCGGCCGCCACCCATCGATGTCCTCGATATCCCGGTCGCCGCCAGCATGACCCCTGCGCTCGGGTCGGCGGCCGGCACGCTGTGCGAGCTCTGGCGAGTGGAGCGGCGCGGCGCCGATACCCCGGCGGCGGGCGGCCCATCGCACCACCCGTCGGCGCGCGGATCGCAGAGATACGGCCGCGTGCATTACCGCTTTTGCGACGAGTTCCTGTTCGGTGCTCTGAGCCTCGAGGAGACGTCATTCGAGCTCTCGCAGGCCACCATCGTGGCCTACCGCGATATCTTCGAGCTGCTCGAGCGGACCGGTCATCGACACCTGATCCGGGTGTGGAACTATCTGCCGGAGATCACTCGCGAGGACGGCGGCGACGAGCGCTACCGAAGCTTCAACACCGCGCGACAGGCCGCGTTCCGCAGCGTCGGACGGCCGACGGAGGAGAGTGTGCCGGCCGCATGCGCGCTCGGATCGCCGCCGGGAAGCCCCATCTCGATCTATTTCATCGCCGCTCGCGAAGCTCCGAAGATGATCGAGAATCCGCGCCAGACGAGCGCCTATCGCTATCCGCCGAAGTTCGGCACCCACAGCCCGAGCTTCTCGCGTGCATGCGTGCTGAGCGAGTCGTCGGGCACCAACCTGTTCGTGTCGGGTACGGCGAGCATCGTCGGTTACGAAACCATGCATCACGGCGATGTGCGCGCGCAGACCCACGAAACGCTTGCCAACCTCGAAGCGTTGCTGGCGGAGGCCAACCGAGTCGTGGGCGCATCGCGCTACTCGCTGGACCGGCTCAAGCTCAAAGTCTACGTGCGCCGGCCGCGAGACCTCGAGGCCATCGAGAGCGCCCTGTCGGAGAGCTTGCGGCCGGCCGCGCCGATCCTCTATTTGCAGGCGGACGTCTGCCGCCGGGAGCTGCTGGTGGAAATCGAAGCGACCGGCGAGTCGCCGGCGCCGTAGCCGCGGCCTTCACACGAATTGATGCACGAACCGACCCGCCCATTCATAGAGCGCCGTCTGGGACCGGGAGAGTGCCTCCGGCGACGGCACGAACCCGAGCACGCCGATCTCATCGCGGGTCACCATGCCCGCGGGCGCCGCGATCACCGTGAAGCCCGCAGCGCTGAAGTCGCCGGCGGCGCGCGTCATGTGCGTGCCCGTGGTGACCAGGACGACCCGATCGATTCCCAAAGGCTTGAGCATGCGCGCCGAGAATTGCGCATTCTCGCGCGTGGTACTGGATTGGTCCTCGACCCAGCGAACCGGCACGCCGAGGCTCTCCTCCATGAAACGCTTCATGGCGGCGGTTTCTCTCCGGCTACCCGAGACCAGCACGGGAAGGCGCGTGGCGCGCGCCACCCGGGCGGCCTCGATCAGCCGCAAGTCCGCGGCGGGACTCGGCGCATCGGCGCCCGTCTCGGGCGCGTTGCGCCGAAAGCCGCCTCCGAGGACCACGATCGCTCCCGCCCGGTCCCGGAGCGCAGCGAGATGCGCCGGATCGATGGCGGGATAGCCCTGGGCCGCGATCGCGATGTGATCCGCCACCAACGGCGTGGACAGCAGCCAGAGACTGGCAATGGAGACCGTACACAGGGCGATGCCCAGCCGAGCGCGCCGCCGCCAGATCAACAGGCCGGCGATGCCGATCAGCAGCGGACCGCCCGGCGGCAGCAACAAGCCGCGCAACACCACTCGCAGCCCGAACAGGATCATTCGGAAACCGGACATCAGGATACCTCGATGATCGGCGGGGAGCGCCGCGCCAACCCATCAGTCTACGACCGTTGCGCAGCGCGAGCACGTTCGCATGGAGCGCGAAATGCATTTGCCGGGAGCCCGCCCGGAACCGTAAACTCTCACGACCCGCCGCGGGTGTAGTTCAATGGTAGAACTGTAGCTTCCCAAGCTACTAACGTGGGTTCGATTCCCATCACCCGCTCCACGTCCCGCCAAAGCTCGCCAAGACCCAGCCAACCTTGTGTGATGCCTTGCGCGTAGCATGGATTGCATTGGACCCGCGTCACACCCGAGGCACTCGCCGGTTATCGCCATGTGTTTCCCGGAGTGCCGGCGCCCGGAGCAAAAGGGTCGCGCACAGGATTCATGGACCGATAATATCGGTGTTTGCAAAGTTATCGACTGTGGATAAACTTCCTATAGATACATACATCGGAACGCTTCTTCTTGTCGGCACCGAAGCCGAGCAGGTCGACCGCACGTCGAGGGCAAGCCCCCGCGGGAAACGACCTCGATGTCCCTGCTGTGCCCGAAGCCGCCGCTCACCGATGACCGAATATGTCTTTCCCCATTTTCTACGGACGGATCGTCCGCGCGCGACTCAAAACGTCTTGGATCCCGTAGTTTGATGGCTTTGGAGGTACGCGGGTATCAGCACATCCAAGTCGTGAAATTCCACCGCGAGAGACCTCAAATACTGAGTCATATTGTGGTCCCACTTTCTTTGATTTGGGGAAACGGATGCAAAGAGGCCAGGCGGTAGGTCAATGAACATGCTGATCATTGGGAGATCGACGCAGTCGATACGTTCGCTCGGAGCCGAAGACTGCCGTGGTTGCTCTTTCCCGTTCCGCGTACACCAAATGTGGATTGCGTTAGTGGTTAAATCCACTGTCGGCAAGGGACGCGAGTTCGTATATAACGAGTGAACATAGAAAATGACCGCTGGCCTCACAATGGGTGAGGTCATAGCATATAAATGCCACTTGCATGCCGATGGAAGAAAGTAATCGGGAGAAAAACGGCCTGTGTAGGTATCCCCTGATTTTTCCAAACTTAAAGGCAGATCGATGTAGAACGGCGTCTGCCGGGTCCACCCGCAACCCGACGGGCTCGTAAATTTGTTCGGGCTAGCCTGATCCTGCTGCACTTCCACGTTGTAGATAAGGTGAAATTCTGCAGAAAGCCCCTCTGGGACAGTCGCGGTGAACTGAACGATCTGCGCCGGCGAGGAATTTATTGTCGGATAGTTTGGATCCCCTGGTTGGAGCGCGCGGTTCGATGGGGTTTTGTAATCCCCAGCGCACGCTGACGTCGCCACTAGACTGAGGACCGACAAAAATAAAATGCGGTAGATGAATGGCCTTCCGACTGGAAACGTGGCAACGGCAAATCCAGTTGTCGCAGCGATCTGGATCGCAACATAACTGCTATAAGGCATCCTGCACTCCTCACCAGCTTGTCGCAGGTGAATCAATTTTCCATCGGATCGAAGTGGAAACCAATGTATAGAGTACCGCCCGCAGCGAACGGCCGCTTCACGGCG
>DATAYO010000023.1:0-37023 GCA_036272515.1 Steroidobacteraceae bacterium | reverse complement strand
ACTGCCACTGCCACTGCCACTGCCACCGCGGGCCCCATTTCCATCGAGGAGTTCCTGCGCGTCGACCTGCGTGTCGCGAAAGTGCTCGAGGCCGACGTGATCACCGGCGCCGACAAGCTCTTGAAGCTGCGCCTCGACGTGGGCGAACTCGGCGAGCGTCAGATATTCGCCGGCATCCGTTCCGCCTACGATCCCAAGACCCTGGTCGGGCGGCTCATCGTCGTGGTCGCCAATCTGCAGCCGCGCAAGATGCGCTTCGGTACTTCCGAGGGCATGATGCTCGCTGCGGGACCGGGCGGCACCGACATCTTCGTGCTTTCGCCGGATACGGGCGCGGCGCCCGGCATGCGGGTCAAGTGAGCCATGGGTTCGGATGAGGCATGCACCGGATCGTTGAGCGGCCGCATCGATGCGTTGCTGCCGCAGACGCAATGCACGCGCTGCGGCTACGCGGGCTGCAGCCCCTATGCCTCGGCCATCGCCCGCGGTGAGGCGGACATCAATCAATGCCCGCCTGGGGGCGCCGCCACCATTCGGGCACTGGCCGCGCTCCTCGGACGCGAGCCGAAGCCGCTGAATCCGGCGAACGGAGTCGAATCGCCGCCGCGTGTGGCGTGGATCGATGAGGAACGTTGCATCGGCTGCGCTCGCTGTCTGGCGCCCTGCCCGGTCGACGCCATCGTCGGAGCGCCCAAATATCTGCATACGGTGCTCGCCGAACGCTGTACCGGCTGTGAGCTATGCCTTCCGCCGTGTCCGGTCGATTGCATCGAGATGCGGCCCGGGCCTGTCCCGGCCATCGACCAGCCGGCGCGCAACCGCGATCGTTACCTGGCGCACGTTGAGCGGCTGGAGCGGCGCGCGCAACAGCGCCGCAGGGAATTGGAGGCGCTCAAGGCGTCGGCCGGCGCACGCGTGGCCGATACCCGGCCATGATCCGGACACCGTGAATCCCCAGAAGCGACGCGCGATTTTCGAGCGGCTGCGGGAGCACAATCCGGCGCCGCGCACCGAGCTCCACTTTCGCACCCCGTTCGAGCTTCTGATCGCGGTGATTCTGTCGGCGCAGGCGACGGACAGGAGCGTGAACAAGGCGACGGCCGAGCTGTACCGGGTCGCGAACACGCCGGTCTCGATGCTCGCGCTCGGCGTCGCCGGCATCACCCCGCACATCAAATCGATCGGGCTCTACAACAGCAAGGCAAAGAACATCATCGCGACCTGCCAGGCCCTCGTGTCGGAGCACGCGGGCGAGGTCCCGCGCAGCCGGGAGGCGCTCGAGCGGCTGCCGGGCGTGGGCCGAAAGACCGCCAACGTGGTCTTGAACACGGCGTTCGGCGAGTCCACCATGGCCGTCGACACACACATTTTCCGCGTCGCCAACAGAACCGGCCTCGCGCCGGGCAAGAACGTGCGTGCGGTGGAGGACAAGCTCATGAAATTCGTGCCGGCCGAATTTCTGAAAGATGCCCATCATTGGCTGGTTCTGCACGGGCGCTACGTGTGTACCGCGCGCCGGCCCGCCTGCCCGCAATGCGTCATCGAAGACCTGTGCGAATACCGCCACAAGACCCGGGCGGCGCCCGCTTGAGCGCCGGGATACGCCCTCGAGCCGCGATAGGCCCTCGAGCCCGGATGCGCTCTTGAGCGCCGGCGATGCGCCGCCCCCGTTCGGCGCCTACAGCCGGGACCAGCTGCGCCAGAGCTATGCTGAAGCTTGGCGAAAGCACCTTGCCCGCTCGCCGTTGACGCCGCTCGAGGCGCTCATTGCCGATGTGCTCGAGCTGCATCCGGAATACCACTCGCTGGTGCAGGACTCCCACGCCGCGATGGTCTTCGAGCCCACTTCCGGCGACGCGCAGGAGAATCCTTTTTTACATATGGGATTGCACCTTGCCGTACGAGAGCAGGTCTCGATCGACCGGCCGCCGGGCGTGCGAGCGCTGCTCGACTCCCTGAAGACCCGGCTGGGCGATGCCCACGAGGCCGAGCACGCGCTCATGGAATCGCTGGCCGAAACGCTCTGGGAAGCGCAGCGCAGCGGCCGTGCACCGGATGAGAGTCGATACTTGGAGCTCGCCCGGCTCAGGCTCGCGCGCGGCGGCTAGCACAAAGTTAAGCAAGTTTCATGCGCGCGTCATCGGCGCGCAGAGTCCTCGACGCTATTCTGGCCGCCATCACGACTCAAGCATCGGCCGGCCGCGGCCATGCCTTGAGGTCAGCCCCGAGGGTCACTCATGCGCTCCTTTGCACCGGCAGTCCTTGTCTGCCTCGCGTTCGCCGCAGTCGTCGGCGGCTGGTTGATCGCTACCGCAGCACGCGGCGGCAGTGCAGCCACGTCGGCCACCAATTCGTCCGCCGCTGCATCGGGCGCTGCGCCGGCTTCCGCCCAGAACCCCGTCGCGGCACCGGCGCCCACGGCACCGATCGACAACATCGCGCCGGCAAGACACGCCAGGCGCACCGCCTGCCTCAAGGATGCGAAGCACAAGCGCCTGGTGGGCGCGCAGCGCACCGCCTACGTCAAAAATTGCATGGGCTCCCTCTGAGCCGACTCACCGCTTGGGAATGTAGAGATCCGTGAGCGTTCCCTCGAACGCCTCGGCCGAGAACGCAACCGTCTCGGACAAGGTGGGGTGCGCATGAATGGTCAATCCGATGTCGGCGGCGTCCGCTCCCATCTCGATCGCGAGTCCGACCTCCGCGATCAGGTCGCCGGCATTCGTGCCGACGATGCCACCGCCGAGCACTCGATGCGTGTCTTTATCGAATAGCAGCTTGGTGAATCCCTCGTCGCGGTTGATCGCGAGCGACCGCCCGCTCGCTGCCCAGGGAAACATTCCCTTCCCGTACTCGATCCCGTCGGCCTTGGCCTCGGTCTCGGTGAGGCCCACCCAGGCGATCTCGGGATCCGTGTACGCCACCGATGGAATGCCGCGCGCGTCGAAGGAGGAGGACTTGTGGCCCGCGGCCGTTTCCGCCGCCACCTTGGCCTCGTGCGACGCCTTGTGCGCCAGCATGGGCGCGCCGGCAATATCGCCGATGGCGAAGATATGCGGCACGTTGGTGCGCATCTGCCGGTCGACGCCGATGATGCCGCGCTTGTCGACCGTCACGCCCGCCGCCGCGGCATTGATGGCGTTGCCATTGGCGCTGCGGCCCACCGCCACCAGCACCCGGTCGAACTCCTGCGCGGCCGGCGCATCGGGTCCCTCGAAGCTGGCCCGCAGACCGCCCGGGTGCGGCTCGAGCTTGCTCACGCGGGTGCCGAGCATGATGCGCGCGTAGCGCTTTTCGATGCGCTTTTGCAGCGGTCGGACCAGATCTCGGTCGGTGCCCGGCATGAGGCCATCGCTCAACTCCACGACGGTGACGGTCGAGCCGAGCGCATCGTATACGCATGCCATCTCGAGACCGATGATGCCGCCGCCCACCACCAGGAGCCGCTTGCACTCCTCCGGCAGCTCCAGTGCGCCGGTGGAATCGATCACGCGGGCATCGTCCGGGAACCCCGGCAAGCGCGCCGCCTCGGATCCGGCCGCGATGATGCACTGCTTGAAATCAACGCGCCGCATGCCCTCGGCCGCACGCAGCTCCACGGTATGCGGACCGACGAATTTTGCTTCTCCGCGCAGCACCTCGACCTTGCGCTGCTTGGCGAGCAAGCCGAGGCCGCTCGTGAGCTTGTTCACGACCTTGTCCTTCCAGGCACGCAGCTTAGCGCGGTCGATTTGCGGCGGCGGGAACACGATGCCGCACGAGGCCATGTCGGCCGCGTCCTCGATCACTTTGGCCGCATGCAGCAGCGCCTTGGAGGGAATGCAGCCCACATTGAGGCAGACGCCGCCGAGCATCGGCCAGCGCTCGATGAGGGTCACCTTGAGCCCCAGGTCGGCGGCGCGAAAAGCCGCCGTATAGCCCCCGGGGCCCGCGCCGAGAACCACCAGATCGCGCGCCCCCGGCGGCGCGTCGGCCGGCGGCGAAGGGCTGGCCGCCGTGTCGCGCGCGGCGCGCGGCTTGGCGCGTTGCTCGGCAGCCGGCTTGGCACCGGCAGCTGGTGGCTCGCGTGTCGCGCGTGCTTCGGGCGCCGCCGGAGCGGTCGCGGCCGCGACCTTCTTCGTGGCGGGGCTTGTGGCCGATTTCTCCTCGACTTCCACGGTCGCGATCACCATGCCGGCCGACACTTTCGCGCCCTTCCGGACCGCGACCGAGGCGACTTTTCCTGCCACCGTCGAGGGCACATCCATGGATGCCTTCTCGCTCTCGAGTGTGATGAGCGGATCGTCCACGCGGATCTGCGTGCCCGGCGCCACCAGTACCTCGACCACGGCGACATCCTTGGAGTCGCCGATATCCGGAACGCGGACCTCGACGGTGCTCACAACAGCGCCTTCACGTCACCCAAGGTCTTGCTCAGGAAGACGATGAACCGGGCCGCCTCCGCGCCGTCGATCACTCGATGGTCGTAAGACAGGGACAGGGGCAACATCAGGCGCGGAACGAATGTACCTTTGTCGAACACCGGCTTATGGCTCGCCCTTGACACGCCGAGGATGGCGACTTCGGGCGCATTGATGATCGGCGTGAATGCAGTGCCGCCGATGCCGCCCAGACTCGAGATCGTGAACGAGCCGCCTTGCATCTCCGCGGCCGTCAACTTCCCCGCCCGTGCCTTCTCCGACATCGTCGCCAGCGCGCGCGCAAGCTCGAACAGGTTGCTGCGGTCGGCGTCGCGAATCACCGGCACCAGCAGGCCATTCGGCGTATCGGCGGCGAAACCGACGTGAAAATACTTCTTGAAGACCAGATTCTCGCCCGAGTAATCGAGCGACGCGTTGAAGCGGGGAAATTCCTTGAGCGCAGCGACACAGGCCTTGACGATGAAGGCCAGCGCCGTCAGACGCACGCCTTCCTGCTCCGCCTTCGCCTTTAGCGCGACCCGCGCGATGTCCAGATCGGTGATGTCCGCCTCGTCGTGCTGTGTGACGTGCGGCAGGTTGATCCAGCTTGCCTGAAGACGGACGCCGGAAATCCGCTGAATGCGCGACAGCGGCTGGACATCGATCGGTCCGAACTTGGCGAAATCGACCTCGGGCACTCTCGGCAGCGACCCCGCCGCAGTTGCCGCGCCGGACTGCAGCAGACTCTTGACGTAGCTCTTCACGTCATCGTGCGTGATGCGGGACTTGGGGCCGGTCCCGGAGATCTTGCCGAGATCAGCGCCCAGCTCGCGCGCGAACTTGCGTACCGATGGGCTCGCATAGGCCTTGGAGAATGCCGCTTCATCGATCGTCGCCCGGCCGCCGGGGGGCACGCGGGGGGATTCGGCAGCGCTCTCGCCGGTCGCTGCGGACCGAGGCTCGGGCGTGGGTTCCGCGGCCGGCTGTGACTCGGCGGCCGGCTGTGACTCGGCGGCCGGCTGTGACTCCGCGGCCGGCTGTGACTGGGAGCCAGGCTTGGTGGCCGGCGCGGCAGGCTTGGTAGCCGGCGCGGCAGGCTTGGCGGCCGGCGCGGCAGGCTTGGCGGCCGGCGCGGCAGGCTTCGCGGCCGGCTGCGACTCGGCGGCCGCTGCCGGGCTCGCGCCGGACTTCGTCTCCTCGCCGCCGTCGAGCAGCAGTATCAGGCTGCCCTCGGACACCTTATCGCCCTTCTTGACCTTCAACTCGGCGATGCGCCCGGCCGCCGGCGACGGCACATCCATGGCGGCCTTTTCGGTCTCGAGCGTGATCAGCGGCGTTTCCTTGTCGATCTGCTGGCCGCCTTGCACCAGCACGTCGATCACGCTCACATCCTTGAAGCCGCCGATATCCGGAACCACGACCTTGAGGGAATTTGCCACGATGATCGCCTAGACCGACAGCGGGTTGGGTTTCTCGGGATCGATGCCGAAGGCCTGCATCGCCTTGCTGACCGTGGTCACGTCGACCTTGCCCTCGTCGGCGAGCGCCTTGAGCGCGGCCACGGCGACATAGTGACGGTCCACCTCGAAGAAGCGGCGCAGCTCCGCACGGGAGTCGCTGCGACCGAAACCATCCGTTCCGAGCACGGCGTAGCGCCCGGGGATCCACTGGCGGATCTGGTCGGGGACCATTTTCATGTAATCGGTGGCGGCGACGAACGGGCCTTGCCGATCACCGAGCACTTCGCGGATGTAGGTTTGTTTCGGCGGATCGGTCGGATGCAGCAGGTTCCAGCGATCCACGTCGAGCGCGTTTTTGCGCAGCTCGCTGAAGCTGGTCACCGAGTAGACGTCCGCCGGCACGCCATAATCCTTTTCCAGGAGGTCGGCCGCCGCCAACACCTCACGCAAGATGGTGCCGGAGCCGAACAAGGTCACGCGCACCTTGCCTTTGCCGCCGCCGCGCAAGAGATACATGCCGTTCAGGATGCCGCGCTCCGCGCCTTGCGGCATTGCCGGATGAACATAATTTTCGTTCATGCAGGTGATGTAATAGAAAACGCTTTCCTGATCCTTGTACATGCGCCTGAGGCCGTCGTGAACGATGACCGCCAGCTCGTAGGCGTAGGCGGGATCGTAGGCGACGCAGTTGGGCACCGCGGTCATCACCAGCTGCGTGTGGCCGTCCTGGTGCTGCAATCCCTCTCCGGCGAGCGTGGTACGGCCGGCCGTTCCGCCCACCAGGAATCCGCGCGCGCGGCTGTCGCCCGCGGCCCAGATGAAATCGCCGACCCGCTGGAAGCCGAACATGGAGTAGTAGATATAGAACGGCACCATGCTGACGCCGTGATTGGAATAGGCGGTCGCCGCCGCAATCCAGGAGCACAGGCTTCCCGCCTCGTTGATGCCCTCCTCGAGGATCTGGCCCTGTTTGTCCTCCCGATAGAACATCAATTGATCCGCGTCCTGCGGCGTATACAGCTGCCCCACCGAAGAATAGATGCCGATCTGGCGGAACATGCCCTCCATGCCGAAGGTACGCGCCTCGTCCGGAACGATCGGCACGATGTGCTTGCCGATGTTCTTGTCCCGCGCCAGGGTGGTGAGGATGCGCACCAGCGCCATGGTGGTGGAGATCTCCCGGTCCTGCGTGCCTTCGAGCAGCGCATTGAAGGTCTCCAGCGGCGGCACCAGGAGCTGCGGTGACGTGGAGTGGCGCGCAGGAAGGTAACCGCCGAGCTCTGCGCGGCGCTCCAGGAGATACTGCATCTCTTCGCTGTCCGGTGCGGGCTTCCTGAAGGTGAGCCCGGCGATCTCCTCGTCGGAGATCGGAATGTTGAAGCGATCGCGTACCGCCCTCAAATCTTCGTCGCCGAGCTTTTTCTGCTGGTGAGCGACATTCAAGCCCTCCGCGGTCTTGCCGAGCCCGAAGCCCTTCACCGTCTTGGCGAGAATCACGGTCGGCGCACCCTTGTTCGCCACCGCGGCCGCATAGGCGGCATAGACCTTCACCGGATCGTGGCCACCACGATTCAGGCGCCAGATCTGCTCATCCGACATGTTCGCGACCAATTCCTTGAGCTCGGGATACTTGCCGAAGAAATGCTCGCGGGTATAGGCGCCGCCCTTGGACTTGAAATTCTGGTACTCGCCGTCGACGCATTCCTCCATCAAGCGCTCGAGCAGGCCCTCATGGTCGCGCGCGAACAGCGGATCCCAGCGTGATCCCCACAGCACCTTGATCACGTTCCAGCCGGCGCCCAGGAATGCCGCCTCGAGCTCCTGGATGATCTTGCCGTTGCCGCGGACCGGCCCGTCCAGGCGCTGCAGATTGCAGTTGATGACGAAGATGAGGTTATCGAGCTTTTCGCGCACCGGCATGGTCAGCGCGCCCATCGACTCCGGCTCGTCCATTTCCCCGTCGCCGAGGAAGGCCCAGACCTTGCGATCGGAGGGCGGAACGATCCCGCGGTGCTCGAGATAGCGCACGAAGCGCGCCTGGAAGATCGCCATCATCGGGCCGAGGCCCATCGACACCGTCGGGAATTGCCAGAAATCCGGCATCAACCACGGGTGTGGATAGGAGGACAGTCCATCGCCGCGCACTTCCTGCCGGAAGCGCAGCAGCTGCGCCTCGTCGAGCCGGCCTTCGAGATAGGCTCGCGCATAGATGCCGGGACTCGAATGTCCCTGCATGAACACCATGTCGCCGGGATGCGTGGCGCTCTTGGCGCGCCAGAAATGATTGAAGCCGACTTCATACAAGGTCGCGGCCGAGGCGTAGCTTGCAATATGTCCACCGTATTCGGAGCTCGCGCGATTCGCCTGCACCACCATGGCGAGCGCGTTCCAGCGCATGTAGGCCTCGTTGCGCCGCTCGAGCGAGCGATCGCCCGGGTATTCGGGCTGCTGCGCCCGGGAGATGGTATTGACGTACGCGGTATTCGGCTTGAACGGCAGGTAGGCGCCCGACCGGCGGGTAAAATCCACCAGCTTCTCGAGCAGGAAATGCGCACGCTGCGGCCCTTGCGCGTGCATGACCGACTCGATGGACTCGAGCCACTCCTGCGTCTCGGCGGGATCGATGTCTTCGTACGGTGACTGTTGGGTCATAAAGTAAACCTTGGCTTCGAGGACGCGCCCATGCACGCCCCCACGTGTCCTGTTAAGATGGCGGACACGTTACAATGCCCCTGCGCGAATTGCCGCTATTTTTGCTCAAGTTGGATTAGCGCGCACTATCTTCGGGGTTTGGATTTTCACGGTCAAGGCGCGGGAAACGGCCGGCGGTGCTCACCTTGGTCCGGGCGGCAAGCGTGCGGCCCACCCCGGCAAACGCTTGCGGTTCAAGAACTATGCCGATTCGCTTGCCCTTCGAAAACCTGGTGGTTCCCGTACGCCAAACCCGCGCGCGGGTCTCTGTGTCGACGCTCGCGCGCCACTCCGCCGCGATTGTTTTTCTGCCGCTCAAGCCCTCCGCCGCCGATTGGGCGGCACTGCCCCAGGGCGATGCGCTGCGCGAGCTGTACGCGCGCAAGGTGCGCAAGGAAGGCGATTGCTGTCAGCTGCGCGTGGGAGCGGGCGCGGAGACGCTGCTCATCGCGGTGTGCCCGGCCGCACGAGCGAGCACTTTCGAGCGCTTGCAATCGGGCGGCAAGCTGGCGCGAGCCGCCGTGGAGTCCGAGCCGGCGACCGTGTTGATCTGGCAACAAGGCTGCGAGCGCGAGACCGTCGAGCCGGCGCTGCATGCGACCGTGGCCGCCGTCCAAGCGGCGGCGTTCCACTTCGCCACGTTCAAGAGCAAACCCAAGCCCCGCACCTCGCTCGCACGCATCGATCTGGCGCTCGACAATCCGCTGAGCGAGCTCGATGCGACGCTCGCGACCTGCGCCGGCAACAACCTCGCACGCTGGCTGACCGCGCTGCCGCCGAACACGTTGAACGCGGCAGCCTACCGCCGCCTGCTGCAAGAGCTCGCGCGCCGCTTGAAGCTGTCGTATCGATTTTACGGCGAGCCCGAGCTCAAGCGCCTGGGCGCCGGAGCGTTTCTCGCCGTCTCTCAAGGCAATGCCACCCGCGATGCAGGCATCGTGCGTCTGGCATACCGGCCGCGCGGCGCAGGCGCGCCGGCCGTGAGCCTGGTCGGCAAAGGGATCTGCTTCGACACCGGCGGCACCAACTTGAAGGCGCACAAAGGCATGCTGGACATGCACACCGACATGGAGGGCAGCGCGGTGGCGGTCGGCAGTCTTTATGCGCTGCATGCGCTGCGTTCGCCGGCGCCCGTGGATTGCTGGCTCGCGATCACCGAGAACCGCATCGGTCCGCAGGCGTACAAGCCTCAGGATGTGGTGCGCGCGCAAAACGGCACGACCATCCAGGTGATCCACACCGACGCCGAAGGCCGCATGGTGCTCGCCGATACGCTGTGCCTCGCCGCACGGGCGAATCCCGGCGCGATCATCGATTACGCCACGCTGACGGGCGCCTGCATCTATGCGCTGACCGAGCGCTACAGCGGCGCCTTCACCAACCGGCCCGAAGCGCGCGATGCGATCGAAGCGGCGGGCGCGGCGAGCGGCGAGCGCGTGTGGTGTTTTCCGATGGACAAGGATTTCGATTCGGACCTGGAGAGCAGCGTCGCCGATGTGCTGCAATGCTCCTCCGATTCCAAAGGCGATCACATACTGGCGGCGCGCTTCTTGAGCCGGTTCGTTCCGAAGGCGATCCCTTGGCTGCACCTCGATCTCTCCGCAGGCTCGCGCCACGGCGGCCTCGCGCACATCGCCAGCGAGATCACCGGCTTCGGCGTACGCTACACGCTGGAGCTGCTGCGGCGGGGATGGCCGGTCGCGCCCGCCGCGCGGTCCCGCGGCGCCCGGGCGGACCGCTGAGCGATGCGCGAGCTATCGATCCGGCGACCCGATGACTGGCACTTGCACCTGCGCGACGGCGCTGCGCTCGCCTCGGTGGTGAAATTCACCGCCGAGCGCTTCGCGCGCGCGATCGTGATGCCGAACCTGAAGCCCCCCATCGTCAGCGTCGATCAAGCGGCCGCCTATCGAGGGCGGATCCTGCGCGCGCTGCCTCCCGGCTCGGCTTTCGATCCGCTCATGACCCTGTATCTGACCGATGCCACACAGCCCGAGGAGATCGACCGTGCCCGCTCGAGCGGCATCGTGCAGGGCGTGAAGCTCTACCCGGCCGGGGCGACCACTCATTCCGAGGCCGGCGTGACCGACATCGCCCGGACCTATGCGGTGCTCGAGCGCATGCAGACGCTCGGCCTGCCGCTCCTGGTTCATGGCGAGACCACCCGTCCCGACATCGACGTGTTCGATCGCGAGAGCGTGTTCATCGACGAGGTGCTCGCCCCGCTGATCGAGCGCTTTCCGCGCCTCAAAGTGGTGTTCGAGCACATCACCACGGAGCGCGCGGCCCGGTTCGTCGCCGACGCCCGCGCCGGCGTCGCCGCGACCATCACGCCCCAGCATCTGCTGCACAATCGCAACGCCATTTTTTCCGGCGGCATTCGACCGCACTTCTATTGCCTGCCCATCCTCAAGCGCGAGCGCGATCGCGAGGCGCTGGTCGCGGCGGCCACCGGCGGGAGCCCGAAGTATTTTCTCGGCACCGATAGCGCTCCGCACGAGCGCTCGACCAAGGAGAATGCTTGCGGATGCGCCGGGATGTTCACGGCGCACGCCGCCATCGAGCTGTACGCGGAAGTCTTCGAGGAAGCGGGACGGCTGGATCGCCTGGAAGCCTTCGCCAGCCGGTTCGGCGCCGACTTCTACGGTCTGCCACACAACGATGAGCACATCACGCTCGTCAAGGAAGCATGGACCCCCGCGGGCGCCTATGAGTTCGGCGGCGGCACGCTGGTGCCGTACCGCGCCGGCGAAACGGTCGGCTGGCGCATCGCGCCGGCGGGGCGCGCATGAGCCAGCCGCCGCCCATCACGTTCGCGACCCGCTTCCGCGGCTTTCTGCCGGTGGTGATCGACGTGGAGACCGGCGGATTCAACTCGCAGACCGACGCGCTGCTCGAGATCGCCGCAGTGATGCTCGAGATGCGCGGCGACGGGAGCCTGGCGCGGGGCGAGACTCATCGCTATCACGTCAAGCCCTTCCCGGGCGCGAATCTCGAGCCGGCCTCGCTCGCGATCACCGGGATCGATCCGTTTCATCCGTTGCGTCCGGCCATCACCGAAGAGGATGCGCTGCAACGCATCTTCCGCGAGGTGCGCACGGCGGTGCGGGCCGCCGATTGCACGCGCGCGGTGCTGGTCGGCCACAATGCGTTCTTCGACTTGAATTTCCTGAATGCCGCGGTCGCCCGCACGCAGATCAAGCGCAATCCGTTTCACCCGTTCTCGAGCTTCGACACCGCCACCTTGGGCGGCGTTGCTTTCGGGCAAACGGTGCTGATGCGCGCGACCCTCGCCGCGGGCCTGGAATGGGACACGAGCTCCGCGCATTCGGCCGCGTACGATGCGGAGCGCACCGCGGATCTGTTCTGCGCGGTATGCAACCAGTTTCAGGGAGTGTTCGATGCGAGCCGCAGGCGATTGGCCGCCATGGGCCCCCTCGAAATCGAGCCGGACCCCGCAGTGGCGGCGGAGCCCGGCCCTGCCGGATTGAGCGGGGATCTCTAAGCGGCGGCTACTGCGCCCGCCTCGGCGAGCAGCTGCTTCAGCTCGCCGCTCTTGTACATCTCGAGCGCGATGTCGCAGCCGCCGACGAGCTCGCCATTGACGTACAGCTGCGGGAAAGTCGGCCAGTTGGAATAGCTCTTGAGCGCCTCGCGCACCTCCGGATCCTCGAAAATATTGATATGTGCAAATTGCGCCTTGCAGGCGCGCAGCGCCCCGACGGTCTGAGCCGAAAAGCCGCACTGCGGGAAATCCGGGGTTCCCTTCATGTACAGCACCACGGGCGCCGAGGCGAGCTGACTCTTGATCCGTTCAATCGCATTCATGGGTCCATCTCCAGCATTGATCAATTGGGTTTGGCTTCATTCGGGCTTGGCTGCACGGGCCGCCACGCGCCCCGGCAATTCCTCGAGGACCGCCCATTGCTCCCCAGCCGAGGAGCTCCGCCAGCGCGCTATCTCCTCGATTGTACGATAACAGCCTGCGCAATAGCCGTCCGCGTGCATGGCGCAGACGTTGATACAGGGAGATCGGGGCGACATCTCGGCCATTGCCTTGCAGTATTGGGGTTGTATGCCTAATCTTCAACTCGATGACGCCGGTACCGGTTCCCCGCGACCTTCCCCAGCAGATCGAACGCGCGCTCGACGAGGATATCGGGTCCGGCGACCTGACCGCGGCCCTGATCCCGGCGGCCGCCGCCGGCCGCGCCTCGGTGATCACGCGCGAGGCGGCGGTGGTTTGCGGGATCCCCTATGTGGAGGCCGTCTTCCACCGGCTCGACCCCCGGGTCAGCATCGATTGGAACACCCGGGAGGGAGCGGGGGCGGCGGCCAATGAGGTGCTGTTTCGGATTCACGGGCGGGCCCGCGCACTGCTGACCGGCGAGCGCACGGCGCTCAATTTCCTGCAGCTGCTCTCCGGGACGGCCACCGCCGCCCATGCCTACGTCGAGCGGATCGCGGGTACCGGATGCCGGCTGCTGGATACGCGAAAAACCATCCCGGGGCTGCGCACGGCGCAGAAATATGCGGTGCGCGTCGGCGGCGGGGAGAACCACCGTATCGGACTCTTCGACGGGGTTCTGATCAAAGAGAATCACATCCTGGCGGCGGGCTCGATCGCGCTCGCGGTGCAGGCCGCGCGCGCGGCCGGCGCCGGCGTTCCCGTCGAGGTCGAAGTCGAGAGCCTCGAGGAGTTGCGCGCGGCCATCGATGCGGGCGCGGACATCGCCATGCTCGACGACTTTTCGCTCGCCGACATGGCCGCGGGCGTGGCCATCAACCGGAGCGCCGCACGTCCGCTCAAGCTCGAGGCCTCGGGCGGCGTGACTCTCGAGACCATTCGCGGCATCGCCGACACCGGTGTGGATTTCGTGTCGGTCGGCAGCATCACCAAGCACGTACGCGCGATCGATCTGTCGATGCGCTTCGAATGGTGACTCGAGCGCCGCTCAGGCGACGTTGGCGGCCTTGAGCACGCGCTGCGGCTGCGACACGCCGTATCCTTGCGCATAGTCGACGCCCAGGCTGCGCAGCATGTTGATGATCTCGGTGTTCTCGGCAAACTCGGCAATGGTCTGCTTGCCGGTCAAGTGGCCGATCTCGTTGATCGAGCGCACCATTTCGCGGTCGATGGGATCGTGCAGAATCTCCTTGACGAAGCTGCCGTCGATTTTCAGGAAATCGACCGGGAAATGCTTCAAATAGCCGAACGAAGACAGCCCGGTGCCGAAATCGTCGAGCGCGAACTTGCATCCGAGCTCCTTGAGCGCCTGGATGAAGCGGTTCGCCTGCGAGAAGCTGGCGATCGCGGCGGTCTCTGTGATCTCGAAGCAGATCTTGGAGGCGTCGAGGCCGCTGCGGTGGAATTGATCGATCACGTACGGCAGGAACTTGTCGTCGCCCAGGCTCTGGCCCGACAGATTGATCGAGCACATCGAGAGTCGCGCTCTTTCGTCCGCCTCGGAGACCAGCCAGCGGAAGGCGTTCTCGATCACCCAGCGATCGATGCTCGGCGTGATGCCGTAGCGCTCCGCGGCGGTGATGAAATTGTCGGGGGTGACGATCTTGCCGCTCTCGTCGCGCATGCGCAGCAACAGCTCGTAGTGAGCGCCCTCATCCTGCTGCTGCAGCGGCAGGATGGTCTGGCGGAACAGCTCGAAGCGGCCTTCCTCGAGCGCGTTATTGATGCGCGCCGCCCACTGCATCTCGCGGCGGCGGCGCATGAGATCGATGTCGTTCTCTTCGAAGCTGTGCACGCGGTTGCGCCCGGCCTCCTTGGCGGCCTGGCAGGCGCTGTCGGCGGCGCTCAGCACGGAGGCCACGTCGGCGTTGTCGACCGAGATGGGAACCACGCCGATGCTCGCCCCCAGGCGGAACGTGCGCTCCTCCCAGGTGAACTTGAAATTGCGCACCGCCTCGCGCAGCGACTCGGCCGTGCGCATCGCCTCATCGAGCGAGCAGCTCTCGAGCAGAATGCCGAATTCGTCGCCGCCCAGACGCGCGAGCGTATCGCGCCAGCGCACCTTGGACTTGAGCAGCGCACCGACCTGTCCGAGCAGCGCATCACCCGCGCTATGCCCGCAGGTATCGTTGACGATCTTGAACTGATCCAGGTCCAGACAGCATAGGGCGTAGGAGGTCTCGCGGGCCTTGGCGCTCTTCAGGGCGCGCTCCATGCGATTCTCGAATTCACGGCGGTTGACCAGACCCGTGAGCACGTCGTGGCTCGCGTGATACGACAGGCGCCGGTTCAGCTCGCGCGCTTCGCTCACGTCGTGGAACACGAGCACCCCGCCCGATACGGCGCCGCTCCCGTCGCGGATCGGCGAGGCGGTGCTCTCGACGTAGATCTCGTTGCCGTCGCGGCGAATCAGCAGCATGGGACGCACGGACTTGATGGAGCGGGTCCGGCGGATCGCGACCGCGAGCGGATTTTCGAGCGGCTCGCAGGTTTCCTCGTGGAAGGCGCGAAAGATCTCCTCGATCGCCCGGCCCTGGCTGTCCTCGAGCCGCCAGCCGGTGAGCGCCTCGGCCACCGGGTTGACGTAGTCGATGACCCCTTTCTCGTCGGTGGTGATGACGCCGTCGCCGATGCTCTGCAGGGTGATTTGCGCGCTCTCCTTCTCGCGGAACAGCGCCTCCTCGTAGAGCTTGCGTTCGGTGATGTCGAGCTCCACGCCGACGAGCCTCAGCAACCGGCCCTTGTGGTCGACTTTTGCCTTGGCGCGGCTGATCACCCAGCGCCACTCGCCGGTGGCATGACGCATGCGGTGCAGGCTCTCGAAGATCGGCGTCTTGCCGGCGACGTGATCTCGAATCGCAGCCTGCACCCGCGACATGTCGTCCGAGTGCACGAGGGTGCGCCAGTCGGGCGCCTGCCCCACGTCCACCTCATCGTAGCCGAGCATGGCCTTCCAGCGCGGCGACAGGTACACCCGGTTATTGAGCGTGTCGAAATCCCAGAGTCCGTCGTTGGCGCTGTAGAGGGCGAGGTCGTTGCGCTCCTGAAGATCGCCCAGGCGCGCCTTGATCTCGATGCGCTCCAGACCGGTGGCGAGGCTCGAGCCCATGAGCTTCATGAGCAGGTGCAGCTGGACCTCCCAGTTATCCCGCGGCTGCTCGCCGGCGATCCCGAGAATGCCGGCGGGACGCCCTTCGATGAAGTAGCCGATGATCAGCACGGATCCGATGCCGAGGTTCGCCCACAGGGCCGCATCCTCGGACTGGTCGCGCCGGGGGTGACCGGTATCGCGCAGCTCCGAGACGCGCAAGGAAGCGAGCCGCGACTTGAGCCACGGCAGGCCATCGAGACTCTGGCCGCGCAATTGCTCCGGGTTGCCGTTCACCAGCATGCCGCGCGCCGCCTGGACCTCGACCACGGCGCTTGCCTCGGTGTCGAGGGTGAGGTGAAACGCGGTATCTGCGCGCGTGGCTTCGCGCAGCAGCTCGAGGTTGGTACGGATGATCTCGGCGCCGGTTTCCGCCGTCATGGTCTGGAAATCCACGGCGATCTTGGTGCAAAGAACGTCCAGGCCGACCAGCGGGCGAACGCCGCGCTTCGGCCAGGCGTTGGGCGATAGAACATCCGATGCCGTGAGGTCCGAATGCCGGGGATCGTTGGGTGCTATCGCCATGCGCCTGCGGGAGTCCCCGCCAAGTAATTGCACTTTTGGATCAATAGTTTGCCACTCTCGCCCCTGTGAAATGCGAATGAATCACACAGTTTTTTCACAGGTTACTCAAGCGGCACATACACTGCGATTCTCGCACAGGTTATCAGGAATACAAGATAAGCGATTGTATTACTGAGGCTTAACCCCTTTCGCGCACTGCACCGAGTTTTACGTAATCAGCTCGCGCGCCTGCCGGCGCAGATTCTCGAGGATGCGCTCCATGTCGAGCTGCAGCGCGGCGAGCGCGTCCGCGTCGAGTCCCTTGCCGACGTACACGGGAGCGCCGACCACGAGGGCGATCCGGGCCAGGGGCTTCGGGATCATGAACCGGTCCCACATGATCTCCCAGGCGCGCGACGCGGCATAGGCCATGGGGATGATGGGCCGTTGCGACATCTGCGCGAGCAAAATGGCGCCCGGCTTGAACTTCAAGGGCGGTCCGCGCGGACCGTCCGGCGTGATCGCGGGTGAAATGCCGTCGTGGGCGAGTGCCTGGTAATAATCGCGCAGCGCGCGCGCGCCGGTGTGCGAGGACGATCCGCGGATCACCTCCCCACCGAGTCGCTCGACCATCATGGCCGCGAATTCGCCGTCCACCGAGGGCGATATCAGGAACCCGAGCTTGACGCCGGCGCCGCGCATCTCGGCGAGCTGCTTGATGCAGAACAATTGGTGCTGATGCCAGTACACCGGGATGAACGAGGGCGCGCGCGCGAGCACCGCGCCGATGTGCTCGGCGCCGACGATGCGCACGATCCGGCTCCAGCGCCACACGAGGCGGCCCAGGCCGAAGGCGATGGGAACAGCCAGCCTGTAAAGCAGCAAACGCCCGCGGGTCAGCCGCCGGCCGGAGCGCGTTTGTTGATCATAGAGCGTGTTGCGAAGGCCACCGGCCGGTTTTTTCCCCACGAGGGTCATTGTCGGGAAGCGCGTGCAAGGGCGCAAGCCTTCGGAAACTCCCGGCTGCGTTACAATGTTGGGATGCAAACCACGGCCACTCCTCCCGGTCCGGCCGAGGGCTACGACCTCGGCGGGAGCGATGAGACATTGTCGAAGCTGCGCACGTATTTCGCGCGCTTCGGCGACGTCTATCGGGTTTTCGCGCCCGCCCGCGGCGTCTACGACTACGTGATCAACCACCCGGACGACATCAAGCACGTGCTGCTGTCGAACCATCGCAACTTCACCAAGGGCCAGGGCATGGACCGGGTCAAGATCCTGCTCGGCAACGGCATCATGACCAGCGAGGGCGACTTCTGGCGCCGGCAGCGGCGCATGATGCAGCCCGACTTTCATCGCCGGGTCATCGCCCGGTTCGGCGAGCTCATCCACGAGATCAATGAGGAGTTCGCGGTGCGCTGGGCCGCGCACGCGGCGCGCGGCGAGCCGGTCAATCTCACCGACGATACCAGCGAGCTCACCTTGGGAATCGTGCTGCGGTCGATCTTCGGGCGCGATCTCGATCGGCTGACCCTCTCGCTGGGCGCCAATCCCTTCGAGGTCGTGGCCAAGGAACAGAACCGGGACTTGAAGTTCGCGTTTCGATTCCGCTCCCTCGCGAAGCTCATCAACGAGCTGATCGAGCGCCGCCGCAAGGAGGGCGGCGTGGAAGACGACTTCCTGAGCATGCTGATGGCGGCCCGCGACCAGAACGATGCCGGCATGAGCAACAAGGAGTTGATCGACGAGGCAATGACCTTGATCGTCGCTGGCCACGAGACCACGGCCGCCGCGCTCACCTGGACCTGGTATCTGATCAGCCGGCATCCCGACACCGCCGCAGGCCTGGAGGCCGAGGCCGATCGTCTGCCCGACGGAGTGCTGGCCCTCGAGGCGGCCGAGTCGCTCGCCTTCACGCACCAGGTCGTCCAGGAGGCGCTGCGCCTGTATCCGCCGGGCTGGCTATTCACCCGCCGTAGCATCGAGAGCGATGAGATCGGGGGCTACCCCATCGGGCCGCGCACCGACGTATTCATCAGTCCCTACATGCTGCATCGGCACCCGCAGTTCTGGAGCGATCCGGAAGAGTTCAAGCCGGAGCGATTTGCCGATGTCGACGCCAAGGAGCGGCACCGCTTCGCCTACATCCCCTTCTCCGTCGGTCCTCGGCACTGTATCGGTGAGAACATGGCCATGTTCGAGATGCTGGTCCACGTGAGCCGCATGTCGCGCCGCTTCCGCTTGAGGCGCGCCGACGACCACCCCATCGAGCTCGAGGCTCAGATCAACCTGCGCCCTCGCTCCCATCTCATGATGACTATCGAGGCACGATGAATTACCGGACGCTGGTGGATATCCTCGAGGCAAACCGCGACGTGGACCGCGTCGTCACCTACGTCGAGGGCGAAAATACCGAACGGCGGGTGAGCTTCGGCGAAGTGCATGCGCGCGCGCTCGGAATCCTGTACCACCTGCAGTCGCTCGGCGCCCAGCGCGGCGACCGGCTGCTCATCTTCCTGAACAACAACGAGCAATTCCTGGATGGCTTCTGGGCGGCGCTCGCCGGCGGCATCGTGCCCGTACCGCTGGCGGTGGGCATCAGCGACGAGCACCGGCACAAGCTCCTGCGCGTCGCGCGCAAGCTCGGCAGGCCGTATCTGTACACGGACTCCAAGAATCTCGAACGCCTGCGGGCACTCGCCGCTGAGAGCGGGGACGGCGAGCTCATGGCGGATCTCGCTTCGCGTTGCTTCCTGGTGGAGTCGCTCACCGACATATCCCGCCACGGGAAACTGCACCGCCCGCAGCCCTCCGATCCGGCATTCATTCAATTCTCCTCCGGCTCCACCAGCGAGCCCAAGGGGGTGATGCTGACGCACGGCAACCTGATTGCCAATATCGAGGGTGCCACCGTGGTCGGCAAGTACGCCAAGGACGACGTGACCCTGAGCTGGATGCCGCTGACGCACGACATGGGGCTCATCGGCTTTTATCTCCTGTTGTTTGCCAACCGCTCGCACATCCATCTCATGCCGACGGATCTGTTCGTGCGACGGCCGCTGCTCTGGCTGCAGACCGCCGCGCGCAAGCACGTGACCTTGACCTGCTCGCCCAATTTCGGGTACCGGCACTTTCTCAAGGTGCTCGGGGACCGCAAGCTCGAGGACACCGATCTGTCGAGCATCCGCGCGATCTACAACGGCGCCGAGCCGATCTCGGTGCCGCTCTGCAACGAGTTCATGCAGGCGCTCGCGGGCACCGGCCTGCGCAGGAGCGCCATGTACCCGGTGTATGGCCTGGCGGAAGCCAGCCTCGCGGTCGCCTTTCCCGAGCCAGGGACCGATTACCGCTGGATCCGGGTCAACCGCCACCGGCTCGGCATCGGCTCATCGGTCGAGCTCAACCCCCCCGACCCGCGCGACGTGGTCGAATTGATGTCCGTGGGTCGCGCGCTGCCCAATCTGGAGCTGCGCATCGCGGATGATACGAGCGCACCCGTGCCCGGGGCCCAGGTCGGCCACATCCTGATTCGCGGACCCAACGTCACCCAGGGCTACGTCGGCGATCCGGAGGCGACCGCGCTCGCCATCGACGCGGAGGGCTGGCTGGATACCGGCGATCTCGGCGTGATGCACGAGGGCAGTCTCTACATCACGGGTCGCGCCAAGGAAATCATCTTCATCAACGGGCAGAACTACTACCCCTACGACCTGGAGAACATCGCTCAGCGCGCTCCGGGACTGGAACTCAACAAGGTGGTCGCCGCCGGCGTGGCGAAGCCGGGTACGCAAGGCGAGGAGCTCGTGGTGTTCGTGCTGCACCGGGGAGGACTCCTGGATTTCGTGCCAACCGCCAATGCGGTGAGCCGCCTCATCAACGAGCACGTCGGCATCGAAGTGGCGCAGGTCATTCCGGTGAAAAGGATCCCCAAGACCACCAGCGGCAAGGTGCAGCGGTACTTTCTGGAGAAATCCTATGTCGAGGGCGAGTTCGACGGGGAACTGGCGGAGCTCGCGGCGCTTCGCAACATGCACGGCGAATCGCAGGTATCCGGATCCGAGCTCGAGGGCAAGCTTCAGGCGATTTGCGAGGCGGCCCTGCCGGGCAAGCGCATCGACATCACCGACAATTTATTCGAGCTCGGGGCGAGCTCGCTCAAGCTCATCGAGATCCACGAGAACATCGACCGGGAATATCCTGGGCTGGTCGATCTGACCGAGCTGTTCGATCACCCCACGATCCGGGAGCTCGCGCAGCATCTCGAGGGCAAATTGAACCCGCCCGCGTGACGCTGCCGGCTCAGTCCGCGCCGTACAGCGGCTTCTTCAGTCGCCAGCGCCGGTAGGACCAGAGCCAGTCGGCCGGGTGCGCCAGCACGTCCGCCTCGCAGGCGCGGGCGTAGCGCTCGGTGATGCCGTTCGGCGGCAAGATCTCCCGTCCGTCCCACAGCTCGCGAGCCTCGATCTCGTAGTAACCGCGCCCGATCCGGCGCATCAGCACATACAGCACGGGCAGGCGCGTGGCGCGCGCGATCTGCTCCGCGCCCACATAGAAGGCGGTGTCCTGCCCCAAAAATTTGCTCCAGTAGCGCTTGTCGGTGGACACCGGCGCCTGGTCGGCATTCATGGCGAGCGCGCGCACGGTGCCGCGGCGACGCAGAAAATCAGCCAGCAATTCCTTGGCCGGGATGAGCCGCGCGCCGAAGCGCGCGCGCACCTTGAGCATCAATCGCTCGGCCCACGCATCGTGCAACGGCTTGTAGGCGGCATCGACCGGAAATCCGAGCTGCAAGGTCATCCCTTGCAACAGCCATTCCCAGTTGCACAGATGCGAGGTCACCAGCATCACCGACTGGCCGGACTCCAGGCGACGGCGCACCACCGAGGGGTCCACCAGCCGTACCCGCTCGATCATCTGCTCGGGCCGCATCGAAAAGGATTTGAGCGTCTCCACCAGCACGTCGCAGAAATTCTTGAGAAAGCGCTTGTGGATGACGATCCGGTCCCGTTCGGGCATGTCCGGGAAAACCCGTGCGATCTGCTCCTGAATCACCGCGTGACGATGCCGCACCACGTAGTAAGCGAGAAAATAGATGAAGCCCGACAGGCCATACAGCGCCCGCAGGGGAGCGCGGGACAGCAGTCTCGCAAAACCCTCGATCATTATCGATTTCCTGGTCGAATTCCCGGTCGCATCTTTGCATAGGCCGCCGATTTGGCAAACGCCAGACATTCCTCGGCCCGGCGCCGGCCGATCCCGAGCCCCCTTGACGGAGTCAACCAATTGCCCGGCACTCGTCCCCTCCTGCTCGCGGGCGGGCAACGGCCGCCCAACCGCGATTGTTGAGGCGATGTAACTTTGCTCCGCGCCTTTCGTGACGATATCCTGCCCGCGAACATCCGATGCTTTCGCTAACACTATGAGGCTACCCGCGATCTCCGCAGGCCGGAAAAGCCGGACGGCAGCCCGAGCAGGCACACCAAGATCGCGCCGCCGCGTGGCCGCAGGCATCACGGTATTCGCGGCGGCCCTGGCGGGATGCGCCTCCTACGCGCCTGACCCACTGCCTGAAAAGCCCGATTCGACCGGGAAGGCCGCGGCTCAGATGCATGAGCGCGCGCCCCTCGACATGGATGCGGTCGCCACCCTGGCGGTACTGAACAATCCCGACATCAATGCGGCCCGCGCGCAGATGCAGGTCGCGGCCGCGCAGGCTTTTGCCGCCGGCATCCTGCCGGAGCCGCAGATGGGCGCCACCACCGATGTCCCGTATGATCGGGTCACTTCGCCGCGGGATCCGCGTTACCCGGAATATCATGCCTACGGCTTCACCTTGGGCGTAGACGTACGCGCCCTGCTCACCCATGCGAGCAAGCGCGCATCCGCCGATGCCGCCTACCGGCAGGCGCAGCAGGAAATGCTCTGGAAGGAGTGGCAGACGATCGCCGAGGTGCGCACCTTGTACGTGGCTCAATCCATTGCCGAGGAGCGTCGCGCGCTGCTCGCGCCGGCCGCCGAGCAGTATGCGCTCGCGGCCGCCCGCTCGCAGCGCGCGCTGGCTCGCCATGACGTGACCTTGGAGCAAAGCGGCGCAGATGAGGCCGCGCTCGCGGTCATCCAGACCCAGCTCGGCGGCGCCTCCCGGGACGCACTGAAGGCGGAGAGCTCGCTGCGCGCGCTGCTCGGGCTCGCGCCGGACGAGCCGGTGGCGCTGCGGCCGCTCGGACCGCCGGCGATTCCGGACCGCGCCCAGGTCGCCGCCGCTGCCGAGCGCCTGCCGTCATCGCGTCCCGACCTGCGCGCACTGCAGGAGGGGTATCGCAGCGAAGAGGCGCAGCTGCGAGTCGCCGTGCTGTCGCAATTTCCCGATGTCGTGGTCGGTTTCAGCCGCGCGCGCGATGTCTCGGACGTGCACACCAACGGCGGCATCGTGTCGTTCAATCTGCCGATCTTCGACGGCGCCCGCGGCGACATCGCGGTTCAGAAAGCGACGCGCGCCGGGCTGCGCGCGGAATATCAAGCGCGCCTCGACCAGGCGCGCGCCGACATCTGGTCGCTATGGGATGAGATCGAGCAGCTGCGCGCCGAGCTCGCCGAGCTGGAGGCACGATTGCCCAGTCTGGAGCAGGGAGCGAGCAACTCCCGACGCGGCTTCAGCGCCGGCATCTTCCCGGGCGCCAGCTACTTCATCGCAGTGAACGCTCTGCTCACTGCGCAGAGCAGCCGTTTCGATCTGCTGCAGACCCTGTGGGACGACTCCATCGCGCTCGCGACCGTGACCGGTACCGAAGTGCGCCCCGAGCGATGAATAGGGCGCGTTCATTCGCCTGGCGGCCGGCCGCGATCCTGCGCGCGCTGTCGCTCCGCGCGCTGCCGCTCGTGGCGCTGCCGCTCCTGGCCCTGTCGCTCCGGGCGCTGTCGGTCCTCGCACTGCCGCTCCTGGCGCTGCCGCCGCTCGCCCGCGGCGCGGCCCCCGCCGAGGAGCAGCCGAGCGTGCTCGTCCAGACCGCCGCCGTCAAACAGGGAGCCCTGCCGCAAGTCATCGTCGCCTATGGGACCGCGAAAACCGCCCCCGGCGCCCAGCAGAGTGTGGTGGCACAAGTGGCGGCGGTCGTCACCGCGGTCCACGTGCGCGTCGGCGAGCCGGTACGCGCGGGCACGCCACTTCTCGATCTCGTGCCCACGCCCTCGACGGGCGCCGCTTATGCCGCCGCCATGTCCGCACAGCATGCGGCCGCGGATGCCTTGTCGCGGATGCGCCGGTTGGTCAAGGACTCGCTCGCGACGGAGCAGCAGCTCACCGAGGCGGAAAAGGCCGACACGGATGCCCGTGCGGCGCTGCGCGCGCTGCAAGCGCAGGGCGCGGCCGGCCCATCGACTCTGCGCGCGGCGTTCGAGGCGGTCGTGATCTCGGTGTCGGCGGCGCCGAACGCGATCGTGGCCGAGGGCGTCGCCTTGGTCGAATTGGCACGGCCGGGCGGACTGATCTTGCTCGCAGGCGTCGTGCCGGCGCAGGCCCCCTCGATCAAGGCAGGCGATGCGGTGCGCGTCGAGGCGGTCGGCGGAGCGCAAGCCGTCGATGGCCGCGTCGCCTTGCGCGGCGCGCTCGTCGAGGCCGGCAGCGGTCTCGTTCCCGTGGAAATCAGCGTACCCGAGCACGCGCTGTTGCCGGGCGAGATGGCGCGCGCCTCGATCACGATCGGCGAGGTGCGCGGGTACCTCGTTCCTCACCCGGCGATCCTGGTGAACGAACAGGGCGAGACCTACGTGGTGCAGACCCGGGGCGGGGTCGCCAAGATCGTGCCGGTGCAGATTCTCGCGACCGCCGGCGATCAGGATGCCGTGAGTGGGCAGATCGATGCGGCGGCGCCGGTGATCGTGGCCGGCAATCATCAGCTCCAAGACGGCATGAAGGTGCGCTACCGGAACGAGGCGACGGGCCCCGGCCGATGACATTCGTTCGCGTGCTCGAAAGCAACCGCGTGCCGCTCTTGTGCCTGGCATTCGCCCTGGCGCTCGGCGGGCTGTTCACCGGATTTTCACTGCCGGTGGGATTATTCCCGGTGACCGCCTTCCCGCGCGTCCGCATCGAGGTGGACGCCGGCGACATGCCGGCCAAGCAGATGCTGATCGACGTGACGCAGCCGCTCGAAGAGGCGGCGCGAGCGATACCCGGCGCGGTCGGTGTGGTCTCCACGACCTCGCGCGGGGCCGCGGAGATCTTCGTCGAGTTCCCCTGGGGCTCGAACATGACCGAGGCGCTGCTGCGGGTGGACACCGTGTTCGCGCAGACGCTGCCGGAGCTCCCCGCGGGAACGAAATACGACGCGATCGAGATGAGCCCGAACATGATCATGCCGTTCGTTTCGTATGCGCTGGTCTCCGATCAGGTTGCGCCGGCGGAATTGCGCCGCATGGCGCTCTACCAAATTGCGCCCCTGGTGACCGGCATCGACGGCATCCGTCGCGTGGGCGTCACCGGCGGGCAGACGCCGGAAGTCCAGGTGACGCTCGAGCCGATCAAGCTGCAGGCGCATGGCCTTTCGGCGGCGGAGGCCGCCGCCGCGATCGGCGCAACCAATGTGATCAGCGCCGTGGGCAGGCTCGAGGACAACGACCTGCTGTACCTGACCCTCGAGAGCGACGCCTTCACGTCGGTCGAATCGGTGCGGGCGACCACCCTGCGCACCGCCGCCGGCGGCATCGTGCGGCTCGATCAGCTCGGCAAGGTGGAGATGGGCTCGGTCCCGCAGTGGATTCTGGTGATGGACAACGGCAAGCCCGCGGTCACCTTCGATGTCTATCAACAGGACCAGGCGGACTCGCTGCGGCTCGCCGACTCGGTCCAACAGCGGCTCGACGGCTTCATGCAGAGGCAGCCGAAGAGCGTGCACCTGTACAAATGGTACGACCAGACCGAGCTGGTGCGCTCCTCGATCGGTGCGGTCGAGGAGGCCATCCTGATCGGGCTGGTGCTGGCGGCGATCGTGGTGCTCGCGTTTCTGCGCAACTGGCGCGTGGCGGCGGTCGCGATGGCGGTGGTACCGCTGTCGATCGCGGGCACGGTGCTGCTGCTGTCCCTGCTCGGCATGAGCTTCAACATCATGACCCTGGGCGGAGTCGCCGCCGCGATCGGGCTGCTCATCGACGACTCGATCGTCATGGTGGAGCACATCGCGAGGCGCACCGGTGAATCGACGCAGGATCAGCCGAACACGGCGGTGCTTCCCGCGGCGCGCGAGTTCCTCGCACCGCTGTTCGGCTCGAGTCTCGCGACCATCATCATCTTCGTGCCCTTGTCCTTCCTGTCGGGCATCACCGGCGCGTTCTTCAAGTTTCTGTCGCTCACCATGGCCTCCGCGCTCGTCATTTCGTTCATTCTCACGGCGCTCATCGTGCCGCTGCTCGCGCGCAGCGTGATCGATTTTCGAGCCTGGCACGATCCGGCTCACGACAAGGAGACCTGGCTCAAGCGCGTGCACGGGCGCGCGCTCGATGCGACCTTCAAGCATCCCGCGTGGACGGCAGTCGGGGTTCTCGTGCTGATCGCCGTGGGATATCTCGCCTACCGCCACGTCGGAACGGGATTTCTGCCGCAGATGGACGAGGGCGGATTCGTGCTGGACTACCACACGGCTCCCGGTACCTCGCTGGTCGAGACCAATCGCGAAATCGCCGAGGTCGAGGCGATTCTGAAGGCCAACCCGAGCGTGCAGACCTACTCGCGGCGCACCGGAGCGGGACTCGGCGGCGATCTCAAGGAAGCCTATCAGGGCGATTTCTTCGTGCGCCTGGTGAATGCGTCGAAGCGCCCGCCGATCTGGACCGTCATGGACGACATTGACCATGCCGTGACCAGCCAGGTCCCCGGGATCAGTTTCGATACCCACGAGCTGCTCGACGACATGATCGGCGACATGATCGGCCGGCGCCAACCCGTGGTCATCCAGCTGACGGCCAAAGATCCCGACGTGCTCGACTCGGTCGCCGTCAACGTGGCCGACGCGATCGCCAAGGTGCCGGGCGTGCAGCCGGCTTCGGTCGACTCAGGCGTCATCCCCGCCGGGGATGCGCTCGAGGTCCACGTCGATCCGGCCACTGCGGCGCTTGCGGGAATGACCCCGGCCGAGGTGCGCGAGCAGCTCGATCAGCACTTGAACGGCCAAGTGGTGACTCACTATCTCGGCAAGGTGCAGGACGTGGGCGTCAGAGTCTGGCTGCAGCCGCGGCGCGACGAGCTGTACCGCACTCAGCTCGGCGATCTGTCGATCCGCTCGCCCGACGGACACCTGTTTCCGCTGCGCACCGTCGCCACCGTCGACTTCGTTGCCGGCCAGCCCGAAATCACGCGCGATAACCTCGCCCAGGTGGTGGCGGTGACCGCCGAGATCGGCGATGGCCACGATCTAGGCTCGACCGTCGCCGAGGTCGAGAAGACGCTGGCGGGTCCCGGCCTGCTGCCGCCGGGCGTCTCGTATACCGTCGGCGGCGCCTACAAGCAGCAGCAGCTCGCCGCACATGCCATGACCAAGGCCTTCGGGGCCGGTATGGTCGCCGAATTCTTGCTGATGCTGTTTCTTTACAAGCGCTTCTGGCTGCCCCTCATCATCATCGCGAGCGCGGCGGTCTCCAGCAGCGCCGTGTTCGCCGGGCTCTGGATCACCGGCACCGAGCTCAACATCACCGCCATGATGGGCATGGTGATGATCATCGGCATCGCGACCGAAATGGCGATTTTCCTCGCCTCCGAATACCAGGCGCTGGCGCAGAGCCAGCCGCCGCGCGAGGCGCTGCGCAACGCCGCGCTCAACCGGCTCAGGCCGATTCTCATGAGCACGCTCGCCATGATCCTCGCGCTCGCCCCTCTCGGGGCGGCGATCAGCGGCTCGGGGGACCAGATGCTTCAGCCGCTGGCCATCGCCATCATCGCAGGCGTGCTGGTGCAACTGCCGCTGGTGCTGGTCGTCGTTCCGGTGATGGTCGGCCTCACCGAGCGCGGCCGTGAGCAGCGTGTATAACATCACCGCTTCAGCGGATTCGCCTAGAATCCGCGGCGTTGGGTCATCGAAGAGGTCTTCAATGGAATATATGCGGTTCGGACAGACGGGCCTCAAAGTCTCGCAGCTCTGCCTCGGCACCATGTCGATGGGCAGCTCCGCGTGGAAGGGCTGGGTGCTCGACGAGACCGATTCGATTCCCATCCTGCGGCGCGCCCTCGAGCTCGGCATCACCTTCTTCGACATGGCCGACTGGTATTCCACCGGCCGCAACGAGGAGGTGGTCGCCCAGAACCTGCTCCGGATGAGTGCGCGCGATCGACTGGTGCTCGCGACCAAGGTCTACTACCCGATGAGCGACGACCCGAACGATCGTGGCCTGTCGCGCAAGCACATCGCGGCCGCGATCGACCGTTCGCTGGCGCGGATGGGTACCGACTACGTCGACCTCTACGTGATCCATGCCTTCGATGCGGACACGCCCGTCGAGGAAACGATGGAGGCGCTGCATGACACCGTCCGTGCCGGCAAGGTGCGCTACCTCGGCGCCTCCACGATGTATGCGTGGCAGTTCGCGAAGATGAACCACCTGGCGGCGATGAACGGCTGGACGCCGTTCGTCAACATGCAGTGCCAGTACAGCCTGCTCTACCGCGAGGAGGAGCGGGAGATGCTGCCCTACTGCCGGGACCAGGGCATCGCCGTCTCGACCTTCAGTCCCCTCGCGCGCGGCTTTCTCGCACGCGCCGCCGGCACCGCGCGCGCGGCCCAGGATCTCTACCAGGAATTCTACGGCGACGACATCGACCGCGAGATCGCGCGCCGGGTGCGCGAGGTGGCTGCGCGCCGGGGCGTGAGCGCGGCACACATCGCCATGGCCTGGGTCGCGGGCAGCCCCAACCCCAACGTGCCGATCGTGGGCGCCGCGAAAACATCGCATCTCGAGATCGCCGTGGAGGCGCTGGGGCTCGAGCTCGATGCCGAAGTGCGGGGCTTCCTCGAGGCGCCCTATCGGCCGCGCGACGAGATCAACGACCAGAACCCGGTGCGACGTCCCCGCGCGCTGCATCCGGGCTGAGAGGCCGGATCACTCCGTCAGCCAGCGGCTGTCCTGGCGGACTTCGATCAGGGTAGGACGATCCGCGACGAGGGCGCGCCGCACGGATTGCGCCAGATGTCCGGCGCTCTCGGGGCGGGTGGCGTGACAGCCGAGGCTTTCCGCCAAGCGCAGGAAGTCCGGGCTCTTGGGCTCCACGCCGATGCGCGGAATCTGCCGCTGGTCCATCTGGTCCACGATCTCCTTGAGCGCATCGTTGTTCCACACGATGACCGGAAGCGCGAGGCGCTCTTCGGCCGCCGTGGCCAGCTCGTTGACCGTGAACATGAGGCCGCCGTCGCCCGCGACCGCGATCACGGGCCGATGCGGTGCACCGATCTTGGCGCCGATGGCCATCGGCAGGGCGACGCCGAGGGAGCAATAAGTGCCGGAGTAATACCAGCAACGCTCCATTTCCATCGGCATGGCAAAGGTGCCGCTGTACACGATCTGAGAGGCATCGCCCATCACGATCGCATCGGCAGGCAGGGCTGATCGCACCGTCTTCCATACCCGGGCGTGCAGCTTTTCCAGCTCGGTCATCGCCGCGGCATTGCGCGCGAGGATCTCCCGGACGCGGCTCTCGCCTTGCGACCGCTGCGACATTGGCTGCCGGCTCGAGAGCGCGGCCGACAGCGCGAGCATGGCGGCACGAGCGTCGGCTTGAATCGGCACCGCCGCGGAATACATCGAGATCAATTCCGTGGGATCGATGTCGATTCGAATGATGTCGCCGGCAATGTCGAGCTTCGGCAGGAAGTGATCGCCCATGCCGACCTGCGAGCCGACCAGCAGCACCACGTCGGCGTCGGCCAGTGCCTGCTGGCTCGGTTTCTGCAGAATCGAGCAACCCAGGGATAGCGGGTGGGAGTCCGGCAGTATCCCCTTGCCGGCATTGGTGGAAAGAACCGGAGCCCCGATGCGCTCGGCGATGTCGGCGAGTGCCTGGCGCGAGCCGACCGCCCCGCCACCGACCAGAATCAGCGGGCGCGTTGCCCGCGCGAGGCGATCCCCGGCCTCGGCGATCGCCGCCGGATCGGGCATCGGCAACGAGGGCGCGCGGCGGGTCTTCCAGCCGGCCTGGACCGCCACCGGGAGGACGTCCCGGGGCAGCGACAGATGCACCGGACGGGGCCGGCTGCTGCGAAACACCGCATAGGCACGAGCAATCAACTCCGGCAGCTCTTCCGGATATCGGACCATGGCGCTGAACGCGGTGAACCCGGCCGTGACCGCAGCCTGGTCGGCGAGCTCGTGGACCGCTCCCCAGCCCTTCCCCTGCATGGGCGTGGCGCACGCCCCGGACAGCACCAGCATCGGTTGCGAGTCGCAGTAGGCCTGAGCCATGCCGGTCGCCGCGTTGGTGACGCCGGGACCGGCAATGATCGTGCAAACGCCGGGCTTGCCGGTGGCGCGTGCGTAGCCGTCGGCCATGAGGCTGGCGCCCTGCTCGTTGCGACACTGCACGTGGCGGATCCCCGCCTGTCCAATGCCGCGGTACAGCTCGACGGTCATCGTCCCGGCCATGCCGAAGACCGTGTCGACCTCATAGGCCGAGAGCAATTTCATCACGGCCTCGCCGCAGGTCATGGATTTCACGTGTTTGTCGGTGTCTTATCGGTAGGTGGTGCCGCAACCCGGATTCGAACTGGGGACCCACGCATTACGAATGCGTTGCTCTACCAACTGAGCTATTGCGGCATGGCTTCGAGGAAGGGCGAGATTCTACCCCGTGGTGGTCTCGGACGAAAGGCTGCCGGTGCGCTTGTGGACCTCGCGTAAGGTGCGCGGGAGCGCAAAAATCACGTGCTCTTCCCGGCCCTTGAGCTCCTCGGCCACCTCGCCGCCCCAGGCGCGCAGCTGCTTGATGACACCCTGCACCAGGATCTCCGGGGCCGATGCCCCGGCGGTCACCCCGACCATCTTCGCACCGTCGAACCACTCGCGGTGCAGATGCTCGGGCCCGTCGACCAGATAGCCGGGAATGCCGGCCTTGTCGGCCATCTCGCGCAACCGGTTGGAATTGGAGCTGGATTTCGAGCCCACCACGACCAGGCGGTCGCAGCGGTGGATGAGATCTTTGACGGCATCCTGACGGTTCTGCGTCGCGTAGCAGATGTCCTCCTTTACCGGCGCCTTGAGCCCGGGAAAGCGGGTGCGCAGCGCTTCGACGATGGAGGCGGTATCGTCCACCGAGAGGGTGGTCTGAGTGACGAAGGCCAGATGGCCGGGATTTCGCACTTGAACCTTCTGAACGTCCTCCACCGTCTCGACCAGATAAATGCTGCCGCCGTAGCTGGTATCGAACTGGCCGATGGTCCCCTCGACCTCCGGATGTCCCGCGTGGCCGATGAGGAACACCTCGCGCGCCTCGCGCGCGTACCGCGTCACTTCCATGTGCACCTTGGTCACCAGCGGGCAGGTCGCATCGAACACCGTGAGCGAGCGGCGCGCCGCCTCCATCTGAATCGCGCGCGAGACGCCGTGGGCGCTGAACACCACGGTGGCGCCGTCGGGCACCTCGTGCAGCTCCTCGACGAACACCGCGCCGATGGTGCGCAGCCGGTCGACCACGTACTTGTTGTGCACGACCTCGTGCCGCACGTAGATGGGCGCGCCGAACAGATCGATGGCGCGCTCGACGATGTCGATGGCACGGTCGACGCCTGCGCAGAAACCGCGCGGATTGGCCAGCAGGATTTGCATAGTGTTACGCCTTTACGTTTGTGCCCTTGTCGGTGCTGGTGCCCTTGTCGGTGCTTTGGGGGTCGAACAGCGCGTCGAGCAAAAGCAGCGCCGCCCCGACCGTGATCGCGGAATCCGCGATGTTGAAAGCCGGAAAATACGCCCGATCCCAGTGAAAGTGAATGAAATCGATGACATGTCCGAGCCGGATGCGGTCGATCGCGTTGCCGACCGCACCGCCGAGCACCAGCGACAGCCCGGCCGCCAGCAGCACCTTGGACAAAGGCAACCGCAGCAGCCAGACCACGATCGCGATGCTCACCCCGACCGCGAGCGCGATGAACAGCCAGCGCTGCCAGCCGGAGGCTCCGGCGAGAAAGCTGAAGGCGGCGCCGACATTGTGCATCCGCGTAATGTCGAGCACCGGCAGCACGGTGGTGAATTCGAACTCGCCGTAATGGCTCGTGATGTAGCTCTTGGTGAGCTGGTCGACCAGCACCACGAGGGCGGACAGAATCAGCCACTTCCCGGCGCGGCGGCGTTGTGCCTGGTCGTTCATGCGAATTTTCGCTCCTCGCCGGGCCCGTCGATGTTGACGACGCAGCGTGCGCAAAGTTCCGGATGCCGGGGATCGCTCCCGACATCGCTCCGTAGATGCCAGCATCGCACGCATTTGCGCTGCGTGCTCGGCTTCACCTCGATCCAGACGTTCTCCGCCTGGGCCGGCACGGAATCGGCGGGCGGCGTATCGGACTCGATGACGCGCGCCTGGCTCGTGATCAGCAAGAAACGCAGCTCATCGCCCAGTGCGGAGAGCTTTCGCGCCTGCTCGGCCGGTGCGTAGATCGCGACCTCCGCCTCGAGCGGCGCGCCGATCTGCCCGGCGGTTCTGAGCCGCTCGAGCTGGCGTGCCACATCCGCCTTGAGTGCAATGAACGCCGGCCAGTCGATCTCCGATTCGCGCTCCGTGCCGGGTGGAAACTGATGCCAGGTGTTGAGGAACACGGATTCGTTGCGCTCGCCCGGCATGAAGCTCCACACCTCCTCGGCCGTGAAGCTCAGGATCGGCGCGAGCCAGCGCACCATCGCATCGGCGATGTGGTACATGGCGGTCTGCGCCGAGCGGCGCGGCGCGGAATCCGCGGCGGTGGTGTAGAGCCGGTCCTTGATGATGTCGAGGTAGAAGCCGCCCAGCTCCACCACGCAGAAGTTGTGCACTTCCTGATAAATATCGTGGAATTCGTAATTACGAAACGCCGTGACCACATCGTTCTGCAAGGCGAAGGCCGCGCGGATCGCCCACTGGTCGATCGCCACCAGATCGTTCCAGGCGACGGCATGGCGCGCCGGATCGAATCCATGCATGTTGCCGAGCAGAAAGCGCAGGGTGTTACGGATGCGCCGATAGGAATCGGCCATGCGCTTCAATATCTCGTCCGACACGCTCATCTCGTTGGCGTAATCGGTCGCCGCGATCCAGAGCCGCAGCACATCGGCGCCCAAGGTCCCGGTGATCTTTTGCGGCACCAGAATATTGCCGATGGACTTCGACATCTTGCGGCCCTTCTCGTCCACCGTGAAGCCGTGGGTCAACACGGCGCGGTAAGGCGCCCGGCCGTACATGGCCACCGAGGTCAGCAGCGAGCTGTGGAACCAGCCGCGATGCTGATCCGAGCCCTCGAGATAGAGGTCCGAGGGCGACACGATCTCGGGCCGCATCTGCGTGACGGCATAATGCACGACGCCCGAGTCGAACCACACGTCCATCACGTCGCTCGCCTTGTCGTAGCGCGAGGCGTCGGGTCCGAGCAAGGTGGCCGGGTCCAGGTCGAACCAGGCATCGATGCCACCGCGCTCGACCAGCTTCGCGGCCACTTCGATCAGCTCGCCGGTCTTCGGATGGAGCTCGCCCGTCTCCTTGTCGACGAACAGCGGCAACGGCACGCCCCAGGTCCGCTGGCGCGACACGCACCAATCGGGCCGCCCCGCGATCATGCCGCTGATGCGCTGCTCGCCCCAACCCGGCATCCAGTCGACGTGCGTGATCGCCTCGAGCGCCGCCTTGCGCAGGCCCGCCTGATCCATGCTGATGAACCACTGCGGCGTCGCGCGGAAGATCACCGGCGTCTTGTGGCGCCAGCAGTGCGGATAGGCGTGATGGTAGGGCTCGCCCTTGAGCAGGCGGCCACCCTCGCGCAGCACCTCGATCACGTGCGCGTTGGCATCGAACACTCCCTCGCCCGCAAACAGCGGCGTCGACGGCAGGAACCGCCCGTCCCCGCCCACCGGATTCTCGACTTCGAGCCCGTACTTGCGGCCGACGATGTAGTCGTCCAGGCCATGGCCCGGCGCGGTATGTACGGCGCCCGTGCCCGCATCGAGCGTCACGTGATCACCGAGGATCAGCGGTACCCGGCGCGGATAAAACGGATGCTCGAGCTGCAGCTTCTCGAGGGCCGATCCCTTGGCGGTCGCGAGCACCGTCCAGGCGTCGATGCCGAGCGTGCGCATCAAGGAGGCGACCAGCTCGCTCGCGAGCACCAGCCGCTCGCGACCATCGCCCAAATCGAACTCGATCAGCGCGTAATCGAACTGCGGATGAATCGCAACCGCCTGGTTCGCCGGCAAGGTCCAGGGGGTGGTGGTCCAGATGGCCACCGACGTGGGCACTCCTTCGTCGACCTCGCTCCCGTCCGTGAGCATGCCCAAGCGGCGCGCGAGATCCAGCCGGTCGACCACCTCGAAGCGCACGTAGACGCTCGGCGAGGTGATGTCCTCGTACTCGACCTCCGCCTCGGCGAGCGCGGAACGGCAGTTCAAGCACCAGTGCACCGGCTTGAAGCCCTTGTAGACGTGGCCGTTCTTGATGATCATCGAGAACGCGCGCAGCTGCTCGGCCTCGAAGCGCGGGTCCATGGTGAGGTACGGGTGGTCCCAATCGCCGAGCACGCCGAGACGCTTGAAGTCCTTGCGCTGCGAGTCGATCTGCTTGTGCGCGTACTCGCGGCAGGCCGCCCGAAACGCCTTCGCGTCGATCTTCTGGCCCACGCGCCCATGGGTCTTCTCGACCTGCATCTCGATGGGCAGGCCGTGGCAATCCCAACCGGGCACGTAGGGCGCATCGTAGCCGTCGAGCGTGCGCGATTTGACGATGATGTCCTTCAGCACCTTGTTGACGGCGTGTCCCAGGTGGATCGCGCCATTGGCGTAGGGCGGCCCGTCCGTCAGCACGAACGAGGGGCGGCCCCGGCTCGCTGCACGGATTTTCTGGTACAGGCCCGCCTGCTCCCAGGCGGCCAGCATGGCCGGCTCGCGGTTCGCCAGATCCGCCTTCATGGGAAATCCCGTCTGCGGCAAATTTATCGTCTGTTTGTAGTCAGCCACCATCCACCTTCGACAACAGCGCGCGAGCATTCGCGGCGTCCACCTTCATTTGCGCGACCATCGAATCCACGGACGCGAACTTGACCTCGTCGCGAAGCTTCGCGACGAACTCCACCTCGATCAACCGTCCGTAGAGATCGCCGGAAAAATCAAATATATGCACCTCGAGCAGGGGCTCGCTGCCGTTCACCGTCGGACGGGTTCCCAGGCTCGCGACGCCATCGCGCGGGCAGGGGCCGATGCCGTGCACCCGCACCGCCGAGATGCCCCAGGTCGGCGACTTGCGCCGCATGAGATGCAGATTCGCCGTCGGAAATCCGAAGGTGCGGCCGAGCTCCCGGCCGTGCGCCACATGCCCGATCATCCGATACGGCCGCCCCAGAAGGCGCGCCGCGCCCGGGAAATCCGCAAGCTCCAGCCGCTCGCGCACCGCCGTGCTGCTGACGCGCGCACCCTCCAGCACGAAAGGCGGAATCTGCTCCACCTCGAAGCCGTGGGCGCGGCCTGCCGCCTTCAGGCTATCGATCGTTCCGCATGCCTTGCTGCCGTAGCGAAAGTCATCCCCCACCACCACGTGGCGCGCTCCGAGGCCGCGCACGATGAGCTGATCCACGAACTCTTCCGGGCTCATGCCGCGCATGCGCTCGTTGAAACGCAACGTCACCAGCCGGTCGACCCCGAGTGCGGCAAGCGCCGCAAACTTCTCGCGCCAGCGCGTGAGGCGCGCCGGAGCGGCGTCGGGATCGATGAACTCCTTGGAGCTCGGCTCGAATACCAGCACGGTCGAAGGCAGCCCGAGCTCCGCCGATCGTTGCTTCAGGGCCCGGATCATCTGCTGATGGCCGAGGTGCACGCCATCGTAATTGCCCACGGTAAGAACGCAGCCCCGGAGAGCTTTGGAGACACTGTTGAGACCGCGCACTAGTTCCATGGCGAAAGCCCATCATTATACGCATTTGGTCCTGCGGCCAGGCCCGAATTGGCCCGGCCCGGGTACCTCCATCGCAGCGCGGCGGATCCCCGACCCGGCGGCCGACTGCATTGACAACGCTACGTGCGAGCCGGAGAATGTGCGGCTCTTTTGGGGGCGCTGGTCGACCCTCATCGTCGTCTCGAGGAGTCTACGCTTGGCGAATACGAAATCTGCCGAAAAGGCAGCCCGACAGTCCACTGTGCACCGGGCGCGGAACGATGCGCTGACCTCCCGGCTGCGAAGCGCCATCCGTAAGGCGACCCTGGCACTCAAGGCCGGCAAGCAGGAAGATGCGGCGGCCGCACTCGCCGCTGCCACGCCCATCATCGACAGCATGGTCAACAAGGGCATCATTCACCGCAACAAGGCCGCCCGCCACAAGAGCCGGCTGACCAAGCAAGTCCGCGCGCTGGCGGCCAAGTAAGCCGGCCTCAGGGCGGCGCCCGTTAGGCGCGGCCCTCCTTCCCCTGGCAATTCTCAGGCGACGGCCGCCGACTCGGCACCGCCCGCCGCGGGCCTCGGGTGCTCCTCGAGATAGCGCATCACGGATAGCTTGAGCTCCTGGGTGCCCTCCCCCGTGGCGCCCGAGATCATGAACACCGGGCCTTTCCAGCGCAGGCGCCGCACGATTTCCTTGCCGCGCCGCTGCGCCTCGGTGGCCTCCATCAGATCGATCTTGTTGATCACCAGCCAGCGTTCCTTGGCGGCGAGATCGGCCGCGAATTTCTTGAGCTCGGCCACGATGGTGCGCGCATCCTTGACGGGATCGGCCGCCGGGTCCGGCGGCGCGATGTCGACGAGATGCAGGAGAATCCGCGTGCGCTGCAGATGCTTCAAGAAACGGATGCCGAGCCCCGCGCCCTCCGCGGCGCCCTCGATGAGCCCCGGGATGTCCGCCATGACGAAGCTGCGGCCGGCGCCGGCACTCACCACTCCCAGATTCGGATGCAAGGTCGTGAACGGGTAGTCGGCGACTTTCGGCCGGGCCGCCGAGACCGCGCGGATCAGGGTCGATTTGCCGGCGTTCGGCAGGCCCAAGAGGCCCACGTCGGCGATCAGCTTGAGCTCGAGGCCGAGTTCGTGTTGCTCGCCCGGGAGCCCAAGCCCCGCCTTGCGCGGCGTACGGTTGGTGCTCGACTTGAATCGCGTGTTGCCCCAGCCGCCCTTGCCGCCCTTGGCGACGAGCAGGGTCTGGCCCTCCCCCATGAGATCGCCGAGCTGCTCCCCGGTGGCCAGATCCGTCACCACGGTGCCCACCGGAATCGGAACGTAGATGTCATCCCCGCCATGACCGGTGCAATCGTTGCCGCTGCCACCCTCGCCGTTCTGGCCGCGGTAGGTGCGCGCGATGCGAAAGTCCGCGAGCGTGTTCATGCCCTCGACGGCCTTCAGGTAGACGCTGCCGCCATGGCCGCCGTCACCGCCGTCCGGGCCTCCGAAGGGCACGAATTTCTCGCGCCGGAAGCTCACGCAGCCGCGGCCGCCGTTGCCGGCCTGTACCTTGAGCTTGGCTTCGTCGATGAACTTCACGGGATGGGCCCCAAAAACTAAAAAAGGGGAGCAGGTTCGGGCCCTGCCCCCCCTTTCGATTCAGCAGTGGCGAGCGCGCTCGCCCGCCACGGCGGCGCTACTTGGCGATGACGTTGACGTAGGTGTGGCCTTCGGCGCCCTTCACCCGGAACTCGACCACTCCATGAGCGGTGGCGAACAAGGTATGG
>DATAYO010000022.1:0-2187 GCA_036272515.1 Steroidobacteraceae bacterium | reverse complement strand
ACGAGCTTTTGCAGACGCTGCGCGTGAGCCTCCGCGAGCTGCTCGTAAGACTGCATGTTCTGCACGGCATTCATCGTCTCGAACTGCTGAGCGCGTTGCATGAAAACCTGGTCCATGTCGCGCGCGTTCTCTCGCATCACGTCAGCAAATTGTTTCCATTGCGGCTCCTCGGCCTGGGTGATGCGGAGTTGCGCGTGCAGCTCCCTGATGCGACGCTCTACGCGCTCTTCCGCATTTTTGCCGGGGACCGGGTGGCCGGCCATCGGGGAAGATGAGGCGGAGGGCGGCGGCGTTGTCGCTCCCTGCGTTGCGGGGGATTGAGAGGATTGCGCCCGCGCGGCTCCCGGAAATGCGAGGAGCGCAACGACGGCCACGGCGGGGAGCCGGTTCTGCGGAATTAGGTTCATTGAAGTATTCCGTTGGCAGTGGGTTGCATCACTCAGTAGCCGTAATAGACCGCCGGCGGCGGGGGCGAGTAATAGGCGGGCGGCGGCGCGTAGCTGTACGGCGGCGCATAATAGCCGGGCGCGGAATAACCGCCGTTCGAAGCGATCGCGGCGCCAACCCCGAGGCCAACGAGACCGCCGATTATCGCCGCCCCGGCAGCGCCACCGCCGCCGCCGTGGTGATGATAACCTCCGTAACCTCCGTGCCAATGTTCAGCATGAACGGCAGGGGCTATCGCCAAAGCCGCGACGAGCGCCGCGGTACCCAAAAAGCGTGAGCGAAAGGCCATTATCGACTCCCTCAAAGGTCTGCATCGACAACGTCAGCACACGGCCAGCAATTCCCGGAAGCGTCATAATGGCTCACCGGGCGATGAAGACAGCTGCAGTTGAGCGGATTCTACGCTGGCGGTATCAGCGCCGCGGCGACACGCCGGTCCTCGGCCACGAGCACATTGTAGGTGCGGCAAGCGGCGCCGGTGTCCATCGTTTCGAGCGCGATCCCGGCGGTGCGCAACGCGGTGCGCAATGCGACGGGCACGGCGCTAGTCGAGCGCCCGAGACCGAGCAGCAGAATCTGCACGCCACCATGCTCGATCACCGGAGCCAGGGTCTCCCAGGTCACATCACGAGCGCTCGCGGCATCCCACGCGACAGTGAGGTCGGGAAAAACCAGGACCGGACCGTGATAGATGGCCCCGCTCACCCGGAAGCCGCTCGGCGCGTAGCGTTCGATGATCTGACGGCCGGCCGTGGCCACCGGGGTGATATCCATCGCGGCGACCGCCTGTCTCACTGCGCCCCGGGAGCTCGGGCTGGCACTGCTTCGCTCGACCGGGCGATCGCGGCGCGGTTCGGCCGGACATAATAAAGGATCGGCGCCGCGATGAAGAGTGAAGAATAGGTGCCGATTACGACACCCCACAGCATGGCGATGCTGAAGCCTCTCAGCACTTGGCCGCCGAGGAACAACAATGACAGAACTGCGAGCGCGACCGTGCTGACGGTGAGGATAGTCCGCGACAATGTCTCGTTGAGTGCCAGATTGATCAGGTCGCGAAACGGCATCCTCGGATATTTGCGCAACGACTCGCGGATCCGGTCGTAGATCACCACGGTGTCGTTCACCGAGTAGCCGGCGATGGTCAGGATCGCGGCCAAAGTCGTCAGGTTGAATTCGAGCTGGAAAAGCGCGAAGAGGCCGACCGTGGTGATGACGTCGTGCAACGTCGAAATCATCCCGCCGACACCGAACTGCCATTCGAAGCGAAACCAGATGTAGAGCGCGATCGCGAACAGCGCGAGAACGGTCGCAATCACCCCGGCGCGGATCAGCTCGCTGCCGACGCTTGGACCGACGACCTCGGTGCGGCGGTATTCGACGCCGGAACCGAACGCTTGGCGCACCAGCTGGACGGCGCGCTCCTGCTCGGCGTCACCGCCCGGCTGACGGGGCAGCCGGATCAACACATCGGTCGGCGGACCAAACCCTTGTAGGGAAGGTTCACCGATATGCAGAGCATCGAGTTTTTGCCGCATATCCGCGAGGTTCGCCGGCCCCGTGGTGGAGCGAACCTCGATCAGGGTGCCGCCAACAAAGTCGATCCCGTAATTGAGCCCGACAGTCAGAAACAGCACGATCGAGCCGATTGTCAGCAGCCCGGAGAGCGCAAACCCGATCTTGTGCCAGCCCATGAAGTCGATTTTCGGCGTGCGCCGAATGACGATCAGCGGTCTCATT
>DATAYO010000021.1:0-133233 GCA_036272515.1 Steroidobacteraceae bacterium | reverse complement strand
TGCGCCTCGGCGAAAGCCGCCTCGCCGAATACCTCGAGCGATGAGGTCAGATCGTACTTCACGTGCGTGAAGAAGCTTTTGGTCGTGACGCCGGCCTGAAGGTTGGTGTAGGGCCACGCGCCGTCGCCGCCGATCTGGTTGAAGTAATTGTTGTTGATACCGGGATTGTAAGGCAGCAAGGTGCCGCCGGGGCCGAAACGAACGCCGGTGAACGGCGGGCTCACGATCACACCGCCGTACGAAGCGCTGCCGGCGACGACATTCGGGGTGTGCACCAGCAGCGTCGGGTCGGTGGAACTCGGCAGCAGGCCCCATTTTTCGTCGGACCACGTCCGATCGGTCATATTGATGCCGGAGCTGTCGTAGTACGAGCCGCTGAACACTATATGGCCCTTACCATCGGCAAAGTGGGTGCCGCCGGTCAACGTCGCCTTGCCCGATCCCGCGTCGTCGTAGGTCGAGGTACCGCCTTGCAGGCTGCCCTTGAGCCCTTGGAAATCCGTGTCGAGCACGAAATTGACGACGCCGGATACGGCGTCCGAACCATAAGCGGCCGATGCGCCGCCGGTCACGATGTCGACGCGCTTGATCAGCTCCTGCGGCAGAAGGTTGGTGTCGGTGGTACCGAGTATGGCGGAAGGCGCGGCACGGCGGTCATCGAGCAGCACCAGCGTCCGGTCGGTACCGAGATCGCGCAGATTGAGGAAGCTGCCTGAATTCGGTCCCGTGGAAGACACGCCGCCCGTCTGCGGCCCCGACGACCCGCGAAATTCCGGAAGCTGATTCAAGGCAACCCCTACCGGACCCGGCGAGGCAAGTTGCAGCTGCTCCGCGGATACCACGGTGACCGGAGTCGGGGCCTGTGAACCGTCGAGAACGACCCGCGAACCCGTGACGACGATTTCTTGGATTGGCGCCGTCTCCTGCGCAGGCGCCTGGGCCTGCTCCTGCGCGCTTGCGTAACTCGACATCAATCCCATGAACATCGCCGTCGGCAGGCCCGCGCTCTTCATTTGCAACTCTCCCGTTGAATTCTTCTTCAAAGCCGGCGAGCGTCGCGAGATCGGCCTTGAGGCACGAATGCCCGGCCTGTGCTGCTGCCGATGTCCGGTCTGCCGTTGTTTCCGGCACGGCGCCGGTTTCTGCTGATGCGCAGTATCCGTCGAGGCGGCGGCTCGGACCATCACCGGAAAGGAGGCTTTTCACCCCCGAGTGGGGGCGCGGGTATTTCCCTAAGGATCGCTCAGATTTCGGCGGGAATCAGACCGAGCCCGAGTGCCGTCGCCACCAGCTCGGCACGGCGCGTTGCGCCGAGCCGCTGCATGATCTTTTTGATGTGGTCTTTGATGGTGTGCGGGCTGCGGTGAACCTGCAGAGCGATCTCGCGGTTGGAACGTCCTTTGGACAGCAGCTCCAGCACGCGCAAGTCGAAGGCGGTCAAACCGATTTTTTCCGCGCTTGCATGCAGCACTGCGACCTGCACCTGCCGCAGCGCCGCGTCCGGCGACGCGCCGTCGCCGGCGTCCTCCCGGGCGAGGCCGGCGATTCGCGCATACAGGCCGAGGGCAATCCGCGTGCGCTCCTCGAGCAGCGCGACGCGCGCCGATTTCTCGGTGACCTGCGCCTGCAGCGCCTTCAGCTCGCTGATGTCGCGCGCGATGCCTTGCCGGCCGACACGCACGCCGTTCTGAAACAGGCTGCCTGCGCGCACTTCGAGATGAATGACGCGGCCGGATTTCGCCCGCGCCTCGACATCGAAGAAGGGAGTGTTCTCGGTGCCGAGCAGGCCCTGCTGGAAATGGCGGCGGGCGATGTCGGCGCTCTCCGGAGTCAGAAAATCCACGAAGTCGCGCCCGAGCATCTCCTCCGGTTCGTACTCGAACACCCGAAACGCCGCCGGATTCAGCGATGTGAAGCGGCCTTCGAGGTCCAGAGTGTAAATGATGTCGCCGGCAGCGGCGACCAGCGCGCGGAAATCCGGCTCGAACACGGCTGCCGGCACACCCGCCGATCGTATCGTGGATTTCCTCCCCGGCTTCGGTCCCATGGCTACCGCCCCCGCGCCCCCGCGCACAGCCGATCCGCCGCGCCCTCGATCCCGGCCACCATACGCTCGAACATCGCCTTGCGCTCGAGCCCCGGCTCGATCAGCGGCAGTATCTCGACGGTGATCTTGCCCGGCGGGCGCAGGAAGGAACGGCGCGGCCAGTAGAGCCCCGAGTTGAGCGCGGCCGGCACGCACGCTACGCCGAGCGCCGTATATAGATGACTGATCCCGGTCTTGTAGTCCGGTGACTGGCCCACGCGCGTCCGGGTGCCCTCCGGAAAGATCACCACCTGCTTGCCCTTGGCGAGCGCCCCCCGCGTTCCATTGACCATGGCCTCCAGCGCGCTCTTCCCCGTGCCGCGCCTGACCGGTATGCACCCCAGCCGCGCCAGCGCCCAGCCGAAGAAGGGAATGAGCATGAGCTCGCTTTTCAGCACATAGACCGGGCGCTCGAAGATCGCGAACATGGCGCAGGTGTCCCAGACCGACTGATGCTTCATGGCGATGACGCACCCGCCCTGCGGGACGTGCTCCCGCCCGCGCACCTCGTACGCCACACCGCAGATCCGCTCATACAGGCCGAGCCAGGCGCGAGCCCAGAATCGGGTGAATCCCGGCAGCGCCTTGGGCCACACCAGGGAGATGAGCGTCGCCAGCACGGCGCTTAAGGCGAACCAAGCGTAGAACAGAATCGAGAAGAGCAGAGAGCGCAGCGCCAGCATCGATAAACCTCTCCGGCTCAATGTCCGCCGGCCGGCGGCAACGCTTCGGCGGGCGATGACGGCGAGGGATCACCGGCAGCCGCGTGCAGCAGTTCCAGGCCGGCGGCCTCGCTGCGCTGAAAGCCCTTCCACAAGGTAATGCCGGCGGAAGGCGCCCCGGGGCTGTAGGCATCATAGCGTGGCGCAAGCGACCCTTCCGCCGGTGCCCAGCGCCCTTCCGAGGACCTCGGAACCGGCACATCGAGATAGGCCGCGCGCGATTCGTCCCCCTTGAGATAGCGATCCAGAAAAGCCGTGATGAAATGCGCGTTGATCTCGTTGACGCGCTCGGCGCGCCACACCGGATCCTGGAACCACTCTTGGTCCCAGAGCCGCTGGCGCATCGATTCCGGCGGAGGGATCAGTCCGATCGAGTGTCCGGCGCCCAGCAAGGTCAGAAGGTAGCGCGGCGCATCGACCGCCTCGTCGAAGATGGCGCGTGCGCCGGTGGCATAATCGACCGTGCGGTCATGGTCGCCCTGGATCAGCAGCAACGGCACTTTGATCGAGCGCAGGCCCTCGGCTCCCCAGGCGGCGAGCGTGCCTCCGCCGGCGGGCGAAATCGCGACCACCGCCTTCAAGTCTCTCACCTTGAGCTCGCCGGCTTGCGCGCCGCCACGAACGTACGGCAGGAGCAGTCCGCCCGGAATCATGTGGGTCGGAGGTCCGTTGGGATCCAGCGTGGCCCCGGCGCCCGTCAGCACGCCGTATCCCCCCATCGAGTATCCCACCAACGCGGTGAGCGAGGGATCGATCAGGTATTGCGAGCCCAGCATGCGCTGAAGAGTGCGCGTCACGTAAGCGACGTCGAGCGGCCGCCGCAGCAACGGTCCGATGAATTTGCTGCGATCGGTGATCGGCGGATCCTCGTGATGGATGGCCGCGACCACGTAGCCCTTGGATGCCAGGTTCTCCGTCAGCCAGATCATGGCGGCGGGATCGTTGCTGTAGCCATGAGAGACAACGACCAGCGGGAATCCCTTGCCCGCGGGCAAGGCGTCCCGGACCGCGAGTCCCGCCACGCTGAACGATGCCGGCGGAGCGGGAGGCTCCGAGGGCAGCTGTGCCGGGTACACCGCGGTTGCCGCGCCCGGCTTCGGCACGGCGGGATACCAGACATCGATGGCGAGGTCGCGCGTGCGCAGGGGCGCCTTGCCGCTCGTGGGATCGAACGCCAGCACGTCCGGCTGCGCGGCTTCCTGCAGATGCATGGTTCTGACGCCCACCGCATAACGCCCCAGCGGCGCAAGCTCCGGTGCATCGACCCCGAACCGGCTCGGGGTATTCGCCGCACCTGCCGGTCCCGCCACCGCGGTCGAGGAGCCCATAATCGTAAGCAGAACGGCTGCAGCCGCCGGATGGATCCGCATCAAGAACGCTCCATGGAACGGAAAGCCGCGCGGGCGACAGGCCCCGGCAGCAACAAGGGCGGTAATTGCGACAGGTCATCGATCAGGGCATCGCACGGCAGCTCACCCGGGTCGTTGCCCTCGTTATAACCATACGGCACGCAGATGACGGGAATGCGCGCCGCGCGAGCGGCCAGCACGTCGTTGATGGAATCGCCGACCATCAGGGCGTGCTCCGGCGCGGCCCGCAGGCGTTCGCAGGCGAACTCGAGCGGCTGCGGGTCGGGCTTGCGGCGTTCGCAGGTGTCGCCGCCGACCACGACGTCGATCCACGGCCGAAGATGAAGACTCCGCAGCAGTCTGTCGGCAAAACGCTCCTGCTTGTTGGTGACGACCGCGGTGCGAAGTCCGGCGGCGCGCAGCGAGCGCAGCGCCTCGCTCACCCCGGGATAGGACCGCGCACTGAGTTCGCCGCTCTCCTCCAGCGCTCCGTAATGATGGAAAAAACGCTCGAGCAGCCCGGCTCGAGTCGCCGCATCGGGCATCCGGCCCTGCGCGACCGCCGTGCGCTCGATCAGCATCGGCGAGCCGCGGCCGATCATGCGCCGCACCTCGCTCTCGGGCATGGTGTCCCAGTGAAATTCGGCGAGCGCGCGATTCAGCGCCAGGCGAATATCCGCCAACGTATCGAGCAATGTGCCGTCCAGATCGAACAGCACCGCCTCGAGCGGCTGCCCGCGCCAGCAAGCCTGCGCCCGATCCGGCATCAGGCGAGCGTGACGCTGACCGGGCAGTGATCGCTGCCCATCACGTCGGCATGAATGTCCGCGGCCGCGACCCGCCCGCGAAGCGCAGCGGATGCCAGGAAATAGTCGATTCTCCATCCCACGTTGCGCGCCCGCGAGTTCGCGAAATGGCTCCACCAGGAGTAATGCCCATTGCCTTGCGTGAACAGCCGGAAGGTATCGACGAAGCCGGCGTCGATGAAATTCTGAAAGCCCTTGCGCTCCTCGTCCGTGAAGCCCTTCTTGCCGCGGTTCGGCTTGGGGTTGGCGAGATCGAGCTCGGTGTGCGCCACATTGAGATCGCCACACAGGATGACCGGCTTGGATCGTTCGAGCTGCCGGCAATAGGCAAGGAAGGCCGGATCCCAATGCTTGTATCTCAACGCCAGCCGGCTCAGATCGTCCTTGGCATTGGGTGTGTAGACCGTGACGACGTGAAAATTCTCGAACTCCGCGCTGATCAGCCGGCCCTCCTCGGCGCTGTCGCGCTCGAGCTCATCCGCAAAGCTATAGCGCTCCGCGAATTCGTGCGGGAATCCGTTGACCACGCGGATGGGCTTGGTGCGCGCAAATATCGCCGTTCCGGAATAACCCTTCTTGACGGCGGAATTCCAGAACTCATGGTAGTCCGGAAGCTCGATCTCGATCTGCCCGCGTTCCGCCTTGGTCTCCTGCAGACACAGCACGTCGGGCTTGTGGGCCTTCAGGAAGGACTGAAACAGGCCTTTTTTGAGCACCGCGCGGATGCCGTTGACGTTCCAGGAGTACAATTTCATCGCCACGCATAATACAAGTAAAATTAACGACTTGCCTGCCGCGCATCCTTGTTGTTGACAATCATTCGCATTCGCGTTCACAATAGCGATCATGTTCGTGTGCATCTGCAAGGCGGTATCCGACCGCCACATCCGCGCCGCCGTCGAGAACGGCGCCACCCGAGTGCAGGAGATCAGCCGCCTCACCGGCCTCGGCACCTGCTGCGGGAAGTGCCTGCCCGATGCCAGGCTGGCGATGGCGGGCTGCCTGGCCGCGCAAGACGACCGGCTCGCCTGTTTCACGACCTCCGCCGAAGCCGCTGCCTGACGCCCCGCTCGCCGCAAGGCTACAATCGGCGTCTCACCAACGCTCGAGGAGCAAGCCGTGCAGGGTGACGCGAAGGTCTTGGATTTCCTGAATCAGGCGCTCAAGAACGAGCTGACCTCCATCAATCAGTACTTCCTGCACGCACGCATGCTCGACAACTGGGGCATGAAGCGTCTCGGCAAGATCGAATACGACGAATCCATCGACGAGATGCGGCACGCCGACCGCCTGATCAAGCGGATCCTGTTCCTCGAGGGCCTGCCCAACCTGCAGGATCTCGGCAAGCTCTACATCGGCGAGGATGCGCGCGAGATCCTGGAGTGCGACCTGAAGCGCGAGATGGAGGCCCATCCCCTGTATCAGGCGGCGATCGCACATTGCGAATCGGTCAAAGACTACGTGACGCGGCAGCTCCTGGTGGAGATACAGCGCAGCGAAGAGGAGCACATCGACTTCATCGAGGAGCAGCTCGGGCTCGTCGACAAGATGGGACTGCAGAATTACCTGCAGAGCGCCGTCGGCGAATTGACCGGGGGCGGATCGTCATAGATTTCCCCGATCGCATGCCTTTCTCACCACGGCGACGGCTGCATCGGGAGGATATTGCCCGAGGCGCTCCACGAGCTTCCGGGCGGCGCTCTCGGTGATGACCTGATAGACATCGTCGGGATTACGGGCTCTGTTGTGCGCCGAATAGCATAGGCTCACCGCCAGGCGCGTGCGCATCAGCGGAACGAGGGCGTGCTGCTCCGGTTCATCGAGCGGGCTTTCGCGGTGATAGCCGCGTATCACGTGCGCCGCCGCGGCGAGGGGGTCCGGCTGATGAAGCACGGCATAGGCCAGCGCCACCGCCAGATCGCATACCACGGCCGAGTGCACCATGTCGCCGAAGTCGAGCAACCCGCATACACGGTCGCGCTGCACGAGCACGTTGTGGTCGTTGGCGTCCCCATGAATGACTCCCGCGCGCAGCAGCCTCCAGTCGATGGTTTGCCACTCGAGAAAGGCGCTTTCGGCGCATCGGCGCCATTGCTTGGGCACCATTCCCACCTTGTCGAAGGCCAGATCCGCGTGGCGCAGATCCCATTGCAGCACCCGGTCCATCGCCGGATGCGTGAAGCCCCGCAGTGCCGAGTCGACCTGGGCCATGCAGCGGCCGAGCGACTCGAGGAGTGCGGGACTCCGAGCCGTCTCGTCGCCGAGCACGGCGCCGTCGATCCAGGTGAGAACCCGGAAGCAATGACGGATTCCGGCCGCGTCCTCGACACTGCCGATCTCCGCTCCGCTGAGCGACGGCACCACCTGCTGCACCCGGCAATCGACCCGGCCGTCGGCCACGCGCCGCATGGCCCGGTGCTGGAAATCGAGCAGCTCGGGGGAATCGTCGCGATTGGCGAACTTCAGCACGACCTTGCCGCGCAGCTCGTCGCGGATCAGGAAATTCTGGTCCCGTTCGCTCGGCAACGCGCTGATGTCACCGCGGATTCCGTACTCCCGGCGCGCGAGATCGAGCGCTTCGGCCGCTCCGAAGCGCGGGATGCTGTCCAGCGGTATCGCCACCGGCGAAGCTCAGACGCGCGCCGGCGCCACCGCGAAGAGCTGCGCCCCGATGTCGCGAAACGCCTTGAATTCCAGCGCGTTGCCGGTGGGGTCCCGGAAGAACATGGTGGACTGCTCGCCCGCCTGCCCCTTGAAACGCGTGCAGGGCTCGATCACGAATCGGATGCCCCGCCGCTGCAGCCGCTCCGCCAGCGCCGACCACTGCGCGGGGCGTAGCACCACCCCGAAATGCGGCACCGGCACCCCATGCCCGTCCACCGGATTGAAATGGCTTTTGAGCGTCCCGTCCTTACCCAGCTCCGGATTCAGATGGCACACGAATTGGTGGCCATAAAGATTGAAATCCACCCAATCGGTGTCGCAGCGGCCTTCCGGGCACCCTAGAATGTCCCCATAGAAGCCGCGCGCTTCGGCGATATCGCGTACCTGCACGGCGATGTGAAAAGGCGTCAGCGGCTCGTTCAAAGGACCCTGCATGTTTCTACTCCGCCATGGTCAAAGCTATTTCAACCTGCACTACAGCCGCACCCGCGTCGACCCCGGCATCGAGGATCCTGAGTTGACGCCGCTCGGCATGGAACAGGCGGCCGCCGCCGCCGGGCGGCTCGCGGACGCGCCGCTCACGCGCATCATCGTATCTCCCTACACGCGCGCACTGCAGACCGCACAGCCCTTTCTGGAGCGGCACGGTGCGCAGGTCGATATTATGCACGAGGTCCGCGAGCGGGCTGCCTTCGTCTGTGACGTAGGCAGTGCGCCCGACGTTCTCGCCCTCAAGTTCCCACATCACGACTTCGCCCGCCTGCCGCGGCAATGGTGGCATTCGGGCATCGAGCCGTCTCATGAGACGATCGCCCGCGCGGATGCCTTTCGCGCCTGGATGGCGGCATGCGAGGACAGCGCGACGACGCTCTTGATCAGCCACTGGGCCTTCATTTTGGCGCTCAGCGGCAGATCCGCCGAGAATGGCGAGCTCCTCGAGTACGACCCCGCCCAGCCTCCCCGGAAAGTCGGGCTCGAGTGATCGGACGTGTTCGCCTATTCGAGGGATTGCGGCCGCTCACGCGCCGGGGGGCGCTCAAGGATCTGGCGGCCGGACTGAATCTCGCATCCATCAACATTCCGCAGGTGCTCGGCTACTCGCGCATCGCCGGCATGCCGGTGGTGACCGGGCTGTACACGCTGCTGCTTCCGCCTCTCGCTTTTGCGCTGTTCGGCTCCTCGCGTCACCTGGTGGTGGCCGCCGACTCGGCAACGGCGGCCATATTCGCAGGCTCCGTGTCGCACCTCGCCGCACCCGCAAGCGCCCGCTATGTGTCGATGGTCGGCATGGTGGCGCTGACGACGGCCGCGTTGCTGCTGGTCGCGCGAATCTTCAGGCTGGGATTTCTGGCCGACTTTCTCTCGCGCACGGTGCTCACCGGCTTTCTCGCGGGAGTCGGATGCCAGGTCGGCATATCGATGCTCGGCGACATGCTGGGAGTCCGGACGGATTCGCACAATTCCGTCGCTCAGGCGTGGCAGATCCTCGGCGGTGTTCGCTCGATCAACCTCCCCACCATGGCGCTCGCCGGCCTCGTCGCCACCCTCATCCTGCTCGGCTTCCGGTTCGCGCCGCGCGTTCCCTGGTCGTTGATGGCGGTGATCGCCACGATCGCCGCCGGGCACCTCTATCCCATGAATGAGCTCGGCATTGCAGGGCTTGGGCAGCTTGCCGCGGGTCTTCCGTCCCTGGGATTTCCGCACGTGACCTGGAGCGAATTTCTCGCCCTGCTTCCCGTCTCGGCTTCATGTTTCGTGACCATCGTCGCGCAGAGCGCGGCTACCGCGCGCAGCTTCGCTTTCCGGTATCGGGAAACCGTCGATACCGACGCGGACATCCTCGGACTTGCCGCGGCGAACGCGGCAGCGGCGCTGAGCGGCACGTTCGTCGTCAACGGCAGCCCGACGCAGACCGCCATGGCCGAGCACGTGGGCGCGCGCAGCCAGGTGGCGCAGATCGTGCTGTCCGGGGCGGTGCTCGTCGTGCTATTGCTCGTTTCCGGATGGCTGCAATATCTTCCGCGCTGCGTGCTCGCGGCCATCGTGTTCACGATCGCCCTCGGCATGATCGACGTTTCGGGACTGCGCTCCATCCGACGCGAAAGCCCGGGCGAGTTTTCCCTTGCCCTGTTCACCGCCGCCACCGTGGTCGCCGTGGGCGTGGAACAGGGCATCCTGCTCGCGATGGCACTTTCATTGTTTCGCCACGTTCGCCACAGCTACCGGCCGCACACCATGATGTTCCTGCCCGACGCGAGCGGCCGCTGGGTGCTCGTCCCCGCATCGCCGGGCCGGGTGACGGCACCCGGGCTGATCGTCTACCGATTCGGCGCGGATCTGTTCTACGCCAATCAAAACCGATTCTGCGACGAAGTGCGCGCGCTGGTGACCCAGGCGCCCACTCCGCTGCGCTGGCTGATCGTGGATGCGGAGGCGATCACCGATATCGACTACTCGGCCGCGCGTTCCCTTCGCGAGCTGCTCGAGGAACTCAAGATGCGGGGCATCAACGTCGCCTTCGGGCGCGTGAGGCCCAATCTGCGTTCGGACATGGACCGGCACGGCATCACCGCTCAACTGGGCGCCGACAGAGTCTTTGGGTCGCTACACGAAGCGATCGACGCCGCCGGGTTGCGTGCTCCCTCGGGCGGAACCTCATGAACCCGGCCGGAGCAGCTCCGCGATCTGCGCAGCGAAGGTGTGCACGTCGATGGGTTTGACGATGTAGCCCTGGCATCCCGCGGCGACCGCTCTTTCCTCGTCCCCGCGCATGGCAAAGGCCGTCAGCACGATCACCGGCACGTGCCGGAACCGCTCGTCCGCCTTCAGCTTGCGCGTGAAGGAAAGGCCGTCCATTCCGGGCAGCGCGATGTCGGTCAGCACGAGGTCCGGCATCCTGTACGACATGACGCGTAGCGCCTCTTCGGCGTCCGCCGCCCCCTCGACCTGGTATCCGTGAGCCTTGAGGAGCTCGCTGGCGAGCTTCAAATCGATCGGATTGTCCTCGACGATGAGAATGTGCCCGCCCATCGACTGCTTCCGGAGCGCCGCCGCTTGTTGTCCTATAGGAGCCGGAGTGTATACGCTAATGCGAGTGTACGCTGCATCGGGGCTGTCTCGGGCACGCGCCGCTTCTCGGGCAAATGACGCTGGCCGGCGAGTCGAGCGCGGCGCTGATCCAGGCGATGTTGAGCACCTGCGAGGCCGCGCGAATACGGGTCGCCGCTTCCGCCGGAACCTTGCCGTCGCCCGCGCCGCGCCGGCAGGAATCGGCGACCTGCGCCACCACGCCTTCTCCGTCGAACCCCTGTGCATCGAGCGCCGGCACCAGGTCCACGCCCACCGAGAGCACATGCCACTCATCGAGCGCGTCGCGCGTCAGCAGTGAATGACAGCAATACAGGCGGGCGCGCTTGCCATCCTGCATCACCGAGATTTGCGACCTGGGCTTTTGTGACGGCGGCGTGGACGGTGGCGTTTGCAACAACCTGAATACCGCCCATCGAGGGCAGGGATCGGATACCAGGCTCATGTTGCCCCAGGGCAGGGGAATCCCGTTTCCGCGATACACCGCACGCAGATAGCCGGGGTCATAGGCGTCGAAGAAGTGCCAGTGACGGTAGGGAGATACCGCCGTCATGCGCCGCATCACCAGTGCCGGGGTGACGCCGAGCTTGCGGCAGGCGGAGACGGAATGTGCCTCACGGATCAGAAATCGGCGGAACGGAATCCTCGGACACAGAAGTGCACCCGCAAAGAAACTGCATTCGAAATCGCGCCACGCGAACAGCACGTCCTGCGCTCCCATCCCCGCCGCCGAGGCCGGACCCTCCGCATCGCCGGCGGGAACCGCACTGTGCGGCGAGATGGCGCCGTCGCCGTTGTGCAGCAGCCTGTGACCCACGAAGAATGCCAGCTCGAATTTCAAGCGCTCTTCCTGGTTGCGCAGACGCTTGTTGATGAACACCGTGCGCGGCGCCTCGAAACGCGAGCGCACCAGCGCGCCTCCGGGCTTGCGGCCGTCGCCGTCGAACCAGCGGATTTCGAGCCCGTGCCGCCTGCAAATATCCAGTACCGCATCCAGCGTCAGAGGCATCTGCCGCTTGCCGCACTGCTCGGCCGCCCTTTCGATGTCGGGGAAGCTGTTGTGATGCGTCTCCTGCCAGACTCGGATCAGCAATTGCGCGAACTGCCGCCCGGTCGTTCCGGTCTGCGACAGGAGCTCGGGCAACGCACTTTGCAGGAGCTCGCGCGAGAACAGGAACGCGGGCTCGAGCGGCATGGCCGCGAGCCCCCCGCGATCATGCTGTCGCGGAGTCGCCTCCACCTCGGTGTTCTCGTCGAGGAACCAGCGCGGGTCCTTGCTGAAGATGCCGGCGAGCATCGCGAGCGTCCCTGCCGAGGGAACGCGCTTGCCGGTCTCGACCATGCTCAGATACGAGACCGATGGGGCACTCTCGGCGTCCACCTGCACACAGCGCGCCGAAAGCTCATCGAGCGTGAGTCCGTTGCGCTTGCGCAGCGACCTCAGCTTGGAGCCGAGCAAGTGACCCTGACGAATCAATCCGGACATGCAAACACCTCGTCTCGGCTGTCGGATCGGCGGGATGTCCGCTCACAGATATCCATTGTGAAATTCACATTGTGAAATTTCGAATGTGTAAATCTCTCGCAGATTCACTTTAGACTTGGTCACAACCACAGCGCAAGTCGGCGCATCCCGCGCCAGGAGAATCCGCCATGAGTGACAAGATTTCCGCCCCTTCCCGGTCGCATGCCATCGAGCGACCGTACACCGCGGCCGATGTCGCCCGCCTGCGCGGCACGGTCCGCATCGAACATTCGCTGGCGCGCCTGGGTGCCGAGAAATTCCGGCGCCTCCTCGACTCGGAGCCGGTGGTGGGCGCACTCGGGTGCATGAGCGGAAATCAGGCGATCCAGGCGGTGCAGGCGGGTCTCAAGGCCATCTATTGTTCCGGGTGGCAGGTGGCCGGCGACGCGAACACCTCGGGTGAGATGTATCCGGATCAGAGCCTTTACCCGGTCGACTCCGTGCCCCGCATGGTCGAGCGCATCAACAATGCGCTGTTGCGCAGCGACCAGATCCACCACGTGGAAGGCAAATCCGACACCGACTGGATGGCCCCCATCATCGCCGACGCCGAGGCGGGCTTCGGCGGGAATTTGAACGCCTTCGAGCTCACCAAGGCGTTGATCAAGGCCGGCGCCGCTGCCGTCCACTTCGAGGACCAGCTGTCCTCGGCCAAGAAGTGTGGTCACCTCGGCGGCAAGGTGCTGGTGTCGACCGCGGAGGCCGTCAACAAGCTGGTCGCAGCGCGCCTGGCGGCGGACGTCCTCGATGTGCCCACCGTGGTGATCGCGCGTACCGACGCCGACGCCGCCAACCTGCTGCTCACCGATCACGATGCCCGCGACCGCCCGTTCCTGACCGGCGAGCGCTCCAGCGAGGGATTCTTCCACGTCCGCTGCGGCATCGAGCAGGCGATCGCGCGCGGTCTGGCCTACGCGCCCTACGCCGACCTTCTGTGGTGCGAAACCTCGAAGCCCGATCTCGCCGAGGCACGGGAGTTCGCGGCCGCCATTCAGGAGCGATTTCCCGGCAAGCTTCTCGCCTATAACTGCTCGCCCTCCTTCAACTGGCAGGCGAATCTGAGCCCGCCGGCGATGCGCAGCTGGCGCGAGCAGCTGGCCGCCATGGGCTATCGCTTCCAGTTCATCACCCTGGCCGGGTGGCATGCGCTGAATCTGTCCATGTTCGAGCTGGCGAGCGCTTACCGGGACGAGGGAATGCTGGGCTACTCGCAGATGCAGCAGCGCGAGTTCGCCGAGGAGCGCGCCGGCTACCGTGCGACCAAGCATCAGGCATTCGTCGGCACGGGATACTTCGATGCGGTGCAGACGGCGATCACCGCGGGAGCGCATTCGACCGGGGCAATGGCCGGCAGTACCGAGACCGAGCAGTTCCAGGCGGCGGCAACGGATGGCTCCTCTTCGCCGCGCGAGCCGCAACGTGTGGTCGCCTAAGGACTACGCGGTTGCGATCGCCGAGCACTTTCGCGCCTACAACGAGGAATTCGGCCGCATCACGCGGCGCGCGGCGCTGAATTTCCTCGCCGAGGACTGGCGTGCGGCGCAGGAAGACGCGGTCGCCCGCATCGAGCTGTACGAGCAGCGCGTGAGCGGTTGCGTGCGCGCGCTGTCGGAGGAGCTGGCCCCGCAGCTCGGCAATACCGCGCTGTGGGCGGAAATCAAGCGCGCGTACGAGATCGTCGTCGCGCGGCGCCCGGACAGCGACTTCTACCGTACTTTCTTCAATTCCGTCACCCGGGATCTGTTCGGTACGGTCGGCGTCAATCCGGACGTGGAGTTTTGCGCCACCACGGTCGGACGGGCCTCGGGGGCGGTTCCGATCCGGGTGTACCGGGTGGGAGGCTCCCTGCCCGCGGCGGTGCGCGAAGTACTGGTCGATCTGCCGTTCGGCGCCGCCATGCAGGACCAGGACGCCGGCGTCCACCGCATCAGCGCCGAAATCGGCCGCTACTTCTCCACCGGCAGGCTGAGCGGTGCGCCGGAGTCCATCGAGCTCATCGAGCCGGTGTTCTACCGCGCTCGCCAGGCTTTTGCGGTCGGTCGAATCATCGGCGACGGCTCCATCACCCCCTTGGTTCTCGCGTTCAGCAACTCGCCCGAGGGCGTGCGCATCGATGCCGTCATGATGTCGCGCGCCGAGGTGGGCTCGCTGTTCGGCTACGCCCGCTCGTATTTGCACGTCGACCTGCCGGTGGTGAGCGCCGCGATCACCCTGCTGCGCTCGTTCATGCCGCGCAAGTCGATCGACGAGCTCTATACCGTGCTCGGCCGTGCCAAGCAGGGCAAGACCGAGCGCTTCTTCGCCCTGCAGCGGCATCTTGCCGCATCCATCGACAGCTTCGTGCACGCTCCCGGCGAGCGCGGGCTGGTGATGATCGTGTTCACGCTGCCCTCGCACGATCTCGTCTTCAAGGTGATCCGCGACCGCTTCGGCGCGCCCAAGACCAGCTCCCGTGCCGAGGTGATGGAGCGTTACCGGTTCGTGTTCCGGCACGATCGTGCGGGGCGGCTGGTCGATGCACAGGAATTCAAGCGGCTGAGGCTGCCGCGCGAGCGCTTCATGCCGGCGCTGACGAGCGAGCTCTTGAACGATGCCGCTGAGAGTTGCCGGATCGAGGGCGATGATCTGATCATCGAGCACTGCTACATCGAGCGGCGGCTGCGTCCGCTGAACCTGTTCATGCGCGAAGCCGATCCGGCGGCCGCCGAGGCCGCCATCATCGACTACGGGCAGGCGCTCAAGGACCTTGCCGCGAGCAACGTGTTTCCCGGCGACCTGTTGCCGAAGAATTTCGGAGTCACCAGTCACGGACGCGTCATTTTTTACGATTACGACGAGATCTGCCTGTTATCCGAATGCGTGTTCCGGGACCTGCCGCAACCCCGCTGCGAGGAAGAGGAGACCGCTGCGGAGCCCTGGTTCCACACCGGCCCGCACGACGTATTCCCCGAACAATGGCTGCAATTTCTCGGCATGCCGCCGGCGCTGCGCGAGGTGTTCCTGCAACACCATGCCGAGCTGTTGAGGGCGGCCTGGTGGAGGGACCAGACGGCGCAGATCGCTCGCAGCGCTCCACCGCCGCCTGCCTCGCGGCCTCGAGTTGCCGCGGCCGCTCTCAGCAGCTCCTACTCGGGCTGATTGCCGCTCGCCTGCCCGCGGTAGATCACGACCCCCGGTCCTGGAATCGGCGCCCCGCCGGCGCCGTTTGCAATCAGATCCGTATCCGACGCGAGCACCGGTTCCCACGACCCGGAGGGCAGCGCCACCCGCCGCGGCTCATCGCCGAAATTGAACAGCGACACCAGTTCGGCGTGCTCGAAGCGCAGCCATCGCTGTTTCTCATTGAATTTCACCTTGGGCTTCGCGCGGCTCCGACCGGGCGCCCGCGCGGCGCGCAGCGCGATCAGCCTGCGGTACCAGTCGATCAGCTCGGCATGGGGCGAGCGCGTCGCTTCCGACCAGTCGAGCTTCGATCGCTCGAAGGTCTCGACCGCCTGAGGGTCCGGCACTTCGCCCGCCCATCGAAAGCCGGCGAACTCGCGCGTGCGGCCCTCGGTCACCGCCCGGCCCAGATTCGGATCCTGATGATCGGTGAAATACAGGAACGGCGTACCGGCTCCCCACTCCTCGCCCTGGAACAGCAGCGGCACGAACGGAGACAGCAGGGTGAGCGCCGCGATCGCCTTGAGACGAGGCACGTCGAGCAGCATGGACAGGCGCTCCCCCCGCGCACGGTTGCCGACCTGGTCATGATTCTGCGCGCACACCACCAGCTGATCCGTTCCGAGCCCGGTCGGCGGGCGGCCGTGCCGGCGCCGACGGAACTCGGAATACTGTCCCTGATAGACATACCCGTCGCGCAGCGCGGTCGCGATGTCGCGCAGGCCGTGATAATCCGCGTAATACCCGGCGCTCTCCCCGGTGAAATAGCGGTGGATGGCATGATGGAAGTCATCGCACCAATGGGCATCGAGGCCGTAACCGCCGCGCGATACCGGACGCACCAGCCGGGGATCGTTGAGATCGCTTTCGGCGATCAGCACGAAGCTGCGATTGAGTTCCTTGCCCAGCCCTCGCACCGCGCTCGCCAGTTCCTCGAGAATGTGCGTCGCCTCGAAGCTGAAAATGGCGTGCACCGCATCGAGGCGCAGCCCATCGAAGCCGTAGTCGCGCAGCCACGTGCAGGCGTTGTCGATCACGAACCGGCGGACCTCGTCGCTCAAGGCATCGTCGTAGTTGATCGCCTCGCCCCAGGGGGTTTTCACCCGGTCCGTGAAGTACGGTCCGTAGCGCCCGAGATAGTTGCCGTCGGGGCCCAGATGGTTGTAGACCACGTCGAGCAGAACCGCGAGCCCCCGCTCGTGGCATCGATCTACGAACCGCACCAGATCGGCGGGAGTGCCGTAGGCCGGAAGCGGCGCATACAGGTCCACGCCGTCGTAGCCCCAGCCATGCCGGCCGGGGAAGGTGGCAAGCGGCATGAGCTCGACGTGGGTCACGCCAAGATCCGCCAGGTAATCGATCTTCTCGCCGGCGGCGGCGTACGTACCCGCCGGAGTGAACGTGCCCACGTGCAGCTCGTAGATCACGGCCTCCCGCATCGGCTTCGGTCGGAATCCCGCGCCTGCGCCCGGCGGCGTGTCGCCGGCTTCGATCACGTGCGAGGCGCCATGCACACCGTCCGGTTGCCACCGCGATCGCGGATCCGGAAAGGGCCCCTTGCCGTCGAGGGCATATCGATAACCGCCGCGCGCGCGAGCGGCGTCGAGCTCCGCATGCCAATGCCCATCCGCTTCGCGCCGCATGCTGCTGCGCCGGCCGGCGCCGCCGTCCTCGGTGATCAGCTCCACCGTCTCGGCGAACGGCGCCCATACCGAGAATTTCACGCGGCCTCCCGGTGCAGCAAGGCGACCGGGAACGGCCCGAATAGCTCTTCGGGTGCGGCTCCGTCTCGTATTCTCGCCTCGGTGAAGCAGTTCCTCCATTCTCCCCGCGGTAACGGCAATCGTGTATCTCCCCAATCTCCATCGACGGTCATGCTGAAGCGGGGAACGACCGCGATGAGATTGTCGCCGCGGCGAAATGCCAGCAAGTTGCCCAGATGGGTGCCCTGCGCAACCAGCGGCTGATACTTGCTGTCCGGCTCGAAGTCCTCGGCCAGAGAACGGCGCAAGCTCAGTACCTTCGCCACCATCCACAGCTTGGGCAGGCCCGAATCCCAGTCGCGCACCGCCTCGGCCGCCGTCAGGCCGCGGCAGCGGCGCAGCAAGGCCGAACGCAGCCCGAAATCCACCGGCCGCCGGTTGTCGGGATCGACCAGGCTGAGGTCCCACAGCTCGGTTCCCTGATAGAAGTCCGGAACCCCCGGTGCGATCATCTTGATCAGCGTCTGGGCGAGCGAGTTGATGCGGCCCGGCATGATCAACGGCTCGATGAAGCTTTCCAGGCTCGACAGGAACTCCTCGGTCCGGAACACGCCCTCGACGAAGCCGCGGATGTTCTCCTCGTAGCTGACGTTGGGCTCTTGCCAGGACGTCCGGCTCTTCGCCTCGCGGCACGCCTTCAGCATGTATTGCCAGCAGCGCTCGTGGTCGATCGGCCACGCGCCAATCAGGGTCTGATACAGCAGATACTCCGCGTGCCGGTCCGGCGTGCGGTTCTTCCATGCGGGGGCGGTCAATTGCGGCCACAGGTGCAGCGCCTCCGCCCAGCGGTCCGGGATCTCCGACAGCAGCGAAATTCTCGTGCGCACATCTTCACTGCGCTTGTTGTCGTGAGTCGAGGTGGCGAGCAGGTTGTTCGGCCAGCGATCGCTCAGATAGTGACAAAACTCGTGGAACTTCTCGGCCGAAATGCCGACCAGCGATGCTTGCGCGCCGACCTCGTTGCAGGACACCAGCCGGTCGAAGCGGTAGAACGTGGTGTCCTCGACTCCCTTGGCCATCACCGCCGGCGATATCTGCTGCCAGGATGCGATGAACTCCGCCTCCCGGCGGTCGAGGCCGGTTTTCGAGAACAGCGCCGACAGGAAATCGAACACGTCGCCGTCGATTTCCTGGGAGCCGATGCGCGCGTTCTGCACGGCCTCGGCGAACACCTTCTCGTCGCTCGGATGCAGCGTCTCGGCGGTGCGGTAGGTGCGATAGACCGAGAGCGCAGTGGTGACCCGGGCGAGCGCTTCGCGCAGCTGGCGCGGGCTCAAATCCCGCGTGCGCCAGTCGGCACCGGCGATGCGTTCCAGCGCTTCGCCGAGATGGTCGACGGCGCCGGAAAAGGCCGACTCGACGATGGCACGCTTCATCTCCCGCACCAGTGCGCCGAAATTGACCGGATGGCCGGTGAAATCCGAGTAGGTCGCGGTCAGCGCGTCGATCCGCTGATCGTCCATCCACAGCCGATTCACCTTGGCGAGGAAATCGTAGCCCACCGTGCCGTCGATGGGCCAGTCCTCCGCGAGACGCTCGTCGTTCTCGAGGATCTTCTCGACGTACAATCGCCCCGCCGGCAGGAGCCTTCGAAGCCGCCCGAAATACTCGCGCGGATCGCGCAGGCCGTCCGGATGATCGATGCGTAGTCCATCGATTTCGCCCTGCGCGATCATCCGCTCGATGCGCGTGTGCGCGGCCTCGAACACCTCGGGAAGCTCCGTACGCAGGCCGACCAGCGAACTTACGTCGAAGAAACGCCGGTAGTTGGTCAGCTCGCCGGCGAGCTTCCAGCCGTGCAGCGAAAAAAACTGTCGCTCGAGGATCCGGTCGAGAAGGCCCGGATCTGCGTTCGCTCGCGCGATGGTTGCCTGCAGCCCGCCGTCGCGGCGGGACTCGGCGAGCGCACTTTCGGCGCGAGCCGCGCACTCGCGGTAGGCGCGCCGCTCGGCGGGGCCGATGTCCGCGCACCGGCGCAATCGCTCGAGCTCCGCGAACCACGCTCCGGAGCCGCCTGCGGCGCCCGGATCGTCGGGGGCCAGCAGCACGCCCCACGAGGCCGGCCCGAGCGGCCAGCTGTTGTCGTAATGCCTGAGGCGCGGATGTCCCTCGCGCTCCTCCAGCTCGATCTCGCCTTTCTCGAGCGACTCGCCGTAGGCGTGCGCCAGCGAGCAGATGTTCACGCGGAACGGCTCGTTGGTCTCCCGCCGGATGTCGAAGAACTCCGCGAAATCGCTGAACGGTCCGTTCGCGAGCACATCGTCCCACCAGGGGTTGTGCTCCGAGGCCGCCATGTGGTTCGGCACGATGTCCAGGAGGATCTTGAGGCCGCGGTCGCGCGCCGCGCCGACGAATTCGGTCCAGGCCTGCTCGCCGCCCAGGTCCGCGCTGATGCGCGCGGGATCCGTGACGTCGTAGCCGTGCATGCTGCCGGGAACAGCCTGCAGACAGGGAGACAGATAGACGTGACTCAGGCCGAGATCGGCCAGATAGGGCACCGTTCTTGCGGCGTCGCGTAAGGTGAATCCCGCGTGCAACTGCAGGCGGTAGCTGCCGACCCACTCATCGCTCATGGATCAGCACGACCAGGGAGCGCGGCGCGAGGTTGACCAGCCGGTTGCGCTTCACCAACTCCTCTTCGGCCGGCAGGTCGGGACGCGCCGTGTCGAAGGCGATCTTCCAACCCGAATGATAGAGCTCGTAGGAGATGCGAAACCCGACTTCCTCGTGATGCGCATTCAGCAGCAGCAAAAAATCCGAGTCGTCCGCGCACTGCCCGGCGGAGTCGCGGATCTCCGGCGCGGTGCCGTTCAGATACATGCCCAGGGTGCGCATCCAGCCGCCGTTCTCCCAATCCTTGCTGCCCATGCGCTTGCCGTCGGCCCGGAACCAGACGATGTTCTTGTCGGGGTGCGTCGCGTCCGGATCGTGATCGTAGAACGCGTAGCGGTGGAAGTTCGGGTGCTTCTTGCGGTATTGAACGATGCGGCGGGCGTACTCGAAAAAGCCCTTCCGCCGCTCATCCAGGTCCCAGTGGTACCACGACAGCTCGGAATCCTGGCAGTAGGCGTTGTTGTTGCCCAACTGTGTCCGGCTCAGCTCGTCGCCGCCGGATATCATCGGCGAACCCTGCGCGAACATCAGCGCGCACCATAGATTACGCTTCTGACGCTCGCGCAGCTCGATGATCGCAGGATCGTCGGTGGGACCTTCGACGCCGCAATTCCAGGTGTAATTGTCGTCCGCACCGTCGCGGTTGTCCTCACCGTTGGCTTCGTTGTGCTTTTGCTCGTAGCTCACGAGATCCTGCAAAGTGAATCCGTCGTGGGCGGTGACGAAGTTGATGCTCGCCGACGGCGGTCGGCGGGTGGCCTCGTACAGATCGGCGCTGCCGGCGAGGCGGGTCGCGATCTCGCTGTGCAGTCCCATGTCGCCCTTCCAGAACTTGCGCACCGTGTCGCGGTACTTGCCGTTCCATTCCATCCAGCCCGGCGGGAAATTTCCGACCTGATAGCCGCCCTCGCCCAGATCCCAGGGCTCGGCGATGAGCTTGGTGGGGGCGAGAGTCGGGTCCTGATAAATGGTGTCGAAGAACGCGCCGAGCTGGTCGACATCCTTGAGCTCCCGCGCCAGCGCCGAGGCGAGATCGAAGCGGAATCCGTCCACGTGCATTTCGGTCACCCAGTAGCGCAGGCTGTCCATGAGCAGCTGGATCGAATTCGGATGCACCATGTTGAGTGTATTGCCGCACCCCGTGAAATCCATGTAGTGGCGCGGATCCTCCGGCATGGTGCGGTAGTACGCCAGATTGTCGATGCCGCGAAACGACAAGGTCGGCCCGGCGTGGTTGCCCTCGGCCGTATGGTTGTACACGACGTCCAGGATGACTTCGATGCCGGCATTGTGCAGATTCTTGACCATCTGCTTGAACTCTCGCACCGCCTGGCCCGGCGGACCGCCGTTCGAGGCATAGGTCGGCTCGGGCGCGAAGAATCCGAGGGTGTTGTAGCCCCAATAATTGTGCAGCCCCTTCTCCATCAGCTGCCGATCGTCGATGAAGTAATGCACCGGCATGAGCTCGATGGCGGTGATGCCGAGGGAGCGCAGATGCGCGATGATGGGCTCGGAGGCGATTCCCGCATACTTGCCGCGCAGCTCCTGCGGAACTTCCGGGTGCATCATCGTCATGCCGCGCACGTGCGCCTCGTAGATGATCGCCTCATGCGACGGATAGCTTGGTCGCCGCTCGCCGCTCCAATCGAAGGACGTATCGATCACCGCCCCCATCGGAGCGAACGGCGCGCTGTCGCGCTCATCGAAGATGAGGTCGCCGTCGGGATCTCCGACCTGATATCCGAACAGCTCGTCCGCCCATGTCAATTCGCGTCCGATCGCTTTGGCATAGGGATCGAGCAGCAGCTTGTTGGGGTTGAAGCGCAGTCCGGTCTGGGGATCGTAGGGACCGTAAACGCGATAGCCGTAGAGCTGATCCGGTCCTATGTCGGGCAGATACACATGCCAGGCCCCGTTGGTGCGCTCGCGGATCAGGATGCGCGTCTCGTTCTGGCCGGCGGCATCGAACAGGCACAGCTCGACCGACTCCGAGCTCTCGGAGAACAGCGAGAAATTGACGCCGCGCCCATCCCAGGTGGCACCCCGGGGAAAGAGCTGCCCCGAAGCCTGTTGCGATCTCTCTCGCTGGGAGGCAGGCGGCGTCACTTGCGCGGCGGCCCGGGGTTGCCGCCCGCCGCCGCGATTCGTGGTGTCGTCGATAAGCTGGTCCTCTTGCATGCGCGATGCTGGCGTTGCGGGCACCGGTTGGCTGTCGGCTTGCCTCTGAACGGCTTGTAGGACAACGGCACCGGACCTGGACCTTGCACCGGTGCGAACCCCCCGGCGAATCCTACCCGGGCCAGAGCCAGTTGCGGATCTCCGGCATGTCCTCACCGTAGCGGTCGATGTACTGGCGGTGCTCGACGAGCTTGTCGTTCAGCTGCTGCTTCAGATAAGCGCCCTCGCTGCCGAGCTGCGGCAATCGATCGATGGCGTCGATCACCAGGTGAAAACGGTCGAGGTCGTTCAGTACCGTCATGTCGAAGGCGGTGGTGATGGTGCCCTCCTCCTTGTAGCCGCGCACGTGCAGGTTGTCGTGATTGTGCCGCCGATAGGTTAGCCGGTGAATGAGCCACGGATAGGCGTGAAACGCGAAGATGACCGGCTTGTCGCGCGTGAACAGGGAATCGAAATCGTAATCGCTCATTCCGTGCGGATGTTCCGACGTCGGCTGCAGCTTCATGAGGTCCACCACGTTGACGACGCGGACCTTGAGCCGCGGCAGATGCTCGCGCAGGATCGACACCGCGGCGAGGGTCTCGAGCGTCGGAACGTCGCCCGAGCAGGCCATCACGAGGTCGGGCTCGCCCTGCTGATCGTTGCTCGCCCACTGCCAGATGCTCACGCCCTCGGTGCAATGCTTGCGTGCCGCGTCCAACGACAGCCATTGCGGGGCGGGATGCTTGCCCGCCACTACCACGTTGACGTACTGCCGGCTGCGCAGGCAGTGATCCATCACCGACAGGAGGCAATTCGAGTCGGGTGGAAGATAGACCCGAACCACTTCCGCCTTCTTGTTGATCACGTGATCGATGAACCCCGGATCCTGGTGGGTGAATCCGTTGTGATCCTGACGCCACACATGCGAGCTCAACAGGTAGTTCAGCGACGCGATCTTGCGGCGCCAGGACAGCGAATTGGTCACCTTGAGCCACTTGGCGTGCTGATTGAACATCGAATCGACGATATGAATGAAGGCCTCGTAGCAGTTGAATACGCCATGCCGGCCGGTGAGCAGGTAGCCCTCGAGCCAGCCCTCGCATTGGTGCTCGCTCAGCATCTCCATGACCCGCCCGGTGCGCTGGAGGAACTCGTCGTCCGGGACCGTGGATGCCTCCCATTGCCGGTTGGTGGTCTCGAACACGGCCTCGAGGCCGTTGGAGAGCGTCTCATCCGGGCCGAATATCCTGAAATTCTTCTGCTGCTCATTCCTCGCGACCACGTCGCGCAGGTACCGGCCGACCACATGTGTCGCTCCGAGGCCGGTGATCCCGGGCTTTGCGACGTCGACGGCGTAATCGGCGAAATCCGGGAGCCTGAGCTCGCGCAACAACATGCCGCCGTTCGCCACCGGATTGGCGCCCATGCGGCGTTCGCCCTGGGGCGCGAGCGCCTTGAGCTCCGGCTGCAATTTTCCGCACCTGTCGAACAGCTCCTCGGGGCGATAGCTGCGCAGCCAATTCTCCAAGATCTCGAGATGCGCGGGATTGGTCGCGGGATCCGTGATCGGGACCTGATGAGACCGGAACGTTCCTTCGATTCGCTTGCCGTCGAGCTCCTTGGGGCCGGTCCACCCTTTGGGTGAGATGAGCACGACCATCGGCCATCGCGGACGCTCGGCATTGCCGCCGGATCTGGCGGCTTTCTGGATGGCGCGTATTTCCTCGACGCAGCGATCCAAGGTCGCGGCCATCGCGCGGTGCATCGGCATCGGCTCGTGACCTTCGACGATGTACGGCGTCCAGCCATAACCGCGCAGCAGCTGGTCCAGTTCCTCGCGCGAGATGCGAGCGAGCACGGTGGGATTGGCGATCTTGTAGCCGTTCAAGTGCAGAATGGGCAGCACCGCGCCGTCGGTCGCCGCATTCAAGAACTTGTTGGAGTGCCAGGCGGTCGCCAGCGGACCGGTCTCGGCCTCGCCGTCGCCCACCACGCACGCCACGGTGAGCCCGGGATTGTCGAGCACGGCACCAAACGCGTGGCTCAGCGAATACCCCAGCTCGCCACCCTCGTGGATCGACCCGGGACACTCCGCGGAAGCATGGCTCGGCACGCCGCCGGGGAAAGAGAACTGCGTGAACAGGCGCCTGAGCCCGGCCTCGTCCTCGCTGACATTGGAATAGATCTCCGAATAGGTCCCTTCGAGATAAGTGCCGCTCAAGACCGCGGGGCCGCCGTGGCCGGGACCCGCTATGTAGATCATGTCCAGATCGTATTGATTGATGATCCGGTTCAGGTGCGTGTAGATGAAATTCTGCCCGGGTGTCGTACCCCAGTGTCCGAGCAGCATGCGTTTGATGTGCTGTGGTGACAGCGGCTCGCGCAGCAGGGGGTTGTCGCAAAGGTAAATCTGTCCCACCGAGAGATAATTGGCCGCCCGCCAGTAAGCATCCATTTTCTCGAGGAGCCGCGTGTCCACCGGCGTCGCGGGGCCTGGTTGCGTCATGGTGTCTCTCCTTTGGATCGTATGGCGAGCACGCCCGCCGCGAGCTGTGCGATCACCGACTCCTCGTCGGTGCGGATGACCCGGACCGTCACCGCAGCGGCGCCGGTCCCAACCCCGGCCGAAATCACCCCGGCACTTCGCACATTGCGCGCCTCGTCCAGCGTGATCCCGAGGAACTCGAGTCCCTCGCAAATTCGCGCACGAATCTCGGGCGAGTTCTCGCCGATGCCGCCCGCGAACACCAGCGTATCCACGCCGCCCAGCGCGCCCGCAAACGAGGCAATGGCCGTCCTCACCCGGTAGCAGAAGAGCTCGATGGCCTCGGCCGCTCGCGCATCGTCCGCCTCGCGCCTCAAGAGATCACGGACATCGGCGCTGGTCTCGGAAATTCCCAAAAGCCCGGATTCGTGATTGAGCGTGCGCCGCAACGCAGCCGCATCCATCCTCTCGCCGTCGAGCAGATAGAGCAAGACACCGGGATCGAGGTCGCCGCAACGGGTTCCCATCATCAGTCCGCCGGTGGGCGTCAGACCCATGGTGGTGTCGATGCACCGCCCATCGCGCACGGCAGCAAGACTCGCGCCGCTTCCCAGGTGCGCGAGGATCACGCGGCCCCGCCCGGCGGCCCGATCATGCAAGCGCTCGAGCTCCTGCATCAGGTAGGTGTATGACAGGCCGTGAAACCCGTAGCGCCGGATGCCGGCCGCGGCGTATCGCCTTGGAATCGGCAGCAGCCTGGAGCGCAGGGGCAGATCGCGGTGGAACGCGGTGTCGAAGCAGAGCGCTTGCGGAAGCGCCGGAAATTTTTGCATCAGGGTCTCGACGAGCTCGATTTCCTGCGGAAGGTGCTCGGGGTCCAGAAGATCGATGTGCTTGAGCTCCTCCAGCAGCTCGTGCGTGGCTCTCTGCGGCGCCGTATGCCGCATGCCGTGCACCACACGGTGTCCGACGGCCTCGACGCTTCGAAACCACCGCTGCGACTCCATCCACTTCAACAAGCTGTCGACGGCCGACGGAAAGCTCGTGCCATCGAGATCGGCAGGCGCTTGCATCGCAGTTGACCGCGAATCTGCTACCGTCAAGGCGGCCTCCGGATGCCCGATGCGATCGAGCTTCCCGCCACACACCCGCAACGGCGGCGTGCCGGCCTCGAAAAGGGCGAAGCGGATGCTGGAGGAGCCTGCATTGAGCGCCAACAGGGACATGGCCGGAGTCTGCCATAGCCACCATGACATTGTAGTCAGCGGATCGTCCCTCCGCTTGCCGCCGTGCACCGCGCTTAAGTAATATCGCCGCAGTCCCGCCGCCGGGGCTTCGATCTCCATCGAACGACCAATAAAGGAGAGTGCGCCGTGAGCCTAGCTTCGGAGTTCAAAGAATTTGCCATGAAGGGCAACGTGGTCGATCTGGCCGTCGGTGTGATCATCGGCGCCGCGTTCGGGAAAATCGTGTCCTCGCTCGTGGGCGACATCTTCATGCCCATCCTCGGCAAGGTGATCGGCGGCATCAACTTCTCCGACCTCGCCATCGGCCTCGGCAAGGACCCCACGGGCAAGGACGTTCTGGTCAGGTACGGCGCGTTCATTCAGGCAATGTTCGATTTCCTCATCATCGCGCTGGCCCTGTTCTTCACCATCAAATTCATCAATCGATTGAAGAAGCCGCATCCGGTTGAGGCGGCCGCACCGGCGCCTCCTCCCAGGAGCGAGGTGCTGCTCGAAGAAATCCGCGACCTGCTCGCCAAGCGCGCGTAGCAAGTCCGACGCGCGCGCACGGAGCGCGCGTAGCAAGTCCGACGCGCGCGCACGGAGCGCGCGTATTGCGACCCTGGCGCACGGAACGCGCGTTTCGACACCATAGCGCACGGAGTGCGCGGCCCTTGAATGCCATACCGCATCGGCGCGGGATGGCGGGCATCCAACATTCATCATCTTTCCGGAGGAAGAGAGCAGTGGCCATTTGTCGTTTGTTTTGCACCGCAGCGGCACCGATCCTGATAGCCTCGGCCGCCGTCACCCCGGTCGCTGCCGACGATGCACCGGCGCCGCCTCCGCCGCAGCACACCTGGATCGGCAAGGGCCAATTCGGATTCCTCGATTCGAAGGGCAACACCGATGCGGAATCGATCAACGGCAACCTCGATCTGACGCGCTACGACTTCGACTGGAAAAACGAGCTATACGTCTCCTACTTGTACGGCAAGAGCGCCGGCCTCGTGTCCGCCGAGCGTTTCGACGGCCACGAGCAGACCAATTACAACTTCACCAAGGATTTCTTCGTGTTCGGCGGGTTGCGCTACGAGCACGATCTGTTCGACGGCTTCATGTACCAGGGGAGCATCACCTCGGGTGTCGGCTACAGCGTACTGAACACCGACGTCAAGCAGCTCACCATGCAACTCGGCGCCGGTTACCGCCGGATGCGGCCGGAAACCATCACTTTCGGCACGAACGGCATCGTGACCTCGCGCACGCCGCTCGAGCAGCAGAGCGAGGCGATCGGCACGGCGGGCCTCAACTACATGCAAAAATTCGGTGCCAACACCATCTTGAGCAACAAATTCACCGCCGAAGTCGGGGCGCAGAACACTCTGGTCCAGGACAATATCCAGCTCGCGGTCAAGATGAGCACGAAGCTGGCCCTCACCGTGGGCTACGGGATCAACGACAACAGCAATCCGCCCCCGCCCTTGAAGAAGGTGGATACGACCAGCACGGTGAACCTGCAATATTCTTTTTGAGCGATGCCGCGCGGGGCGGTGCCTCGAGTGTCCTGGGAGCCTGTCCGAGTAATGGGCGCCTAGCGGCGCAGCGCCAGGAACCATGCGACGCCGACGGCGGCGAGTGCCGCGACGCCCGCGATCACCTGGGGTCCGCGCCGGCGCTTGCGCGGCAGTCCCAGGCGCGCATAGGTCCAGCCTACGCCGATCCCCATCGCGAAGCCGAGTCCGTGACCGAGCACGTCGATGTGCTCCGCCGCAGCGCCGGTGCCGTTGCCGCTGTCGCCGCCGGTACCCAGCATCGCCAGCAGGAACACTCCCGCGAACAAGGGTCCCCAGCGATATCTGAATTGCTCGGCCAGCGTGAGTCTCAAGCGCCAGGAAAATCCCGTGAGCAGCCCCAACGCCGCGAACACTGCGGTGGATGCGCCGACCGCGCGATGCTCGGGCGGCGAGATCAATGTCTCGAGGTAGTTGGCACAGGCCCCCGCCGCCAGGATGCTCGCCCAGGCGATTCCCGGGCCGAACGCGCCACCGGCGAGTGTCCCGAAAATGGCGCCGAACAACAGATTGCCGAGCAGGTGGGCCTGGTCCAGATGCAACGTCAGCGCGGTGATTGCGCGCCACCATTCTTGGGTGCCCACCCGAGCGTCCAGGGATCCACTCGCCAGCCAGTCCGCGCCGAAGGCTTGAATGCCGGTGCAATAGGCCGTGATCAGCAACACCAGGATGAATAAGGCGGTTCCGAGGCCGGCTCCGGGGAATGTGACGATCGCCGGCGGCCGCGGATGTACTCCATGGCGCTCGACCGCATAGCGCGCCAGTTCATCGAGCGCAGCGGCGGATTGCGGCGCTGCCGTGAGCAGCGCCCAGCGCCCAGCGAGCGGGGCGAGCTCATAGGGCAGACTCTTCGCCTCCAGCACGAGCGCCGCTTCGGCGCAGGCCGCGCGCGAGCCCTCGAATACGACGACCGCGCCGAGGCGCTCCTGCGGGCCGTCATCCAAAGGCATGGCGACTCCTCATCTCGACGGGTATTGATCTCGACGGGCATTGTAATCGCATGCCGCCCGGGCGGCTGCCGACGGCACCGGGGCTAGGACAGGTGTCAGGTGCTGCTCGCCTGCTGCGCGAGCAGGCGATAGATCTTGAGCACCTTCGGCACATAGGCCATGGTTTCCGTGAAGGGCGGGATCTGACCCCCGTTTCTATCCACGGCGTCCTCTCCCGCGTTGTAGGCGGCAAGCGCGAGACGCACGTTCTGGCCGAATCGATCCATCAAGAACTTGAGATAGCGGGCTCCGGCATGCACGTTCTGCCGCGGATCGTAGGGATTGGATACGCCGAAGCGGCTCGCGGTGGCGGGCATCAGCTGCATGAGCCCCACCGCGCCACGCTTGGAGACGGCGTGTGAGTTGAATCCGGATTCCACCACGATCACCGCGCGCAGCAGATTGGCTTCGACCGAATTCGAAGAGGCGGCCTTTTCGATGATGGCATCGTACCGGGTGGCGCGCGCAAGCAGTGCCGGATCGTATCGGTCACCGCTTTCCGTCATGTCCTGCGGGGACAGAACCAGCAGCCGATAGCGATTGTCGTCGGGAACGTCGGTGAAATGCCGCACGCCGTCCGCATCCAGGTAGGTGTAGATCTTCGGATGGGCGCCGGCCGTCGTGGCGGCCAGCACGGCTGCAAGCAATACGAGCGGTTTCAATGGCATCGGAAATTCCGGCTCCTGTCGATTGAAGGCTAGCGGGAAGCGCGCGGCGCCGATGGGATCTGCATCATGGATCTGTTGCGCAGATGGCCGGGCGCGGCGCCTTGGCCCGCACCAGATTGCAGATATTTAACGTAAATTCCGCGAGCTTTGCGCGGATTTCCCAGGTATTTGCCCGCTAAACTGCCGGGAGATGCCGCAGGATGCTGCAAAGCAGTAAAATAGGAGCCGATCGATAGCATGAGTACTCCGGAACCGACCCTGCCCCGGCCCTTGGCGGACCCCTCTCCTCGGGCATCCGCGGGGTACGCGGGCGTCACCGCGGGAATACGCCGCGCGGCGGGAGTGCGCAGCTGGCTGCTCACGGTGTTTCTGTTCGCCGTTCCGGTCGCGGCATACTGGCCCACCACCTTCCACGATTACGGATTGCGGGACGACTATTCGAACCTGCGCGAGGCGCACGAGGAGCCCGGGAAAATTCTCGGCTTCTGCGCATCCCACGCACGGCCGATCTACGGGTTGCTGCTGCAATCGACGTACGGTCAAACCGCCAGCGTCGACAATTTGCGCTGGATGCGCCTGGCCTCCTCGCTGATCGTCGGGGCCATCTCGCTCGTCATGCTTCGCGGGCTGCAGGCGCTCGGGTGGTCGTTCAACTCGAGTCTCGCCGTCGCGCTGATGGTCGGGTTGCTGCCCGCTGCGCAAATCGTCTCGGCCTGGGCGGTGGGCTGGCCTTACGCGGCCACTGCGCTGCTCGCCCTGGGCGCATTCTTTGCCGTCGAAAACGCCCTGACGATGGCTGCGGATGCGAATGCCGGCGTATTTCGAGGACGCAGCCTGGCGCAGCTGTCGGTGGGAGCGGGACTCGTGGTGGTCAGCGCGCTCATCTATCAGCCGAGCGCGCTTTTCTACGTGGTACCGCTGGCGGCCGCGCTGCTCGTGCAACGCCAACGCGCATTCGGACGCACCCTGCGCTGGGCTTGCGCGCATCTGTCGCTGGTCGCGGTTGCACTCGGGATCGCGTATTGCATCATGTCGGTGCTCTACGCCACGGGCGTTTTCGAGAGGTCCGACCGGGTTGCCTTCGAGCATCATTGGGTCGATAAGCTCGTCTGGTTTCTCGGCGAGGCATTGCCGAATGCGCTGAGCGTGTTCGTGCTGAATGACGACCACCATCGCGATCATTGGCTGTATCTCGGCTGCGCCGGAGCGGTCGGCGCGTTGTTGCTCGCCGGCGCCCGCCTGGAATGGCGGCGTTACGGCCGGCAGCGCGGCGCGATCTGGCTGGCCGCATTGCTCGTGCTTCCGGTCGTCGCCTTCGGCATCAATCTGCTGGCGTCCGAGCGCTACGCCACCTACCGCACCTTGCTGGCGATGAGCGCGGTGCTGTTGTGCTTCCTGGTCGCCTCGCTCGGCGCACTGACCGAGCGGTGGGCCGCTCCCAATCGGCGCCTGCTCGCCGCGATTTTGCTGCCGGTCGCCTTCCTCGCCGCCCGCCACCACGCCTATGCGCTGATCGCAGTCCCGCAGGGCAACGAGTGGCAGCTCGTCGTCGAGGGTGCAAAGCGCGTCCGGCTCGGCGCCGACTCGCGCCCGCATGTTTTTGAGATCACTCCGAGCACCGCCGACCTCTCGACCTCGACCATCTATCACGACGAGTTCGGCTCGTTGTCGTCGAACTCCGATTGGGTGCCGAAGGAAATGTTCAAGCGGGCCATGCACGACTTGCATCCGGGCATAGCGAACCTCAATTCGCGCTACGTGTTCGCGAGCGGAGCGGCCTTGCCGGCCGGTGCGCGCTACGACGTGGTCATCGATATGCGCCGGCTGCGCGAGCTCTACGCGGATAACTAGCCCGCGGAAATCGCCACCTTGGCGGCCGCCCGCGTCCGATTCCCCTAGTGAGCGCGCGCCTCGGCGACGTATCGAGGGGGACTCACCAGTATCGCCGCCTCGTAGCAGCTGTCGCGCAGCGCGGAGTCGACGGCGGTGAGCATTCTCTCGCGCGCGCTGTGCGAATCGCGTTGCGGCGCATGGGCCATCGTTCCCAGATGAAACACGGTCGTGTCCAGCGCTTTCTGCAGGTTGTAGGCCCGATCCGACGAGGCGCTGCCTGCATCCTGGGCGGACAGGACGCTGCGATCGAGCAGCCTCAGCTCATTGGTGAGCGCGGCCAGCTGGCGCGTGCAGCGCTCCACCGCCGCGACCGATTGCGGACTCTCGAACCCGGCCAGCGCACGCACATCCTCACGTGCGCCCTTGAGAACCCGATCGAGGCGGTCAAGCCACTCTATCCACGATAGCGAACTCTGCATAACGTTCAATCCAGTAGTGACGGCCAGTGATGTTGCGACGATCTCAACGGAACGCCGATACGCGCTATTATTTTGGAGGGTTAGAGTACCTTCGTTCCCGGTGCATCGCCAGAGTGGCGCCGAGCGGAGGCGGCCCGTGCGCAGACGCTTTCTAAGAAGATAACTTAAAACATTGAATACGTTAGATAAGCCAAGCACAACGCGTCGTGTGGTTCAGACGCAACGAGGACTGGTATGCCGCCCGATCACCTGCTCAACCATCGAATCGTTCTGGCGGCGCGCCCCGACAAGGCGGCCACGCTGCAATGCTTTCGGCTCGAAATTCATCCCGTCGGCGAGCTGAAGGCCGGCGAGGTTCTGCTGCGCACCGTTTGGCTGTCGCTCGATCCGTACATGCGCGGGCGCATGAGCGCGGCACCCTCCTACGCCCCGCCGGTGGAAGTGGGGCAGGTCATGACCGCGCAGGCCGTGGCCCGCGTGCAGCGCTCGCTGCACCCGACTTTCCGCGAGGGGGATTGGGTCCTGGCTTCGAGCGGTTGGCAGGAGTACGCGGTATCCGACGGAGGAGGTGTCACCAAGCTGCCGTCCGGCATCGACGCGCCCTCGCATGCGCTCGGTGTTCTGGGCATGCCGGGGTTCACCGCCTTCGTGGGACTCCTGGACATCGGCAAACCGCGTCCGGGCGAGACCGTGGCCGTCGCCGCGGCGAGCGGCGCGGTGGGCTCGATCGTCGGGCAGATTGCCAAGCTCAAAGGCTGTCGGGTCGTGGGTATCGCCGGCGGACCCGAGAAATGCGCGTGGGCGGTCGAGGGCTTGGGTTTCGATGCCTGCATCGATCACCGCTCGCAGGACTTCGCGGTGAAGCTCGCGGCCGCATGCCCCAACGGCATCGATGTGTATTACGAGAATGTCGGCGGCAAAGTGTTCGCGGCGGTCCTGCCGCTTCTCAATGCGCATGCGCGCATTCCGGTCTGCGGCCTGATCTCTCAATACAACGAAGCCCCTTCGACGCTACCCGCAGACTCGGCGGCGGCGCTCATGCGCCAAATTCTGGTCAAGCGTCTCGAGTTGCGCGGTTTCATCATTTCGGACGGTTTCGAGCATCGGCGCCCGGACTTTCTCGACTCGATGAGCGGCTGGCTGCGCGCGGGCAAGATCAACTACCGCGAGGACGTGGTCGAGGGCCTGGAGAATGCCCCGGAAGCCTTTCTGGGGCTGCTTGCCGGCCGAAATTTCGGCAAGCTGGTGGTCCGCGTGAGCCGCCCTTGAAACGACTGCCCGACAGCTCGGCGCTGCTGCGCGTCGCGCAGATGCAGACGGCCGACCGCCTGACCGAGGAGCTCGGCACCTCCGGCATTGAGCTCATGCAGAATGCGGGCAGCGCGGTGGCGCGGGCCGCCATGGGGCGCTGGTCCCGGAGACCCGTCGCGGTACTTTGCGGGCCGGGCAACAACGGCGGCGACGGCTTCGTCGCCGCGACCGTCCTCAAGGCCGCGGGCTGGCCGGTACGCGTCGGGCTCAAGGGTGCCGTAGAGCGGCTGCGAGGCGATGCCGCCCACCACGCGGCGCGCTGGAACGGGCCAGTCGAGCCGCTGGGCCTGCGCATTCTCGACGGCGCGGCGCTGGTCGTCGATGCGCTGTTCGGCGCAGGCCTGAGCCGCGCGCTCGATTCGGAGGTGACAAGGGTGCTCGATGCCGCGGCGGAGCGCGAACTGCCGCTGTTGGCCGTCGATGTGCCGAGCGGTCTCATGGGCGACACCGGCGAAGCACTCGGGGCGGTCCAGGCGCAGCTCACCGTGACCTTCACCCGCAAGAAGCCGGCGCACGTGCTGCTGCCCGGCCGCGCGCTCTGCGGCACCACGCTGGTCGCCGACATCGGAACGCCGCCCGCTGTGCTCGAGCGGCTCGACATCGACACCTGGGAGAACGACCCCGTGATCTGGCGGGAGCGGCTTCCCCGGCTCGACGCCGCGGGCAATAAATACAGCCGCGGCCACGCTTTGCTGGTCGGCGGGTACCCGACCACCGGCGCGGCCCGCATGGCGGCGCGCGCGGCTGCGCGCATGGGCGCCGGCCTGACGACCATCGCCGTGCCGGAACGCGGCCTCGACGTGTACGCCGCCGCGCTCACCAGCATCATGGTTCGCCCGCTCGCAGCGCCCGAGGACCTGTCCCTGCTGCTGAGCGATCGGCGTTTCACCGCATGCCTGATCGGGCCGGGGGCGGGCACCGGTGCCGATACCCGGGAGCGCTCGCTCGCCATGCTGGGCACCGGTCGGCCCGTGGTACTGGATGCCGACGCGATCACCGTGTTTGCGCACGACCCGCAAACCCTGTTCCGGTCCATTCGTGGTCCCTGCGTGCTCACGCCGCACGATGGCGAGTTCGCACGGCTGTTCGACAGCTCGGGAGACAAGCTGACGAGAGCTCGGCGCGCGGCCCGGGAGAGCGGTGCGGTAATCGTGCTCAAGGGCGCGGATTCAGTGATCGCGGCGCCGGACGGACGTGCCGTCGTCAACACCAATGCACCGCCGAGCCTTGCCACCGGCGGCGCGGGAGACGTGCTCGGCGGCATGATTCTCGGCCTCCTGACCCAGGGAATGGATGCGCATGCCGCCGCCTCCGCCGCCGCATGGATTCATGGCGCGGCCGCCGAGGATTTCGGACCGGGTTTGCTGGCCGAGGATCTGCCCGACCTGCTCCCCGGCGTGCTGCGTCGGCTCGCGTGACGGCCTGGTTCCCGCGGGTCACCGCTCACTCGCTCATCATCGTGCTGAGTCTGCTCGTGTACGTGCTCACGACGCGCGCGGAACGCGAGCGGCGCCCGCCGGCGGTCGCCATCGCATGGGTGCTGGGAATGATCGCGCTGCCGTACGCGGCGCTCCCCATGTACCTGCTGTTCGGGAGGCGCAAGTTGCCGCGCCGGAGCGTGCCGTGCATCGCGCCCCCCGCCCCGCCCACGAACTGGGCGGAGCACCTGATCGAGAGCTTCGGGTTGCCGGGCTCGGCGCCCGCCCGGGTGCGCATGCATCAGAACGGCGAGGAGGCGCGCAACGCCTTGTTCGAGGTCATGAGTCGCGCGAGCCGGCGTCTCGACATTTGCACCTACATATTGGCTGACGACGCATTCGGCGAGGAGGTCACCGCGCGGCTCATTGCCTGCCTGCAGCGCGGCGTGCGGGTCAGATTCCTGATCGACGGTGTCGGAGCCCTCTGGCTGCCGCGGTCGTGGTTCAAGCGCATGCGCGCGGCCGGCGCCGAGACCGCGGTATTCTCGCCGCTCCTGGCCCGCAAAACCCAGGGCCCGCGCAACCTGCGCAATCATCGCAAATGGGTGATCGCCGACGGCGAGCTCTTGTGGAGCGGCGGCCGCAACCTCGCCGCCGAGTACTTCTGCGGGACGCCGGCCATGCCGCCCTGGGCCGACCTCTCCTTCGACCTGGAGGGTCCCGTGGCGGCCTTCGCAGCGAATCAATTCGAGGTCGACTGGACCGCGGCGGGCGGCAAGGCGGCCGGCAGAGCGGTTGCGACAGCGGATGTCACCGCCGGCGACGGCACTCCCGGCCGTTGCCAATTCGTGCCGAGCGGTCCGGACCAGACCGAGGACACGGTGCGTGCGCTCCTGATCGATGCCTGTTTCCGAGCGACCGAGCGCATGCTGGCGGTCACGCCCTACTTCGTCCCCGATTCGAACCTCGAGATGGCGATGCGGCTCGCCGCTCACCGCGGCGTGAAGATCGATCTGTGCATACCCGCGACATCCAATCATCGGCTGGCGGACTTCGTACGCAACCGCGCATTGCGGGCGCTCTCGAGCGCCGGTGTCTCGATCCATCTGTTGAAGGGCATGAACCATGCGAAGGCGGTGGTATTCGACCGCGACATCGCGCTCTGCGGGTCGGCCAACCTGGATTCGCGCAGCCTGCTGCTCAACTATGAGTCGATGGTGGTGTTCTACGACAAGCGCGACATCGAGTGGCTGGCGACCTGGATTCAGGACTTGATTCCCGAGGCGGACGCCTTTCACAACCGGGCGCCGGAATTGTGGCGCGATCTGGCCGAGGGGTTGCTGCTCACGCTCGCCTATCAACTATGATTCGGGCTGTCATGCCGCGAGTAACGTAGGAAGTTCCCTACGCGGGATATTCAGTCCCCCGCCGGGTCCACGCATAGTATTCTGTCTGCCGCGAGACGAGCCGCAGGTGCCAGGTGGAGTTCAAGGATTATTACCAGGTGATGGGCGTGGCCCGCGATGCCACCGACGCGCAGATCAAACAGGCGTATCGCAAGCTCGCACGAAAATACCATCCCGATGTCAGCAAGGAGCCCGACGCCGAGGCTCGATTCAAGGAAGTCGGCGAGGCATACGAGGTGCTGCGCAGCCCCGAGAAGCGCGCCGCTTACGATCGCCTGGGGACCGGACCGCGTCCGGGCGAGGACTTTCGTCCCCCGCCCGACTTCGGTTCCGGTTTCGAGTTCAGCGGAGCGTCGGGCATGGGCGGCCAGGGCGCGGATTACAGTGATTTTTTCGAGTCCCTGTTCGGGCACGCGCGCGCCGGCGCGAACCGCTCGCGGACCCGCGACTTCGATGCCGGCCGCGGCGAGGATCATCACGCCAAGATCATGCTCGATTTGGATGCCTCGCTCGCGGGCGGAGCACGCGCCTTCACGCTGCGCGTGCCCGAGATCGATGCCGAAGGCCACCTGACCATGCGTGAGCGCGTGCTCAACGTACAGGTGCCCAAGGGCATTTTACCCGGCCAAACCATCCGGCTGGCGGGCCAGGGCGCCGCACTGCACCCCGCCGAGGGCGGAAAGTCCGGGGCGGGCGCCGCGGGCGATCTTTACATCGAGGTCGAGTTTTTGCCGCATCCCCTGTACCGGATCGTCGGCCGCGACCTGTACCTCGATCTGCCGGTGACGCCCTGGGAAGCGGCGCTCGGTGCCACGGTAAAGACGCCGACCCCCGGCGGCCCGGTCGAGCTGAAGATTCCCGCAGGGTCGCACGCCGGCAGCAAATTGCGGCTCAAGGGCCGCGGGATGCCCTCCTCGCCTCCCGGCGATCTGTACGCCGTGCTGCAGATCGCCCTACCCCCGGCATCCGACGACAAGGCCAAGGCGGCCTATCGCGCCATGGCAGCCGCGATGCCGTTCAATCCTCGAGCAAACCTCGGAGAGTAACCATCATGCCCCTGCCCGACGAGCCGTGTCTGACCGGCGAGATTTTCGAGGAAGGAACCGTGCTGAGCCTCCATGATCTCAAGCAGATGTTCGCGGTGGAAGAGCGGCACATCGTCGAATGGGTGGAGGAAGGCGTGATCGACGTGCTGGAGGTTGACGCCGTGGAGTGGCGCTTCAGAGGCTCCGCGGTGCGCCGCGCGCGCATCGCGCTGCGGCTCGAGCGCGATCTCGGCGTGAACGCGCCCGGTGTCGCGCTGGCACTCGAACTATTGGAAGAGCTCGAACAATTACGGCGAGAGCGGAGGGTCGGGCACCCATGAGCACACTGGAATCGGACGCATTCGTTTTTTTCGGCGCGACCGGAGACCTGGCGTTCAAGCAGGTATTTCCCGCGCTCAATTCGCTGGTGAATCGGGACGGCATTCATATCCCCATCATCGGCATGGCGCGCGCCCGCTGGAGCCTCGACAAGCTGCGGCAGCGCGCGCGGGAAAGTCTCGAGCACTCCGGCCGGTACTGCGAGCGGGAGTTCAAGAACCTGTCCGATCAGCTGCGCTACGTCGACGGCGACTATGGTGATCCCGAGACCTACCGCAAGCTTCGCAAGGAGCTCGGTTCCGCCAAGCGACCGATCCATTATCTTGCGATTCCGCCGAGCATGTTCGGCAGCGTGGTGCAAGGCCTGGCACAGTCGGGGTGCGCCAAGGATGCCCGCGTCATCATCGAGAAGCCCTTCGGGCGGGACCTCCGCACGGCCCAGGCGCTCGATGAAACCCTGCACGAAGTCTTTCCGGAACAGTCGATATTCCGCATCGATCACTACCTCGGCAAGGAAGCGGTGCAGAACCTGATTTATTTTCGCTTCGCGAACAGCTTTCTCGAGCCGATCTGGAACCGCCAGTACGTCAAGGACGTGCAGATCACCATGGCCGAGACCTTCGGCATTCAGGGCAGGGGCGCTTTCTACGAGGAAACCGGCGCGGTGCGTGACGTGGTCCAAAATCACCTGCTGCAGGTGATCTCGCTGCTCGCCATGGATCCCCCGGCCGGTCATGAGGCGGGGGCGCGGCAGGCCGAGAAGCTGCGGCTGTTTCGCGCCATGCGGCCGCTCGATCCGCGCGAGGTGGTGCGCGGCCAGTTCCGAGGCTACCGCAACGAGAAAGGCGTCGCCGCGGATTCGCAGGTCGAGACCTTCGTCGCCCTGAAGCTGCACATCGACACCTGGCGCTGGGCGGACGTGCCCTTCTACATCCGTACCGGCAAATGCCTGCCGCTCACCGCCACCGAGGTCATCGTCACCCTGAAACAGCCTCCGCTCGGCATATTCGACGGGAGCGACGGGATGCCGAACAATTATTTTCGCCTGCGGCTCAGCCCCGAGGTGGTCATCGGGGCGGGCGCGCTGGTGAAGCGCAGCGGCGAGGAAATGCGCGGCGAGCCGGTGGAGCTGATTGCGCGGCACCACACGCAAAGCGACATGTCTCCCTACGAGCGCCTGATCGGTGATGCGGTGCGCGGCGACACGTCGCTGTTCACGCAGGGCGATTGCGTCGAGGCGGCATGGAAAGTCGTGGATCCGGTGCTGCAACACCCCACGCCGGTGATCCACTACGATCCCGGAACGTGGGGTCCGGCGGAGGCGGACAAGGTCATCGGCGGGTCTTGGCACAATCCCACGCCCGAGACCTCGGCCCCATGCTGAGCGCTCAGAACAAGCCGGGCTCGAGTCCCGGCGGGCCCGTGCAGCCGACCGGCGACGGCACCATTTTCTTGCTCGACGTGGACAACACGCTGCTCGACAATGATGGATTCCAGGCCGCGCTGGGCGCACGGCTCGCCGCCGCCTTCGGCGAGGACCAGCGCGCCCGTTACTGGCGGATCTTCGAGGAGCTGCGCGCGAAATCCGGCGTCGCGGACTACCTCGCCAGCCTGCAGGGGTTCCGGTCCGGTCTCGACGATGATCCGAAGCTCCTGCAGATGTCGCGGTTCCTGCTCGAATACCCGTTCGCCGATCTGCTGTTTCCTCGGACTCTCGATGTCATCATGCATCTTCGCGGCATGGGCCGGCCGGTGGTATTGTCCGATGGCGACGTGGTGTTCCAGCCGAGGAAAATCCAGCACGCCGGCATCTGGGACGCCGTGCAGGGCGATGTGTTGATTTATCTGCACAAGGAAAAGGTGATGGATCACGTGCAGAAGCGCTATCCCGCCTCGCATTACGTGGTCGTGGACGACAAGCCGAACTTGCTCGCCGCCATGAAGCTCGTCATGCGCGACGAGCTGACCACCGTATTCGTGCGCCAGGGGCACTACGCCCTGGCCCCAGGGTCCAACGACGTACTGCCCCCGCCCGATCGGGTGATCGAGCGCATCGGCGATCTGATGACACTCAAACCATCCGACTTCAAGGTGCAAACATGACCGCGACGCAAGACCTCCACAAACTCGGACAGAGCCTGTGGCTCGACAACATTACCCGTGGAATATTGGACAATGGGACGCTGCGCCGCTACATCGGCGAGCTGTCCGTCACGGGCCTCACCTCGAACCCGACCATCTTCGACGAGGCGATCGGCGGCTCCGGCCAGTATGACGAAAGCATCCGGCGAAAGGCGCGCGACGGATTGTCGGGCGAGCCTCTGTTCCTCGAGCTGGCGCTCGAGGACCTGCGCCGCGCCGCGGACCTGTTCCGGCCCGTGTTCGACCGCACGGGCGGGATCGATGGATGGGTATCCATGGAGGTTTCTCCGCTGCTCGCGAACGACACCAGGGCCACCATCGAGGCGGCGAAGCGCATCCATCAGCTCGCCGACCGGCCGAACCTCTATGTCAAGATTCCGGGCACCCCCGAAGGCGCTCCGGCCATCGAGGAGGCCATTTTTTCGGGCGTCCCCGTCAACGTCACCTTGCTGTTCTCGCGTGAGCACTACCTGGCCGTTGCCGAGGCCTACATGCGCGGCATCGAGCGCCGCCTCGCCTCGAAGCTCGACCCTCGCGTGAGCTCGGTCGCCTCGCTGTTCATCAGCCGCTGGGATCGCGCCATCGCCGGCAAGGTCCCCGCGGAGCTGGCCAATCGCCTCGGGATCGCCATCGCCGGGCGTACGTATCGGGCACATTGCGATCTGATCGCGAGCAAGCGCTGGCGCGACCTTGCAGCCGCCGGCGCGGTGAAGCAGCGCATGTTGTGGGCCAGCACCGGCGTCAAGGATCCCAAGGCTCGAGAGACCCTGTACGTCGAGGCGCTCGCGGCTCCCGAGACCATCGACACCATGCCCGAGAAGACGTTGCTTGCGTTCGCCAGGCAAGGCAAGGTCGGCGCGCCCATGCCGGCCGACGGCGGCGATGCGGAGAAGGTGTTGGAGCGCTTTGCCGAAGCCGGGGTCGACGTCGAGGCCCTCGCGAAGCAGCTGCAAGTGGAGGGCGCGCAGTCGTTCGTCAAATCGTGGAAGGAGCTCATGCAGAGCCTCGTCGACAAGAGCCGGGCACTGGCGGCATCTTGAGCGGACGGATCGATCCTGAGGCGGGCCAACCCGCCCCGCCCGAGCGCCTCACGGACGTGCCGAGGCTGATCACCGCCTACTACAGTCTGAAGCCGGACCCGGGTGTCGCCGCGCAGCGCGTTGCCTTCGGCACCTCCGGGCATCGCGGCAGCTCGTTCGAGTCGAGCTTCAACGAGGCGCACGTGCTCGCGGTGACCCAGGCCATCTGCGGCTACCGCCTCAAGCAAGGCATCGGTGGCCCGCTGTTCCTGGGCTTCGACACGCACGCCTTGTCGGCGCCGGCTTTCGCGAGCGCGCTCGAGGTGCTTGCCGCGAACGGCGTGGACATCATGACGGCGTCGAATGACGAGTACACGCCGACCCCCGCGCTGTCTCACGCGATCTTGTCGTACAACCGCGGGCGCACCTCGGGGCTCGCGGACGGCATCGTGATCACGCCCTCCCACAATCCTCCCGACAGCGGCGGTTTCAAGTACAACCCGCCCAACGGGGGTCCGGCCGACACCGAGGTGACCGCCTGGGTCGAGGCACAGGCCAACGCCTTTCTCGAGTCCGGATTGTCGGGCGTCAAGCGGATGAGCTTTGCAGAGGCGCGCCGCGCGCCGACCACGCACTCGCACGACTATCTGACCGGCTATGTGGCAGGTCTCGCGCAGGTGATCGATCTCGAGTTGATCCGCAGCTCGCAGATTCGCATGGGCGTCGACCCGCTCGGCGGCGCGGGCGTGCACTATTGGGCACGCATTGCGGAGCGCTATCGAATCGACCTCGAGGTGGTCAACGATGTGGTCGACCCCACGTTCAGGTTCATGACACTCGACTGGGACGGCAAGATCCGCATGGATCCCTCCTCCCCTTATGCGATGCAGCGGCTGATCGGCCTGAAGGACCAATACGATATTGCTTTCGCGTGTGATACGGACCACGACCGGCACGGCATCGTCACGCCGGGCGGACTGCTGCCGCCCAACCACTATTTGTCGGTGGCGATCGACCATCTGTTCCGGCATCGACCCCAGTGGAAAGCGGGCGCGCGGGTCGGCAAGACCATCGTCAGCAGCGCCTTGATCGATCGGGTGGCGGCGCGCCTCGAGCGCTCGCTGTACGAAGTTCCGGTGGGATTCAAATGGTTCGTCGCCGGCCTCCTGTCGGGCGACCTCGGGTTCGGCGGCGAGGAAAGCGCCGGCGCATCGTTCTTGCGGTTCGATGGCGGAGCCTGGAGCACCGACAAGGACGGTATCATTCCGTGCCTGCTCGCGGCCGAGATCACCGCGCGTGAGGGCCGCAATCCGGGCGATGCCTATCGCGCGCTGGTGCGCGACCTGGGCGAGCCGTTCGCCGACCGTGTCGACGCGCGGGCCACTCCCGAGCAGAAGCGAAAGCTTTCCAAGCTGGACCGATCGCAAATCCGCATCACCGAACTCGCCGGCGAGCGCATCGACGACGTTCTGACGCGCGCATCGGGAAACGATGCCGCGATCGGCGGCGTGAAGGTGTGTACCAGGAACGGCTGGTTCGCCGCGCGCCCGTCGGGCACCGAGGACATCTACAAGATCTATGCCGAAAGCTTCCGCGACCCGGAGCATCTGGCCAGGATACTGAGCGATGCACAGGCCATCGTCGACGCTTCCCTGTCGAGCTAGGGGCCGTCCAGCCGGGAGCCCCGACTCCCGGCCTCCCGGCGGCTGAGCCCAATGCCCGTCGACCGTGCCCGGGTGAGCGCGCACAAGGCCGGGGTTCCGGCAGGGTGATCGTCGACGGATCCGTGATTCGCTTCGTGCAGCCCGGGTGGTTTTGGCTGCTGGCCCTGCTCGTACCGGTCATGCTCTGGCGCGGACGCGCCGGCCCCGTGGCGGCCATCGAGTATTCCAACATCGCGATCGCGCGGCGGGTGGTCCGCGACAGCCGCAGCCGGATCGGCCGCTGGAGCAGGCTCCTGCCGCTGCTGGCCGCCGTGCTGATGATCGCGGGACTGGCCCGTCCGCAGCGGCTCCACAGCCGGACCGTGGTCAAGGTAAACGGGATCGATATCGTGCTGGGGCTCGACATCTCCGGGTCGATGCAGGCGCTGGACTTCGCGGTCGACAACCGCCGCATCGGTCGCATCGAGGTGGTCAAATCCGTGGTATCGAAGTTCATCGAGGAGCGCCCCAACGATCGCATCGGTCTCATCGCCTTCGCCGGCGTCCCCCTGCTGATCAGTCCCGCCACGCTCGACCACGACTGGTTGCAGCAGAGCCTGGCGCAGCTGAGCGTGGCCACGGCCGAAGACGACGGCACGGCCATCGGGTCCGCGATTGCCGCGTGCGTCAATCGCCTGCGGATCACGCCCGCGAAATCGAAGGTGGTCATTCTGCTCACGGACGGCGTGAACAACACCGGCAAAATCGCCCCGCTCGCAGCCGCGGAAGCGGCCAGGTCGCTGGGGGTGAAGATATACACCATCGGCGTCGGCGCGCGCGGCAAAGCGCCGGTTCCGTTCAAGGACGCAGCCGGCCGCACGCACGTGGTGATGGCCGACGTGGACGTGGATGAGAAGACCCTGCAGGCCATCGCCGACGAGACCGGTGGCAAGTTCTACCGCGCGACCGACACCGATTCGTTGCGCAAGATCTATCAGGAGATCAATGGTTTCGAGAAGACCGCGCAAACGGTGCAGAAATTCGAGCATTTCGAGGATCTATACCCGTATGCGCTGGCAGGGGCGCTGCTCGTTCTCGGTCTGGCGGCTCTCTTGCAGCACGCCCGATTGCGGAGGCTGCCGTGAGATTCGACGAGCCGTGGTGGCTCGCGGTGGGGGCTGTCGTGTGCCTCGCGCTGGCCGGGCTCTGGTACCGCTACGATGCGCTCGCACGCGCCGCGCTCGCGACATTCGTGTCGCCGCACCTGAGCCGGCAGCTGACGCGATCCGTGTCGTTCGGCCGGCGCCGGGCACGGCGTGCATTGTACCTGGCCGCCGTCGCGTGCCTGTGCGCCGCGCTGGCGCAGCCCAAGGTGGGATACCGCTGGGAGCAGCTCAGCCGCCGCGGGTACGACATCGTGTTTGCGATCGATACTTCGCGGAGCATGTTGACACCCGACGTGGTTCCCGATCGGTTGACGCGGGCGAAACTCGCGATCGATGACTTCGCCGGGCAACTGGACGGCGATGCGGCCGGTATCGTCGCGTTCGCAGGGCGCGCTTTCCTGGTATGCCCCGTCACGCTCGATTATGGCGCCTTCCACGAGTCGCTGGGGGCCATCGACACCAACACCATCCCGCGCGGCGGCACCAATATCTCGTCGGCCATTCGCGCGGCGCAGGCCGCCCTGGAACGTCGCCCCGGCAGCGACAAAGTCTTGATCCTGGTGACGGACGGGGAAGACCTGGAGGGCGATGCGCTCGCCGCGGCTCGCGCCGCAGCGAGCCGGGACGGGCTCAAAATCTACACGGTCGGCGTGGGAACCGCCGCCGGCGAGCTCATTCCGGCAGCGCGAGATCAAGGGGGCGGATTCGTCCGGGACGATGCCGGGGTCCTGGTAAAATCGCGGTTGGACGAAACGGCTTTGAAGGCCATTGCCGCGGCCACCGGTGCCACCTATGCACCGCTCGGCGCGCAGGGCGAAGGCCTGCAGGAGATCTACAGGGCGGTGTTCGGCTCGGTGGCGAAGCACGATCTCGCATTCAGGCGGCGCAAGGTCTATATCGATCGCTATCAGTGGCCGTTGGCGGCATCGTTCGTGCTGCTGCTGGCGAGCCTTCTCGTCGGCACGCGGCGCCGCCGCGAGCCCGACGCCGCACGGGCCACCGCTCGCGCGGCAATGACCATGGCGGTGTTGAGCTGGATCACGACGTGGCCGCTCGGCGTGGCGCGCGCGGCGGGCGCGGATCCGACTACCGACGAGGAAAAGGGCGCGGCCGCCTATCGGTCCGGTCAATTCCCGCAGGCGGCGCAAGCGTTCAAGCAATCGATCTCGACCATGCCGTCGAGCGATGCCCGCCGGCTGGCCAATCAGCAGGACGCTTACTACGACCTCGGCAATGCGCTCTACCGCCTCGGACAGATGACCGAGAAGAGCGACCCCGGGAAAACCATCGAGCGATGGACGCAGGCCGTCACCGCCTACGACACGGCGCTGCAGCTGCGCCCCGGCGATGCCGACAGCAAATACAACCGCGATCTGGTGAAGCGCAAGATCGAAGCGCTGCGCCGGCCGCCACCCCCGCCAAGCCGCGGCGGCGGAGCGGGCGGATCGCCCCCACCCCCCGGTGCCCCGCCCCCCGGTGCCCCGCCCCCCGGTGCCCCTCCCTCCGGCGCCGCTCCACCGCGCAGTGGCGCCGCTCCCCCACGGGGTGGCGCTCCTCCTTCCCAAGCGCCGCCTGGCGCGCCGCCTCCCGCCGCTCCGGCGGCCGCGCCGCGCAGCCAGATGAGCCCCGAGGAGGCCCGCGAGCTCCTCGATTCCGAAAAAGGCGACGAGCGGCATCCGCTTGCGGTCCCCATGGCGCAGCGGGATAGGGACCAGCCGCCCGAAAAGCCCTATAAGAATTGGTGACATGCCCACGCCTCGAGTGATCCGTGACAGAGCGATCGCTGCAGGAGCGGCGGCGATCGCCTTCGCGCTCAGCGGAGCCTTCGCGCTCGGCGGAGCCTTCGCGCTCGGCGCGGCGCCGCTGCTCGAGGAAAGTATTTCGCCGGCGCAGATCACCATCGGCGAGTCCGCGGAGCTCACCATCAAAAGTGCGGGAACCGACGTGGAGCCGCCCGTGCTGCCGGCGGTTGCAGGGTTGGAGTTTCGGGTCGTCGAGCGGTTGCACGGGATCGAGCTCATTCACGGGGCCTCGCTCGCAACCACCACGACCGTGGTGAAGGTCACGCCGCAGCTCGCCGGCACTTTCATCATTCCCGAGATCAACCCGCGGGCGCCCCCGCTGACGCTGCGCGTGAGTGCAGCCAATATCGCCGGCGGCCCGGCCGCCGGAACACCGCTCGGCGGCGCAGCGGCGAGCGGCATCCACATGACCCAGGACGACTCCGCATTCATCAAGCTCAGCGTCGCGCGTCGCGAAGTATATGTCGGGGAAAGCATTCCGCTGGCGATCGAGGTGGGCATGCGAGGGGGCGTGGTCACCTCGCTCAACGGACTGCCGACGCTCGGCGGAAGCGATTTCACCCTCAACAATCTTTCCCGCCAGCCCCAACGCAATGAACGGATCATCGAGGGCAAGCCGTTCGTCGTGTTGACCTGGCACAGCGTGCTCGCGCCGGTCAAGCCGGGCGACTTCTCGCTGTCCGTCGAGGCGCCCCTGACCATCCGGGTCAGCACCCGGCCGCGGCAAGAGGCGATGCTCGAGGATCAACTGGGAGATCCCTTCATGCAACGCATCTTCGGCGCGACCGTGTCGAAGGACATCAAAGCGGCGAGCCCGCCGCTCGAGCTCACCGTGCTCGCGCTGCCGGCCGAAGGCCGCCCGCCGGACTTCAGCGGGGCAGTGGGCCGGTTCAAGATCTCGAGCGACATTTCATCCGCCGCCGCGGCCGCGGGCGACCCGCTCACCTTGCGGATGCACGTGGTGGGCTCCGGCAATTTCGATCGTGTCGACAGCAACATGCTGGAGCATGTCGACGGCTGGAAAACCTACCCGCCGACCTCCTCGTTCAAATCGAGCGACAGCGTCGGCTTCCAGGGCGACAAGACCTTCGAGCAGCCCGTGATCGCCTCGAAAACCGGCGCACAAACGCTTCCCGCGTTGACGTTCGCCTATTTCGACCCGGCAACGCGCCGCTACGAAGCGGCCCGCTCGCCGCCAATCACCGTGATGATCTCCACATCGCCGGCGGACTCGACACCCGATGCCGGCTTGTCCGCGGACGGCACTGCCGCCGGCCGGTTGGATCTGCACCCCGACCGTGCGGCGCCGGGAGCATCCGCGAGCTCGTTGACTCCACTGTATCTTCAAGGGCGCTTTCTGGCGATCCCATCGCTCCTGACGCTGCTCGCAGCCGGTGCGTGGTTCCGCAGCCGCCATGCCGATGCGAGCGACGGAGCCCCCCGCTCCCGCGTGTCCTCGGCGGCGCTCCAGCGCGCGCTCGTCCAGCTGGATGCAGCGGCACGCGCCGGCGACGGTGCGCGATTTTTCAACTTGGCGCGCAGCACCTTGCAAGACTCCCTGGCCGAGCGCTGGCAGATGGCGCCCGCGGAAATCACGGCTGCCGAGGTGGAGGCGCGGCTCGGCAACGACGGCAACGAGATCCGCCAGCTGTTCACGCTTGCCGACGAAGCCAGCTACGCGGGCCGAGGAGCCGGCGCCGCGGATTTGGCGCGATGGATGCCCGTCGTACGCCGCAGTGCATTGTCCGGGTATTCTCCATGAAGAGCCGCATCATCATGAAGAGCCGCATCACGAAGGGCTGCCTCGCAACGGCCGCGCTGGTCGCCGCCGTGTTGCTCGGTGGGGGGCCGCCGCCCGCGCATGCGGAAACCGCCGCGGCCCGCTACTCGTTCGCGACGCTCTACAATTCCGCGAACGCTTACGCACGCTCGGGCAAGCCCGGCATGGCGGTTCTCAATTACGAGCGGGCAAGCCTGCTCGCCCCCGGCGACCCGGACGTCGAGGCCAACCTGCTCGTGGTTCGCCGCCTGGCGGGCCTGCCGGCCGAGCCCAGGAGCTGGCTGGACCGCACAGTCGGCTCAGCCGACCCGACCCTCATGTCCTGGATAGGCGTCCTCGGAGTCGCGCTCATCGTGCTCGGCGCGTCCACCGGCCTGTTGCGGGCGCCGTACCGCGGGATGCGCCGCGCCGCCGCGACCGTCGGCGTCGCGCTGATCGGCTTGACAGCCGTCGACGGCGCGCTGCTCTGGCCCAAATTGCACGAGGCAATCGTCATCGTACGCGCGGCGCCGGTTCATGTATCCCCCGCACCGATGGGCGAGGCGCCGTTTGCGCTCAAGGAAGCCGAGGCGGTGCGAATCTCGGGAGAGCACGAGGGTTTCGTGCTGGTGCGGAACGCCGCGGGACGCAGGGGCTGGGTTTGGCACACCGACCTTGCGCCGGTCGTGCCGTAGCAATAGTCGTCTACTCGGACTTGATCGCGTGCCCGCCGAACTGATTGCGCATGGCGGCGAGCAGTTTGTCGGAGAAGGAATCGGAATCCTGCGAGCTGAAGCGGCCAAACAGCGAGGAGGTGATCACGAAGGCCGGAACGCCGAGCTCGATCGCCTCGGCGGCGGTCCAGCGTCCCTCGCCGGAGTCGGACACGTACGGCGCAATTCCTTTCAAGGTCGGATTCTTCTCGAGTGCGTTCGCGGTCAGGTCCAGGAGCCACGAGCGCACTACGCTTCCGTAGCGCCAGATCTCGGCGATCTGATGCAGATCGAGCTTGAACTCGGTCTTGTGTTGCAGGATGGACAGGCCCTCCGCATACGCCTGCATCATGCCGTACTCGATCCCGTTGTGGATCATCTTGGTATAGTGGCCGGAGCCCACCGGACCGACATGGCCCCAGCCCTTGTCGGGCGCCGGCGCCAAGGTCTCGAAAATCGGGCGCAGCTTCTCGACCACGGCCTTGTCGCCGCCGACCATCAAGCTGTAGCCCTCGGCGAGGCCCCACACGCCGCCGCTCGTGCCGGAATCGACGTAGTTGATGCTTCGGGCTGCGACGGCCTTCGCGCGCCGTTGCGTGTCGTGGTAATTGGAGTTGCCGCCGTCGATGATGGTATCGCCCGCGGAAAGCAGCGGGGTCAACGAGCCGATGGTCGAATCGGTGATCTCGCCGGCCGGCACCATGAGCCAGACCACCCGCGGCGCCTGTAGCTTGCCGATCAGCGCCTCGAGCGAAGCCGCCGATCGACCGCCCTGGTCCTCGATACCCTTGCGGGGCGCCTCGGCAGGATCGTATCCGACCACTCGATGGCCGCCGCGCAGCAACCGCTGCGCCATGTTGGCGCCCATTCGCCCGAGCCCGATCATCGCAAGTTCCATGGTAACCACCTTAGTCGCGCCAATGCACCGAGGACCAGTATAGCCCGGCATGCGAGCAGATCCAGCCCTCTTCCGCTGTGCGTCGCGGCGTCAGCGCGGCTTGAGCATGAGCATGACGGCGGGACTTCCCAGCGGCTCGAAGCGGCCGGTGAACGACAACGCGCCGCTCGTGGGGTTGACTCGAAAAGACGTGATCGAATCTCCCTTCTGATTGCAGGAGAAAATGATCTGGCCGCTGGGATCGATGGCAGCGCTGCGCGGAGAGTCGGCATGTACCCACGTCTCGGAGGTCATTCTGAGCTGGCCGTCCGCAGCGACCGCGAAGACGGCGAGCGTGCTGTGCAGCCGGTTGCTCGCATACAGAAACCGCCCATCCGGCGACATCAGGATCTCGGCGGCCAGATTGCTGCCGGCGAATTTCGCGGGCAAGGTCGATACGCTCTGCTTCAGGCGCATGGAGCCGCGCGATCCGTCGTAGTCGTAAACAGCGATCCTGGAGTCGTGCTCGTACAGGTTGTAGAAATGCTGGCCGTTCGGATGAAATACGAAGTGCCGCGGCGCAGAACCCGAGGGTGCCTCGACGACCGGCATGTCGGCGGGCAGCAATCGCCCCGCCTGCATGTCCAGCCGCCAGATCAGCGTCAAGTCGAGGCCGGCATCGTCGGCGATGACGAACTGGCCGGTCGGATCGGAAGCGACCATGTGCAGGCGCGGACCGTCATGATCGCTCACGGCGAACTGCCCGGGCGGATCGTCGACGGCGTGTGCGTGATGGCGGGGTCCCACGCTCGGGCGCACATCGGAGGCCTCGGCCAGCGCTCCATCTTCACCGACCGGAAAAACGGCAACGTTGCCGCCGCCATAGTTGGCGACGAACGCATACTTGCCGCTCGGATGCACGCTCACGTAGGTGGGAGTGGCACCGCCGGAGGCAACCGCGCCGAGACGCCGCAGCTCGAAACTGTCCGGATCGATCGCATACGAGACGACCGCGCCGCCGCGCCCGCCGCGGTAATTGTCGATCTCGCTCACCGCATAGAGGCGGGTCTGCGCCGGATTCACCGCGAGCCACGACGGATTGCGCGTATCGTCCACCACTTGCATCTGCGTAAGCGCCCCGGCGGAGCGATCGACCCGAAACAGGTAAATCCCGCCGCCGTTCGGCGTATACGTCCCGACGTACGCATACAGACTTTGAGGAGAGGCCGCCGCACGGGCGGATGAGGCCGCGAACGGGAAGATCAGCGAGGCCGCCATCCGGCCGATGAAATCGCGGCGAGTGGTTGCGGCTTTCAGCAAAGAATCCGCGGCGCTCTCAATTGTTCAGGAAAATCGTGATGTTCGAGGCACTGAAGGTATAGGTCGAGCTGGTGTACTGGCCCTGCGCCGTGACCCCGGTCACCAGTAAGGTGCCGTTCAATTCCAATTCCAGCTGCATGATGAAGGCGGAATAGGTATTGAAATTCTCGAACGTTCCGCTGACCGCATGACCGATCGTGTACACGGAATTGGCCGACGAGGAGTTCGGAACGATGATCGGGTCGGAGGCTATGCCGACAATGTTGACGGTCTGCGCGCCGGTCTGGATCTCGTGCCTCGTGCCGGCGGACCCGTTGCGCGCGTCGAGCACGATCTGCGTGGTGCTGTAGGAGGCGAAGGGGGAGGGCGTACCCGCTCCATAATCCATCACCAGCTCGGCGTCGATCGTCGTGTAATCGAGCAAGGTCGTGGCGCTCAATGCCGGTGGTGCCGCGCCGAACGGAGAGACCATACCGGTCACCTCGACGGGCGAGCCGTTCGTGACGTTGGTCAGGGTCAGGTTCGCGGCGGTCACCTGATAGGCCGCCGCGCTCGCATCCGCGCTGGCGGATGCGCCGGTGCCGGTGAAATCGAACGATGCCGCGGAGCGGCCGCCCAGGGTCGCCAGAGTGAGGGTCAGGACATTGCTCGAGGACGGCGAGCCGGCCGCGATTCCCGACGCGGTCGTCTGGCCCAGGCGCACGCGACCCGCGCTTGCATCGAGTGTGACGCTGCTCGAGCTGATCGCGCTTGCCGTGCCGAACGCGTAGATCAGAGACCCGACGGAAATGTCCTGCGTGCCGTTGGCCTGGGCGCTGGCCGCGCCGAATTGGGTGACCTGGGTGTTGGACCCGATCTTCACCGTGGCCGTCCCGTCGATGAGCGAATTGGTGCCGTCATTGGTGAGGAGCGTACCGTCGTCGACGGTCAACGTATTGCCGCTGCGCCCGGTGACGATCCCGGAAATCCGATCGAGTCCCGAGCCCTGGACGCTGCTCCCGGCGAGAACCTCGCTCGCCGAGAAATTCACGGTCGTCGCGACGCCGCTTCCCGTCCCGGTATTCTCGGACGTGAAGGTCAAGGTCGAGCCGTCGGGACAGGTGAGAACCCCGCTCACCGTCGTGGGCGTGGCTCCGGAGGAGCAGGTCTCGGTCGTTCCGGAGGACGCCGAGGAGGCGACGAGCGAGGCGCCGTCGGTGCAGGTCAGCACGCCGTTGACCGTGGACGGCGTGCTGCCGTCGGAGCAACTGTCCGTCGTCCCGGTCGAGGCCCCGGTGTTCGAGAACAGCGAATTGTTCGAGCTTAGATCGGAGGTCGTGAGAGTGCCGAAGGCTTCGACCATCGTGCCCGCCTTCAGCGCGGCCATTTGCGTGATGCCGGCCGTGCCCGACGAGGGAGTGCCATTGATCTCGAAGGCGGTCACCGACTGCACCGCAACGCCTAGCGAACCGTCGCCCGCGTTGCCGAAGTCGAACGGGACGATGCCCGACGTGAACCCGGTGCTGGGGCCGTTGACGCTGCTGAAGGGCCCGCGCAGGTGCACCACCTTGCTGTCGATGGGAAGCGCGCTCGCCACCATCATCGGCATCACCGTCACGGTCTTCTGTGCGACACTGACCACATTCGATGCCGCCAGATTGAAAGCGAGGCTCACGTGTCCGGAGCTGCCTCGAACGACGCTGAGCTGATTGCTCGGATCGATATAGAGGAGCATCGTGACCTGACCGAGGGGCTGTCCATTCGCACCCAAGGGGGTGAGCGGGAGCCCGTCCGCCGTACCATTGTCATAAATGATCTGCGCGGAACTGTAGTCGAGCGTGACCAGCGCCCTGTCGTAATTGCCTGCGGTCAACGAGGCGGTGCCGACCACGTCGGCGAGGTTGGTGAGCCGCGCAAGATCCACCGTCGTCGCCTTGGGCAATACGCCGCCCGCGGTTCGTCCGCTCGAGGTTTCCAGCTGAACAGAGGTGAGGCCGACCCGATAGGCGAGGTAGGTATCGGTGGACGGGATCGCGGTGAGCGTCACCACCGCGGATCCGTTGCAGGCCGCGAGGCTCGCCAGCAGCAAAATACCGAAAGGCAGCAATGCCCGGCGCAACCGGATCGAACGCAACGCGGATAACGTCATCACGATAATGACCCTCTTCAGGCCCGAGGCATTATCGCCCCCCGAGGTATTGTCGCCTTATTGTACCTGCACGAGCATTGCAGTTTTAGTAAAGATCTGTGAAGTAACGCCCGCAACTTGTGCAGAACGTCGCCGGCACGTCGCCGGCTTGCGACAGTCGTGGGTTAAGATGGATTCCAATGGGAAATTCGCTGCACCAAGCCGGCATTGACGCGCCCCCCGCGTGGATCCGATCGGCGAAAGTCGTCCTCGGCATTCTCGCGTTCGTCAATCTATTCAACTATCTCGACCGTTATCTCGTCTCGGCGCTGGTCGAGAGCCTGAAACATTCCCAGCTCGCGCTGAGCGATACCCAAGCGGGCTCGTTGATGTCGGGCTTCCTGATCGTCTTCGCATTGACTGCTCCGATCTTCGGCGCGCTCGGCGATCGGCTATCCAGGCCACGGCTGATCGCGTTCGGCGTGGCCTGCTGGAGCGTCGCCACCGCCCTGTCGGGACTCGCGTGGAACTTCGCGTCCTTGTTCGTGGCCCGCGCCTCGGTCGGAGTCGGCGAAGCCGCGTACGTCACCATTGGACCCAGCCTCCTGTCCGATTACTTCCGCCGCGACCAGCGAGGCCGCGCCATGGCGGTGTTCTTTTGCGCCATTCCCGTGGGATCCGCGCTCGGCTACGTCGTCGGCGGCCTGATGGACGTGCACTTCGGCTGGCGCATGGCATTTTTCGTTGCCGGCATTCCCGGCATCGTGCTCGCCCTGCTGTGCCTCGGGCTCTACGACCCGCCGCGCGGCAGTCAGGACAGCGATGCACCGGGCGCCTCGACGGAGGCCGCGGCGCCCTCGGGTCGGGATTCGGGCCGCGGGCGCTTCCTGCTCGGCTATCGGCATCTGCTGCGCAACAAGCCCTACGTGCTCACCGTGCTGGGCTACGTCGCCTACACCTTCGCGCTGGGAGGTCTGGCATTTTGGATGCCGGCTTTCCTCGAGCGGATCCGCGGCATACCGCGCGAGCAGGCAACCGTGAGCTTCGGTGGCATCGTGGTGATCACGGGATTCATCGGCACCTTCGTGGGGGGCTGGCTCGGAGACTACTGCGCCAGGTACTCCGAGCGCGCTTACCTGTGGATATCCGCCGGGGCGACCTTGATCGCCGCACCCTTCGCCTGGCTCGCCCTCACAGCGGCTTCCTCGACCGTTTATCTGGTCTGCATGGTCGTCGCTCAGCTGATGATGTTCCTCTCCACCGGACCGATCAACGCCTGCATCGTCAATCTCGTGCTTCCGACTGAGCGCGCCTCCGCCAACGCCCTCGGAGTGCTCACCATCCATGTGCTGGGAGACGTGCCCTCCCCGATCATCATCGGCATGCTGTCGGACGCCTCCTCGCTGGGGCAGGCCGTGAAGATCGTCCCGCTCGCCATTGTCGCCGCCGCCGCGATCTGGGCGGTGGCCGCACTCACTCAGCCCCTCGCACCGCCCCTCGCGCAGCCCAAGGAGAAGCCGGCGTGATCCAAATCGAGCTCGAGAATCCCGAACAGGCCGAAGTCGCCGCGTTGCTCGCTGAGAGCGATGCGTACATGGCCTCGCTCTATCCCGCCGAGAGCAACCACCTCTTGGACCTCGGCGCGCTGCAACGGCCGGAGGTCGGATTCCTGGTCGCCCGGGTCGACGGCCGCGCGCTCGGATGCGGTGCGGTGGTGAGCTCCGGGGAAGGGTGGGCGGAGGTGAAGCGCATGTTCGTATCGCGAGAGGCGCGCGGCCTGAAACTCGGCCGGCGATTGCTCGAGCGCATCGAGGCCGTTGCCCGCGAGCGCGGCGAGCGGCTGTTGCGTCTCGAGACGGGCGCGAAACAACCTGAGGCTCTCGCGTTGTATCGGTCGGCGGGCTTCGTCGAGATCGGACCGTTCGGCCGGTACCAGCCCGATCCGGTGAGCATGTTCATGGAGAAATCGCTCGCCACAGCCGCAGAGCCCGCGGCTGCAGAACCAGCGGCCGGCTCGGCAAACCGGTGAGCGTCTCGCGCCGCAACGCAGCTCGGCCGGTGCAGGCGGACCGTCCCACGGCCGGCTCTGTCGCGGAATCGAGCCCGAAGACGTTTCCGCGGAAACGCCGTCCATGGCCGGCATGAGCACTTACACCGCCACCGAGCGCACCAAGGTGCGCCGTCTGCGCAAGCGCGCCGTCTACGACAAGCGTCAGGTACACGCCATTCTCGACGAAGCGTTCATCTGCCATGTCGGCTTCGTGCGCGAAGACCAGCCCTTCGTCATTCCGACGCTGTTCGCACGGCACGGAGAGACGATTTACATTCACGGGTCGGCGGTCAGCCGGATGTTGAAGACGCTCGGCACAGGTGTCGAGGTCTGCGTGACCGTGACGCTGATCGACGGCTATGTGCTGGCACGCTCCGCCTTCCATCACTCCATGAACTACCGATCCGTGGTGATCCTCGGCCGCGCCCGGCCGGTCTCGGCGAAGCGCGAGAAGATGCGGGCCCTGAAGATCATTACCGATCACGTCGTGCCGAACCGCTGGGACGAGGTCCGCGGCCCCAACGAGCTCGAGATGAGACAGACGGCGGTATTGGCGCTGCCGCTAAAGGAGGTTTCCGCGAAGATTCGGAGCGGCCCGCCGGTGGACGACGAGCAGGACTACGCGCTCCCGGTCTGGGCCGGCGTGGTACCCCTCCGAGCGCAGCTCGGAGATCCGCTGGCGGATGCACGCGTGCTGCCGCAGGCGGTCGCTCCTCAAGTGTCGCGATTCGCCTTGCGCGGCACGAAGCGCCGCCGGCGGCCGTAGAGGTTTTCAAGCGGCGAGGCCACGGCCCCTCCCCTACCACCCACAGCTTTGGCTGGCCCAGCACGCGCTTAATGAAGGCGTTACCATTGCGAAGCCGCTTCTCGACCTCACCCCCCGCGCGCCCGGCACAGCTCCTCGAACCACGCATCGAAGTCCGCGCGCGCCGCCATCTCCTCGAGATCCGCGGACAGCTTGCGCTGCCAATTCGGATACTCCCCGTACGTCCCGGGAACGTTCACGGGCTCCGTCATGCCCAGCAAGTCCTCGATCTGTATCGCCGCCAGCGCCGCGCTCGAGCGCGCGAGGTACAGATGCAGGGCTTGCGCGAGCGGCGGGGCGAACGGATCCGTAGGCGATGCCGGGGAGCCCGGCTTGAGCCCTTCCCGTTCGAGCGCGGCAAGCAGCGCTTCGCGGTCGCGGTGGCGCTCCTCCCGGATGGCGGCTTCGAGCTCGGCCGAGGGATACAGATTGAGACGTCGCCGAAGGTCGATGTCTCTTCCCTCCCAGAAACTCTTCAAGGTCGGCATGTCGTGAGTGGTCACCGTGGCGAGCGCCTGCCGCACGAACGCACCCGCGGCGCGCAGGCCCCCGTCGTCCTTTTCGAACAGCAGCACCTTGTAGTGGTACACACCGAATTCGGGCATGGCGTGGCGCATCTCGTCGGGCACCACGCCCAGATCCTCGCCGACCACCAGGCAGGCGTGGCGCGTGCTCTCGAGCGAGAGTACCGTGAGCAACTGATGCAGCGGATAGTGGACGTAGGCACCCTCCGTGGGCGAGCGTCCCCCCGGCACCCACCATAGCCGGAACAGCGCCATGACGTGATCCAGCCGCAGCGCGCCGTAGTAGCGCATATTGTCGCGCAACAGCCGCCCGAAGCCTTCCAGGCGATCGGACTCCATGAACGTCGGATCGGGCGGCGGCAGACCCCAACCCTGACCTTTGAGCGCCAGCGGATCGGGAGGCGCGCCGATCTCGGCGCCGAGGCGAAAGCCCCACTGGTCGATCCATGTCTCCGACCCGGACGGATGGGTGCCGACCGCGTAGTCGCCATACAGGCCGATGGGCATGCCGAGCTCGCGTGCCAGAGCCTGGGCCTCGACCAGCTGCTCGTGCGCCAGCCATTGCAGGTACAGATGAAAGTCGATCCGCGCGACGTTCTCTTCCGCGAAGCGCGCCGCGGCGGGTCCTTGCGGATCCTTGTATTCCGCCGGCCAGCTGAGCCAGCCCGACGGGGTGCCGTGCGCCGCATGCAGGTACTCGTCGAGGGCATCGAACCGCGCATGCAGCTGCAGCGCCGCTCCGCCGGCGGCCAGGAAGTCCGCAAAGGCCGCCGCGCGCTCGGTGCCTCGTGTCAGGTGCCGCTCGCGAAATTCACGGAACAGGAGCTCGAGGATCTCCATCTTGACGGCCGCGACGCCCCGATAATCGACCAAGGGCGACTCGCGCAGCGCCGCCAGACGGGCCGCGAAGGCCACATCGCCGGTGCGCGCGCGGGCCTCGGCGCTCTGCTCGTATTCGGGCACGGCCGGAACCGCGATGTACAGCACATTGAGGAAGTGCCGGTTCGATGCGCTGTATGGGCTGGCCCGTTCCGGATCGGCCGGAGCGAGCGCATGCAGCGGGTTCAAGCCGATGAAACCTGCGCCGCGAGGCGCGAGCCAGCGGATCAGGCTCTGCAAATCGGCCAAGTCGCCGATGCCCCAGTTCCGCCGCGATCGTACGGTGTACAGCTGCACCGCCACGCCCCAGAGGCGCTGCCCATGGCGCAGCGCGAGCGGCTCATAGCACTTGGGTGGCCCCATCACGAGCGCGCAACGGCTTGGCGTACCGGCACCGATTCTCAATTCCAATACATGCCGTCCCGACGGCAGATCCATCGGCAGCTCGAAACGCCGGCGAGTGATCCAGGTCCCGCCCACCTCGCCGCGCCACAGCTCCGGGCAGTCGGCCGTCGACTGCGTGCCGCGGCACTGCTCTCCTCCGTCGAGATGGACCGTCCAGCGCAGGCTCGCGCCGAACTCGCGCGCGGCGATGTTGAGGTCGACGCCGATACGCGCGCCGTTCGAGGCGGCAACCGGTGGCAACAAGGCGCGCCACCGCTCATTTTCGAGCCGGGCGACCTCCTCCGCGAGCGCGCTCGCATCGTCCACCGGTGCGCCCATGGCGCGCAGGATTGCCTCCTTGGTCTCCAGCGTGAAATGCCGAAGCTCGCCCCGGTAGTCGTGGTACGCATCGCCCACGCCTCGAAGCCGCGCCAATCGCTCGATCAAGCTCGCATCCAAGGTCAGCTCTCCAGTAGAGGGTCAGCTCTCCAGTAGCGCGGCACTGTTCGGGCCGAGCGCAAAAGTATCTCGTCCTGCGAGGGACGCGGCCTCGCCCGGGTGGGCCGGCACTTGCGCCGTGTCGAAGCGGCACGACCAGGAGTCGTCCGGCAATGCGAAGACCCGGGCGCCGTCGTCCGCGTTGAGCAGCAGAAGAAACCGTCCCGTCGCGTGGCTTCGCTTGCCGAACAGGATTCCGAGGCTGCGCAACGCCTCGTCGCGCCAATCGTCCTGCGTCATCTCCGATCCCCGCGGGTGCAGCCACGTTACATCTTTGACTCCGTTCATCGAAGCGGTTCCTTTGAGAAAGGTCTCGCGCCGAAATTCTTCGTGCGTGCGGCGCAGCCCCGTCAGGTACCGGACGAACTCCGTGAGCTCCGCATTCGCCTCGCGCAGGCGCCAGTCGATCCAGGAAATCTCGTTGTCCTGACAGTACGCGTTGTTGTTGCCGCGCTGGGTGCGCGCGAACTCATCTCCCGCTTGCAGCAACGGCACGCCCTGGGAGAGCAGGAGCGTCCCCAGCAGATTCATCATCTGGCGCCGGCGCAGCGCCCGGACCGCGGGATCGTCGCTCGGGCCCTCGACGCCGCAATTCCGGCTCAGGTTGCCGTGATGGCCGTCCGCACCGTTTTCCCCGTTGGCCAGATTTTGCCGCTCGTTGTAGGACACGAGGTCGTACAGCGTGAAGCCGTCGTGCGCGGTGACGAAATTGACGCCGGCCGTGGGCTTGCGACCGTCGTGACGAAACAGGTCGCTCGACCCGGCGAAACGCTCGGCCAGCTCGCCGACCCGGCCCCCATCGCGCCGCCAGAAGGCGCGCAGCGTGTCGCGATAGCGATCGTTCCACTCCGACCATCCCGATGGGAACCGGCCCAGCTGGTAACCGCCGTAGCCCACATCCCAGGGTTCCGCGATCAGCTTGACGTAGGCCAATGCAGGCTCGGCCCGCACGGCGTCGAAGAACCCGGAGCGCTCGTTGAAACCATTGCCGTCGCGCCCGAGCACCGTCGCCAGATCGAACCGAAATCCGTCCACGTGCATCTCCTCGACCCAGTACTTCAGGCACTCGACGATCGAGGCGCGGACGTGGGGATGCTCGCAATTGACGGTATTGCCGCAGCCGGAGAGGTTCTCATAGCATCTCTTGTCCGGCAGCAGCCGGTAATACACCGAGTTATCGAGACCCTTGAAGCTAAGCACCGGTCCCGACTCGTTGCCCTCGGCGGTGTGGTTGAAGACCACGTCCAGGATCACTTCGATGCCGGCCCGATGCAGTGCCTTGATCATGGTCTTGAATTCGACCACGGCGTCGCGCACGGCGTAGTCGTTCGAGGGCGCGAACCACGCAATGGGGTTGTATCCCCAATAATTGGTGAGGCCGCGCTCCTGCAAGAAACGCTCGCTCAGAAAGAATTGACACGGCAAAAGCTCGACCGCGGTGACGCCGACGTACCTCAGATGCTCGATCACCGCCGGGACCGTCAGCCCGAGGTACTTGCCGCGCCAGGCCTCCGAGACCTGCGGATGGAGCCGCGTGTATCCCTTCACGTGCAATTCATAGACCACCGTATCGTGCCACGGCGTCGCCGGCGGCCGGTCGCCGTCCCAGTCGAACGTCCCGTCGATGACGCATGAACGCACCGGCTGCTCCAAGGAGAGCCGGCGTGCATGCGGGTCCAGCAGCAGCGCCGTCGGATCGAATCGATGCCCGTTCTCCGGATCGTCCGGACCGTGCGCGCGGAAGGCGTAAAGAGTGCCCGGGTCCGCGCAACTCGGTGGCAGCGACCCGTGCCACACGTCTCCCGTGCGGCTCGGCAGCGGGTAACATGCCGTCTGCGCCCCGCTCGCCGCGTCGAATAGACACAGCTCGACGGCGGTTGCATGGCTGGAATAAACCGCGAAATTGACTCCGCGCCGGCTCCAGGTCGCGCCCAGCGGCCGCGCGGATCCGGGCTGAAGTTGCATCACCCGTGCATTATGTGAATTCGGCCGATGGAATCCGTGATCTGCGTCGCGGGACTACGGAGTGCGGATTCTTCAAATGACCGGCCTTACGTTCCAAATTCGCTCCGCGTACTCGCGAACGCTGCGGTCGCTCGAGAAATATCCCATGTTGAGGCAGTTGAGGGCGGCCTTGCGGCTCCATTCGTCGGTCTCGGCATACAGCGCGTCGACTCGATCCTGCGCGCTGGCATACGCCGCATAATCCGCGAGCACCAGGAACGGCTCTCCCTCGCTCTTGAGCCGCTGCACGATGATCCCGGCGTCATCGTGCCCCGCCTCGGCAAAATGCCGCGAATCGATCAGCTCCAGCGTCGCGCGCAGCTGCGGGTCGCCGTCGACCTCGCGCCACGGCTGATAGCCGGCGGCCCGCTTCGCGACCGCCTCCTCGGCGGTCAATCCGAAGATGAAGATGTTGTCCGCTCCGACGTGATCGCGGATTTCTATGTTGGCTCCGTCCAGCGTGCCGATCGTGAGCGCACCGGAGAGCGCGAGCTTCATGTTGCCGGTCCCGGAGGCTTCCATGCCCGCGGTGGATATCTGCTGCGAGAGATCCGCCGCCGGCATGATTGTCTGGGCGAGCGAGACGTCGTAATCCGGAAGGAACACCACCCCGAGCTTTCCGCGCACCGCCGGATCCGCGTTGATGGTGCGCGCGACGTTGTTGATGAGCTTCACCACCGATTTGGCGATCGCATATCCCGGCGCCGCCTTGCCGGCGAAGATGACCGTGCGAGGCACGATGTCCGCGTGCGGGTTCTCGAGGATGCGCCGATAGCGCGTCACCACGTGCAGCAGGTTCAACAGCTGCCGCTTGTACTCGTGAATGCGCTTGACCTGAACGTCGAACAGCGAATCGACACTGATCTCCACACCCGTCCGCCGGCGCACTTCCTCGGCGAGCCGCTGCTTGTTCGCCCGCTTGATGCTGCGCAATTGCCGGCGGAACTCGGGATCGTCGGCCGCTCCCCGCAGGCGCCCGATCTCCTCGAGGTCGTTTTCCCAGGCCGAGCCCAGATGGTGCGTGAGCAGCGCGGATAGCCCGGGGTTCGACTGCTTCAGCCAGCGGCGCACGGCGATGCCGTTGGTCACGTTGACGAAGCGCTCCGGATACACGTCCGCGAACCCGGAGAACACGCTCCGGCGCATGAGCTCGGTGTGCAGCTGTGCGACGCCGTTGACGTGGTGGCTGCCGATGACTGCCAGATGCGCCATCCGCACCCGCCGCTCGCCGTCCTCGGTGATGATCGACAGGCGCCGCTGCAGATCTTCCTGCTGCGGACGGAGCGATGCGAGGGACCGGAGGAAATCGCCGTTGATGGCATAAATGATCTCGAGATGCCGCGGCAGCAGGCGCTCGATCAGCGCGACGGGCCAGGTCTCGAGCGCTTCGGGCAATAGCGTGTGGTTGGTGTAGGCGAACACGCGCGTGGTGATCGACCAGCTCGCTTCCCAATCGAGCCGGTGCTCGTCGACCAGCAAACGCATCAGCTCCGGGATCGCGAGCGCCGGATGGGTATCGTTCAGCTGGACGGCGACGGCATCCGGCAACGACTCGAGCGTCCGGCCTTCGGCGAGATGCGACGCGAGAATGTCCTGCAGGCTCGCGCTCACGAAAAAGTACTGCTGCTTCAGGCGCAGCTCCCGGCCCTGCGGCGTCGAGTCGTCGGGATAGAGGACCCGCGACAGGTTCTTCGCGTCGATCTGCTCGCACACCGCGCCCGTGTAGTCGCCGGCGTTGAATGCCTCGATGTGAAACGGCGTGATCGCGCGGCCCGACCACAGGCGAAGATGATTGACGGTGGGACTGCGATTTCCGGCGATCAGCTGGTCGAAGCCGATGGCGTAGATGTCCAGCGTCTCGACCCAGCGGTGCGCCTCGGAGCCGAGCGCAGATGCGGGTGCTTCGCTGCGGCCCCCGAAACGCACCACGTAGCGCACGTTGCCGCGGGGGGTCTCCCACACGTTCCTGAGCTTCAGCCAGCTGCTCGCGATCTCGCGCTGGCCGCCGTCGGGGCCGATCACCTGCGTGAAGATGCCGTAGTCGTAACGGATCCCGTAGCCGACGGCCGGATAGCGCAGCGTCGCCATGGAATCGAGGAAGCATGCGGCAAGGCGCCCCAGGCCGCCGTTGCCCAGACCCGGGTCGGGCTCCTGCGCCTCGATTTCCTCGAAATCGCGGCCCATCTCCTCGAGTGCGGCGCGCGCTTCGCGAACCATGGCTCCGCCGAGGCTGTGCAGCGCGTTCAGCAGCGAGCGCCCCGGCAGGAACTCGACCGAGAGATAACAGACCCGCTTGACGCGAGCCTCTGCGACTCGCTGCTGGGTCGCGAGCCAGCGCAACATCAGCTCCTCGCGCACCGCCAGCGAGAGTGCATCGTAGATGTCGCGCGGCGTGGCCTGCGCGAGCGTCTTGCCCAAGGTGCGCGTGAGCCGATCGACGAGCGCGGCGCGCAGCCTGCCGGTTTGCAGCGGCACCCCACAACCCGCCGCGAACGGACCCTGATACGCACCCATGATGTATTATAGAGTCGTGAGTTCGGCAGGGAACCCCCATGCCAGTTAAGTCGGCTTCACTTGCCGCCGGAATTCTCGGCATTGCGCTCGCGGGCTGCGCCACGCGTCCCGCGAGCGGACCTGCGAACGTGCACGCGGGGTCTCCCGGCGAGCCTGCACCCGGAGCCGCTGCGGCCACCCCGGGCACGGACCGGGCGGCCGCGATGATCCGAAGCGCGACGGCAATGCTCGGGCAGCCTTATCGATTCGGCGGCGCGGGGCCCGGGGGATTCGACTGCAGCGGCCTGGTCAGCTTCGCGGCACAGAGCGCCGGCCTGCATGTTCCGCGCACCGCGAGCGAACAGCTGCGGAGCGGCGTGCGCATCGCGCGTGCCGAGATCATGGCGGGCGATCTGGTGTTCATGCGCCTCTCGCACAAGCAACTGCACGTCGGCATCGCCATCGGCGGCGGACGCTTCATTCACGCGCCCGCCGCCGGAAGCCGCGTGCGTATCGACTCGCTGGCCGCCCACCCCTATTCGTCCGGCTTCATCGAGGCCCGCCGCGTGATCGGAGCGGACACCCGCGTCTCCGGTCTGTGATGCGGTTTCGTTATACTCGCCGCCCACGTTGAGCACCATCCGAGGGAAATCGTCAATGAAGCTCTATTTCAGTCCCGGCGCTTGTTCCCTGTCTCCGCGCATCGTCCTGATGGAGGCGGGCCTGCCTTTCACGGCGGTAAAGACCGACCTCAAGTCGAAGAAGACCGCGAGCGGCGCCGACTATCTGGCCGTCAATTCCAAAGGCGCCGTGCCGGCGCTGGAGCTGGACGACGGCCAGGTGCTGACGGAGGGCCCGGCAATCGTTCAGTACCTGGCGGATCTCAGGCCCGAATCGGGGCTGGCTCCGCGCGCCGGCAGCTTCGAGCGCTACCGCCTGATGGAGATCCTGAACTACATCACCTCCGAGGTGCACAAGAGCTTTTCGCCTTTATTCAGTCCCGATACGCCGGCCGACAGCAGAAAGATCGCGGTCGACAATCTCGCCAAGAAATTCGACTGGCTGTCGAAGCATATCGCCGGCAAGAAGTTCCTGATGGGCGACACCTTCACGGTCGCGGACGCCTACCTGTTCACGGTATTGCGATGGTCGGGCCTGGTACGCGTCGATCTGGGCCAATGGCCCGCGCTGGCCGAGTATGTCGCACGTGTGGCCGAGCGTCCCAAGGTCAAGGAAGCGCTGCAGGCCGAAGGCCTCAAGTAAGGGCCGCTGCCTCACCCAACGGGATCTCGCCCGGAGCGACGGTGAACTGCAGGGAGGCGAGCCTCGCATACAGGGGGCTCGTCCGCAGCAGCTCGGCATGGGTTCCGACCGCGACCTTGCGGCCGTGGTCCATGACGACGATGCGGTCGGCCTCCAGCACCGTTGCAAGACGATGCGCGATGATGAGCGTGGTGCGCCCGCGCATCAGCTGCTCGAGCGCCTGCTGCACGAGGAGCTCCGATTCCGCATCGAGGGAGCTGGTCGCCTCATCCAGCAGCAGGATCGGGGGATCTTTGAGGATCGCCCGCGCCAGCGCGATGCGCTGCCGCTGCCCTCCCGACAGACGCGTGCCGCGCTCGCCGAGGAACGTGTCATACCCCTGCGGGAGTTTGCGCAGGAAGCCGTCCGCGGCAGCGACCACGGCGGCCGCCTCGACTTCCGCATCGCTCGCGCTCGGCCGCCCGTAGCGGATGTTTTCGCGCGCCGTCGCGCCGAACAGCATCGTATCCTGCGGCACCAGGCCGATCTGCTTGCGGATGTCCTCGGGCCGCAGATCCTCGAGCCGCCGGTCGTCGATCAGCACGTGCCCGGAATCCGGATCGTAGAATCGCAGCAGCAATTGGAATGCCGTGCTCTTCCCGGCGCCTGAGGGGCCGACGAATGCGACCGTCTCTCCGGGCGCCACGTCCAGGCAGAAGTCGGCGAGCGCCGCGGTCTCGGGACGCGACGGATAGTGAAAGCTCGTATTGTCGAAGCGAATGGCGCCTCGAATGCGCGCCGGCAGCTCCTCGGGGTTCGCGGGAGCGGTGATCGCGGGCCGCGCCTCGAGCAGCTCGGTCAGGCGCTCCATTGCGCCGGCGGCGCGCTGCAGCTCGCCCCACATCTCGGAAAGCGCCGCGGCGGAGCTGCCCACCAGGCCCGCATACAGGAGAAACTGCGCGAGCTGCCCTCCGGTGAGCGTACCGGCGAGCACTTGACGCGCCCCGAGCCAGAGCACGCAGGTGATGGCCGCGAAGACCAAGGTGATGCCGACCGCGGTGAGTGCCGCGCGCACTTTCGTGCGGCGTACGGCGGCATCGAAACTGTCCTCGACCGCGCGGCGATAGCGCTCGCTCTGCAGGTTCTCCAGGGTGAAGGCCTGCACCGTCTGGATCGCGTTCAGCGTTTCCCCCGCAAGACCGCTGGTATCGGCAATCCGGTCCTGAGATGCGCGCGACAATCCGCGCACCCGGCGCCCGATGAGGATCAGGGGCACGACCACGACCGGCATCAGCACGAGAATCAGCCCGGCGAGCTTCGCGCTGGTGAGCGTGAGCATCACCAGTGCACCGATGAGGTTCAGCGTGGATCGCAGGATGATCGAGAGATTGACGCCCGAGATGGCCTGCACCAGCGTGGTATCGGTGGTGAGGCGAGACAGCACTTCGCCGACACGGGTGGTTTCGTAGAACATCGGATCCATGCGCACCACGCGGGAATACACGGCGGCGCGCAGATCGGCGACCACGCGCTCGCCGAGCCAGGTGACCAGATAGAAGCGCAGAGCGGCGAAGGCCGCGAAGAGCGCGGCGGCCGCCAGAAAGCCCGCGAAAATCCGGTTCGTGGCGCCGGCATCCCTGGCCGCCAGCACGTCGATGACCCGCCGCAACGCGACCGGCAGCGCCAGCATGGCCGCCGCCGCCACCAACAGCGCCCCGATCGCGGCAGCCGCGATCCCGCGGTAGGGCCGCAAGAATGGCAGCAAGGTGCGCAGCGGTGCGACGGATCTGGAGCGCGGGCGGTCGGAGGGGGTGGCCATGCAGTCATGATCCCATAACTATCTGGGCACCGCGCGGGCCGACGCCCTGGTTGACTGCGCTATCGCGGGGCCGCTATCGTGGGGCGGATCAGGGAAAATTGCGCTCGTCCGGGCGCACCATAAGTACGAGGGATGCACCATGCTGGGACGGCGGCCGATTCAACCGTTGACCGAGCGAACGACCATCCGGACTCCGGCGCGTCGAGCCGCTGCATGTGCGCTGAGCGCGCTGGTGCTCGCGACCGGCACAGCCGCCGTGCAGGCGGATCCCGCCGCAGAATCTACGGCAGCGCCGAACGGTGCGGCCGATGCGGGGCCGCCTCAGGAGATCGTGGTCACCGCCACCCGCCACGAGGAAGGCCTGTCCAAGGTGCCGATCAGCATCACCGCGCTCACGCAGGACTCGCTCGATCAGCGCGGCATCAAGGACTTCTCTGATGTCGTCCGCTTCACGCCCGGCGTGGCCTTCGACTTCTTGAATTACAACCATCAGACCAACAGTTACGACGCCAACGGCAATCTGCTGGCGAGTCCGGCCTATCGGTATACCACCGGCTGCTGGCCGCTCTGATCGGACTCGGGCGCCACAATCGGGACGTCGATGGGCAGATCAGACGTGGATGCGACGCAACAGCCCGCGCCCGCCCCTGTCCGCTGCGCTGCGCCGCTCGGACAGGCCCGCGCCTCGCCCTTGCGGGGGAGCAGCAGTTACACGCACATACAACAAACCCGCCGCGAGTTGCACCCCCTTTCCGCCGATGTTACTGTCGAGCGCGTCGGAGTTATCTGACCATATAACAACCTTGGGGACGTGATGCCAACCACACCATCGAAGCCGCTTTCCGGATCGCGTGACCGCCACCTGTTGTTTTTCCCCCTCGCCCTGGCCGCGGCCCTGCTCGGGACCGGGGTCGCGCGGGCCACGGACGCGAATAGCTCGGACACCGCCAACGCTCAGGCGTCCGGCTCCGGCGCGCTCGAGGAAATCGTCGTCACGGCCACCCGGCGCGAGGAGAGCATCAGCAAAGTGCCGATCTCGATCACCGCCATGAGCCAGGACATGCTCGATCAGAAGGGCATCCGGGATATCACCGAGCTGGTGCGCTTCACGCCTGGCGTGTCGATCGACACCACGGGCACCAATCAGATCTCGATCCGCGGCATCTCCTCCTCGGCGGGCGCGGGCACGACCGGCATCTACATCGACGACACGCCGATCCAGATGCGCGAGCTGGGCTTCAATCCCGACGAGACCTTGCCGAAGACCTTCGACCTGGAGCGCGTGGAAGTTCTGCGCGGTCCGCAGGGCACGCTGTTCGGCTCGGGCTCCGAGGGCGGCACGATCCGCTACATCATGACGCAGCCGAGCGTCACGCAAGAGTCGACCTATGTGCGCAGCGAGGCGTCGTACACCGAGTACGGCCAGCCGAACGGCGAGGCCGGCATCGCCCACGGCGGCCCGATCATCGACGGGGTGCTCGGCTACCGCGCGAGCATCTGGTATCGCTACGATGGCGGCTGGATCAACCGCGTCGACAACGCCGGCGACATCACCGAAAGCAACGCGAATTACGCGAATTCCACGGTCGCGCGCCTGGCGCTCCTCTGGCAGCCGAGCGAGAACGTGAAGCTCACGCCGAGCGTGCTGTTCCAGAACAAGCAACAGCACGATCTGTCGACCTATTGGCCGGCCTACTCCGACCCGGCCGCGGGCCGCTTCAACAACGCGACCCCCGAGCGCATTCCGATTCCCGACGAGTACTATCTGCCCGCGATCAAGCTGCAGGTCGATTTCGACCACATGACCTTCATATCGAACACCTCGTACTATCACCGCAACGAGACCGATTCGTACCAGGGCACGGGCTACGATCTGGCCTACTACCAGGCACTCGGCTGGCCGAACTCGCTCTATCCGGGTGCGCCGGCGCTCGGCTGCGGCTCCGCGTCGACGACTCCGACGGAGCCCTGCTCGTGGTATCCGTTGCTCAATGGCAGCGGCATCCATATGCCGCCCGGATTCGCGAATTACGCGACGCCGAACACCATGACCAACCAGCAGCGCTCCTGGACGCAGGAGTTCCGCCTGCAATCGAGCGATCCCGATGCGCGCGTCAAGTGGACGACGGGAGTTTTCTGGCAGGTCGCGGAGGAGCTCTCGGTCGAGCAGCTCAACGATCCGAACATCAACAATCTGTTCCAGGCGCTGTACGGCGTCACCGCCGACAGCATCTACGGCTCGTACTACAACTGTCCGCAGGCGGGCTATACGGCAGCCGTCGCGATTCCGAACTGCGACATCTACTACAACTACAACAAGAGCTATGACCGGCAGATCGCGGGCTTCGGCGAGGCGACCATCGGATTGATCGACAATCTGTCGCTCGTCCTCGGCGCGCGTGTCTCGAAGCTCGGCTTCTCGCTGAATCACATCTCCAACGGCTACGAGAACTACGGCCCCTATCCCGCCGCGGGCAAGTCCTCGAATACCGCCTTCACGCCGCGCGTCGGGCTCGACTGGCAGATGGATCAGCACAATCTGTTCTACTTCACGTACGCCAAGGGCTTCCGTCCGGGCGGCTTCAACGCGCCCTTGATCCCGGCTTGCGCGCCGGGACTGATCGCCGACGGTTTCACCAACGGCCAGGCGCCGTCGAGCTATGGACCGGACGACACGCAGAGCTACGAGGTCGGGTCGAAGAACAATTTCAACAACGTGCTCAAGATCGCGACCAGCGTGTACTACGTCAAATGGAACCACATCCAGCAAAACGTGTACGTCGCGGGCAACTGCGGCCTGCAGTTCACGGACAATCTCGGTACCGCGGTCGCCAAGGGCTTCGATTTCCAGGCCGACGCCGACTTGGGCAACGGCTTCACCTTCGACTTCTCGGCGGGCTACACCAACGCGCGCTTCACCAGCAACTCGCTCGGGGGACTGGCCGTTGCCGGCGATGCGATCGCGGGCAACGCGGCGATCAATTACTCGCCGGGAACCAGCCCGCCGTGGACCGTTGCTTTCGGCCCCCAATACGCCTTCAAGGCGTTCCAGCACGATGCGTACGTGCGCGTCGATTGGGAGTATTCGAGCCGCAACCCGTGGCTCGCGCCCGTGCAGGATCCGCGCACCAACCAGTATGAGGATGGCTTCTCGTACACGTTGCCGGCGACCAGCTTCACGTCGGCGCGTGCGGGGTTCAAGGTGGCCGGCTGGGATATCTCGGCGTTCTGCGACAACCTGTTCAACAAGTTCCCGGTGTTGAATTACGCGCAGACGCAGGTCGATTCGTTCAATCCTGCCGGACCGCCGACGCCGCAGGAAAACGACTTCACCTACCGGCCGCGCACTTTCGGAATCACCGCGACCTTCAAGATGTAAGGCGGCGTCGGGAGATGTGGATCCAGGTCACCGCGCGCGGCTAGGCCACCGCGCGCGCGGACTCGACCCCGCAGGCCTCCTTGACCGCCGCGCTGAGGATGCCGAGGCCTTCCTCCAGCACCGCGTCCGGAATCGTGAGCGGCGCGAGCAGCCGCACCACGTTTGCCTCAGTGCCGCAGGACAGGAGAATCAAGCCGCGCTTCTCCGCGGCCGCCAGGATCGCCGCGGTCACCGCGGCATCCGGCTCCTTGGTCTTGGGGTCCTTGACCATCTCGAAGGCCACCATCGCCCCCAGGCCGCGTACATCGCCGATGGCCGGAACCTCGCGCGCCAGCGCTTCCAGGTGCGCGCGCATCTTCTGCCCGACGCGCACGGCGCGCGCACACAGGTTCTCCGACTCGACCACATCCAGCACGGCGTGCGCCGCCGCAATGCTCAGCGGATTGCCGCCGTAGGTGCCGCCGAGACCGCCCGCATGCGCGCTGTCCATGATGGTGGCGCGGCCGGTCACCCCCGAGAGCGGCAATCCGCCGCCCAAACCCTTGGCGACGGTGATGAGATCCGGCGTCACGCCCGAATGCTCGATCGAGAACATCTTTCCGGTGCGCGCGATGCCACCCTGCACTTCGTCCGCGATCAGCACGATGCCGTACTCATCGCAGATCTTGCGGAGCGAGCGCAGGAACTCGAAGGGCGCGACGTTGAAGCCGCCCTCGCCTTGCACCGGCTCGATCACGATGGCCGCGACGGATCTGGGATCCACATCGCCGTGGAACAGCCGGTCCAGATCGCTGAGCGCCTGCTCGACCGAGATGCCCCGATACGGCAGCGGGAACTCGGCGTGGTAGATCTCGGCGGGGAACGGTCCGAAGCCTTTCTTGTAGGGCATCACCTTGCCCGTGAGCGCCATGGTCATGAGCGTCCGCCCATGAAAGCCGCCGGAGAATGCGATCACCGCCGAGCGCTTGGTGTGATAGCGGGCGATCTTGACCGCGTTCTCGAGAGCCTCGGCGCCGGAGGACAGGAAAATCGATTTCTTCGGGAAATCGCCCGGAGCCAGTGTGTTCAGGCGTTCCGCCAGGCGCACGTAGGACTCGTAGGACACGACGTGAAAGCAGGTGTGCGCAAAGGCTTGCGCCTGCTCCGCGACGGCTGCCATTACCTTCGGATGGCGGTGACCGGTATTCAGCACCGCGATGCCGGCGGCAAAGTCGATGAAACGGCGGCCGTCGACATCCCAGATTTCAGAATTCTCGGCCTTGACCGCGTAGATTCCCTTGGTCCCGACGCCGTTCGGCACCGCTGCCGCCTTGCGGGCCTTGAGCTCTGAAGATTTCGACATGTGCGTCCCCCAAAATGCGCTGCTGAGCGGCCGAACGGTATCATTGGCCGTCGTTTTGAGCAAAACTTGCGGCCATGAGCACCCCGAATCCGATCTTTGCCTCGACCCTGGATCGCGCGCTCTCGGCCCAAGCCGGCATCACTGCCGGCACCATGAGCGTGCGCGTGTTGCGCACGACGCCGGATCGCCGGGTGGAGGAGGACGACCGCGTCGCCGTGGAGGCACCGCTGGAATTCCAGCTGCATCATCCGGCCTTGGGGATGGAAGCGGTGTCCTTCGGGACCACCATGCGCACGCCGGGCGACGACGAATGGCTCGCGGCGGGGCTTCTCTACGGCGAGGGCGTGGTCAACCAGGCCTCGGATATCGAGGCCATCGAGTCGAGCACCCGCAGGCCGAACGTGGTGAATGTACGGCTGCATCCGGGCGTGCCCCTGGAGATGCAGGCGGCCTCGCGGCGCTTCTCGGCGGGCTCGAGCTGCGGGGTCTGCGGGACCACGGGCCTCGATGCCGCGATCGCAAGGGCCGCCGCCACACGCATCACCACGCAGCAGGGGATCGATCTGTCCGTGCTGCTCGAGCTTCCGCAACGCATGCGCCGCGAGCAGGCTCGATTCGGTGATACCGGCGGCATCCATGCCTCGGCCCTGTTCGATTTGCAAGGGAATTTACTGACCATCGCCGAAGACGTCGGCAGGCACAACGCTTTCGATAAGCTGGTGGGAGAGAATTTGATGGCCGGCCGCCTGCCGTTCTCCGGTCACGCGGCATTGCTCAGCGGCAGAGCGAGCTACGAGCTGGTGCAGAAGGCGCTGCGCGCAGGAGTCGCCGTGCTGGCCGCGATCGGCGCTCCTTCCAGCCTCGCCGTCAATCTCGCCGTCGCCTCCGGTCTCACCCTGGTGGGATTCCTGCGCGATGCAAAGTGCAACGTCTACTCAAATCCCCAACGTCTTCTGGGAACCGGTCGCTAGGGCATCATCGACCGAGGACAGCCAGCCGTAGGTTTGCGCGGCGCGTTGGCCGAGCCAGGCCTGCCCCGCTCGAACCGCCGCCATGAAGCTCGGATACGAGGCTGCGGCCGATTGGGCGGAGCTCAAAAACGTCCGCCATTCCCGGCTGTTCAAGAATTTGCTGGTCTTCTCGGACATGGCCGGGTCCGTGATGCTCACGGCACGCACCTAGTCATCCAATACCGGCCGTCCGGGGCGCTGCGAGAGCAGATAACCGAGCGTCACGCCGAGCATCGCCATCGCGCCGAGGGCCTGCCAGGGATTGCTCCTGACATAATCGTCGGCGCTGCTCACGAAGTCGCGTGCCTTGTGCACCCAGTTTTCGGAGGCGTCCATCAAAGGGTCGATCACCGACGCCAGAGTGGGGGTGACCGCACCCACTCCTCCAACGTGCAGATCCTTCTTAGCGCTCGCATGGTTCACACTCGTCAGCATGGAATCCTCCGTACGATGAGCCATCAGCCGTGGGGAAAGTATGGCGGTCGGCACGCCGCGTGCGCAGGGGCCCGGAACGCGCACGCGCGTAGGAATTCGCTCACGAAAAAAACTCGCGAGTGCCGCGAGATTTGGCTACTCCACTTGATAGCCGCGACCGCTCAGGCAGGCGGCCATGGCGCGATCGTAGTTGCTGTGGCTGCGATCCGCATCGGCATCCGTTACCCCGCCGCCCGGCTGGGTGGGATCGAATCCGGTCTGGCCTTTCGCCCAGTTGTGGCATTCGTATTGATCGGCGGCCTGCTGGTCTTTCGATTGCCCGTTCTTTGGGTAAATGATGAGATCGCTCTGCGCCGCAGGCGGCGGCGCAGCCCCGGGGGGCGGCGCAGCCCCAGCCGCCTGGTTCGGATCGCCGCCGTCGGGTGCCGCATCCGGCGGCGGCGCATCAGCAGGCGCCGGCGCCACCACGTAGCCGTTCTGATCCTGCTGCCAGGTGTAGTAAACGTTATCCGCGTAATAATACGGAACTCCATCGATCCACACCGTGGAGTAGTAAGCCGGCAACGCCCCGATCACCAGCCCGACGGGGGGCGTGATCACCACGAAGCCGCCTGCGCGCGGCGCATACCACACGCCGCCGCTGAAATAGTACGGCGCCCCGTGATGGTAGTAAGGTCGGTAGTCCGGCGGCAGAGTCCGCGCCACGCTTCCGACCGGGGCGTAGAAGCGGCCATGGTTATAACGCCCGTCGAGCACCTGGCCGCGCCCATCCACGTACGGCCGCGACGGCGGGCCTTGCCGGACGACGGGACGTGACGGCGCGCCGCCGGCCGCATGTGATGGCGCGCCGGCCGCCCGCGGCGGCTCAGGACGCGGCTCGGCTCGCGGTCTCGGCTGCTCTTCCGCGGCCCAGGCGCTCGGCATGCTCAAGGCCAAGGTCGAGGCGGCCATGGCCATCGCCAGCAATATCTGTCGCATCATTCGATACCCGTCCATAGTTTGCGCCTATCGTCCCGACTTGGTTGCCTTAGTTGACGGTTTGGTTGCCTCAGTTGACGGTTTGGTTGCCTCAGTTGACGGTGTAGCCACGGCCCGTCAGGCACGCGCTCAACGCGCGACGGTATGAATCCGCCCGCGCCCGGCTCGCGGCCATCTGGGCCGCGGATTGCTGGTTGATCTGAGCCTGCGTCGCCCGCGCCTGCGCCTGCGCGTTCGCATCGGCGGCCGAGCCGACGACCGCGCCCGTGACGCCACCGAGCACCAGCCCGGCCCCGGCATTGCGCGGACCGGCGAGGATCGAGCCGAGGATAGCCCCACCGATCGCGCCTACCGCCGTCCCGCTGCCGGGCGGATTGGCGGGTTGCACCACCACTCGCTCCGACGGCGGTGCGTCCGGTCGGCTGGGATCCACTCCAGTCTGTTGAACCGCCCACACATGGCATTCGTACCGGTCACGATCCGCCTGCTCGGCCGACTGGCCGTTGTTGGGGTAGACGAAGATTTTCTGCGGCGGTAGAGGGGGCGGTGCGGGCACCGAGACGACCCGCGGCGGCGGGGTCACGCAGGCCGCCAAAGCCAAGCCTCCGGCGAGCATCGCGCCGACGCGCAGTGCCACTGCCCCGCGCCGAGAAAAGTGAAGAAATGTCATGAGCTTACAACCTCTGAATCCTTGGTGGTGAACGCGAATCCCGCCGTTTCGTTGACAGTCCCCGTCCCCCGGAGTTCGTGGATCGGCAGCCCGGCACCCGCTTCCTCAAGGTTTGGCGGGCTTGCGGAATTTGCGCGGATCCGGATGGCTGAGTTTCTCCCCGTGAGCGTTCGAGTGCCGCCATTCTATCACCAGCACCCTGTCGCGCGGCCGCGTAGAATTCCCTGCTCTCGCTTCAAAGGTCACCATGAGCCTCAGCGTCTTCGACATCTTCAAGATCGGCATCGGTCCATCGAGCTCGCACACCATGGGCCCGATGAATGCGGCGAAGAGCTTCGTGGAGTTGCTTGCCGCGCGCGCCCTGCTCGAGCGCACCGCGCAAGTTTCAGCCCAGCTGTACGGGTCGCTTGCGCTCACGGGTCGCGGGCACTGCACCGACCGCGCCATACTCCTGGGACTCGAGGGTATGAGCCCCGACACCATCGATTCCGCCGCCGTCGAGCCGGCGTTGCTCAGGATCCGCGCCGGCGGCCGCATACGGCTGCTGGGACGCCACGAGATCGGGTTCGATGAGCCTCTGAATCTGTTGTTCCACATCGATCAGGCGCTGCCGGGACACTCCAACGGCATGCGCTTTACCGCTCACGACGGCGCGCTCGAGGTGCTCGCGCGCGAGGAGTACTACAGCATCGGCGGCGGCTTCGTCGTACAGGGCGGTGCCGCCGCGATCGGCGGTGAGATGCGCGCACCGCCCCCCTACGAGTTCGATTCCGGAGCGAGGCTGCTCGAGCTTTGCCGGCAGGAGGGCCTGGAGATTCACGAACTCATGCTGGCTCGCGAACGCGCCTGGTCCGGCGAAGCTCAGATACAGGCACGTTTAAGGCGCATCTGGCAGGTCATGCAGGACTGCGTGCGCCGCGGTTTCGAAGCGCAGGGACTCCTTCCCGGCGTGCTCGGCGTGCGGCGGCGCGCGCCCAAGCTCTACCGGCAACTCACGGGCGGCGACCCGTCGGGACCCATGTACGCCCTCGATTGGGTCAACGTGTACGCCCTGGCGGTGAACGAGGAAAACGCCGCCGGCGGCCAGGTGGTCACCGCACCCACCAACGGAGCGGCGGGTATCGTTCCCGCCGTGCTGCACTATTACCGCCGCTTCGAGCCGGGCGCGGACGATGCGGGCGTGATGCGTTTTTTGCTGAGCGCCGCGGCGATGGGCATGCTCTATAAGCAGAACGCCTCCATCTCCGGCGCCGAGATGGGATGTCAGGGAGAGGTGGGGGTGGCATGCTCCATGGCGGCCGCCGGACTGGTATCGGCATTGAATGGCACGAACGAGCAGATCGAGAATGCCGCCGAGATCGGCATGGAGCACAATCTCGGACTCACCTGCGACCCGGTCGCGGGATTGGTGCAGATCCCCTGCATCGAGCGCAACGCCATGGGCTCCGTCAAGGCCATCAACGCCGCCCGGCTGGCGTTGCGCGGGGACGGCTCGCACAAGGTCACGCTCGACCAGGTGATCGCGACGATGCGCCAGACCGGCCACGACATGTCGACCATCTACAAGGAAACCTCGCAGGGAGGTCTCGCGGTGAACGTGCCGGAGTGCTGAGCGGCTCAGCCGGTCGCCTGCAGTCCCAGCGCGATACCGCTGATGGTCGCACGCAGCGCGCAGAACAGCGCCTGATCCTTGCGCCCGGTCGCCCGCCAGCGCCTGAGCAAATCCACTTGCATCAGATGCATCGGGTCGATGTAGGGGTTGCGCAGGGTGATGGAGCGCTGCAAGGTGAGATCGCCTTCGAGTAGTCGAGCCGCGCCGCGCAGCTTCAGCACCTGCGCCACAGTGAGGTCGTACTCGCGGCGGATCGGACCGGTGTGCACCTTGAGTTCCTCGTCCGCAAGCGCATCGTAATGCGAGGCGATACCGAGATCGGTTCGCGCCAGCATGGATTCCACGTCATCGAGGAGATGGCCGAAAAAAGGCCATTGCGCCGACATCTCCGCCAGCACTGCCGTCCCATGTTGGGCGACCGCCGCCTCCAGGCCCGTGCCGAATCCGAACCATCCCGGCAGCATGTGGCGGCTCTGCGTCCAGGCGAACACCCAGGGGATCGGCCGCAGCGCCGCGATCCCCTGCCCTGTCGGCCGCACCGCCGGCCTCGATCCGATGTGCATGCGCTCGATCACGTCCAAGGGCGTGACCGCGCGGAAATATTCCTCGAATCGAGGGCTGTCGAACACCAGTCCCCGGTAGGCTTCGAGACTCTTCGAGGCGATCGTGCGCATCGTCGCGAGGAACTCCGGCGCCGGCGGCGCGCGCAGGGCGGCATGCGCCGTCGCCAGCGCCACCGCGGCGAACGTGCGCTCGAGGGTGCGCATCGCGATGGGCCGAAGCCCATAGCTCTGGTTCACCACCTCGCCCTGCTCGGTGAGGCGCAATACGCCGCGAATGGCGCCGTTCGGCGCGGCCTCCACCAGGCTCTCGGTCCTGCCGCCGCCGCGCGCGGGCGTGCCGCCGCGCGCGTGAAAAATCGTGAGTGCGACGGCCGTATCGCGCGCTGCCTCGAGCAGCCGGTGCTGCGCCACCTGCAACGTCCAGCGCGAGGCGGCGAATCCCGCCTGCTTGTTGCTATCCGAGTATCCGATGATGACCGTCTGGCGATTGCCCCGCACCGCGAGGTGCCGGCGATAAGCGGGTTCATTGTGCAGGACCCGCAGCAGCTCGCCCGCATTCTCGAGCGAGTCGATCGATTCCAGCAGAGGGGCCACATCGAGCCGGCACTCTCCGGTGTGCTTGTCGGCGGTGTCGGCCCAGCGTGCGAGCAGCAGCACCGCGAGCAGGTCGTCCGCTCCCTCGGCGCCGCTGACGATGTAGCTGCCGATGGCGCGCTCGCCGAACTTGTGCCGCGCGTGGGCCATGGTGTCGAAGACCCACAGCATGCGCCGTGCGCCTGCATCGAGCGGAGTGGTCGGCCCGATGTCCCGCGCCAGCAGCTCGCGCAGGCGCGTCAGGCGCTCGGCGCGCGGCAAGCCGGTCCACTCCGGCAGCCCCAAGCCGTGAGCGATGATTTCGTGGTGCACGTGCGCCGATTGGGTCACGTCCATGGTCGCGATGTGGAACCCGAAGGTGCGCACCCGTCGGATGAAGCGCCGGACCAGGAAGTAGCCCGCATGCCGGCCGCGATTGGCGGTCAGGCTGTCGGCGGCGAGCTTCACGTCGGCGAGCAGCTCATCGCAGTTCTGGTAGGCATTGGGGCGGCCTTCGTAGGTCGCCTTGAGGCGCTCGCCGATCTGACCGAAAAAGATCCGGTAGGGCATGCGGTCGTGGCGCGCCGGTGCGAGCGCCTGCGCGCCCGGCAGTAGCGCGATATAGGCGTCAATGCGCTCGGCGAGCGCGGCGGAAATCTCGACCCGGCGGGCGCTCTGGCTCAGCGCCTCGGCGAGCTGCCCGCACTCGTTGAAGTACGTGGACACGATCAGCTGCTGGTGCCGGTGCAGGGTCTCGCGGATGGTCTTGGCGTGCACCTCCGCGTTGCCGTCCATGTCGCCTCCCACCCAGGATCCGAACCGCAGAATGCCCGGCACGTTGAGGGATTCCACGGTCACGCCGAAAGCGCGGGCCAGCGCCCCCTCGATCTCCTCGTAGAACAGCGGCACGACCCGATAGAGAATCTCGATCAGGTAAAAGAGCACGTGCTCGCGCTCGTCCGCCACGGTGAGCCCCTCGCGCGGGTGCTCCTCGGTCTGCCAGATGCTTGCGATCTCCAGCCGGACGCGCGACCACAGGGTATCGAGCTCGACGCGCATCAGCGCCGGATTCAGCCGGTCGAGCAATCCCTGCGCGATATGCTGCTGCTTGCGCAGCACCGTGCGCCGCGTCGACTCGGTGGGGTGTGCCGCGAATACGGGCTCGATGCTCATCGAGCCGATCAGCGCCAGGATCTGTTCCAGGGTGTAGCCGTCGCGCTGCAGCCGGGCGATGCATTCGGCGATGCCGCCGGGTTGCTGGCGGGTGGAGTCGCTGAGGTACTGCCGCCGGCGCCGCACACGGTGCACTTTCTCGGCGGTGTTCACCGCCTGGAACCAGATCGAGAAAGCGCGCGTCAGATCGGTCGCAAGCGTGGGTTCGCGTCCTGCGGTGCGCGCCTCGAGATCCGCTCCGGCGGCGGCCCCGTCGCGCCGCGCGATGGCGGCGCGACGGTCGCCTTCCACGAGATCGAAGAACGCATCGCCCCCCTGGTCGCGCAGGATCTCGCCGATGAGGTCGCCGAGCGCATGCACGTCTTCACGGAGCCCGGCGTCCTTGGGCGGAAATTGGATAGCTTCGCGGTACATCATGGGAGTCCGTCAGCCGGCCGGGCAACAGGCCCTCCGGGAAGCGCCCATTCTAATGGGAATTGAGCAGCACCGTGGTGTCGAAGCTTTCGAAGCTCGTGAGCACCCGCCGGTAGGCGTTTTGCATGATGCGCTCCGCGTTCTTGTCCGCACGATGACCCAGGAGCATCCGGATCACCACATCATCGGCGGGACGCGCGGCATCCTCGCTCAGCAGCTGGAAGCTGAAGCGTGCCAGCCGTTGCATGATCTCGTTGGCGAACTTGAGCCGCGCGAGATCCTGTCCGTCGCCCGCCCCCACCTTGGCCTCTTCCGCCACCTCGCCGATCAGACGGACGATGAAGCGCGCCTTGTCGATCAGGCCCAGATCGCTGAAGAACTCGATTTCGGACTGGATGTTCATCCGGCCGGGAAGAAGTCGATGGGTTTGGTGGCGGTCAAGGTCGCCACGTCCTTGGCTTCGAACTTGAACAGCCGGATGCGCGCGAGCAGCTTCTCCACGAACTGGGGATCGTTGAGGTCGCTCGAGATGATGCGGTCGCTGGTGACCTCTCCGGACGGCGCGATGGTCAATTCGATCACCACTTTGCCTTGCAACGCCGGGTTGTCGCGCAAGGCGCGCGCGTACATCGCGTCGATGGCGCCCTTGTTGCGGGTGAAGACCAGTGCGATCTCATCGGCGCTGCGCGAGGCCCTGCCACTGCCGCCGGCGCGTGTCGTGCCCTGATTGCCGGTGGCGAGCGCCGGATTCTTGATCTGCGCGGTGCGGATCCCGTTGAGTGAGCCCCCGCCCGCGGCCAGTCCGCTGCTGGTCGGAGCGCTGATGCCGCCGCTGGTCCCGCCGGCCTTGGAAGTGATGAGCGAGCGGGTGACCTCGGTCACGTCGCCCGGGTCGGTGGTCTTGGGCTGATTCTTGGCGAGCTTGTCGAGATTGATGTCGCGCAGCGCCGCCAGCTCGTCCATGCTGGCGAGCAAGCTGTTCTTCGCGGCCTTGGCGCGGGCATCGACCGGCGGCACCACGCGTTTGGGAATCACGGGCTCCTTCTCAATCGGCTTTTCCTTCGGCGGCGGCGGCGGTGGAGGCGGCGGCGGCGGTTGCGCCACCAGCTGAACCACGCGCTCCGGCAGCGACTCGGTGTTCACGACCCGCTCTCGCCGCGGCAGGAATGCCAGGATGACGGCGAGTATCGCGAACGCGATGACCAGATTGCGCAGGATGACGCGAAAGCGCCGTTCCATCTCCTCGGACGGAGACCAGGGCAGCTCGTAGCGCCGGTAGTAGGGAACGAGTCCCGGTGCCGAGGTGCGCTGGGCGGGATTCGCCGCGGCGGACATCAGCTGGCCGCCTTCTCACGCTCGACCACCGCGAACGACACCTTGCCGTACTCGGCGTCGCTGCAGGTCAGCATGATGCGTTTCAGAACGCTGTAGGGCAGGTTCTTGTCGCCCATGATCGTCACTTCTCGCTTCGAGATGTCCATCCGCTGCTCGCCGCGCAATACCTTGTCGTTCTGCGCCATCAGCGCAGCCTTCAGGGGGGCGAATACGGGCGCCGGGCTTGCAACCACGTCCGCCACGGAGCCCACCAGCTTGCCGTCGACGAACACCGAGTCCTTGGTGATCATGACCACCACCGCCGCGCTCGGCTTGCGGTCGGAGAGCGATTGCGGAATCTGAATGTTCTTGGTGTTCGGCAGGATGTCCACGTCCGCCGTGTGCGCGAGCAGAAACACCACGAGGATCGTCATCATGTCGATGAACGGGACCAGCGCGAAATGGCTTGCGCCGTGCCGGCGCTGTCGATGACGGCGAATACGGTAGGGCGTCATGTGGGCGCATCCGCGATCGAAATGTCGTGGAACAGCTCGGCCTTGGAGAAGGGCGGCTGCGGAAGCTGGTAGACGCGCACCGTGTCCATGACCTGGACCAGCGTGTCGTACGAGATGTTCGGACTCGGCAGGATGGTGGCATCGGTCATTTGCGGGTATTGCGCCTTCACTCTGCGCATGAACTCCGACAGGCCGTCGAGATCGTAGCCGCTCGCTGTGTTCTCCAGGAGCTTCAGCGGGCCGCTGTTGCGGTCGTTCACCACCAGATCGTTCGGGCGGATGATCACCTCGAGCTTCAGCCCCTTCGGCAAATCGAGCGGAGCGGAGCTCGCGTTCGCGGGCAGATTCAGCTGCAGAATGTTGGTCTTGGAGAAGACCGCCGTGAAGATCAAGAAAAACACCAGGATCACCATCATGTCGATCATCGGCACGATGTTCAGATCACTGCGCCCGCGGTGATAGCGGGCGTGATTACGCCGGACCAAATTGGCGGACTTTGACTTCATGAACTGGTTCGACCGGGCAGCGTTGCGATGGCGATTGCTAGATGGTGCCGCGCGCGGCGGCGGGCGCGCGGGTCTGCGGCGGCGGCGCGGCCGGAGCCTGGGTCGGTGCGCCGGCATCGTGCTGGCGCTCGGTGATCGAGTTCAAAAACTTCACTGAGGCGATCTCCAGACTGTCGATCAGCGAGGTGGTCTTCGACTCGAGGAACATGTGCGAAAGCAGCAACGTGATCGCGACCGCGAGGCCGGAGGCGGTGTTGTTCATGGCCACCGAGATCGCGGCGGCCAGGAGGCTCGCCTTCTCGGCCGGGTTCGCCGTCGCCACGGCGCTGAACGCGCCGATCAGGCCGGTGATGGTGCCGAGCAATCCGATCAACAGGCCCACGTTGGCGAGAGAGGCCAGGTAGTGGGTGCGCTTCTCGATGCGCGGAATGACCTCCAGCAGGCTCTCGTCCATCGCTTTCTCGATGTCGTCGCGACGGCGCGCACTCGCCACCCGCGCCACCCCGTAATTCAAGATGGTGGCGATGGATGCCTTCGAGTTCTGCGTGAGCGACACGACTTGCTTGAAGTTGCCGGCGCTCAACGCGGGAACCAGATTGTCCCACAGCGTTCGATTGCGCAGGGTCTCACGGGTCAGGTACACGTACCGCTCGACGGCGATCGACACACCGACCACGAAGATCAGGGCGAGGGGATAGAGAAAGAACCCTCCGTCCTTGAAGAAGTTGACGACCGAACTCATGAAATTCATCACTGCGCTCCTAGGAAAACCGACCTTCTGCCACCTTGAGATTCAACCAGATTCCGTAAAATCGGCTATGACTTACTTCTCACCCTTCTAACCCGGGCGGTGCCGGCTACTTGGCTGCACCGTTTTGGGACTTGTCCGCCCGGACGGCCTGGTAATACATGACTTCGCGCTTGAATTCGTCCCGATCGACCGGCGCCAGTGCCTCGTCCAGGAGGCTGTTCATGGGCTTCCCCGACAGGTCTCCAATGTCCGACTTCTTCCAGGGGACGATATACATCACCTTCGGCTGTTCCCGGTCGCCCGTCACGGTCGCCTCCTTCAGCTGCAGTCGGTCGACCGCCCCGGACTTGGCGCTCTTTTCCGACTTGTCCTTGCCCTCCGCCTTCTCGGACTTGTCCTTGCCCTCCGCCTTCGCCTTGCCGTCGTCCTTCTCGGCTCGCGCATGCTCCGATCGGGCCTCGGCGGCAGGGGAAGAGGTCGTCTGCGGTCCCGTATCCCTCGCGGGCGGCGGCACGGCATCCGGCGATGTCGTGGCGCGCGGCTCGCCGGCCTCTGATTGTGGGCTCGAATGTGACGTTGATGTGTCAGCCGCCGAATTGGCGCGCGTTTGTGCCTCGGATCGGCCCGATGCCGCCAAGCCGGCGGCGCACGCCACGGCCACCCAGGCGGCCATGCCACTCGAGACTTTCATGCGGGACGTGGTATTCACGCGGGCTCCTTTTTGGCGGCGGGAGCCGTGGCTCCGACACGCTTGCGCAGCTCGATCACCCAGCCGGCGACTTGTTTGTTGTCACCCGCGAGCGTCAAGTAATGTTCGAATTGCTCGAGCGCCTTTTTTGGCTCGCCGAGGTACAAATCGTACAGCACGCCGAGATTGAAATACGCCGGAGCGTAATCGGGCCGAAGGGCAATGGTACGCTGATATGCGGCCTCGGCGTCCGCGAATTTGCCCAGCTTGCGCTCGACGATGCCGAGTTCGTCATCGGCGATGGCGTCGCCGGGATTGCGCTTCAGCGCGTCATTGAACGCCGCTTCCGCCTCCTTGAAACGCGAGCTGCGCTCGTACAAGAGCCCCAGGTTGACCTCGGGTCCTGCGTATTCCGGGTAGGCGAGAATCAACTGCTTGAACTCGAGCTCCGCATCTTCGTTACGGCCGGCCTTCATCATGCCCAGCGCCTGGGCATATTGTTGCGCTGCGCGCTCGGGCACGGGCGCCGCGTTCGCGGCGGCCGGGGCCCCCGCTCCCTGCGCGGGCGTGGCGCCCGCGGGCGCGCCCGGGGCCGGGGCACCCGAGGCGGCGCCCGAAGGCACGGCGGGCGCCGGCGGCGCCGCTCGGGGCGCGGCGGGGCGCGGCGGGGCGCCGTGGCAGCCCGCCATCATCGCCAGCGCCGCCGCTGCGCTAACGAATCGAGTCGACTTGCTGCTCACCGATTTCCACCTTGGCGTAACGCCCCGGATTGAGTTGTGCCAATGCCGCGAAGCTCTTCTGGACCCATTCGTCGTAGGTACCGTCCTTGGCGCGGGCGGTATTGACCTCGTGCAACTGGATCGCCTTTTCCTCGAATGGAAAGGCCTGCTCCTCGAGCAGCACGTTGTATTGCTCCAATCCGTCCTTGGAGAGCCCCTTGGGGCGATCCGAGCTCATCAGGTCCTTACCCAGCTGGCGATAGAGCTCCGCGCTCTCGAAGGTCGCGGCCGTCGTCACCTCGGCGACCTGGTAGTCCGCCGCCTGCGTATAGGCTTTGAGCGCGGCCTCCATGGCCTTGCGCTTCTCCGCCAGGGATCTTTTAAGCGGCGCGACCAGCTTGACACGCATGAACTCCGCGCGCGCCGGCTCGGCCAGGGTCAGCGTGGCCTTCGCCGCCAGCGCCTTGCTGCGGTCGGTTCGCGCCGCTCCCGCCGCGCGGTCCGCATCGATGATCTCGCGCAGCCAGTGATCCCGGGCCGCGTAATCGCCCGATTTCTCGGCGATCAGGCTTAAGCGGTTGCGCGCCTCCATGGCCGGGTTCAGGGGCTGTGGGAAATGCTTCACGAACGCCTCGAGCATGGCGCGCGATTTCACGCTGTCGCCCGCCGTGTCGTACAGCTCGGCGGCGCGCTCGGTCGCTTCCCGTTGCACATCCGGCGTCTCGGCGGGTGATTTCGCGATCATCTCGAACTCGACAGCGGCCTGCCCCGGATGGTTCGACTCGGAATACGCCACCGCGAGCTTGCGTGTCACGTCCTCCTGCAGGGGGCTCTGTGGAAAATTGCGCCGGAAATCCGTAAGCACGACGATGGCGCGGTCCCACTGCTTCTGCGTGATGAGCAGCGCGCCGGCATCGAAATCCGCATTGGCGCGCACCTTGGAGGTCGGCGCCATCTTCGAGACCCGCAGGTAATCGTCCACCGCGCCGGCGCTGTCGCCGGCCTGGCTCTTCTGCTCGCCCTGCTTGTAGATCGAGGCGGCGAGCCGCTCGACGATGGCCGGCCGTTCGGGATCATTCGGCGCCATCAGTGCCTGCGCGCTCGCGTAACCCGTCTCGGCCTTGTCGAAGCGGCCTTGCTCGAAGTTCGAATTCGCGATCACGGTGTAGGCGATGCGCTGCTTGGCAGCATCTACCGGTGGCTGCCGCGCCAGCAAGGTCTCCGCGGCGGCGGTCGCGCGGGCGTAGTCCTTGGCGGCATACAGATCCGTGGCGGCACGGGTCAGCACCTGGGGAACTTCGGGGTGTGTCGGAAAGGTTTGCGCGAAGCGCAGCGAGCTGTCGACTTCCTTGGCGTGAAGCTTCGCCTTGGCATCGCCCGAGGAGGCCTCCTCTTCCTTGCCATAGGCGACCAGCGCCGCATAGCCCGCCTCGGCCGCCTTGCCGCTCGAGCCGGGGGAATAGGCCGTGTTCTCATACTGCTGGGCCGCCTCGAGATATTGCTTGCTCTCGTACAGCGTGTCGGCCAGCAGGAAACTGGTCGACGCGGTATCCGGATCGTCGGGGAAGGAGGTCAAATAGCTGCGATACCACTTCGCCGCCTCCTGGTAATCGGCCACGCTCTTGGTGCGCTGCGCCTGGGCGTGATAATACTGCGCCACGTCCTTCAGATTGGTCTTGAGCTCGGCCACGACCTTCGGCTCGCCTTGCGGCGTGCGTCCTTGCCAGAACGGCGTCCCGTAGCTGTAATTCTCGACGAATTCCTTCTTTCCCTGCAGTACCAGATCGGGAAAGCCGCCCTTGGAGTAGGCCTCGATGGCCTGCATCTCGAGGAGCGGGGCCTTCTCGTTGCCGCGGTCCTGCGAGACGAAGGCCCGATAGGCGTCCGCCGCATCCGTGTAGCGCTCCTTGTCCATGTACAGGTCGCCCAGACGTGCGTACAGCAGGTAGTCGTACGGCCGCGGTTTGCGGCGCTTCACGAATTCGTCGATGGATTTGGGGCCGTCGAGGTACGAGAAGGTGATGGACATGACGCGGAACGTGTCCTCGACCAGCTCGCGATTCGGTTTGCTCAAGCTGTCGAGCTCGATCAGCGCCTTGGGATCTTTTTTCGACACCAGCACCGAATCGAGCACGCCGGCGAAGGAGGCGAGGCTCGGCTCGCTCTCGCCTTGCTTGAACTGCGACCAGCCGTGCTTGTAGAGGCTCTGGTTGTAGAAGCTCGAGGCGGAGCCGAATTTGATCACCGCCTCGTAGGCCGTCTGCGCCGCCGCGTAGGACTTGTCGGCGAACAGAAGCTCGCCGCGCCGGAACTCCACCTCGTCGATGAAGCGGCTGTGCGGATAGCTCGCAACCAGCCGGTCGAGCGTGGCCAGCGCCTTGTCGGGCTGCGCGTCGAGCTCGTAGGCGCGCGCGAGCTGATAGAGCACGGAGTCGTTGCGCTCGTATTTCGGATAGGTCTTGAGCAATGCCGAGTACAGGTGGATGGCCTCCGTCGCCCGAAGCCCCTCGTTGGTGGCCAGCTCGTGCTCGATGCGCTCCGATTCCGAGCTTTCCAGATTGAGATCGCCCAACCGCCGCATGGCCTCCTCGCGCAGCGCCGCGTCGCCGGCGTTCAAGTCGAGAAAGCGTTTGTAGCTTTCCATGGTCCTGGTGTTGTCCACGCCCTTGGGAGGGGCGGGGCTGATCTCGACCTGCTGTTTGTCGAGATCCTTGATGGTCTGCGGGTTCTGGGTCGAGTCCGCGTACCCGGCGGGCGCGAAGGCGGCGCACATGACCCAGCCGGCCACTGCAGACCACACAGCCGCTCTTGTCCATCCGCCGGCCCGTCCGCCGGGCGGCGCGTGAGGCCGCACGCCGAGCTTGCTTGCGCTCACGGTTGGCCCCCCGACGGATCGTGCGGCGCCTTGTCGTCTCGCGGCTTGTCCTCCGGATTCGTGGCCTTGTCGTAGATCGCCGCCAGCTCGAAGCGTGCCTGGACCTCATAGGTCTCGATGCGCTGCTTCTGCCGTCCGAGCTCCTCGATGGCGATGTCCTGCAGGTAGCGGCTCTGCTTGTCGGTGAGCGCGGCGAGACGCTGCTGCAGATCGTCCATGCGCGCCCGCGTAGCCTGCACGCGGTCCGCGAAAGCGCCCGTGTTGGCGGGCATTCCGGTTCGCGCCTGTTTGACCAGGACGGCGCGCTTTTGCGTCTCGATCAGCGAAGCCTCCAGCTCCTTCACCGAGCGGCGCTCGTTCCACAGCCTCGCCTTGAAGCTTTCGGACAGCCGCCAGTACATGACGCCCTTCATGAGGCGCAGCCTTTCGCGCATCTCGGCAAGATCCGGATCGCCGGGATGCATGGCGAGGTAGTCCTCGATGCGCTTGAGGCGCGCCCAGGTCCGCTGCTCGTCCTGCGTGCCGAGCGCCGCCACGTCGTTGGACTTCTCGATGGCGTTGAGCCGCGATTCGAACTCGACGCGCTTCTGCGTCAATGCATCGAGATCCGTCGCCGCCATGATCGCGTCGGCCTTCGGAACCTCCTCGCCGTAGGCCTTCTGCCGGGTATCCAGCATGCTGTCGAAGGCCGAGAGGTCCTCGCGCCAATCATCGAGGTTTTTGCTCATGAACTTGAGCTCGCGGTAGTTCTTGAGCCCTTCCTGAAACTCGTTGGTCGCCAGCAGGTGGTACAGATAGCGCGACTCGGGCGCGTCCGGCAGCGTCTTCAGCTGCCAGTACCAGGTGAGCGTGTCCTTCTTGTCGTCGTTCAGCAGCCGATCGAGAAGATTGCCGCTGCGGATCTCGACGATGGATTCGTCGATGCGCTTCTGTTCGGCGTCGAACGAGTCGATGGCGGAACTGTAATACTCGGCCGCCTGTCCGTGCGCGCCGAGCTGATTGTACGCGTAGGGAACGGTCAGATAGGCTTCCTGCACCGCCGCGTCGAGCAGATTCCGCTTGCGCAGCGCCGTCCACGGCACCAGCGCCTTCTTGAACTGGCCGAGCGATGAATCCGCCCACCCGTCGCCGAGCAGCGCCATGCTCGAGAACGGCCCCTCCAGCCGGACGCGCTCGAGAATCGGCTTTGCATCCGCGGGACGCTGCGCCTGCAGAAAGGCAAATCCCAGCGCGAGGTTGGCCTTGTCCCGGAGAGAGAGCAGCTCCTCGTCCGCCGTGTCCATTTTGCCCACACGGTCGAGATAGCCGACCGCGTCGGGGAGCCGCCCCTTGCGCACCAGCGCGACGCCCAGATTGTACTGTGCATAGGCGGTCCAATCCGGCGCTCCGTGCCAGGCGGACAGGGCCGCGATCGCATCGTCGTAGCGTCCTTCCCGGAGCATCAGTTGCGCGAGCAGCATGTAGCGCTCGGCGCTGATGCGCGGCTGGATGTTGCCGGATACCTGGTTGAGGGCACGCTCGGACTCCTGGAGATACCCGCGCTGGTACCACACCTTGCCCAGATAGAACCACGCCTTATTGCGTACCCGCTCGGAGGTCTTTCCGGCGAGCAGCGCCTCGAAGATCTTGCCCGCCTCCACGTGCTCGCCGAGCGACAGGTACAGTCCGCCGAGCAGCAGCTCCGCCTCGCCCTCGGTGTGAGGCAGGCGATCGAGCTGCTGTGCGGCCAGGAGCCGCGTGATCGCATCGAAATAGTCGTCCTGATAGAAATAGAACAGCACGTCGCCGTAGTGCAGATCCTTCACGTCGTGCGGCGGCAGCCCGTCCGGATCGGGCTTGACGTTCTTCGCCCCGGCCGGCGCCAGCGGCAGTGCGGACAGGAGCCCCCATAGAACGATCGGGCGCAGCTTGACTCTTAGGCGCCGCACGTCACTGCCAGTCTTTGATTAGGAACTCGGGTTGATGTTTGGCGACCTTGTCGGAAATCTTGAGCTCGAGATACTCCGCGCCCACACTCTTGTCGAAATTGATCGTGGCACCGCGGCGGTAATTGCGCTCCACCGGCCCTTTGCCCGTGAAGAACGCCACCAGCTCGTGCCTACCCACCTTGAGATTCCCGAGATACAGCTGTTGCACACCACCCTTCAGCAATGCATCCGCCTCGCGCGCGGTGTACAGATAATTCTTGACCTCCTTGTTGTCGATCTTGAGCGTGACCGAGTCCAGAGCGAAGAATGTCCCCACGTCCATCGAGACGTATACCGCGACTTGAGTGTTCGCCGGGAACAGCAGCTCCTCTTCGAGGACGAACAGATCCTTGTTGAGGTCGATGACGTCCTTCTTCATGCCCTGGACTTCCTGATCCAGGGTCTTGAAGTCGGACGAAGACCCCTCGGGCGGGGCGCCGGGCGCGGCGGTATCGCCGCCGGAGGCGCTGCCGGCGGGAGCGGCTGCGGGCTCGGCGGGAGCCGCGGAAGGCGGCGCGGCCACAGCGCCCGGCGTGGCCGCCGCGGGCGCCGGTGCGGCGGCGGGCGCGGGGGGAGCCGCCGCGAACGCCGTGCAGGCGCCCACGAGCAGGCATGTGCCCGCGATGATCGACCCGAGTCTGTGCTTGAAATTCATATTGGACCTATCGCTTACTCGCGAAGCAGCTCGCGTATTTGTTCGAGGTATGTTCGATCGTCGCCGCGCTTGAACCCGATGTGGGTAAAGCGCACCACTCCCGACCTGTCCACCAGGATCGTCATGGGCATTTTCTCCAACTCATAGCTCCGGCCGAGCTCCTCGCCCGTATCGAACATGATCGGGTACGAAACCTTCATCGACTCCGCGAATTCCTGCGCGCGGCGCAGGTCCTCGTCGACCGAGACGCCGAGCACGACCAGTCCCGCACGCTCGTACGTCCTGTTGATCTTGTTGAGGGCCGGCATTTCCCGGCGCGTGTCCCCGGCCCAGCGCGCCCAGAAGTTCACCAGCACCACTTGCCCGCGGAACTCCGACAGACGAAGATTGGTGCCGTCGTTCGACTTCAGGACGAAGTCCGGCGCATCCTGGCCGATCAGGGATGTCTCGCCGGCGGCTGCCGCCGACCCCCAGGAGGCGCCGAGAACGACGCAGCAAAGAACCCATACTCTACGCATGCGGCGATGCCCTCGCAGACCTTATGCAAAATCGCATAATGCACGCCGGGGTGTCAACGCGCGAGCCTTTGCTTCGCGCCGCCGTCGGTATGACCTGGCGCACATCCGCCGAAGATTTTTTGCCGTGCTCGCCGGCCATCATTCCACGCGCCGAGGCTCGCCCGAGCATGTCTCTCGATTGAGACATGCGCCGGTACGCCTCGAATTCCCTTGGGGCTCTTCTGACTCCTGGCTGGAGCAGGGTTTGCGGCGCGTCAGCCGGGGACCTTGCCGTTCACCAAGCTCGCGAGCGGGTTGTACATGATGAGCGGGTCGAGAACTTGAGCGGTGGCGCCCAAGGTGTTGTTGGTCGGCGTGTTGGGCCACAGGTTCGGCCAAAGGGAGGCTGCCGACGTGCTGTGTAGTGCCATGTAATTGAGCACCACCATCTGCACCAGATTGGGCACATTGTTGCCGGCCGGACTCGAGGTGGTGTTTTGCGACCCGTCCGGATTGAAATAACCGAGCTGCAGACTCATCTCCGGCGTTTGCGCCGGGATCGGTTTGGCCTTGGGGTCATAGACCAGGAAGTAAGTCGCCGCCACGTTCTGGTTGTCGGCGGTCCACACGCCCTTGCCTCGCCCGGCGACCGAGCTGTCGATGGTACCGTCGCTCGCCAAGGACCCGTCGCTGAAGACGTAGATCATCACGGGCTTGCCCCTGAGGGCCGCGTACTGAAGCACCGCGCCGATGCATTGACCGGCGGCGAAGTCGCGCGTCTCGCCCGTGGCGCGATCGCCCGTGTGGTAATCGAAGCCACCGAGCTGGATGGTGCCGGCGGCCGCATCGCCGTCGATCACGAGCTTCATGACCGCGGCGGTGCTCTGGAAATCGCTGCTCGCCTGGTATTCGGCAGTCTTGAATATGCCGTTCGTGCCGACCACGTCCGGGTCATTGTCGGGATCGACCGCGCCGGGGCTCGGATACCGGTTCAGTAAATACGCGGCCTTGGTGTACGCGCACATCTGCGCCTGGATCGCGGTGGTCTGCAGCGCACTGCCGTTCGGAATCGAATTCGCGTACGCAGCGGCGCTGCCGGTCATTGTGGCCAATTTGGCGTCGCTGATCCGCTTCATCGATTCGAGAACCAGGGTGACATCGGTGGTGGTCGTCTCGGGATTCGGGGGATTGGGCAGCAAGGTGCTCAATTGACCGGTGCTGACGAGTCCGGCCGTATCGCTGCCCCTCGAGATCTTGGTGGGCTGAGCCGCGATATTGATCATGCCGGGCGGGGCCATCGAGTTTCCGCCGGAGACCGAGCTGTCGGTGCCGATGAGATCGAGGAGCGCGCCCCGCGCGCCCGCCTGCCAGATACCGTACATCGGATTGTGGGGGTTGGTATTGGTGTCGTTCTGGGATAGCGCCGGAATGATGGTCCCGGTGACGTTCGCCATCGCCGCCGCGCTGGTGAATCGCGTCTTAATGCCGCGCAGATGGGCGCTGTCGGAGTGATAACGCAGTCCGAGGCTCGCATCGACGAAGCTATTCGCGCTGCTGTTCGGCACCATACTGCCCGGCAACCCCAGCTTGCTATACCCCGCGACGCTCAGAAAGTCGAGCTGCCCGCCGGGCCCGCCGACGAGCACGTTCGAGCCTGCGATATTGGCGCCGCCCGACAGGTCGAAGCAGATGAACGGAATCATGCCCGAGCCCGCGCTGATGCCGCAGGAGGTGACCGCCCCCTGGATGTCGCCCACGAGCGCCGGCTGCGCCTGCGCGACCTTGGGGTTGGCCATGAGGCTGAATATCGACGGGAGCAGCACCGAGGCGCTGCCGGTCATGAACCCCTGGGCGATGAATTGACGGCGCGTGGTCGGCCGCGGATGGTCGGCATGGCACAGCGGCTCATGGCGGCCAAGACCCTTGGGGACTTTGCGAATAATGCGCATATTGAAACCTCTACGAGTCCTTATCAGATGGTCGATCAGTGCTCAGTCGATCAGTACGTTGGCGTTGCCGAGCGCCGCGGCACAGGCTCCGACGGTCACCGCATTGATCTGGGCCGCAGTGCTGCAGCCCGTAGCGCTGCAGAGATTGCTGACGAGATGACCCAGCTCGGTTTGCACCGCCGTCCCTTGCGTGCTCGAGACGTTCGCACTGCCCACCGCGAGGGCGGTGAGCGGCCCGGTAATCGAATTCGCGCCGCTGGGCAAGCTCAAGGCGCTGAAGTTCACCCCGGGGAATACCTTGGCCTGCAAGGTCGGGCTCAGCATCACCTGATTGCAGTACTGGACCGCCAGCTGGGCGACGCCGACCTGGTTGGCGGACGAATACGCTTCGAGCGTGTTCACCGCCGGCAGCTGCTGCTGGACGCTTTGATATGTCGTGGCCACCGCCGAGTTCGAGGTCGGCACACCGGTGAGCTGCGCGAAGGTCGAGTTCACCTGTGCGAAGGTGCGCACGCCGAAATCGGCCGCCGGCGGCCCCAGCGCCAAGCTCGTGGGTTGCGGCGTCGCCTCGACGATAACGTCGTGCGCAGTGCCGAGCGTATCGAACTGCAGGAAGAACTGATCCGTCGACGGGCCGTTCTCGAGCGCGATCACGGTGCCGACGGTCGATAGGATATCCCCGGAAGTCGCCGAATAATTCGCGGCAGTGATCGTCGTGCTGAGGGGAATGTATGCCTGGCCCACCAGCGGAATCGTTCCATTGATACCGATGCGCATGCCGCTCACCGGGATGCTGCTCGGCTTCGCGGTCGGATCCAGCGAGATGAAGGTCGGCTGGTAGAACATGTAGCTGTAGTTGTCGTACTGGCTGACCGTGAACATCATGTAGGCCTGGTTGACGTTCACGCCGGGGACGCTGGAGATGCTGAACAGCAGGTAGTAGCGCTGTCCCACCCCGGCGTTGAAGTTCTGCATCACCTGCTGGGCCGACAGAGCGCGGCTATGGATGGCGAGGAACTTGATCTCGCCCTGAAAAGCGTTGTCGCCCGAGACCTCGCTGCCGAGAACCAGCGCGAAAGTGCTATCCCAGTTCGAGATTGTCCCTCCCTTTTGCGGATCGGGAATGTTCTGATTGACGCCATTCACATAGATCTGGCGCCCGTTGACCGGATCGTAAGTCAGCACCACATGCTGGAGCGCCGCTTGCAGCGCCATGGTCGCATCCGGTGTCTGCAGCTGTGGTGCGCCGTTCAGATCGGAGTTGGAGCCGCGCAGCGGGAAGTCATAGTCCTGGTTGGTCTGTGCGAGCGTGAAGTTGCGCAAGGTATCGCCGCCCGAATAGCTGACGATGTCCGAGAGCTTGGTGGCGACCACCGCGGGAGCGACCCAGGCCTCGACGGAGAATTCGCCGGTCGCCTGGATGAGCGTATTGAGCTTGGAGCTCGCTTGCACGGTCGCCTGCGCCTTGGCGCCGCCGGCCAGGAAAATGAGTCCCCAGCTGCCGTCATACTGATAGTGGCCGGTCAACGTCAGGTCCGCCGACGGGTCGACGCCGCTGGTGTCGTAGGCGGTGGTCGAACCGGCACCTTCCGAGAACATGTACTTGGCGATGGTGTCGGCATCGTATCGATTGGCTCCGCTCGCTACGGTGCCGTCGGTCAGATGGACCGCCTTGCTGACGACCAGGTTCGGATCGAGGCTGGTCGGAATCGCCTGCTGCGCGAATGCCTGGATCTGGGCCAGCATGAGCGCCGCATCGTTGGAGCAGACGTCCCAGCAGTTGTGCAGATCGGTCGCGAGGCGTTGATAGAAGCGTGAATTCGTGCCGCAGGCGCCCGAGCCGCTCGCAACGAATGGCAAGCAGCCCGTGAAGTCGATCTTCGGGATGGCCGCCTGGTAGGCGGTCGTGAGGTTCGGGTCCGCGAAGTAGGGTGTCTGGGCGTTGGCCGGACTGGCCATCGAGGAATGGCACTTCGAGCAATACTTACTCGTGAGTGTGTAGATCGTGCCCTGATAGGCGGTCTGGGCCGCGAGCGTCGACGAGAAATTCAAGCTCTGGCCGGCGGATTGCACCGGCGGTGCCACCAGCTGGACTTGCGTCGCCGACGCTGCGCCGGTGGCGTTCGCCCAGTTGGTGATCCAGGTGGTCAATATCTGACCGCAGGCGCTCGGATCCGCGAGCCAGCAATTATGTCCCCCGCTCACCTTCACAACCATCGTCGAGGTCGAGGGCTGCGACAAGTTGACCACCGTGTTGGCCTGCGCGTAGGCGAGATTCACGTTGTCGCTTCGCGCGAAATTCGGCATCTGCGCGGGTGTCGTGGCGTTGTGGCACTGGCCGCAGCGATTCTGCCCGCGGATATTGTTCCAGAGGTTGACCTCGAAGGCTTGCACGTCGGCCGTGGCCGGCGCGGGTCCCGTGTAGGCATCGGCGCTCGAAGTCGGCGCCACCGTAGGTAGTGCCGCGTTGCCGGCGCCCCCGCCGCCGCAGGCGGCGAGGCCCAGCGAGGCCGCCAGGACGATCAGGCCGAGCAGTCGTTTGGCTTTCATGATTAATTTCCCATGCAGTAAACAGCGGCTGCGGCGAACACCTGCCGCAGCGAGTAGTTGCTCGACTGGAAGGTCTGGATCAGGTTCGTGATCTCTTGCGAATCGCTCGTTCCAGCGTTGTTCGCCGTGGCGGGCGCGCGGAAGCAAACCGTCTTGAAGACCCGTGTTACCTGGCAGGTGTTGAACGCCGCGCTGCTCTCGAGCTCCACCCCGAGCGACTTGGCGCCGTTGCCCGAGCCGGTGCCGGGGCCCCAGCCGAGCACCTGATTAGGACCGGTGCGCCAGCGGTTGCTCCAACTGTCGTCCGGCGTGTTGAAGCCTTGCGGGAAATTGGTGTTGTTGATGTGGTACTTGGGCTGGGTCTGGCCCGCCGTATAGACGATCTGCCCGATCGGCCATGCCGTCGCACCGATCTCGCTCGCCGGATACGAGAAGTTGTAATAGGCGAAGGCCTGCGCCATCGGGTCCATGCCGGAGTGACAGCCGATGCAGTTGGTCAGGAACAGGGTGCTGACGCCGCCGGGGCTTCGGGTCACGTCCTGGCGGATGCGGTCGGGCGGACGGGTGGTGTCCATCACCGTCGGCAGGTCGTTGCAGAGGTGATTGATCATGGTGAAGCGGAACATCGCGCGGTTCGTGCCGTTCACGAAGAACGCGCTCGCGGCACCGCGCGTGGTCATCACGCCGGCGGTGGCCGCCGACGGGATGCCGGTGACCGAGGATTGCGTGGTCCTTTTCAGGTGGGCGTTCAGATCGACGTTGTTGTCGTCGAGCGTCTGGTACATGTCGTTGTTGTTCGGCGAGTAACTGCCCTCGCCCGACTGTCCGTCGCCGACGTAGAGAATGTCGGCGTCCAGGATGGTATTGAACGCCACGTTGTCGCGTACCATGCCGATCACGGTCGCGGTGTAATCGTTCAGCGGCACGAACACCGACTGGTCGCGGTTGGTCCACGGCGCCGCCATGTTCCTGATGGTGTCATTGTAGAACTTGGGATCGGTGGTCGCCGTCTGCGCGACGGCCATCGGAGTCATTGTCGTCAGCGATTGAAGCTGCGTTGGAGTCGGCGGTATTCCGGCGATGCGGCTGTAGATGCGTGTCGCCTGACTTGCCGTGGTCTGCGCGTCCGCGCTCGATGCGAACCACGCCAGCGCGCCGGCGGTCGCAGTCGCTGCAACGGCAATCCTGAGGAGACGCGGCATCGCCGCGCGGCCGTTCGTTCGCCTCATTGAGCTTTTCATCCCGTACATCATGTTCACATCCACTTGCGCGAGTTGTGGTTTGGTTTTGCGGCGCCAATATAAGCACCCTCGAAGCGTGCAAATAATGTCTCATCCAAACGACGTCGGTGTTTCGCGACAGTACCGACCGCCGACTACGCACCCTTATCCTGAGCCGCGATTTGCGAGACTTCGCCTTCCGATTGCCCAGAGAAGCCGATGTCGCGCAGTTCTTCTGTGAGTGCGTTAACAGATTGCATGTGCGCATCAAACGAACATGCGTTTATGAGATCATTAAGTTCAATAACTCGACGCGCACCTGCATCTGGGCCTCGAGACCGGGAGTGGGTACCGACATGAACAACTTCTCGCCGCGTGACTTGCGTCACGCATTCCTCCGGGTGGCGGGTTTCGTACTGCCCGCGATCTTCTTGTTCGGATGCTCGAGCGCACCCACCGGAAATGCCCCGGGCGTCGCCGGCGGGCAATCGTTGACGCCCGGAATCACCAACTACCCGATGGCCTACGTGAAGCAGCCGGTGCTCGCTCCCAACACGAACAAGCAGAACAAGGCCGCAACGCCGACCGACATCAACGTCGAGGACCTCATCACCTCGATCACCGGGAGCGATCTGTACGTGCGGCAGACGGCGAGCGCCGCGAACACCGAGACCAACGCCACGTTCCCCATTACCGGAGGGAAGGGAGCGGTCCGCGATCTCGATGTTTCGCCGGACGGCACGAAGGTGGTGTTCTCATTGAGACTGCCGCTCGATCCCACGCTCGCGAACACCGACCCGAAGCAGCCGACCTGGAATATCTATCAATACGACGCGATCGCCAAGACGGTGACGCAACTCACCAACGACACCGTCACCTCGGGTCACGACGTCGGCGCCCGCTACCTGCCGGACGGGCGGATCGTGTTCGCCTCGACACGCCAGCTCGCGACTCAGGCGATTTTGCTGGATGAGGGCCGGCCGCAGTACCAGGCGGTGACCAGCAACCAGCAGCAGGCGATCTTCCTGTTGCATGTGATGAACGGCGACGGCACCGGCATGCATCAGATCACTTTCAACACCAATCACGATTTCGCCCCTTCCGTGCTGGCGAACGGTCAAATCGTGTTCTCGCGCTGGGAAGTGACCAACGGGCAGGACCAGGTCAGCCTGTACGTGACCAATCCGGACGGCACGGGCCTGCAGCTCTATTACGGCGCCAACAGCCACGCCACCGGCGCCAACATCGCCGGCACGAACAACAACGTGATCGAGTTCCTGAACGCGCGCCAGCTTGCCGACGGCAAGCTCCTGGCCATGCTGCGCCCGTTCACCGGCACGCAGCTCGGCGGCGACATCGCGCTGATCGATGCGGCCAATTTCGTGGAAATTCACCAGCCGAGCTCTCCGACTCCCGCCGCCGCGACCTCGGGTACCACGGCCCCGACTCCGGTGGGACAGACCGAGGCGACCACGCTCGGTGTGACCACGGATGCGAACATGCCCTCCGCGGGCGGGCGCTTCTACTCTTTCTATCCGCTGTACGACGGTACCAACCGGATGCTGGTGAGCTGGGCGCCGTGCTTGATCCAGACCACCACGGGCACCACGGAAGTCTGCAACAACACCAACACCACCGGTGCCAATGTCGTCCAGGCGCCGCCCCAGTACACGGTCTGGATCTACGATTTCGGCGCCGGCACCTTGAGCCCGGTGCTGTCGGCGGAACAAGGCATGGAGATCGTCGAGCCCGTGGTTCTGCAGGCCCGTTCGCCGCTGCCGACCTACATTCCGGACTTCGCCCCGGGGAACGTGGCCCAGCAGAATCTGGTGAACGCACAGGTCGGCATCCTCAATATCTCGAGCGTCTACGACTACGACGGGGTCGATACGGCGAAGCCCGCTATCGCGACGCAGGCCAATCCTGCCAACGCGAGCTTCTATACCCGGCCTGCCCGCTTCGTGCGCATCGAGAAGGCCGTTGAAATCCCCCCGAAGACGGTGCGCAAGCTCGATCAGGCCGATTTCGGGCCGGCCGGCATGGGCATGCGCGAGATCCTGGGGTATGCACCGGTGCAGCCGGACGGCTCGGTGCAAATCCAGGTACCGGCCGAGGTTCCGTTCGTCGTCGACGTGCTCGATGCGAACGGCCGGCGCATCAGCGCGCAGCACACGAGCTGGATGCAGGTCATGCCGGGCGAGACCAAGAGCTGCAACGGCTGCCATACGGCCGGCAATCTGCAAACGCCTTCGCACGGCCGCAGCGGCCTGACCGTCGCGGTGAATCAGGGAGCGCCGACCACCGGTGAGCCGTTCCCCGGCACCAACAGCGCCCTGTTCGCCAATGCCGGGGAGACCATGGCACAGACGCTCGAGCGCCTGAGCTGCGAGACCGGCAGCCCCCTGCCGACCCTCCCGGCGCCCTACACCCAGCCCTGCTCGCAGATTCTCGCCACCGACGTGATTTACGCTCCCATCTGGACCGACGGCGTGACCACGGCGCAGACCGATGATCTAATTCTCAGTCTGAACGTGCCGGTTTATACCTATCCGTACAGCGGGACCGCCGGCATTCCGAGCGCGCCTCCGACCAACGGCAGCTGCGTCCCCTGGAGCGCGCAGTGCCGCATCACCATCCATTACGCCAATCCCGCCTCGAATCCGACGCAGCTCTTTATTCAAAATCTGTGGAATGACACCTCGCGCGTCGCGACCGTGAACGGCGTGGCCAACACCTCGATCACCTGCACGCTGTGTCACAACCCGCTCAGTGCGCAGAACAAGGCCCAGGTCCCCGCGGGGAATCTTGACCTCACCGGTGTGGCCTCGAGCGGCGGCGGGGACAACGACGTGACCCACGTGCAATCCTATGAAGATCTTCTGTTCCCTCACGACGAACTCACGCTTAATATGGGGGTGCTGCAGGACTTGACGGTCACCGATCCGGGGCCGCCGCCGACGCAGGTGCCGGTGATGCTGCCCGCACCGATGACGGCCGGTAATGCGGCGGCATCGACTGCCTTTCTGCGGATGTTCGATGGGAGCTTCCATGACCCCAAGCTCGATCACACGGGGTTCTTGACGGTCGGGGAGATGCGATTGATCTCGGAATGGTTGGACATCGGCGGCCAGTACTACAACGATCCGTTCGTCGCTCCGGCAGCGAACTGACGAGCCCTGAAGCGTATGAACTGATGAGACGTCTGCTCGGGCTCATTCTGCTGTTGCAGGCGTTGCACGTAGGCGTTGCGGAGGCTGCAAAACGTCAGCTATTGCAACTCGTGGTTACCGCGCCGTACCTGGAGATGCACTCCGGTCCGGGCCGCGGTTACCCGGTCGTCTACGTCATCGGCCGCGACGAGATCGTCACGGTCCTGTTCAGCCGGACCGACTGGTATAAAGTGCGCGCGCAGGGAGGGGAGGAGGGCTGGGCACGGCGCGACGATCTCGCGACCACCAAGCTCGCCGACGGCGAGCCGGCGCCGATTCCCCCCTATCCCGACTTCGCCAGTCACCGCTGGGAGGTGGGCGCGGGGTACGGCGTCTACAACCGGCAGAATCTGGTGACGTCCTATGCCGATTTCGGGCTCACCGACAGCATCGACATCGAGGCGGTGCTGCAGCAGGCGCTCGGCACGCTCGACAACCGGGTCATCGCGACCATCGGCCTGCGCCATACCTTCATCCCGGAATGGAAGTGGTTTTCCCCGACGGCCGGTCTCGGCACCGGCTATCAGCACATCGTCGACAAAGTTCCGCCGGCCCCCCTGGAGAGCAACAACGAGATGGCCTACGTGTCGCTCGGCGCCCGCGGGTTCATCACCCGCCGCTTCATGTGGCGCGCCGACTGGCGTCACTACGTGGTCTTCAACAATCTCAACGTATACGAGGATTTAGAAGAATGGAAAGTCGGCTTTGCAGTGTTCTGGTAGCGGCGGCCCTGCTGTCCGGCTGCGGCTGGTTCCATCGCGGGGACCGCAAGCCCGCGCCCGTGACGGTGGAGGATACGGGGGCGGAACCCACCATCGTTGAGCCCCAGGTCACCCGGCGCGAGGTGAAAACGCCCAAGATCAAGGCCAAGGATTTCGAGGCGGGTGCCTACTTCGGAGCGCTCAGCATCGAGGACTTCGGCACCAATCCCGTCTACGGGGTGCGGCTGGCCTACCACGTGACCGAGGACTTCTTCCTCGAGGGTTTTCTGGCGCGCTCGAAGGCCGGCCAGAGCAGCCTCGAAGAGGTTTTCCCTGCCATCACCGTGCTCTCGAACTCTGGGAGGCAGTTCACGTACTACGATTTGGACGTGGGCTACAACATCCTGCCCGGCGAAGTGTTTTTGGGGAGGGGGCGGGCTTTCAATACGGCGCTCTACGTCACGGCCGGCATCGGCGACGTGAAATTCGCGAATCAGGATCAGTTCGCATTGAATTTCGGGGTGGGTACCCGGATCTTGATCACCGATTGGCTGGCTCTGCATCTGGACGTGAGGGATCACGTGTTCGAGTCCGATCTGTTCGGCGTGAATAAGAACGTACACAACATAGAAGGGACCTTGGGGTTGACCACGTTTTTCTAGTTGTCCAAGTTCCAGACCTGTATCAGGAGATTTTCATGCCTAGCTGCAAACCAAGATTCCTCACCCGCCGCGCGGCCCTCGCCCGCTGCGCGACATTGATGATGATTGCCGCCTCGGCGGCATTCGCCGCCGACGCAGGCGGCCCCGCCCCGGCTTTCAGTCTGTCCGAGCTCGACGGCAGCCAGGGGGCGCTCTCGCAGTTCAAGGGTCAAGTCGTCATGGTGAACTTCTGGGCCACCTGGTGCGGCCCCTGTCAGCAGGAGATGCCTTTGCTCGACCAGATGTACAGGAAGTACAAGCCGGCCGGCTTCACCTTGATCGGCGTCAACGTGGACAAGGAGGAACCGCCGGTGAAGGAGCTTCTCGCGCGCCGCCCGGTGAGCTTCCCCGTCATGCTCGACCCGGCGAACCAGGTGTCGAAGGCTTACCACGTGGATGAGATGCCGAGCTCGGTGATCATCGACCGCAAGGGCCAGATTCGCTACATTCATCGTGGTTACAAGCCCGGCGACGAGAACGAGTACCAGGACCGCATTCGTCAGCTGATCAGGGAATGATCGTGCCGTCCCCGCGCCGTTCCGTTCAGATGGCCGGCGCCGCCGTGATCGGCGGCGCCGCGTTCTTGAGCTCCGCGTGCAGCGTCCAGCCCTGGGTCAAGCCCTATGAGCGAGATCGCCTCGCCGACCCCATCATGACCTGGGATCGAGACGCGATCTCCTCCGCCTACCTGGATCACGTCCGCGAATCCCGCGAAGGTTCGCGCGGCGCCAGCGGCAGCGCCGGCGGCGGTTGCGGCTGCAACTGATGATGAAGGTGTCCGCGCAACGTATTCTCGGCCGGTCGGCGGTGATCTTTGCCGCGCTGCTGCTCGTCCGCGCCACCTGCGCGGATGTCCTGCCCGATGATCGCGCGGATCTTTTTTACAGCAAGTACAGCGGCGGGGGCATGGACATCACCGGCGAATCGGCGCTGGTACGCAAGAAGTTCACCGAGAACTTCGCGGTCGAGGCGAACTATTTCGTGGACAAGGTGAGCGGTGCCTCCATCGACGTGCTGAGCCAGGCGAGCCAGATCAAGGACGAGCGCAAGCAGAAGAGCGGCACCGTCCAATACGTTCACGACAAGACCACCTACACGGCGTCCTACATCAACAGCGTCGAGCGCGATTACAAATCCGACACCGGAAGCTTCTCGTTGAAGCAGGACATGTTCGGCGATCTCACCACGCTGTCGCTCGCCTTCTCGAACACCAACGACACGGTCGGAGAGAACAACGGCACGGCCTTCGCGCCGGTGATCGCGTGGCTCGGCCACGCGGAAAGCCGCAGCTACGACGTCGATCTCTCCCAAATCCTCACCAGGAATTTAATCGCGGGCGTGAATTTCAACGTCATCACCGACCAGGGCTATCTCGCGAACCCGTATCGCTCGGTGCGCTATCTCGATCCGAGCAACGCCAAGGGTTATTCCCTGGCAAGCCAGATCTATCCCGACACCCGCACCAGCACGGCGGTGCAGGTGGAGGGCAAGTACTATTTGCCCTACCGCGCGGCGGTCACCGCCTCGTACCGGTATTACCGGGATACCTGGGCCATCGTCGGCAACACCTACGAAGTCGACTACACCCACCCGATCAGCAACATCTGGATTCTCGAGGGACGGTTCCGCTACTACAAGCAGAATCACGCGAACTTCTACAGCGATCTGTTCGACTATGCGGACGAATATCGCTTCGAGGGTCGCGACCAGGATCTGGCCGCGCAGGACAACTATACGATCGGCGCCAAGGCGACTTACGCTTTTCTGCCCGACGGCTGGAAGATGTTCAAGCGCGCCACGATCACGCTCGACGTGAGCCGTGTGACCTTTCACTACCTGGACTTCCGCAACATCAAGTATTACGGAGTGCCCCAGTACACACCCGGCACCGAACCGCTGTACCAGTTCAACGCCACCATCTTTCAGATCTATATGTCGATGTTCTTCTGACCGGACTGCACGAGACCGCGCCACCACACCAGCAACATCGGCGCGAGTGCGGCGGCAATGGCGATCGTATCCGCCACCCAATCCCAGAAATCCCGATCCCGGCGCACGATGTCGAGCCCCTGCACGAACTCGATGAACCCGCCGAACGCGGACAACAGCGCCGCCAGCACCAGCAGATTGCGGCTCGGGAAGGCCGCTGCCGCCAACCCGGTCAACACGTAGAAGGCTATGAAGTGCTCGGCCTTGTCCCAGGGCACGAGCTGGAGGGCGTGCGCCGGAGGGATGACCGCGCTATAGAAAGTGAACGCCAGCGCCGCAAAGAACACGACCTTGGCCAGAACGATGAGCCTTGAGACTCGCAGCACGGGGGATCCAAAAGGGCGCAGCATAGCAAATCGGCCGCGGGGCCAGGGACTGCTGCGGCTGCACCGCACGCAATGGGTGACTCCGCCCGGCTTTTTCTGCATATTGGGCGCATGTCGAACCCGCCCTTCCCGGCTCGGCGAGCTCTGACCCGGCGCAAGGCTTTGAGCACGCTGGCGCTCGGGATCGCTGCAACTGCGCTGCCGTTTCGCGCGGCGCGATCGGCCGACGCTGCGCAAAAGCTTGATGTGCACGATCCCGCGGCAATGAAGCTCGGATACGTCGAGAGCGCGAGTCAGGTCGACGTCAAGAAATTCCCGCACTTCGTGCCGGGATCGAACTGCGAGAACTGCCTGCTGCTTCAAGGCAAGCCGGGCAACAACTACCGACCGTGCAGCTTGTTTACGGGCAAGCTGGTCTCGGTCAGCGGCTGGTGCTCCGGCTGGACGGCGGAGATGTAGCCGCGGCCGCGGCGGCATCCCGAGCCGCCACACCCAGCGCCGGAAAATCCACGAAGAAGCCGTCGATGCCGCGCGCCAGGTAGCGCTCGATTTCCGCGGCGAGATCGCCATGGGCCGCGGGGTCCGTTCCCGACTTGAGGTCGTCCGGCAGGAATTGGTTTTCTGCCCGGAATGTCCAGACATGCACTGCCATTCCCGCCTCATGTGCCGCCGCCACCGTCTCCGGGGTCGCCAGCGATTTGGCGATACCGATGACATCGGCGTACCGGGCCATCGCGCCGGTATCCTTGACCTCGTACTCGAGCAGCTGCACCAGCGGCAGGCGCGTCATAGTGCGTAATTGCCGCAAGTTGCCCGGATCGAACGACTGGATGAATACCGGCGAGCCGGGAGCGTCGTAGCCGAAGCGCCTCAGGGTGTCGAGCACCGCGGCCTCCTGGGGCAGGCCGAGGGATTGAAAATGTGCCGGATGCTTGGTCTCGGGATACACGCCGATCCCGGGCCGCCCTGCGCGGCGGCGGTTGGTATCGATCGCCAGCTGCATGATCTCCTCGAACGTCGGCACCTCGAATCGCCCATCGAAGGCCGTGTTGGCGGGCCGAAGCGTCGGCAGCCGCTCGCGCGCGCGCAGTGTCTTGAGCTCGGCCAGCGTGAAATCCTCGGTAAACCAGCCCTCCATCTCCTCACCGTCGATCATCTTCGTACGCCGCCGGCCGGCGAACTCCGGATGCTCCGCCACATTCGTCGTGCCTCCGATCTCCGGCTCGTGGCGCGCCACCAGCACGCCATCGCGGGTCATGACCAGATCGGGCTCGATATAGTCGGCTCCCTGCTCGATGGCCCGCTGGTAGCTCGCCAAGGTGTGTTCGGGGCGCTCGCCGCTGGCGCCGCGGTGCGCGATGACGATGACTTTTGCCGGATTGGTTATTGCCACCGACGACACCTCAGTGCGACCGGGACTCGGGATCCGCATTCGAGTAGCGCTTGTCGGCCGGCGGCCCGGCCCCTGCGCGCTCAGTCGCGAGATTCTTGCGAGCGTGCCGCGCGACCGAGAGCCGAGCCTCGGCCGCACCGATCTTGGCGTCGAGGTCGCGCAGGTGCGGGTCGAGGGCCTCGGCGCGCCGGTAGTCGCGAATGGCCTCCTCCGCACGTCCCGCCCGCATCAGCGCGTCCGCCAGCGCGACCACCAGCGCGGGGTCGCCGGGACTCCAGCGGACCGCATCGGAACAGGAGTCGAGATCCTTGCGAGCGTGGCACAGCGCGGCGTAATGCGCGCGCTCCGCATCCGCGAAATGATCGTCCGGGGGCGTGGCTTCCGCGCTCGCGGATAGCACCAGTAGTACGGCGAACAGGAACGCACCGATCATGGCTGGAGGTCCCTGACCAGCCGGATGCCGGCGCTGCTGGTCCGGTAGCCGGCGGGGAAGTGATCGCGATAGTCGGCCCGTACATAGGAGGGCGCGCTGAACCAAGAACCGCCGCGCAGCTCGTGCTGAGAGCAATCGCCGTCCGACCACGCGGAACCATCCACGGGCGCGCCGGCATAATTCGGGTGCCAGCAATCCTCGGTCCATTGCAGCACATTGCCCAGCATGTCATTGAGCCCGAACGCGTTGGCTTTGAAGGCCCCGACGGGTGCCGTGTAGACGTAGCCGTCGTCACAAGGGAACACTGCCCATCCGGGGTAATGAAGGGCGGCGCTTGCATCGGCCACGTTCGCGTGCGTGCAGGCGCTCTGCGCATCCGTTCCCCACGGTTGTGCCGCCTCGCCGCCGGCGCGGGCGGCATACTCCCATTCCGCGGCGCTCGGCAGGCGATATCGATGGCCGGTCTTGGTCGATAGCCATTTTGCGTAGGCTTCGGCGTCCTCCCATGACACGCACGTCACCGGATGCATGCCGGTTTGCGAGAACCCGGGTTGTTCCCAGCTGTTGTCGGGCTGGTGTTTCCATTCACCGTCGTAGGTGTCGCAGCCCTGCATGTCGCGCCGGGTTGCAGTGATGAATTGCTCGAAATCCCGCAAGGTCATCGGATTCGTCGACATGGCGATCGGGCGGTCGATCGCCACCCAATGCACCGGTTGCTCGAACGCGGGGCCGTCCACGGAACCCTGCTTGAAGCGTCCCACCGGCAGGACCGTCATCGCGGGACAGGTCGGGCAGTCGCGGATCACGCTGCCGGGACTCGGAACAGCCGCGGCGGGGAGCTCTGCCGGCACCACGGTCGCGTGATGCCAGAACAGCCACACCAATCCAATCAGCGCCGCTGTCACGACGACCCACCCGATCGTGCGGGCCGCCCGACCCGCCCTCGGACTCCGCGGGTCACCGCGCTCGCCCTGCGCCGGCACGTCGCGAGCGTCCACTTCGAGGGCCCGGTTTTGATCGAAGCCCCGGCGCCACGCCCGAGTGCGCAGCAACTCGAGGTAAGTACCCGATTTCTCCCGGGTCGCGTCCAGCTCCTTTCGAGCCGCATCCAGACGAGAGCCGCCGCGCCTGAGCTGCGCATCGAGCGCCTTCGCACTCTCCTGGCTCGCCGTCAATTCCAAGCTGACCGCCTGCGCGTGAGCACGTGCGGCGCGCAATTCCGCCTCCAGCTGCGCTGCGGCCTCGGCGCGTGCCTCGAGCGAGGTCGCCAGGCCCGCGCGCTCTTCGCATAGGGCCTTGATCCGCGCATCGCGCTCACCCAACGAGTGCCGCAATTGATCGACGGCGGCGTCGCGCTCCGCCAGCGAGTCGAGCACGGCGCGCAATTCCGCCCGATGGCGCTGCGATTCTTGCAGCGCCTGCTCGCGCACCGCATCCGAGGTGGCGACGCTACTCGCGAGCGCCTTGTCGATTTCCAAAACGCGGTTTTGCTCGGCCTTGAGTGCGCTGCGGGCCGCCTCCAGGTCCGTCGCGAGCGCCGCCGCCCGCGTCGCCGCCGCCGATTCGGCCTCTTTCGCCCGCTCGTAGGAGCGAGTCAGCGACTCGAGAGCCGCATGTCGGGCGGGAGCCCGCTCCTCGCTCGGGCGCAAACGCCGGGCGAGAGCCGACGGGTCGAGCTCGGAGGCGCGCGGCCGCTCCGGGGACTCGGACTCCCTGCTGACGGCTTCGTTGAGGGCTTCGAAGTCCAGGTCGACGGCAACTTCCTCGTCCGGCGATTCCTCCTCGAACGCCGGCGCTCGAGATGACTGGATCGGCATGGCAACGACGGTCGACGCGGTACTTTGCATGCCGGCCTGAGCGCCGTCGGGATCGGCGTCCGCACTCTGTGCAGCGCTCTGTTCGATCGCCTCGTTGAGCAGGGTTTGCAGCTCTCCGTATTCGGGCAATAATCGCCCGATCGACTCGCGGCGGCGAAGGATGGCCGACAGCTCGACAGCCGAGGCGCCGCTGTCGAGCAGCCGCCGCAGCCGTGCGAGCACATCGCTGTAGGGAATGCCGTGGGTCTCGTACGCGCGCAAGACCTTTTCGAACATTGAGGCCGCTGAGTGAGTTTTGGAGTTCATCGGGCAGTCGCCGCTATCTCGAAACCCGAAGTGTGCAAACGGCTGCCGGCTTCGTGTCGTTCATGAGCAATTGTTAATCCTAGTTCTTCGATCTGACGATACAGTGACCCGGGTGTCGACCCTAGGCACCCATTCTAAAGGCGCGGAGGTGCGGGCTGCCCAGCGACGCTGCTGGCTGGCGCACCGCAGCATGATATGCCTGCGAGTCGCTGTTGCGGAACTAAGCGCTCGACATGGGGTCCGCTTCGCTAGGGCTCGAGATCTGTACAAATTCAGCCACTCATCATGCCCGGGAGCCACTATGATCATTCGAACAACAGCCGCTCGGAAGTGGTTCGTGGCGGTCGCGCTGTCCGCGACGACGATCATTGCAAATAATTCATTCGCGGGAAGCGCTCGGGAAGAAGGCAGATTACTCACCGCCACCGAGGTGTTGGACGATGTGCAGAGCATGCCGGACCAGCGCTTGCCCGACACGCTTTTGGCTCATGCCTACGGAATCGCGGTCATCCCGGATGTCACCAAGATCGCATTCTTCTTCGGCGGACGTCACGGCAACGGCGTCTTGACGGTGCGTGACACGCTCACCTCGCCCTGGAGCAATCCCGTGTTCATTGCGCTGACCGGCGGAAGCTGGGGCCTGCAGGCCGGCGCGCAGTCGTCGGACATCATCCTGGTGTTCACCACCAAGGGCGGCATCGAGGGTATCACCGGCGGCAAGCTCACCCTCGGCGCCGATGCCTCGGTCGCTGCGGGACCGGTGGGGCGTCAAGGCTCGGCGGCCACCGACGTATCGCTCGCCGAGATCTATTCGTATGCGCGCACACGCGGACTGTTCGGCGGGATCGCCGTCGACGGCAGCGTGATCGCGATCGACAAGACGGCGAACGCCGACCTTTACGGCAAGCAGGGTGTGAGCGCGAGCGAGATCTTCTCCGGAAAGGCACCGATGCCGCCGGAGACCGCACAACGATTTCTCGCGAGGCTATCTCAAGTCACGCACACCGCCGAAAGGTCCTCGCCCGCGCCGCAAGCGGAAGTGCCGGCCGCTACCGCGCAGAGTCCGGCGGCGCCCGCGGGACAGCCTGCTGTGGCACCGGCCGCCGAGGCTCCCCGCACTTACCCGCTCGAGAACCGGAGCTCCAACTGATGAGCGAGCCCCCCGTGTCGAGACGTGACTTCACCGCCCTGTCGATCGCCGCCGGTATAACCGCCGCGACCGGCGCACGTGCGGCCGCGGGCGCGCACGAAGCCCTCGACAGGGACGTGCAAGTGAGCACCCCGAGCGGAACGTGCGACGCGGCCCTCGTTCATCCGAGGGGCGACGGCCGATGGCCCGCCGCAATCCTGTTCGTGGATGCTTTCGGCTTGCGTCCGGTGATGCGCGATATGGCGAAGCGGCTCGCGCGCGACGGCTACGTCGTTCTCGTGCCGAATCCCTATTACCGATCGACCAAAGCGCCGGGGCTGCCGGCAGGTTTCGACTTCGGCAATCCGGCCGACCGACAAAAGCTCGCCGAGCTGCGTGCACCCCTCACGGCCGATGCGGTCGCTCAGGACGCCATCGCCTACACGGCATTTCTGGACGCGCACGCACCGATAAAAAAGTCCGCGAAAATGGGGGTATTCGGCTATTGCATGGGCGGGCCGATGACGCTGCGGGCCGCTGCCGCGTTGCCCGAGCGCATCGGCGCGGGTGCCTCGTTTCACGGGGGCGGATTGGTGTCGGACAAATCCGACAGCCCGCATCTGCTGGTGCCCCGGATGAAGGCCAAATACTACATCGCCATTGCCGCAAACGACGACGCGAGCGATCCGCAGGCCAAGACCAAGCTTCGGCAAGCCTTCGACGATGCCCACCTGCCGGCGAAGATCGAGGTGTATGACGGATGCATGCACGGCTGGTGCGTGAAGGATATGCCGCACGCCCCGGACGGAAAGCCCATTTACAACGAAGCGCAGGCGGAACGCGCGTGGAACGATCTGGTCGTTCTGTTCAAGGGCGCGGTCGTTTGAGGCTCATGCGGCAGCGCGTCGCGCTGCGTTGCAGGAACTGCTGCGCTCGCTGCGGCACGGGTTCGTCGAATCGGACCGGGAAGTGTTACGCTCGTGGCTATGACACCTGAAGCCGTCGCAATCGAAGACCGCACGGAAGGCGAATTCAATGTCACTCAGGTCTGGCTCGACTCCCTCTCCCGGGGGACGTGCGATGAGGACTCGTTTCTTCGGGCGATCCAGATGCTCACTCGGCGGTCTCCGGACGCCGCGTGGGACTCGTTGGCGTTGCTCGACCAGTTTTACCGCCGCGGCAAAATCAAGCAGGACGTTTTCCGTCGGGTCAAATCGCGACTGGGCAGCCAGCTCCTCGGACCTGCTCTCGACATTGAGCACAGCGTTCCGCTGACGCGTCCGCAGAGCGCGCCATCGCCGCCGACCGTGGCGCCGGTATCGGCTTCCGCTCCTTCCACCGCTTCCGCTGCTGCGCCGCCGCCGACTGCGCGGCCGATTTCGAAACCTGCGCCCCCGTCCGCGCCGCCCCCATCCGCGCCGGCGACCGCATCCAAAGCGCCGGCAGCGTCTGCCTCGTCGGCAGTACCCATCTCGCCGGCAGCACCCGTCTCGTCGGCAGCACCCGTCTCGTCGGCAGTACCCGTCTCGCCGGCAGTACCCGTCTCGCCGGCAGCACCCGTCTCGCCGGCAGCGTCCGTCGAGCCGGCCGCGCCTGTCCTGCAAGTGCCGCCGCTGGCGCCGTTCATGCAGGTACCCCCCGTCACGCCGGTACCCCCTACGCCGGAATCAGTCCCAGCGGCTGCACCGACAGGGTCCGCTCCGAAACCGCGCGCCGCAACGGCGGCCGCCTACTTCGCCGGCATTTCGGCCTCGGGCGACCGGACCGTGCCGATCGGTATCGACCAAACGTCCATCCCGCTTCCGGATCCCAGAGATCGACCGGTCGCGCAGCCAGCGCCGGCGCGTGTTCAAGAAGTGACCGTCGGCGACGTGCTGCGCGGCCGGTACGAGATCAGGAATGTCCTGGGTCTCGGAGGGACCGGAACGGTCTACGAGGCGATCGATCGGTTCCGGCTCGACTTGCCCGATTCCGGCCAACGGGTGGCTATCAAGGTACTGCACGCCAAAGCCGCCCGTCAGTCGGCGCTGCTGACCGATCTGCGTCGGGAGTTCCAGCTCCTGCAAACCTTGTCGCACCCGAACATCGTTCGCGCACACGAGTATGACCGGGACGGCGATACCGCTTTCTTCACCATGGAGTATCTCAGCGGGCTCTCGCTCGACAGTGTGCTCTCCGCCCACCATGAGGTCGTTCTGCAGCGAGCCCACGCGCTGATCATCATTCGCGATGCGGCCGCCGCACTGGAACATGCGCACTCCCGCGGCGTGGTGCACGGCGACTTCAATCCCGGCAACATCTTCATCACCAATGACGGTGGGATTCGCGTGCTGGACTTTGGTGCCGCGCATACGCCGAGCGCCACACCCGCCGTGACCCAGAACGCATGGGATGCGACCGCGTATGCGACCCCGCGCTACGCCAGCTGGCAACTGCTCAACGGCGAGCGGCCAGATGCCCGCGACGACACGTACTCGCTGGCCTGCGTTCTGTACGTACTGCTGGCCGGAAAGCATCCCTTCGGGGAGCTGAATGCAGCTCAAGCTCGCGCGCAACGCGTGAAGCTTGCTCGTCCCCCGGGGCTGACGGGGAAACAGTGGCACGCCCTTCGGGCGGCGCTTTCCTTCGATCGTGAGCGCCGCCCCGCCGATATCGGTGAGTGGCTGCAGTCGTTCGACCTGCCGAAGCCGGAAGCCCGATTGCCGGTGTTGCTGACCCTGCTGAAATCGTCACCGCGCCGTTCCCCGCGAACCGGGGCCGCAGCAGCGCTCATCCTGCTCGCGCTGGCGGTGACGGGTGCTGGTTGGTGGGCCAGCGCGCACATGGACCTGGTATCGCAAACCGCCGGACAGGCAGGCAGCGATTTGCACGAGATGCTCGCAAGCGCCGATTCGGCAGTGACGCGGCTCTGGCAAAGTGCTCGCAATGCCGTCTCGAGCGCGGCCGCCCCGGCCGAAGCGCCGCCGGCGGCCACCGACGGCAGCGTCGCACCCGCAAAGATGCCCGCCGCGGCAGAGCCTCGGGTGTCGACTCCGCCTGCGCGGACTCGGCATTCCTCCTCATCTCGCGCCAACTCCGCGGCCGCCCAGTCCGTCGAATCTGCACCACCAGCTGCCGCCTCGTTGCACCATCCGGAAGCGACGGCGGCCCAGCACACCCGTCTCGAGCTGACCGCCGACAGTGTAGAGGTTGCCCCCACCGATCCGGCGGCACATGTCGTCGTCAGGCGCTCGGGGAACCTTCGCAGCGACGCCGGCTTTACCTGGTGGACCGAGTCGGGAACTGCCAAGCCGGGCCGGGACTTCATGGAAGTGAAGCCGCACCAGGAGCACTTCGAAGCAGGCAAAGCGACGGCCAACCTATTCGTGCCGGTGGTCGCTGATCCGACGCGCAAACAGACCAAGAGCTTCTACATCGTCATCAACGACCCGACCGATGGCGCCTCGTTGGGCAAGCGAACGCTCACCATGGTCACGATACCTCCTTGGGATTGACGCCGACCGCGAGCTGCTCCGTCTCGGCTGGCGCGAGCGGTTCAGCACCCTCACGCATCTTCTCGAACCTCCTCGGTGTGCAACGACGCCATGCTCTGCAATACGCCGTCGCGGCGGATGAGCCCGTGAAACAGCGCCGCGCCTGCATGCACGAGGAAAGTGGCGAAGAACAGGTAGGCCAGAGAGGTATGGGCCTGCCGCAGCCAGGAGTACAGGATTGCGTTGTGGGGCAGAATGGGCGGCAAATGCAGCGTTCCGAGCAACACCACCGGATAAGGCGCGGCCGACAGCATGCCCCAGCCGATGAGCGGCATGACGACCATGAGTCCGTACAGCAGGTAATGCGACCGTTTCGCGAGGCGCTGCTGCCATACCGGAAGGTCGACGGGCAGCGGCGGCGGCGGCTTGAGCAGTCGATTGACGAGGCGGATCACCACCAGCACCAGAATCGCGATCCCGAGCGGCTTGTGGATGGATACGAGCAATGCGTATCGCGTGGAAACCGTCGACGCCATTCCGACGCCGATGAACAGCATTGCGACCAGCATGACGGCCATCGTCCAATGCAGCACGCGTGACACCGGGCTGAAGGCAAGGTGCGGCGTGCTCATCGGTCCCCGCCCGCCCGGGCTTCCTGCGGCGTGACCGCGCTTGGAGGCTTCCGGCCCATCTCGCGGGTCCGCAATGTGAAGGACCTCGCGTAGGCGGCCGAGCGTGCGCTCAGCAACGGATCATCGGAAGGCTCGATGCCGGACGGCAGCACCATCGGATCGAAATTGATGTCCTTGCACGCCCCGCCGTCCTCGCTCGAGACGGTCTCGATGGTCACCGTCCCGGCATCGATTTGCGCTCGCTCGGCGGGCCATGCAAGGGTTGCATCCGCCGTCGGATCTTCCGACTGACCGACGGTGATCATCAGCCGCCACTTGAGCGGGCGCAGATGAATCTGCGCGATGAGCTGGTCGAACAAGTAGTTCTTCCCGGGTGGCGCGCCCGGCGCCGGCGCTTCCGTCTCGGGGGGATCGAGCGGCACCGCCGCCCAGCGAACCGGGGTCGAGCGTCCCCCCTCGTCCACCAGCCGGAATGCATCGAGACTGTTGAAGGTCGAATCGGCGAATCCTGGGGTGACGGTGCGCGCCTTGATGATGGCCATTGCGCGCAGCGTTTCTGGATGGCGATCGAAATATGCCTTCACGGCATTGGGATCGGGCTTTCCCGTGGAAGGATCGGGCTTCGAGGCGAGCATCTGGTCATAAAAGCCACGCGCGGTATTCACCGGAAAAACGGGAATGTTGTTCATTCCAGTGCGCCATTCCTGGCCGTCTCGCCCCAGGAATCGCAGCGCCATGCTTCGGACCGTCGTGGGTGCATCGGCCTGCATCGGCATACCGCCCGCCAGCGCAAAACGCCCGATGACCGATACGCGGCCGGGCTTGAGGATTTCGGAGCGCGACAATAACGCAGCGGTACCCGTACTGTCGAACCAGCCCGTGACGCATACGCCCTTGGCGTGGTTGCGGCGAAAACCGGGATGCGCACCGTTCAGCCGCTCGAAGGCGTCCATGAGAGTCGCTTGCGTCAATCGGCCCGGCGACATCCAGCCTCCGACGTAGGCAAATCCCGCGGCCGTCGCAACCGTCGCCGCCGCAATGCCGGCGAGTCGCAGCAGCACGGCGGCCATGCTCAACGGCCGCGCTGAGCCGCTCGCGGATTGCGGTCGAGTTCGCATGATCAGAGCGTGCCGTATCGGCGGCGCAACGCCGAGAAGCTCAAGGACTGCGGCATCGCCATCATCGATTCGCCTCTCGAGGTCTTCGAGTCCGTGATTCTATACCTAGGGCACGATCCCAATCGCCGCGATCCGCAGGATGTCGCCGCCGCATCGGAGGTGTTGCGCAGGATCCGGCCGTTCGTGAATCGCATCGATCCGGATCTGATTCCGCCGCTGACCAGCGGAGAAATATGCCTGGCGCTGGCCTGGTCGGGGGACGTCGAGGCGGCGCGCAACCGGGCCAAGGAGGCGGCGACCGGCGCGAATGTGGCCTATCTCATTCCGCGCGAGGGCGCGCTCATGACGACCGACATGATGGCAATTCCCGCGGATGCCCCGCAGCCGAAGAATGCCGAGGTCTGGATGAACTATCTGCTGCGGCCGCAGGTGATCGCCAAGATCAGCAATTACATCAAGTATCCGAACGGCAATGCAGCTTCCCTTGCCTTCGTCGATCCCGCCATCAAGGGGGATGCGAGCGTCTATCCGGACGCCGCGACGCGCGCCCGATTGGTCACGCACACCGCGGCGTCCTTGGAATACTCCCGGCTCGTGACCCGGGAGTGGACGCGATTTCGCACCGGAGAGTGAGGTCAGGGCGCGGGCTTCGCCGCGATGATGTCTCCCAGCCGATCCGGCTCTCCACTCGCCCGGGTGAGATGCGGATACTTCGGGCCGCCGTGATAATCGACTTTGTAGGTCGCGTAAGTATCGTAGTTCCGCGCCAGCACCTCGATGGGCGCCTTGCCGCTTTCGGCGGCTCGCAGATACTCGTCGATGAGCTCCGGATCGAACTTCCGACCGTCGATGGCCACGACGGTCATGCCGGGCGCCAGTCCCGCCGCGAAGGCCGGGCCGCCCCACAGCACGTCGATGATGCGGCCCACGCCGGCTTCGGTATTGGTGCCGATGAGCAGCCCCAGCGAATAGCGCAAGTCCAGCATCTTGTGGGTCTTGGCGCGCGCCTTGAACACCGCGCTGGGATGCTCGTCGTAGGTCACGCTCCAGCCGCCGCGTGTGATGCCGCCCAGCGGCGCGTGCTCGTGGGTATCCAGACGGCTGCGCAAAAACGACGCCCAATCGTTCGGCTGCACGGCGTCGAGGGCCTTCACGATATCGGCGAACGTGTAGGTCTTGACGGCGAAGCTGCCGTCGTCGATACCGTAAAACGCGTGCACGAAGTCATCGAGTGATTTTTTGCCGCCCGACATCTCGCGGATGGTCGTGTCCGCATCGAGCCACAGCAGCTCGCCCTCCGGATAATAGTCGACCGAGCGTCGCTCCGAGCTCCATTCAGGCGAGGAATAATAGAGGAGCTGCGCCGCATCGGCGGTGTCCTGCAGAGCTCTCCAGGCCCGGCCGGGCCTGTGGTCCATGTCGGCGGCCGTCGAAGCGAGCTGCTCGCGATATTGCGCGGCAGTCCAGATGCCCGAGCGGGCGGTCAGCACGTTGCCCAGATATTCCGTCAGCCCTTCATATACCCACAGCAGATCATCGTGCATCGGTACGTTGTAATTCGGCGTGGCAAGTCCCGCCGGGCGGCGAAACTTTCCGTTCCACGAATGCACGTATTCGTGCGGAAGCAGCCCTCCGCCGTCGATATAGGTATCCGGGTCCACGAAGAATCGCGCGTAGTAGCGGTCGTCGCTCGACTGCGAATGTTCGAGCCCGAAATGCCCGGTGTTCTCCGACAGCGTGAACAGGAAATCGTAGTGCTGATAGTGATGCACGCCGAACAGTGCTTGCGCCTGGACGATCAGGTTGCGATGAGCCCTGAGCTGGTCGTCGCTCACCTTCAGATCGGAGTCGTCATCGGCCACCAGGTCCAGATGTACCGGCACGGCGGCGCCCGGTGCAAGGTCGAGCCGGCTGAAATGCGCCCCGCAGATGAGCGGCGAATCCACCAATTGTTCCAGCGACACCGGTGCGAACTTGATGACGCCGGCAGCGGTGGTCTCCGGCTCGAGCGCGCTGGCATAGCGCCAGCCTTCCGGTATCCGGATGCTCGGCCTGAAGGTGATGCTGTGCGCGTTGTACCCGGAGGGATAGAACAGCACCTGGTTCCATTCGAGGTCCTCGATGCTGCCGGTAACCGAAGCGCTCTGGCCGAACTCCCCGCCCGGGCCCGGCGAGAGCAGCTCGAAGTCCAGTACCAGGAATTTCACTCCGGCCGGTACGGTGAGGTGCAGGGTGAACATGTCCTCCAGGTCGCGCCGCCATTCGATGCGCTGACCGGCATCGGAAGTCATTTTCAAGCCGGCGACGCTGTCGATGGTCCCGCTCGGGGAGTGCTCACCCGGAATCCACTTGGGATAGTAGACCGTCAACGCCCCCGGATTGACCGGAATCCGCTCATGCACGCGGAATATGCGCTGCGTCGGGTCGGAGAGATCGACATCCAGGGAAAGGTCCCCGGGATAGTGGCGGTTGCTGACCTCGGCCGCGCCCGCCACGCCACCCACCGAAATCACGCCGGCCAATAGCATCGATGCAAGCCTCACATTCGATCCCATCTCGATCTCCCCCAAAAGTTGGCTGGTGCGAAGTCTACAGGCGCCGCCCCGGGGTGCAAAGGCGCTCGCCTTGCTCGCGATGCGAGCGCGCGCGTCGGCGGCCTGCTAGGATTTTAACTGTGCCAGAAGATTCATCCGAATCCGGGCCCGTCCCCGAGGACGTACGGGCTATGCTGCGCGAGCATGTCGGCTCGCTCGAGCAACTGTCGATCTTGTTGCACCTCCATGGCGAGGGCACTTCGCCCTGCACCGCGGCCGCATTGACGACATCGCTCAATATATCGGCCGACTTGGCCGAAGAAGCGCTGGCCGGGTTGCTCGCCGGGGGGTTGGTACGTAAAGAGGGGAGCGGCGTCGCGGCGCTTTGGTTTGGCGCCTCCACCGGCACCGGACTCGAGACGATGGCGCGCCTCAAACGAACATATCGGGAGCACCCGGTCGTCATCCTGCAGCTGCTGAGCTCCTACGCCATCGAGCGGGTCAGGACCTCCGCGCATCGTGCATTTGCAGACGCGTTCATCATCCGGAAAGGAGATCGTCGTGGCTGAGATCGTCTATGCCCTATGCGCGGCGACCAGCTTGCTGTGCGCAACACTGCTGTTTAGAGCCTATCGCTCCCAGCGGACCCGCCTGTTGGCTTGGACGAGCATCGGATTTGCGGGGCTCGCCCTCAACAACATGCTTTTGTTCGTCGATCTCATCGTGCTGCCGGATATCGATCTCTTTTCGTTGCGCGCAGCCGCAAGCCTCGCCGCGATGACCGCGTTCGTTTACGGGCTGATTCGCGAAAGCAAATAGGAGCCGCGACCATGAGAACATTCGTACATGGCGCACTGACGATGGCCGCCATCACGGTGTCGATCTTCTTTCTGCATTACTGGAAAATCAGCCGCGATCGATTCTTTGCTTTCTTCGCAGCCGCTTTCGCGGCCATGGCGGTCAACTGGATCTGGCTCGCGATCAGCGATGATTCGCGCGAAGAGCACTATGCGAGTTACCTGGTTCGATTGCTCGCGTTCTTGATCATCATCGTTGCGATCATCGACAAGAACCGCCGCGGCAAGCATGGGGGGTCGATCGGCGAGTAACGCTCACGCCTTGGACGCTAGGGCGTGGTAGTTCCCGCCAACGGCGGTGAGGCGCCCGCCGGCTCGGCCGAGGGCGGGGTGGCGGTTGTGTTGGGGGCCGGGGACGGATTCACCGGTACGACCGGCAACGTGTAAGCGTCGACCTTGGTCTGCTGCTCTTGCTCTTGACGCAGCCTCTCCTGGGCGAGTCTCAGCCGCTCGCGGGCCCGCTCGAACTGTTCCTGACGCTTCTTCTCGACCGAAGGGTCGGCGTTCTGCGACATCAACCGCTCGATTGCGATGCGCGCGTTCTCACAGTCCTGCGTGTCGCTCAATCTGGCGGGGTTCTGGTTGCACTTCATCATGATGCCGTCCAAGCTCACGCGGTCCTCCATGAGGTCCTCGACGGTCATCGGGGGAATCCGGTGCGGCGCGCAGGCGGCGGTGCCCAAAAGCACCGCACATAGACAGCCGTAGCCCAGTATTTGCTTGCTCAAGTGTCGCATAAAGCTTCCCCGAGGCATGGTACTGAAATCGCGCGCGAGTGCGACCCGGCGGCTGTGACGCGCATCACGCCTTGACAACTTATCGAGCCGCCGCGGTGGACGGGCGACGGACTCCGTGAACTGCATCCGAAGGACGGGCCGAGTTTGACCCGGCGGCGGCTCCTGTGTACCGTTTCGAACCATGCCCGCCAGCAATTCCCCCGGCGATTCCGAAGCCCTGGACTTCGAGGCCGCGATGCGCGACCTCGAACACATCGTCGAGCGCCTCGAGCACGGAGATTTACCGCTGGAGGAGTCGCTGAAGGCCTTCGAACGGGGAATCCTGCTGACACGGACCTGCCAGGCGGCCTTGAAGGACGCGGAACAAAAGGTCGAAATTCTGCTGAAAAAGGCCGGAGAGGCCCGCGTGGAAAATTTCGATACCCAGGTGAACAAAGGCGGCTGAACGGGGAACTCACCAGCCGGCAGCCTTCTGCCGGGGTCCGGGTCATCCGGCGGGGTCAATCATCCGGTCTGTTATCATTGCATCTTGCGGGATCGGCACCATGTAGGGGCTTTGGATCGCGCCTAGGAAAGCCATATGAACGTCGCCGCTCCTCCGAAGAAACCTCGCACCTCCGCCATGGAGGATGTGCAGGGCCATGCCGATACCCGGCAGATCCCGATCAACAAGGTCGGCATCAAGGATATCTATCATCCCGTCAAGGTGAAGGACCGGGCCAACGGCGAGCAGCACACCGTCGCCAACTTCAACATGTACGTGAATCTGCCCCACAATTTCAAGGGCACGCACATGTCGCGGTTCGTCGAGATCCTGCACCGGCACGAGCGTGAGATATCCGTGGACTCGTTCCGCAAGATGCTCCAGGAGATGACCGAGTACCTGGATGCCGATGCCGGCCACATCGAGATGACGTTTCCGTATTTCGTCATGAAGAAAGCTCCCGTCTCGGGCGTGGAAAGCCTGATGAATTATCAGGCCACCATTTTCGGCGAGCACCGCAACGGCCGGACCGAGGTGTGGCTCAAGGTGGTCGTGCCGACCACGAGCCTGTGCCCGTGCTCCAAGAAGATTTCGGACTATGGAGCGCACAATCAGCGCTCCCACATCACCCTGACCGCGCGGCTCAACGAGCACATGTGGCTCGAGGAGCTCATCGACGTCGCCGAATCGCAGGCCTCCTGCGAGGTGTACGGCATCTTGAAGCGCCCCGACGAGAAATTCGTCACCGAGCGCGCTTACGACAATCCCAAATTCGTCGAGGATACGGTGCGCGACGTGGCCGTCGCCTTGAATCGCGACAAGCGCGTGCGCGCCTACGTGGTGGAAGCCGAGAATTTCGAGTCGATTCACAATCACTCGGCGTACGCGATGATCGAGCACGAAAAGCAGACCGGAAACTGACCGGGCGGCCCGCGAGCTGATATGGCGGCGGCTCTCGGCGCGGCCGGGGCGGTCGATTCCCGGGAACCTCTAGCCGCTGCGCTCCGCGCTCTGCAGCCGTGCGATCATGCTGCGCAGGAACACCTGGTTGAAGCGTAGCTGGCACTCGGCCGAAACCTGCTCGAGCAAAGTCGAGCTCACCTTCATCACGACCACCGAGGCCGCGGCGACGATGGTTGCGGTCCGCTTGGCGCCTCGGACATAGCTGGTCTCGCCGAAGCAATCTCCGCTCTCGAGGAATCCCAGCGCCCTGCCGAGCCGCGCAACGCCCACCTTGCCCTGGACGATGATGTAGAACCGATCGTCCATTTCGCCTTCCTTGACGATTTCCTCTCCGTCCGCATAGTCCTGCCAGCTGCTGGCCCGCAACACTTCCCAGATCTCGCTGTGGGAGAATTCGTGGAAGAATTTCAGCTTGCGCAGCAGGCTGAATTGTTCCTGCTGATCGATGCGGTTGTACTGGGCGCGCAGCTTCTGATGCACGCGGGTGAGCTCCGCCGCGAAATCGAGTCCCGTCTTGTAGCGCTTTTCCGGATCCTTCTGCAGAGCAATCGCGGTGACGTTCTCGAGCTCCTCGGGGATTTCGGGACGCAGCGTATGAATCGGCGGCGGCGTCGCGAACACGATCTGATGCAGGAGCTTTTGCAGATTGCCGGCGCGGAACGGCCGCGTTCCGGTCAAGAGCTCGTACATGACCGCGCCCAGCGAGTACAGATCGGAGCGATTGGTGAGCTCGATCGACTGAACCTGCTCAGGCGACATGTACGAAGGACTGCCGGCGATCCCCTCGATCCTGGAGATCTCGGAGTCGGCCACCAGGGCAATTCCGAAATCGATGATGCGCACGTCGCTGTCGAGCGTGAGCATGATGTTGCTGGGCTTGATGTCGCGATGGATGACGCCGCGGCTGTGCGCGTAGTGAAGTGCGCGGGCGGCCTTGTAGATCAGCTCGACGACGTCGTCGATGCGCAGGAGATTGTCGGGGCGGCAGTACGCGGCGAGGGTACGCGCTCCGTGCACGTGCTCGGTCACGATGTAGCAGTGTCCGTTCTCCTCCCCCGCATCGTATATCGGCAGGATGTTCGGATGCTGAAGCATGCCGACCATGTGAGCCTCGGAAAGGAACATCTTGCGCGCGATGCGCTTGCGATTCTCGTCGCCGCTCGAATCGACGTTGTACACCTTGATGGCCACGTCGCGACCGTAGTAGGGATCGTGCGAGAGATACACGGCACCCGTGCTGCCGCGCCCCACCTCGTTGATGATCGCGTATTTGCCTATTTTTTCAGGCAATGCGGCGCGGCCGGTTTGAGCCTTCGCGTGATCCTTAGGCCGAATGTTGTTCAAGGGTTAACCGTGGGCGCTGCGACGACGTTCAATTCCGTGTCGCGAAGAATACTTCGCCGGGCGCGGGTCAAACTGTGATTTCGGTCGAGGCTCGGCGAAAGTGGTCGAAACCCTGCTCCGGGGGGCCGTATTGCGCGCCGTTCAAGGTCCAGGCAACGCCTGTTTCGCGACGCAGCTCACCTATCGCGGTCAATCTTAAGTTCAATTGCGCGGCTCGCGCGGCGAGCGAATCGAAGCGCTGCGCCGGCACGGCGAGCAGCAGCTCGTAGTCATCGCCCGCGCCGAGCGCCCAGGAGCGAGCCTGCTCGGCACTCGCCGAGAGCTCGAGCGCCCGCGAGACGGGCAGCCGCTGCACCTCGACCGTCGCGCCGAGCCCCGCGGCGGCGGTCAATTTCGGCAGATCGCCCGCGAGCCCGTCCGAGATGTCCATGGCGGCGCTCGCGATCCCCCGGGCCGCGATTCCGAACTGCACGCGCGGCGTCGGGTATTCGAACCGGGCAAGGAGCTCGCGTGCCGCGGCGGGGTCCTTCGCACGAAGCGCGCCGGTCGCGAGCGCGAGGCCGGCGCCCGCATCGCCGAGCGTTCCGGTGACCGCAAGCACGTCGCCCGCCTTGCCGCCGGCGCGTCGCAACGCCGTGCCTCGCGGCACTGACCCAAGGATCTGTACGCTGACCGTCAAAGGCCCCGCGGTGGTATCGCCGCCCACCAGGGCGACGCCGTGCGCGAGCGCCAGCTCGCCGAAGCCGCGCGCGAATCCCGCCAGCCATTCGGAGTCGGCGTGCGGCAGCGTGAGCGCGAGCGTGGCCCAGGCGGGCGCCGCGCCCATCGCGGCCATGTCGCTCAAGTTCACGGCGAGCGAGCGGTGGCCGATGGAGCGGGGATCGGAGCCCGCCGGAAAATGCCGTCCCTCGACGATGGTATCCACCGCGGCGACCAGGTCCTCTCCCGCGGGCACCTTGAGCAGCGCGGCATCGTCCCCCACTCCGAGCTCCACGTCGGCGCGGTGTGCGCCCCCGCGCGAGAAGTACCGGGCGATCAGCTCAAACTCGTCCATATTCGAGCGGCCGCAGCTCGCGTGCAGCCCGGTCCAGCACGGCATTGACGAATTTATGCCCGTCGGTGGCGCCGAATCGCTTGGCAAGCTCCACGGCTTCGGTGAGAACCACGCGGTAAGGAAGCTCCGGATGCGCAGCCAGCTCGTGAATTCCCAGCCAGAGGGCGGCGTGCTCAATGGGGTCGAGCGCGGCCGGCGCGATCTCGCTGAACTTCTCGAGCTGCGCATCCAGCGATGCCGAGCTCGGCACGATCGCCGCGAGCAGCTCCTTGAAATATTCGCGGTCCACGCGCTCCGCCTCCGGATCCTCGGCGAACTGCCGGTGCGTATCCTGCCAGGAGCGCGGATTGATCTGCAGCTGATACAGCGCCTGCAGCGCGAGCCTGCGCGCGAGACTGCGGGCGCGATGGGTTTGAGTCACCGCGGAGGCCTATTCCAGCCGGCGCAGCAGGTTCGCCATTTCGAGCGATGCCAGTGCGGCATCCGCGCCCTTGTTGCCCGCCTTGCCCCCCGCCCTGTCGACGGCCTGTTCCATCGTGTCGGTGGTCAACACCCCGAAGGCGATGGGGATGCCGGACTCCAGCGCGATGCGCGCGAGCCCCGAAGCGCATTCGCCGGCGACATAGTCGAAATGCGGGGTCTGCCCTCGAATGACCGCGCCGAGCGCGATCAGCGCCTCGTAACGGCGCGAGAGCGCGAGCTTGCGCACCACGAGCGGCATGTCGAATGCGCCCGGCACCCGCACGATCTCGATCTGCTTCTCCGAGACGCCGTGCCGCTTGAGCGCGTCGAGTGCTCCGGAGAGCAGCGGCGCGACCACGAACTCGTTGAAGCGCGTCGTCACGATGCCGAAGCGCAGATCGCGAGCGGTGAGCTCGCCTTCGATTATTTTCGGTTGGTCGGTCGCCACGATGTCATCCTCGCGAATCTCGCTGTAGCCGTGAGAGCCGTCCGCGACGGCCCCCTGGAACCCCCAGTATACGGCCCGGCGCATATATGGGCGCCTTCACAAAGGCCGGCGCCTTCACAAAGCCGGCGCGTTCAATCGATGCCATCCACATATTCCGTGACCTCCAGATCGAAGGCCGACAGTCCTTGCAGCTGCTTCGGAGCGCTCAGCACGCGCATGCGCTTCAAGCCGAGGTCCTTGAGGATCTGAGCGCCGATGCCGTAGGTTCGCAGCACCGTGGCGCCGACGTGATGATGAGGCTCGGGCTTCGCCTCGATCTGATGCAAGCTGTCCATCAATTCCCGCGGGGTCTCCTCCGGGCGCAGGATCACCACCACGCCCGAGGCCTCCGCGGCCACGCGCCGCACGGCCGCACGCAGCGGCCAGCCGAGATTCTCGCTGCGCACGCCGACCACGTCGCGCAGCGTGTTGTTGATGTGCACCCGCACGAGCGGAGGCAACGCGGAGTCCAGATCGCCCTTCACCAGAGCGATGTGCACGTTCTTGTTGACGTGGTCCTCGTAGCAGCAGAGCCGGAATTTTCCGTGCTCGGTGTCGACCGGATGATCGTACACGCGCTCCACCGAGCGCTCGTTTTTCAAGCGATAGCGGATCAGGTCCGCAATGGTGCCGATCTTCAGGGAGTGCGCCTTCGCGAAGCGCTCGAGATCGGGACGTCGTGCCATGGTGCCGTCGTCGTTCAGGATCTCGACGATCATGGCGGCGGCGGAGAAACCCGCGAGCCGGGCCAGATCGCATCCCGCCTCGGTATGACCGGCACGCGTCAATACGCCTCCCGGCTGGGCCATGAGAGGGAAGATATGGCCGGGCTGGCGCAGGTCTTCCGGCCGCGCTTTCGCTGCGACGGCGGTCTGGACGGTGTGTGCGCGGTCGTGCGCGGAGATGCCGGTCGTCACGCCCTCGGCTGCCTCGATGGACAGGGTGAAATTGGTTCGGTGCGCCTTGTCGGTCTCGCTCACCATGAGGGGTAGACGCAGCTGCCGGCAGCGCTCCTGGGTGAGCGTGAGACAGATCAGTCCCCGCCCATACCGCGCCATGAAGTTCACGTCCTCGGCGCGCACGCACTCGGCGGCCATGATCAGGTCACCTTCGTTCTCGCGGTCCTCGTCGTCCATGATCACGGCCATCTTGCCGCGGCGCAGATCCTCGAGAATCTCGTCGATGGTGTTCATCGTAGTTCCTTGTCGTCAAGTTTGCTCATCAGGCGGTCGAGATAGCGGGCAATCACGTCGATCTCGACATTCACGGCATCTCCGCTCGAAAGCTGCCCCAAGGTGGTCACCTCGGCGGTGTGCGGAATGACGTTCACCTCGAAGCGCCGTCCGTCGACTTCGTTCACCGTGAGGCTCACGCCATCGATGCAGATCGATCCCTTGGGCGCAACGAAGCGCATCAAGGCTTCCGGCAGCTCGAAGTGCAGGCGCCGCGAGCGCGCATCGGTCTCCAGGCGGGCAAGCCGCCCGACGGCATCCACGTGACCGCTCACCAGATGTCCGCCGAGGGCATCACCGGCACGCAAGCTCGGCTCGAGGTTGACGCGCGCACCTCGAGCGAGCGCCCCCAGCGTAGTCTTCGCCATGGTTTCGCGCGACACGTCGGCATGAAACACCGGGCCCTCGATCCGCGTCGCCGTCAGGCAGACGCCCTGCACGCTCACGCTGTCCCCCACGGCGATTCTCGACACGTCGAGCCCCGAGGCGTCGATGCCGAGATCGAGATCGCCTTCGCGCTCGGCGATCGAGATCAGCCGGCCGGTTGCCATGATGATTCCCGTGAACATATGTCCTCATCTCCTTTGCAGCGCCGGCACCGGATGCCCGGTATCCCGCCGCGGCCTCAATATCAAACGCACGTCCGCGCCCAGACGCTGCACGTCGGTGATCTCGAACGCGGCGGCCGCCGGATCTCCGCCGCGCAATCCCTGAAGAGCGGTGAGCGGCGCCGCATCCGCGCCGAGCAGCAGCGGCGCGACATACAAAATCAGCTCGTCCACCAGGCACGCCTCGAGAAACGCGGCCGCCAACGTGGGACCGCACTCGACCAGGAGCTCATTGATCTCGAGCGAGGCCAGCCGCTTGACGACGGCGGCGAGATCGAGGCGCCGGCCGACCGCCGGCACGCGCTCTTCAAGAGGCAGCTGCCCGGCCCCGCAGGCCCGCGACGACTCCACCCGGGGCGACTCCGCCTGCGGCGCACCATCGGCTGTGAACCGCAGCGCGGCACCGCCCCGAAATACCTGCGCATCCGGGGGACAGTTTCGATGCGCGTCGAGCACGATCCGCAACGGCTGCCGGATCCACGGACCATACTCGAGCCGCACGTCGAGCCGCGGATCGTCGACGCGCACCGTACCGGCGCCGGTCAGGATCGCGGAGCTGCGCGCGCGCCAGCGCTGCACGTCGGCACGGGATTCCTCGCCGCTGATCCAGACTCTGCCGCCGCCGGCGGGTGCCGTGCGCGCATCCAGGCTCATCGCGAGTTTGAGCCGGATCCAGGGCCGTCCGCGTTCGAATCGAGAGAAGAAACCCACGTTGAGCGCGCGTGCCTCCGCGGCGCGCGCCCCCACCGATACCGCGATGCCGGCCGCCTCGAGACGCCGCACCCCCGCGCCCGCCACCTGGGGATTGGGATCGATGGAAGCACACACGACGCGGGCGATGCCGGCGGCGATCAACGCGTCGGCGCAGGGCGGCGTGCGTCCATGATGACTGCAGGGCTCGAGCGTGACGTACGCGGTTGCACCGCGGGCGGCATCACCCGCCACGCGCAGGGCGGCCGCCTCGGCATGGGCCTCTCCGGCGCGCTCGTGCCAGCCCTCCCCGATCACTTGCCCATCGCGCACCAGAATGCAACCCACGCGCGGATTGGGATCGGTCGTGTACAGGCCGCGAGCGGCGAGCGACAGGGCGCGCCCCATGCGTGCCTCGTCCTCGGCGGGGAGCAGCGCCGCGCTCATTTGCCGGGATCGGCGGGCTCATCGCCGGGCAGGAGCGGCAGTTGGTCCTTGCTGGGCGGCCGGCGGCGGCGATGGCGGCGCAACAGATCGATTTCCGTATGAAACGCCTCGACGTCCTGAAAGCTCCGATACACCGAGGCGAAGCGGACATAGCCGACCTCGTCCAGGTGCCGCAACTCCTCCATGACCAGTTCGCCGATGGCCCGCGAGGCGACCTCGCGCTCGCCCAGGCTTCTCAGCTTGTGGCAGATCCGTGCGACCGAGGCCTCGATCGCCTGGCTGCTGACGGGGCGCTTCTCGAGCGCCTTTTGCATTCCGGTCTTGAGCTTGCCCTCATCGAAGGGCTCACGACTGCGATCGCCCTTGACCACCGTGGGCATGACGAGCTCGGCGGCCTCGAAGGTGGTAAAGCGCTCGGCACAGGCCAGGCATTCGCGGCGGCGGCGAATCTGCCGACCCTCGCCGGCGAGGCGGGAGTCGATGACCTTAGTCTCCGTGTGGCCGCAGAAAGGGCAATACATGGGGCTCACCTGGAGCGGCGCCGCCATGCATTGGCGCGCTCCTAAGCATATACGGGAAATCTGCGGCAGAGCGTGGCGACTTCCGCTCTCACCCGGTCGACCGCCGACTCATCCCCCATGCGATCGAGAATATCCGCTATCCAGTTCGACACCTGCTCGACTTCCGCCTCCTTGAAGCCGCGCGTCGTGGCGGCCGGCGTGCCGATGCGAAGTCCGCTGGTGATCATCGGGGGACGCGGATCGTTCGGCACGGCATTCTTGTTCACGGTCATGTGCGCGCGGCCGAGCGCCGCATCCGCATCCTTGCCGGTGATGTTCTTGTCGACCAGGTTGAGCAGGAACAGGTGATTGTCGGTACCGCCCGACACGATTTTGTAGCCGCGCTTCTGCAGCGCCTGGCTCATGGCCCGGGCATTGGCGACGACCTGCGCCGAGTACGCCTTGAACTCGGGCTGCAAAGCTTCCTGGAAGGCCACGGCCTTGGCGGCAATCACGTGCATCAGGGGGCCGCCCTGGATGCCGGGGAACACCATGGAATTGAGCTTCTTCTGAATGTCCTGATTCGCTCTCGCCAGGATCAATCCGCCGCGCGGCCCGCGCAGGGTCTTGTGCGTGGTGGTGGTCACCACGTCGGCGAACGGCACCGGATTCGGATACAGGCCGGAGGCGATCAGTCCCGCGACATGCGCCATGTCCACGAAAAACAGCGCTCCGACCGAATCGGCGATGGCGCGGAAGCGCGCCCAGTCGATGACCCGGGAGTACGCGGAGAATCCCGCCACGATCATCTTCGGCTTGTGTTCCTGGGCCAGCCGATTGACCTCCTCGTAATCGATCTCACCCGTATCGGGCTTGATGCCGTATTGGGCGGCCCGGTAGATCTTGCCCGAAAAGTTCACCTTGGAACCGTGCGTCAGGTGACCGCCGTGGTCGAGGCTCATGCCCAGGATGGCATCGCCCGGATTCAACAGGGCCATGTAGACCGCTGCGTTGGCCTGCGAGCCGGAGTGCGGCTGCACGTTGGCGAAGTCGGCCCCGAACAGCTTCTTGGCGCGCTCGATGGCCAGTGCCTCCGCCACGTCGACGAATTCGCAGCCTCCGTAGTAGCGCTTGCCCGGATATCCCTCCGCGTACTTGTTGGTCAGTACCGAGCCTTGCGCCTCCAGCACGCGGGGACTCGTGTAGTTCTCGGACGCGATCAGCTCGATGTGGTCTTCCTGACGCTTGCGCTCGCCGGCGATCGCCTGCGCCAGCTCGGGATCGAATCCGGCAATCGTCATCTTGGAATCGAACATGGGAGACCTCGCGATGGACAGCCTGTAATTGTAGCCGAAGGACCGCTCGTTCCCCAGGGGTCTTACGGATTACTCTTTGGGCCCGATCTTTGGGATAATCTCAGGGCTCCCCCCGCATCAACGTTTCGGTACGGGCCCATGACAGGCCCTTCTTGAAGTAGGAGAATAATGGCTCAGTTCATCTACACCATGAACCGGGTTGGCAAGGTCGTGCCGCCCAAGCGCATCATTTTGCGCGACATCAGCTTGAGCTTCTTCCCGGGCGCCAAGATCGGCGTGCTCGGCCTCAACGGCTCCGGCAAGTCCACCCTGCTCAAGATCATGTCCGGCATGGACCGGGAGATCGAGGGCGAGGCGCGCCCGCAGGCTGGCATCAAAGTGGGCTACCTGCCGCAGGAGCCGACGCTCGACGAGACCCAGACCGTGCGTCAGACCGTGGGCGAAGGGGTCGGCGACGTGCAGGGCCTGATCGACAAGTTCAACGCGATCAGCGACCGCTTCGCCGAGCCGATGTCCGACGATGAAATGACCAGGACCCTGGAGGAACAGGCCAAGCTCCAGGACCGGATCGATGCGGTCGACGGCTGGGAGCTGGAGCGCAAGCTCGAGATCGCGGCCGATTCGCTGCGGCTGCCGCCGTGGGACGCGGTCATCGGCAAATTGTCGGGCGGCGAGCGGCGCCGGGTCGCGCTTTGCCGGTTGCTGCTCTCCAAGCCCGACATGCTGCTGCTCGACGAGCCCACCAACCATCTGGACGCCGAATCCGTCGCGTGGCTCGAGCGTTTCCTGGAGGAGTATCCGAGCACGGTCATTGCCGTGACGCACGATCGCTACTTTCTCGACAACGTCGCCGAGTGGATCCTGGAGCTGGACCGCGGCCACGGCATACCGTGGCAGGGCAATTATTCCTCCTGGCTCGAGCAGAAGGAACAGCGCCTCGCGCAGGAGCAGCGCCAGCAGGACGCTCTCGCGAAGACCTTGAAGCGCGAGCTGGAATGGGTGCGCACCAACCCCAAGGCGCGCCAGGCCAAATCCAAGGCGCGGCTGCAGCGCTTCGAGGAGCTGTCTTCGCAGGAATTCCAGAAGCGCAACGAGACCAACGAAATCTACATCCCGCCGGGCGATCGGCTGGGCGAGCTGGTGATCGAATGCAAGGGCCTCTCCAAGGCCTACGGGGATCGGCTGCTCATCGAATCCTTAAGCTTCAATCTGCCGGCCGGCGGCATCGTCGGCATCACCGGGCCGAACGTCGCGGGCAAAACGACCTTGTTCCGGATGCTGGCGGGCATGGAAAAGGCGGATGCGGGCGAGATCCGGATGGGACCGACCGTGAAGCTCGCGTACGTGGATCAGTCGCGCCAGGCGCTCAACGACAAGAACAGCGTCTGGCAGGAAATCTCCGGCGGACTGGATCTGATCAAGGTCGGCAACTACGAGACCTCCTCGCGCAGTTACGTCGGCCGGTTCAATTTCAAGGGCGTGCAGCAGCAGCAATTCATCGGCGATCTCTCCGGCGGCGAGCGCAACCGGGTGCATCTCGCCAAGGTGTTGAAATCCGGCGGCAACGTGCTGTTGCTCGACGAGCCCACGAACGATCTCGACATCGAGACCTTGCGTGCGCTGGAAGAGGCGCTGGTGGCCTTCCCCGGCTGCGCCGTGGTCATCTCCCACGACCGCTGGTTCCTCGACCGCATCGCCACCCACATCCTCGCCTTCGAAGGCGACTCGCAGGTGATGTGGTTCGAGGGCAACTACCAGGAATATGTCGAGGACTTCAAGCGTCGCAAGGGCGAGGACGCCGCCCAGCCGCATCGCATCAGGTACAAACCATTGACGGGTTGAATCATGAGCATCTACATCACGCCTCAGGACGAGCTGCACGTCGAACACGAGGGCATCGCATTGACCTGTCCGCATTGCCGGACCTTGAGCCACGTGACACCGATCGCGGTGCCGAAATTCGACGATTTGAGCCGGCGCAAGCCGAAGCAGATCGGCATCGTGTTCCGCTGCGACGCCTGCGCGGAGCCGATTTTCCTGAAGTTCGCGGCCCGCAGCTATACCGCACTGCGCATCGAGCTGTCCCCGAACTTCACCGAGGTGGAGCGCGCACCGGAGAATTTTCCGCTGAGCTACCTGCCCTCGGAGTCCGAGTTGCTGTTCAAGGAGGCGCTCGGCTGCTATGCAGCAGGCTTTTTCGGCGCCTTCGGATCCATGAGCCGGCGCACGGCGCAATCCCTGTTCCGCGAGCTCGGGGAGCGCGGCAAGCTCGAGCTGTTCGACACCCTGCAGGAGATCCGCTCGCTCGCCGAGCTCGATGATGACATCTTCGCCGATGTGCGCGGCGTGCTGTTCGGCACCGACAGCGATCCATGGCCGAACCAGCCGCATCTCGATCAGGAGAGCGCCGGTATTCTGCTCGAGGTGATGCGCGACCTGCTCTACCAGACCTTCGTGCGCAAGGCCCGGCTGATGCAGGCCATGAATCTGCGCCGCGGCGCGAGCATGCCGCCATCCGATCGCGCGGGCCTGGGACGCCCGGATCTGATCGCTCAAATTTAGCCGAGAAATACTCGCGCGTTGCGGAACAAACGGGTCCAGCCTCCGTCCTCGCCCCACTCGCGGGGAGCCCAGGAGTGCTGCACCGTGCGGAACACGCGCTCCGGATGCGGCATGACGGTGGTCACCCGGCCATCCGCCGAGCATACGCCCGCCACGCCCAGGGGCGAGCCGTTCGGGTTATGGGGATAGCGCTCCGTCGGCTGATCGCGGGTGTCGACGTATTGCAATGGCACCCGGCCCAGCTCCAGGAGCTCATCCGGCTCGGAGGGACCCGCGAATTCCGCGAAGCCCTCGCCGTGCGCCACCACCACCGGCAGCACCGATTCCTCCATTCCGCGAAACAGCACCGAGGTGGATCGCGGCACCCGCACCAGGCAGAGGCGAGCTTCGTATTGTTCGGAACGGTTGCGCACGAAACGCGGCCAGCCCTCGGTCCCGGGAATGAGATCCTTGAGTGCCGACAGCATCTGGCAGCCGTTGCACACCCCGAGCGTGAAGGTCGTGCGGCGCTCGAAGAAAGCGGCGAACTCGTCGCGTGCGGAAGGATTGAACAAAATGGATTTCGCCCAGCCCTCGCCGGCGCCGAGCACGTCCCCGTAAGAGAATCCGCCGCAAGCCACCATGCCGTGAAAGCGGCCGAGCCGGACGCGGCGGCGCAGGATGTCGGTCATGTGCACGTCGTACGCGTCGAAACCGGCGCGCGTGAGGACCGCCGCCATCTCCGTCTGGCTGTTGACTCCTTGCTCGCGCAGCACCGCGACCGCCGGCCTCGCGCCGCGCAGGATATAGGGCGCCGCGACGTCCTCGGCCGGGTCGAAGCGCAGGGCCGCGTGCAGTCCCGGATCGCCCTCGTCCAGAAGCCGTGAAAATTCCTCACGGGCGCACTCCGGGTTGTCGCGCAACGACTGCATGCGGAACGACACTTCGCTCCATTGACGATGCAGCTCCATGCGCGAGCCGGTGAAGACCGGGCGCCCGCCGAGGCTGACGCGAATCTCGCCGCCGGCGCACGGCCTGCCGATGTCCCGCCAGTACGCCTTCAGCCCGTGGCGCTCGAGGATGGCCGCGGCCTCCGCCGCTCGCTCCGCGGGAATCTGCAGCACCGCGCCGAGCTCTTCCGCGAAGCAGGCGGCGATCGGATCGTCCGCGTCGAGATCGATGTCGAGGCCGCAATGGCCGGCGAATGCCATCTCGATCAAGGTCACCAGCATTCCGCCGTCGGAGCGGTCGTGATAGGCGAGCACGAGCTCCCGGTCCTTGAGCTCGCGCACCGCCTCGAACAGGGCAGGCAGCAGCGCGGGATCGTCCAGATCGGGCGGCTCCCCGCCGCGGCGCTCGAACACCTGCGCCCAGCACGACCCGCCCAGGCGGTTCTTGCCGGCGCCGAGATCGATGAGCACGAGCCGCGAGGCGCGCGACGCATCGAGCTGCGGCGTGAGCGTCTGCCGTGCATCCGCGACCGGCGCAAACGCGGAAACCACCAGCGAGACGGGTGCGATCACCGAGTGGCGGCCGTTCGCGTCGCTCCACTCCGTGCGCATCGACAGCGAATCCTTGCCCACCGGAATGGTGATACCCAGCCTCGCGCAGAGATCCACCCCCACCGCCTTGACGGTGGCGTAAAGATCCGCATCCTCGCCGGGCTCACCACAGGCCGCCATCCAATTGGCCGACAGCCTGATATCGGTGAGCGAGCGGATGTCGGCGGCGATGATGTTCGTGATGGCTTCGGCCACCGCGAGCCGCCCCGACGCGGGCGCGTCGAGCAGCGCGACCGGCGCCCTCTCGCCCATGGCCATCGCCTCCCCGGTATAGCCCTGGTAGTCGCTCAGGCTCACCGCCACGTCCGCCACCGGCACCTGCCAGGGGCCGACCATCTGGTCGCGGCTCACGAGGCCGCCCACCGCACGGTCGCCGATGGTGATCAGGAACGACTTGTCCGCCACGGTCGGCAAGCGCAGCAGCCGCTGCAAGGATTCGTCGAGGGTGAAGCCGGCGGTCGCGAGCGGCGCGTGTGCTTTCGGTGCGCTCTTCACCTCGCGCCGCATGCGCGGCGCGTTGCCGAGCAGCACCTCTACGGGCATGTCGACCGGCATCGCGGACGAGAGCGGATCGGCGACGCCGATCCGCCCGTCGTCGGTGATCTCGCCGACCACCGCGAACGGACAGCGCTCGCGCTCGCACAGCGCGCCAAAGCGCTCGAGACTTCTGGGCTTGAGCACCAGCACGTAGCGCTCCTGCGCCTCGTTGCACCAGATCTCCATCGGCGACAGACCGGGCTCGGCAGTCGGGATCTTGCGCAGATCGATCCGGCCGCCACGGCCGGGGGTGTGCGCGATGGCTTCCGGTATCGCGTTCGACAGCCCGCCGGCACCCACGTCGTGAATGAGCAGGATGGGGTTCCCCGCGCCTTGCGCCCAGCAGCGATCGATCACTTCCTGCGCACGCCGTTGAATCTCGGGATTGCCTCGCTGCACCGATGCAAAATCGAGGTCGGAGGAGCTTTGCCCGCTGCCCACCGAGGAGGCGGCGCCGCCGCCGAGCCCGATGAGCATCGCGGGGCCGCCGAGCACCACCAGGGGGGCTCCCTCGACGACCTCGCGCTTGTCCACATCGCTTCGCCGCACATTGCCGAGACCGCCCGCAACCATGATGGGCTTGTGGTAGCCGCGGACCACCGCGGTGCCGCCGGTCGGGGTTCGCTCGGCCGCCTGCTCGAAGGTGCGAAAGTATCCGCAGATGGCGGGCCGTCCGAACTCGTTGTTGAACGCCGCGGCACCGATCGGCGCCGCAATCATGATCTCGAGCGCCGAGGCGATGCGCTCGGGCTTGCCGAGGTCGGCCTCCCAGGGCTGAACCATGCCGGGAATGCGCAGATTCGACACTGAAAACCCGGTCAGCCCGACCTTGGGCTTGGCGCCGATGCCCGTGGCGCCTTCGTCGCGGATCTCGCCGCCGGAGCCGGTTGCCGCGCCGGGAAACGGCGAGATGGCGGTGGGATGGTTGTGCGTCTCCACCTTCATCAGGATGTCCACCGGCTCGACCTGGCTGCGGTAGCGCTGCGTCTGCGGATCGGGGAAGAACCGGGCGCCGCTGGCGCCTTCGATCACTGCCGCATTGTCGCGGTAGGCGGAAAGCACGCCTCTGGAGTTGGCGGCATAAGTCGCGCGAATCATGCCGAACAGGCTCGAGGGCATCTGTACGCCGTCGATGCTGAATTCGGCGTTGAAGATCTTGTGCCGGCAATGTTCAGAATTCGCCTGCGCGAACATCATGAGCTCGACATCGGTGGGATTGCGGCCGAGCTTGCCGAACGCCGCCACCAGATACTCGATCTCCGTGGGCGAAAGGGCCAGGCCCCACTCGGCATTCGCGCGGGCGAGCGCCGCATGGCCGTCACGCCCCAGCGCGACCTCGCGCAGCGGACGGGGCGCCGCGACGCCGAACAGCGGAGGCTCCAGCGTATCGAGCCAGACCGACTCGGTCATCCGGTCGTGGAGCGCTGCGCCGAGCGCCTCGAGTTCGTCGGCACCGAGTTCGGCGGTGGCCTCGATGGCGTATATCGTGCCGCGCTCCAGACGCCGCACATCGGCAAGGCCGCAGACCTGGGCGATGTCGGTGGCCTTGCTCGACCAGGGCGACACCGTACCCCGCCGCGGCGTCACCAGGAGCGACTGGCCGCGCTCGGCGCGCAGCTGCGGACGCGGCCCGTAAGTCAGCAGTTTCCCTAATATTTCGAGCTGTGATTCATCGAGGGGAAGCGCTGCGTCGACGAAGTGAACCAGCCGCGACGACACGCCGGTCACCCGTGGATCACGGGATTTGAGCGACTGCAACAGCTTTTCCAACCGGAATTGCGACAGCGCGGGCGCGCCGAGCAAACTGAACATACTGAATTCTAACAGATTTGAGGACTACTGGCGCTGCCGCCGGCCCGGCGCTGCCGCGGCTCAAAGCATCGGCCGCTACTTGCGCGCGTTGGAATCGCCACCCGGGGTATAGATCGGCACCGGGAACTGGGAGACGTTCGACCCTTCGAGCGCCACGATCTTGCTCACGCCCTGCTTTTTCACCTCGTCGATGCGCAGCACCGAGTGCATGGGCAGGTAGGTGCGTTTCACCTCGTGGAACTCGGCCTTGATCCGCTCCTCGGTCGGGTCCACCACCACGGTGGATCGCTCGCCGAATACCAGTTCCTCGACCTCGATGAAGCCGAACAAGTTGCCGTGACTCACTTTACGCGCGTAGATCTCGTACACCTTGCCTTGATTTACGAACAGAACTTTAAAAATGTGACTCGCGGCCATTTAGCGGGCTCCAGGCATTGCTAGCATTTCACCATATTATACCGGCACTTAGCGCCATCCTCGACAGACCCCGTAGTTAAGAGAACCTATGACCCTGCGGCTAAGCGTTGTCAGCGAGCATGGAATCCGCCTTGGACAGAACTCCACCAAGGTGTTCGGCGTTCACGGCGGAACCATTGGTCGCGCGACCGACAATGCGTGGATTCTACCCGACCCGGAACGCTACCTATCGGGAAAGCACGCCCGCGTCGATTTTCGCGCCGGCTCCTACATTCTGGTGGACACCAGCTCGAATGGCACCTATGTGAACGGATCGCAGGTGCCGCTCGGCAAGTACCACGACTACACCTTGAAAGACGGCGACTACGTGCGCATCGGCGAGTACGAGCTCCTGGTCAGTATCGACAAGAGCAACGACTTCCCGCCGGACGAGAGTGCGATCGTCGCCTACGACGGGCAATCAGGCTCCTCGTCGGTGAGGAAATCGACAGCCAACGATCTCGGCGCCGACCTCGATTTGAGCCTCCTCCTCGAGCCGAGCGACCGCCTCGCCCCGAGCGACCGCTTGGCGAGCGATTCGGGCGTCCGGCCGCGAAACGCCTATGGCCAATCGATCCCCGAGGAGCGCGACGGCGGCAGCATCAACCCGGAGAGCTCCGGTACGCCCTGGCACATGCTGACCCGTCCGATCAAGGTGGAGGGCAGGCAGGCTGACGCCCCGGCGGCCGGTGCCCCCGGCTCTGCGGCCGCGGCATCCCGGGCGCAGAACCCCCTTTTATACGAAGGTGATTACGATGTGGGCCTCGCTGCCTTCTGCCGAGGTGCCGGCGTCGATCCGCGCAACATCACCAGCGAGGCGAGAAACATGGCACTGCAGCTCGCCGGACAGCTGCTCCGAGAAGCCGTGCTCGGGCTGATGGACCTGAACCAGAGCCGCAACGAGTTTCGAAATCGCTTCCGGATGCCTCCACCGGCTGCCGCCGAGGGTCCGGAGTCGCCGCTGAATTTGTCGCGAGGAGTCGATGAAGCCCTGGTACGCTTGCTCACCAAGGTATCGACGCGGGCGGGCTCCGTCGAGGCGATTCGCGACAACTTCCGCGAGCTCAAGGCCCAGAACGTCGCGAGTCTCGCCGCCAGCCGGGCGGCGTTCGAGGAGTTCCTCGCGCGCCTCGACCCCAAAGAGCTGGAGGAACGCTTCGAGCGCGGCACCAAGCGCGGCGTATTTGGAAGCCAGAACAAGGGGAAATATTGGGACCTGTATTCGGAGATGTTCGCGGGCCTGACCCAGCGCCCCGCCGACGGATTCCCGCATGCCTACACCGAGACATTCGCCAAGGCCTATGAGGCGAAGCTGCGCGTGGCGCTTCCGCCCCGTCGTAATGTCTTCGGCGGCGACGACGACGGCGCTGCCGCAGCCGATACCGCCGCGGCGGGCGACTTCTAGCCCGACCGGGCTGCCGATCGAGGCCGGCCCATGCGCGTACTGATCGTCGAGGACGACGACATCGTCGCAGACGCCATCGTCCGCGGGCTGTCGGCCGAGAAGTTCTCGGTGCATCGCGTCGCGAGCGCGGAGGCCGCGCGCGCCGCCGTCGACGCGGAGGAATTCGCGCTCGCAGTGGTCGACGTTGGCCTGCCGGGCGCCGACGGCCTCACCTTCGTACGCCGCCTGCGCAGCGCCGGCATCGCCATGCCGACCCTCATGCTCACCGCCCGATGCACGCTGACCGACAAGGTCAAGGCACTGGACATCGGCGCCGACGATTTCCTCTCCAAGCCGTTCGAGCCGGCGGAGCTCGCGGCGCGCTGTCGTGCGCTGCTGCGCCGGGCGCGCGGCGCGCTCGACGGCATCATCAAGCTGAACCGGCTGAGCGTCGATCTTGCCGGGCGCCGCCTGTGCATCGACGAGGCCGAGGTCGAGCTCACGGCGCGGGAATGGCTGGTCCTCGAGTGCCTGGTGCGGCGAACCGGCCAGATCGTGCCCAAGGAGCGCGTGCAGCAGGCGCTTGCCGGCCCCGAACAGGACATCACGGCGAATGCGGTCGAGGTGCACGTCTCGCGCTTGCGCACCAAGCTGGGCGAGGCCGCGGTCATCCGCAGTCTGCGCGGCCTGGGCTATCGGCTGGAAGAAGCGAAGCCCGCGTGAGCTCCTCGATCAGCCGCCAGTTGGTGCTCTGGCTGGCGGTGCCTCTCATGCTGCTGGCGCTCGGCGGAGCATTGGTCCACTACTTCAACAATGTCGCCCCGGGCATGATCGCGAGCGACCGCCGGCTGAAAGAGGCCTCGAGCGCGCTCATGGCGCGCATCGTGGTCGACCAGCGCACGGTCACGCTCGACACATCGGCGCACGGCAAGCCCGCCCTGCCGCCCGCGGTCGATTACTCGGTGCGCGACCAGTCCGGCCGGTTGCTCCTCGGAGACGGAGAGATTCCCGCCGGCTCGATCGCGGATGCGGCCTCGCAGACCTTCGCGCTGCTGCAGCTCGGCGGCCGCAGCGTGCGCGCGCTGGCGACCCGCTTCGACACGGCCGCCGGGCTCCTCGTGGTGACGGTCGTGGACCTCAATGCCGGCTCCGAGCCGGCGGCGCGTTACGGGCTGATGAGTACGCTCTTGTGGGATTTCGTGCAGCTCGACATCACGCTCGTGCTCGTGTGGGTCGGCATCCAACTGGGCCTTCGGCCCATGAGAAAGCTGCGCGACGAGATCGCACAGCGCTCCGCGCTCGATCTGCGGCCGATCGACGACTCCTCGGTGCCGCGGGAGATCGCACCGGTGGTGGTGACCCTCAACCGGTTGTTCCAGATGCTGCGCACGTCGGTGCGATCGCAACAGCAATTCATCGCGAACACCGCGCACCAGCTGCGCACACCGATCACCGGAATGCAGGCGCAGCTGGACCTGCTGGTGGCCGAGCCCGCCGCGGCGCCGATCAAGGAGCGCCTGTCGACCCTTCAAGAGGCGATCCGTCACCTCGCCCACTCGGCCAATCAGCTGCTGAGCCTGGCACGCGCCGATCCGGCGGTGAACCTCGCCGCCAAGAATCGTCCCGTGTCGCTCAAGACCATTGCCGAAGAGGTCACCGCCAAATTCATCGACCGGGCCTTGCAGGCGGGAATCGATCTCGGCGCCGA
>DATAYO010000020.1:0-40224 GCA_036272515.1 Steroidobacteraceae bacterium | reverse complement strand
GGGCGTTCGCCTTGCGGGCGGTCATCAGCGGCGCGCTAGCGCGGCGGCGTACAATTGCTTGGCGACATCCTCGAGCGAGGTGTGCCGGATATCCTTCCCGTGGACCATGTAGATCACGTATTCACAGATGTTCTTGGCATGATCGCCGATCCGCTCCAGGGCCCGCACGATCCACATGATCTCGAGCGCGCGGCGGATGGTGCGGGGATCTTCCATCATGAAGGTGATGCACTGGCGTTGGATCGACTCGTATTCGTCGTCCACCATCTTATCCTCTTGCGCCGTCCGCAGCGCGGCCGCCGAGTCCATGCGCGCGAAAGCGTCCAGCGCATCGTGCACCATCTGGGCCACTTGCCGTCCCAGGTGCTTGACCTCGCGGTACTTGTCGGCGGGCCGCTCCATGGTCGCCAGGCGCGAGGCGATGTAGCCGATCTTCTCGCCCTCATCGCCGATGCGCTCCAGATCGGTGCTGGCCTTGATGATGGCGACGATGACCCGCAGGTCGCCCGCCGCGGGAGCGCGCAGCGCCAGGATCCGGCTGCACTCCTCGTCGATCGACAGCTCCATCACGTTGACCTTGTAGTCGTCGGTGGCCACCGACTCTCCGAGGCGGCTGTCGCCCTCGACCAGTGCGAGGATCGCCTTGTGCAATTGCTGCTCGACGAAGCCGCCCATCTGCAAAACCTGGGTGCGCACCTTCTCCAGATCCTCATTGAAGCGGCGTGAAATATGGTGGGAAAGATCGGCGGTTTCCATGTCGTCTACCTTCGAGCCAAGCGCGAGCATCGATGCGTGCGCATACTGCGTTTACATCCGATTAACCCGGACGTCAACATCACGGAGGATAAATGTGACGTCTGACGCTTGCCACCTTTCGTGGCCCGCAATAGTCCTACGCGCTTGCCGTGGCACGCACGCCCAGCCGGCAGATTCTTTGCGGCGGGAAATGACAGGTGAAGGCGCTGCCCTTGCCCTCGGAGCTGCGCACGTCGAGCCAGCCGCCGTGGCGCTGCAATGCATGCTTGACGATGGCGAGCCCGAGCCCGGAGCCGCCCTCGCCGCGCGAGCGCCCGGCATCGACCCGGTAAAAGCGCTCCGTGAGCCGCGGAATGTGCTCGGCGGAGATGCCGATGCCGGTGTCGATGACGGCAAAGTACGCCCCGTCCTCGTTGCTCCACCAGCGCATGCGCACCATGCCTTCGAGCGGCGTGTACTTGAGGGCATTGACCAGCAGATTGGTGAACGCGGACTCGATTTCGTGGGCGGCGCCGAACAAGCCGTCGGCCGAGTCGAGCTCCAGCAGCAGGTGGCGCCGGGCGTCCGAAGCCAGCGCATCCCGGCGCAGCCGCTCGAGCATCGCGGGCACGTCGATCGGCTCACGCGGCGCCTCCCCGTCGGTGGATTCCAGCCGCGACAGCTCCAAAAGGTCGGTGATGATGGCGTTCATGCGCTGGGCCTGAGCACGCATGTCCCGGATCGGACCGGCCCAGGCCTCGTCGATACCGGTATCGTCGGCCATGGTGTCGAGATATCCGGAGATGACGGTGAGCGGCGTGCGCAGCTCGTGCGAGGCATTCGCCACGAAGTCCTTGCGCATTGCCTCGAGGCGCATCTGCCGCGTCACATCGCGCACCAGGAGGAGCGACTGCCCGGCGCCGTACGGCACCACCTGAAGAGCGAGATACAGCTCCGTCTGCACCGGCGGCCGGATGATCAACGGAATCGCAAAATCGTCGCCGTGCAGATAGTGGACGAACTCCGGCGAGCGGATCAGGTTGTCGACGCGCAAGCCGATGTCGACCGGGCGCCTCAAGCCCAGCAGCCGCGCCGCCTGCCGATTGAACCAGACGATCTCGTTCTGGGTGCTCAAGATGATGACGCCGTCGGGAAGTGCGGCGGTCGAGCGCCGCAGTTCGCGAAACAGCTGTACCAGGCGCTGCTTGTGGAATTGCTTGCGCCGGTGCAGGCGTACCACCTGGCCGATGATGTCGCCCCAGATGCCGCCGATGTTGGGCGGATCGAGCTTCGAGCGCAGGCGCAGCCAGCGGTCCACGCGGTAGAGGTTGAGAAGCTGCCAGGCCAGATACAGGCAGGCGGATGCCAACAGCCACAGCCACACGGGACCGATCAGCAGGCCCAGGATGAGTCCCGCCAGCAAGAGGCCCGCGAGCCGCGCGAGCGTGAAAGTCCACATCGCCGCCATGATCGAGCCGTTAGCCCTTCGTATCGCGGCCGGCGCGACGCGCTCTAGGAATCGCGCGTCGAGAAACGATAGCCGGCTCCTCGTACGGTCTGCACCAATCCCTCCAGCGTGAACGGCTCGAGCGCCTTGCGCAGGCGCCGGATGTGTACGTCCACGGTTCGCTCTTCCACGTAAGTATTGCCGCCCCAGACCCGATCAAGCAACTGGCCGCGGCTGAACACGCGCTCAGGGTGTGTCATGAAGAAATGCAGCAGCCGGTACTCGGTGGGACCGAGCGAGATCTCGCGCTCGCCGGCGCTGACCCGGTGGCTGGAATCATCGAGCTTCAGGCCCTGCGCTTCCATGATGTCGCCGGCGCCCGCGGGAGCCGCGCGCCGCAACACGGCCTGAATGCGCGCGAGCAGCTCGCGCGGCGAAAACGGCTTGATGATGTAGTCGTCGGCACCGCCTTCGAGGCCTGAGACCTTGTCCTGCTCCTCGGCCCGAGCCGTCAGCATGATCACCGGGATGTCCTCGGTGTCCTTGGAGCGCTTCAGCGATCGCGTCAGCTCCAGCCCGCTCATGTCGGGCAGCATCCAATCGATGAGCATGAGATCGGGGCGTACGTCCGCGATCCGGGCACGCGCCTCGCGGCAATCCTCCGCCTCGCGCACGTCGTATCCCGCTCGCCGCAGCCCGAAGGCGATGAGGTCACGAATGGCTTTTTCGTCCTCCACGACGAGAATGCGCTTGGCGGTCATCTTTGCAGTTAGTCCCTTGATTCTACTGGCTCGTTAGGCTCGCTATTAGAGCGTCCGATTGTGACAGTTCCGTGACTGGTGCTATTTGCCCTCCCCCTGCCCGCCGCGCCGCTCGGCCTCCGTCAAAGCGACCTTGTCGCGCACGTACAGGGGCTCGAGCAGCGCCGGATCGAGGCCCTGGCGGGTCTCGAGGCGCGCGGCACCGAGTCGCGCGATGTACCCCGCCTGCGGCAGGGCTCGGGCGTCCTCGCCCTCCACGCTCAGATCCGCCAGCCGCAAGAGCTCCGGATAGGCGGCGAATCCCCGTCCGATCCCGCGAAAGTGCGTCGATCCTGCGGCCGCCGGCAGGCGCACGCCGGCTGCCGGTCCTACCGATACCGGGCTCAAGGCGCCCACCCAGATCGGCGCCGGCCGCGCCGCGAAGCAACCCCAGTAGACCTCGCCCATGCGTGCATCCAGGCAGGCGAGCACTTGCACCGCGCCGCGCCCCATGGCCTCCAGCGCCAGTGCCTCGAGCGTGGTGACCGGCACCACCGGAAGCCCCGCGCCGAATGCCAGCCCCTGAGCGACCGAGACGCATACCCGCACGCCGGTGAAGGAGCCGGGACCGATGCTCGCGGCAATACCGGACAAGCTCGAGAGCGTCGCTCCGGCCTGCGCGAGCACCCGGTCCACCATGCTCAATATTTCCTGCGCATGGCCGCGGCCGATCTCCACCGTCTCGCTGATCAGATCCTCGCCGGCGAGCAGGGCGACCGTGCAGGCCTCAGTCGCGGTATCCAGCGCCAAGACACGCATCAGCTCGCCGGACCCGCGGTGGAGCGTCGTTTGCCGCCGCCGGCCGCGCGCAGTCGCGCGAGCCGCTCGGCGAGAAAACCGGCGCCGGCCGCGCCGTCGTTGATCATGGGGCTCGGCGGAAGCGCATCGAGAAACACTGCCCCGTAGGGCTTGCTGACGACACGCGGGTCGCCGATCACGATGACCCCGAAATCGTCCACGTCGCGTATCAGGCGACCGACGCCCTGCTTCAGCGCGAGCGCCGCCTGCGGCAACTGGTACTCGAGAAACGGATTGCCGCCGCGTCTGCGGATCCCCTCGAGGCGCGCTCGAAGCAGCGGATCGTCGGGCGAAGCAAACGGCAGTTTGTCGATGGCCACGATGCAGAGCGCCTCGCCCTTGACGTCGACGCCTTCCCAGAAACTGCCCGTGGCGAGAAGCACCGCGTTGCCGAGCTCACGGAACCGGTTGAGCAGCGCCTCGCGCGGCGCCTGCCCTTGAACGAGGATCGGGAACTCGGGCTCCGGGAAACGCGCCTGCAGGGCGGCGACCCCGTCGGCCAGCGCACGGTAGCTGGTGAACAACAGGAACGCGCGACCGCCGCTCGCCTCGATCAGCGGAGCGCAGGCCTCGATGAACTGCTTCGCATAGGACGGGTGCTGTGGCTGAGGCATGCCTCGCGGCAGATAGATGCGCGCTTGCCGGCGATAGTCGAAGGGGCTGTCGATCTTGAGCGCCCGTGCCTCGGGCAGTCCGATGCGCGCCGCGAAGTGCGCAAAGTCCTCGCCGATCGCCAAGGTGGCGGAGGTGAATACCCATGCGCAGGGCCGCGCCTCGACGTAGCTGCGAAATCGATCGGCCACCTCGAACGGCGTGAAGTGCAACGACATGCCGTTCGGATTGGCCTCGACCCAGCGGATGCCGACCTCGTCGGACATCTCGGTGAGTGCGGCGAGATTGCCGGCAAGCTCGGCCGCGCGCCGCGCGCAGCTCGCCGCGCCGGGACCGGAACCGAGCCCCTCGAGCTCCGCCGCCAGGGCGCGGAGTGCCGCGCCGAGCGCCGGCAGCACATCGAAAAAGCTTTCAGGAAGGCCGCCCCACTCGTAGCGGCCGGCGCCGCCGGGCAGCGCCGAGCGCAGCTCCTCGAGCAGGGAGCCGATGGCCTCCGCGGCCGACAGGGCCGGCGGCGAGTGCGTGCCGGCGCCATTCATCTCGGCGGCGGCATCGCGCAACAAGAACTGCAGCTGCCGCACCGACCAGGTCTGTCCGAAGAATTGAGCGGCGATCTCCGGCACCTGATGCGCCTCGTCCAGGATCACGGCCTGCGCACCGGGCAGAAGATCGCCGAATCCCTCATCCTTGAGCGCCAGATCCGCGAGCAGCAGATGATGGTTGACGACTACGACATCGGCCGCTTGCGCCGCTCTGCGCGCCTCGATCACGTGACACCGGGAGAACTGCGGGCATTCCTGCCCGAGGCAATTCTCGCGCGTCGAGGTGATCATCGGCCAGGCGGGGGATTGGTCCGGCAGGTCGGTGAGCTCGGCGAGATCACCGCTCTTGGTGGTCGCGGCCCAGCGCGAGACTCGCGCCAGCATCCGCGCCGATCCCCGCTCGGCGGGCAGGAGCGAGCCCTGGTGGGTCGCAAGCTCCAGGCGATGGCGGCAAAGATAATTGCTGCGCCCCTTGAGAAGCGCCATCTTGACCGGCATGCCCAGTGCGCGTGCCAGCAACGGCACGTCGCGATGGAACAATTGATCCTGCAAGGTGCGCGTGCCCGTGGAGATGATGACGCTGCACCCCGACAGCAATGCAGGCACCAGATAGGCGAAGGTCTTGCCGATACCGGTACCCGCCTCGACGATCAGCGGCTCGGATCGGCTCAGCGCCGCGCCGACCGCCGCGGCCATCGCCGCCTGCTCCGGCCGATGGGCGTAGCCCGGCAGGGCGCTCGCAAGTGGGCCGTCGGGGCCGAATAATTCTTGATAGTCGGTATCGATGATGAGCTCGCAACGGTTCAGTCTGACGGGAGCCGCTAGCGTACGATGCACACGGCGCCGCGTCGCGCGCCATTTGTGCCTCGACTATTTCACAACCGCCCGAAAGCGCGCGTACGCCACCGAATTGCCCTTGAGAATGTGCTTGAGCTGCCAGCGGATGTGCGTGTAGTCGGCCGCCGTCGCCGGGCGCTTGCGACCGTCCAGTCCGAGCACTTTGAGGTTCTCCGGCCGATCGAAGCTGCGGCCCCCGTCCACCGAAAAGCTCACCTCCGCCCCGGGACCTGCGGCGGTGTCCTCGACATAGCGCATATGCTCGGGGACCGGATAATCCACCCGGGGCGGCGGCACTGCCATCGCCCCCTTGTTGCGAATCTCCACGGTGTAGATGACCTCATCGCCCGGCACGACCCGGTCGGCCGGCACGAGCTTGACGGTCTCGCGCCCCCGCTCGATGGTGTTCACCTCCACTTCGGCGATTGCCTTGACCGAGAGCCGCGGATCGTGCGTCGTGCCGGTGTCGGGCAGCGCCGCGCTGCCGGCTGCGGCGAGCAGCAGCTGTACAGCCAGCAGAGAGGCCGCCGCGGCGCGGCGACCCGATCGAGATCTCCTAAGATATATATTAATAATCAAACGTTTATACATCATTCTTAGTTTGAAACGAAGAAATTCTTGGTGCCGCCGCCGCGCCCGCCGAGGGGTTGGCGACTATCGAACCATCTGTCATCCTGCACAGTCTAAAAACGATTCTTGAAGAGGAGTTGCTCATGGCCACCGCCGCGCAACACATTACGCCCCTGGCGTCCCTGACTCGCGACGTGTCGGGGTGGGTCGACCAGGTCGCGCGGCTCACGCAACCGGAGCGCATCCACTGGTGCGACGGCAGCGAGGCCGAGCGCCGCAGCATCGAGCGGGGGCTGGTCGCGACCCGGGACCTTCTGCCGCTCAACCCGAGCAGCTTCCCCGGATGTCATTTGCATCGCTCCGCGCCGTCCGATGTCGCACGGGTCGAGCATCTCACTTTCGTCTGCACGAGAAATCGGGAGGACGCAGGACCGAACAACCACTGGATGCCGCCGCAAGAGGCGCATGCCAAGATGGACGCGCTGTTTGCCGGCTGCATGCGCGGACGCACGCTGTACGTCGTCCCGTATTGCATGGGCCCGCTCGATTCGCCGCTCTCCCGGTGCGGGGTCGAGATCACCGACAGCGCCTACATGGTGCTCAACATGCGGATCATGACGCGCATGGGACGCGCGGCGCTCGAGCGCATCGCGCGCGACGGCACGTTCATCAAAGGCCTGCACTCGACCGGCGAGCTCGACCCGGAGCGGCGCTTCATCATGCATTTTCCCGAAGAGCTCTCGATCAAGAGCTACGGCTCGGGCTATGGCGGCAATGCCCTGCTCGGCAAGAAATGCCATGCGCTGCGCATCGCCAGCTGGCAAGCCCGCACCGAAGGCTGGCTCGCCGAGCACATGCTCATCGTCGAGATCGAGAATCCGCAGGGCGAGACTCACTACCTCGCCTGTGCCTTCCCTTCGGCGTGCGGCAAGACCAATCTCGCCATGCTGATCCCACCGGCCAGCTACCCCGGGTGGAAAGTGCGCACCATCGGGGATGATATCGCCTGGCTCCATCCGGGCAAGGACGGCAGGCTCTACGCGATCAATCCCGAGTCGGGCTATTTCGGCGTCGTTCCGGGCACCAATCTGAAGAGCAACGCCAACGCTTACGAGACCATCCGGCGCGACACCATCTTCACCAACGTGGCCGTGACCGAGGACAACCAGCCTTGGTGGGAGGGCCTCACCGAGGGCAAGCCCGCCTTCGACTGGCAGGGCCGCAAGTACGATCCCGCCAACGGGCCCGCGGCACACCCGAATTCGCGCTTCACGGTCGATGCGCGCCAGAACCCCGCCTACTCGCCGCTGGCCGATGCGCCCGGCGGAGTACCGATTTCAGCGATCGTGTTCGGCGGCCGGCGCCGCTCGCTGGCGCCCCTGGTCTACCAGGCTCGAAGCTGGCCCCACGGCGTTCTGGTGGGCGCGGGTGTCGCCTCGGAAACCACGGCGGCGGCCACCGGAGCGGTCGGCGTGGTGCGCCGGGATCCCATGGCGATGAAGCCGTTCGCGGGCTACAACTACGGCGATTACTGGGGGCACTGGATCAACGTCGGCGCCAAGCTCAGCGCTCCGCCGCAGATTTTCCACGTCAATTGGTTCCGTCAGGATGGCGCCGGCAAGTATCTGTGGCCCGGCTTCGGCGAGAACATGCGGGTGTTGCGCTGGATCATCGAGCGCTGCAACGGCACCGCCGATGCGCAGGAGACCGCGATCGGATATCTCCCGCGGCGCTCGGATCTCGACACGGCCGGGCTGGACCTGCCGGCCTCGGCGCTCGAGGAATTGCTGGCAGTCTCACCGACTGCGTGGCTCACGGAGTTCGAGGCGGTGGGCGCCTATCTCGCGGAGTTCGCCGATCACGTGCCACGGGCGCTGCATGCCGAGCTCGAGGGTGCGATGGCGCGGGTGCGCGGCCTCCCGTAGAGGTCGCGCCTCGACCGCTCCGTCCCGCCGTGCTCGCCCGGCGGGCCAGGCCGCTCACTCCTCGCAAACGTAGCGGATCACTTGCGAGGAGTTGCTGTCCGGCGCCTTGCCGAGACCGATCAGTCCCTCACCGCGAATCTGCATGGAGTCGCGTCGCACGAACGCCTCTTCGCCGTCCTTGCCGAGCACGAACGTGCCGTTCGTGCTCTGGTCGATCAGCATGAATTTGTTGCGGTTGAACTCCACCCGGGCATGCAATCGCGAGATGAGGTTTCCCTTCACGACCAGGTCGTTCTCTTCCGCGCGCCCCATGGTGATGTTGGCGCGTCCGTCCTCGACCAGGATCTCCTGCCCCTGGTAGCGCAAACGCAGGCGCTGGGTCTTGTTGGCCCGCTCGCGCGAGGTGATGGCGATCGCCGGCACCATGCTGGTGATGTCCTCGGTCTGCCACAGCACCTCGTAGAGCACCACTTCGCTCGAGCGTCCCTTGAGGGTTGCAATGTCGATCTGGCGCACCGAGGCGCGCCATTCGTTCGACAGCTGGTCGACCATGGTCGCCGTGGTGATGATCTGGCCGGCCTTCGCCTGGCTGGTCATGCGGTTGGCGGTATGCACGGCCGAGCCGAAAATATCGCGATTTTCGTGCACCACCGGCCCGAAGTTGCAGCCGATGCGGATGGCGACCGCCTGCTCGTCGACCTTCAGCGCGGGGTGCATCACGATCTGCTTCTGCATCTGGGCGGCCGCGTTGAGGGCGTCGTCCGCGGTCGAAAAGGTCGCCATGACCTCATCGCCCATGGTCTTGATGACCGTGCCGTGGTTTTGCTCGGTCGCCGCGCGCATCACCTCGATGCAGATGCCCACCATGTCGCGGGCACGCAAATCTCCAAGCAATTCATAGAGCTTGGTGCTGCCGACGACGTCGGCAAATACGATGGCAAGTTCGATTTCCTTTCCCATTGCGCCGGCAAATTATACTTAACCTGTACTCCCGCGTTCCGGCCGTTTTACCGTTCCGGTCCGTTTTACCGTTCCGGTCCGTTTTACGGTTCTGGCCGTTTTATCGTTCCGGCCTTTTTACCGTTCCGCTCGCTTTCAGGCGGCCCGTTCCCGATTCAGCAAGCATAGCGCGGAATGCAGCGCCTCCGGCGGCGTTCCGGGCCGCGAGGCGATTTCCGACAGGCAGCGCCGCCATGCCCGGGCCCCCTCGCGGGCCGCCATGAGGCCGTGCAGATGGCGCGTCACGGAATGCAGCCTCTCCCCCGCCGCGAGCCGTGCCCTGGCGTAGGGCAGGAGGCGCTCGATGATCTCGACAGGCGGGGGCACCCTCCAGGCCGGATCGATCAGAGCGCGCTCGGCTTCGGCCAGCAGCGCCGGTCGATGATAGGCCGCGCGGCCGAGCATCACCCCGTCGAGACCCGCGGCGAGATGCTCCGACATCGAGGCCACATCGCCGATACCGCCGTTGATCACCACGGGCAGCCCCGGATAGTCGCGCTTCAGGCGGTGCACGTGCCCGTACTTGAGCGGCGGGATCTCGCGATTCTCCTTCGGGCTCAGCCCGCCGAGCACGGCGACGCGCGCGTGCACGATGAGCGCATCCACGCCGGCGCCCACCACCGCCTCAGCGAAGGCGGCGAGGAACTCGTACTCGTCGCGGTCGTCGATACCGATGCGGCATTTCACCGTCACCGGCACTTGCGCCGGCACGGCATCACGCATGCTGCGCACGCAATCCGCCACCAGTTGCGGCCGCAGCATGAGGCATGCGCCGAACGATCCGCTTTTCACCCGATCGCTCGGGCAGCCGACGTTCAGATTGATCTCCGCGTAGCCCGCCTCGGCCCCGATGCGCGCAGCGGCGGCGAGCTGCGTCGGATCGCAACCGCCCAGCTGCAGAGCGACCGGCTGCTCCGACGGATCGTGCGCCAGCAGGCGCTGCGCGTTGCCCAGAACGATCGCCGGCGCGACGATCATCTCCGTGTAGAGCAGCGCATGCGGCGCGTGCAGGCGATGAACGAAGCGGCAATGGCGGTCGGTCCAGTCCATCATTGGCGCAACCGACAGCCGTCGGTCGAGCAAAGTGCTGCTTTTTTCTGAGGAAATGCCTATTTTCACAAGGTTTTGCATGCTATGCGTTTACGCGGGATTCCCGCGTATCGGCAATGGCCGAGGCGGATCCCACTCACCGAGCCCTACTATGCCCCCCGACTCCGAAACGCGGGCGATATACCGAGCATCGGCAGTGACGAACTGGCCGTTGTGTATGAGCGCCAGCGCATGATAGGTCGCGTCGTAAAACGACACCTGGTAGCGATCCGTCAACTCCAATGCTTTCGCCAGCCACCGGGGAGACGGCAACGATTCCTCCAGCCCAAACTTCATCAGTGCCGAAAGCCACGCTGCGGCATGTTCCGGAAACCGACGTGCTACCGTGTTACCGACCTCGTAGAGCCACAGCCCGGGAAGGATCGCCTTTACCGTTTCGTCCAAGATGGCTGCGCGTAGGAGCAGCGCTTTCTCCGCGTCCGGTTCATCATCCGATGGCAGCACCCACTTGAGCACGACCGATGCGTCAGGCACCACCAACGGGATCGGCATTAGTGGCCATGCTCCCGATCTTCGCGAATCCACCTGGCTACTTCGTCCGTACTGATTTTAGGTAACTGCGCGCGCAGGGCATCCATTTCCCGCACCGAGTCTCTACGCTGGCGTCGAGAGGCCCAGGCGCGTATCGCCTCGTTGATGGCACGACTGCGCTCGCCGGCGGGAATCCTGCCCAGCAAGCTCCACGTATCCTCGTCGATCATCACATTGATGCGTTTGCTCATGGCGCCTTTACTTCGGGAAATTGACCCAGTGTGTATATGATTACACATCCGCTTTACCTCTGTCATGCCGGGTATATGGCACTGCACCAATGGGCCCGGGCGGAGATACTGCGCCTGCAGAACCCTGCACAGCACCGAGCGCGGCGGTAACCATGCGCAAGAGATAGAGGTAGTATCGATGATCACCCCCGTCCATGGAATATTGAAGCGCGCAATACGCATTAACGGTCGCGAATACGTGGTTGCCATCAGCGAAGAAGGGCTGAAGGTTACGCTTAAGGGCAAACGTAACGGAGTTGAGTTGTCGTGGGCGGCACTGGTGGGCGGCGAAGCCGCATTGGCAGTGGCATTGCACGCGTCCATCGGCGCGTTCGCCGAGGGTGATGCGAAACGCACCGACAAGCCGAAGACGTCGCATGCCAAGAAAACGAAACCAAGGCCGCGGCCCCGATGACGTCGATCCCGCGCCGCTGAACGGCCGTGCTAGGCGCACCAGCGCGTCTGCTGCGGCTCAGGAGCTGCGTGCCCTTTCAAAGGCCTGCTCGAGGTCGGAGATGAGATCCCTGAGCTCTTCGAGACCTACGTTCAGACGTACCAGTCTTGGGCCACGACCACCACTCAGGCGCGATAAGGTCGGATAAGCCATCACGAGGCTGGCGGCGCCGCCCCAGCTGAAGCCCATGCGAAAGAGCGCGAGGGAATCAATCCAGAGCGCGACACGAGCAGGCGTCCACTCGTTCGACAGAATCAGGGAGAACACACTGGACGATCCCGTGAAGTCTCTCTTCCACAATTCGTGGCCCGGGCAGTCCGGCATCGCTGGGTGCAAGACCTGTTGAACTTCAGGCCGCGCCTTGAGCCATTTGGCTACCTGTAACGTATTTTGCTCCAGCCGATCGAGCCGGACCCCCAGGGTTTGCAGCCCGCGCAGTGCCAGGGAGCAGTCGTCGGGAGATGCATTCATGCCGAGCTGGCCAAACGCACGACCGACGCGCTCGAAGTTTCTCTGATCCGCAACCGATACCGAACCGAGAAGCACGTGACACCGTGCGCGAACGCATCGAAGTGGACACCCGCCGCATAGGTGTTATCGAGGACGACGGGAACATTGCGGGCATGTGCGGCCCGAACGATCGCCGGCACGTCCTCGACTTCCATCGTCACCGAACCGGGACTCTCGCACCATATGAGACTCGTGTTGTCGCGGATGAGCGAGGCAATGTCAGGCCCGATGCCGGGAGAATAGGTTTCGGCCTCGACGCCGAGATCACGCAGGAGGTCGAAAGCAAGTTCCGAGCCCGATCGGTATGCGTTCGTCGGCAACAATACGTGCGAGCCGCTCCGGCAAAACGCGAAATATGCCAGCGTGATCGCCGCCTGGCCGCCGGGGGTTACGAACGTGTGCCAGGCGCCCTCGAGATCCGCGATCCGCCCACCGAGCTCGCGCGTGGTTGGGGTACCATATGAGCCGTAGCTGTAGCCAGCGGCTTGGCGCCAGTCGTCAACGACATCGGCGAAACGCTCGAATACCACGGTTGAGCCCCGATAGACCGGAGTCACGAGCGACCGAAAATCGGACGATGGGCGCGCAGTGGCGTGAATCAGCCGTGTCCGCCAATGCTGGTCGTTCTTCCCGGGGATTCTGGCGCTCATGCTTTAGTCTACTACCTGCCGGCGCGCCTCCTACTTCAACCGCTCGACCCCGTCGATTTTGGAAAGATCTCGATCGAATGTGCCGAGCGGCAGGTGCCCCGCCTTGCGGGCAATCTCCACCACCAAGCAGTCAGAGAAGCCCAGAGCCGGACGCTTCCGAAAACTCTCGAGCGCGGAGGTCACCGACTCTGCATCCTGCACGGTGAGCTCCTGGTGATTGAGCAGCATTTCCACGGCCGTACCGATCTGCCCGGCGGTGCGCTCAAACACGGCGTCGAGCACCCATGCGGTCTCGGCTAGCACGAGGTGCGACACCCAGGCGCCGCCTGCGATGAACTCTTCCGCGGAGCGGACTTGCTCAGGATCGTCACGCACGACCAGCCGCACCAGTACATTGGTGTCAACCGCGCGCATGTCGCTTGCGGATGTGCTTGCGAATTCCTTCCTTTACATCCAGGGGACGCCTCTGCGGGTCTTTTCCCGAAAAAAGCGCTTGATGTATATCCAGCGAACTATAGCGGCCAGCCCGACGAACGACGACCTGATCATCCTGCTCGTCCCATTCGAGCACCGAGCCCGGCCCTATGCCCAGCTTCTTACGGACTTCCGCCGGCACTGAAATCTGCCCTTGCGCGGTTACTTTTGATTGAGCGATGGCCATGCGTCACATTACCACGGTAATGCAACCTCGACAAGCGCCCGGCGCCGCGAACGAGCGCCCGGCTCGAGCCCCCGCACTGCCGGGTTATCCGCGCGTTACACCGCTTGTGCGCGGCCCTGCTGCCGCCCGGCGCCGCATCGACGTTAGCTGACTGCTGTCTCCGCAATCAACACCGCATTGGTGCCGCCGAACGCGAAGGAGTTGGACATGACGGCCTCGAGCCCGACTCCGTAGCGCGCGCCCTCCGCCACGTAATCCAGATCGCAGTCGGGATCGGGGGCGTCGAGGTGCATGGTCGGCGCGATCATCTGCTTTTCCAGACAGATGACGGCAATGATGAATTCCAGCGCACCGGCCGCGCCCAGCAAGTGTCCATGCACGGCCTTGCTGGAGCTCACCGGGATCGAATACGCGCGGTCCGCGAAAACTTCCTTGATCGCGCCGCTCTCGGTCACATCGTTCTGCTGGGTGCCCGTGCCGTGGGCGTTGATGTACCCGATCGGGTGAGCCGCCGGGCCGGCCTCGGCGAGCGCGGCCCGCATCGCGCTCGCCTGTCCCGCCAGGCTGGGGCGCGTGATGTGCGAGGCATCGCTCGTCAGCCCATAGCCGGTGAGCTCGGCATGAACGTGCGCGCCCCGGCGTGCGGCGTGCTCCCAGTCCTCGAGCACCACGAAGGCGGCGCCCTCGCCGAGCACCAGCCCGGTACGGTTGCGCGAAAAAGGCCGGCAGGACGCGCCAGGATCGTGCGCGTCTTCGGTCGCGAGCGTGCGCATCGCATCCCAGGCGCTCAGTACGCCGAACGTCAGCGGCGCCTCCGCTCCGCCGGCAAGCATCACGTCGACCTCGCCCGATCGAATCCGTCGCGCGGCCTCGCCGATCGCCACCGCGGAGGAGGAGCATGCCGTCGAGTAAGTGAGGCTCGGCCCGAAAAGGCCGTGCTCGATGGAAATCCAGGAGGCAGGAGCCGTCGTCATGGCGGCCAGCACGGTGTACGGATTCACCCGGTCGGACGCTTCGCCATAGATGGTTCGATAACCCGCATCCGTGGACTGTGCCCCGCCCAGCGCGCAGCCCACGAAGACGCCGCAGCGCTCACGACGCTCCGAGTCGATGCGCAGGCGGGCGTTCTGGAGCGCCTGCGCCGCGGCGATGAGCGCGAGCTGACTGACGCGATCCAGCAGGCGAAGGCGCGGCGGCTCGAAAGCCGCTGCGGCGTCGAAATCGACGGCTGCGCCGATCGATACGCGCAGTTTCCCGCACAGCGAGGCCTCGAGCCGGCGGACCCCCGACCGGCCCTGCGCGAGATTGTCCGTGAGCTCCGCGATGGATCTGCCGATCGGCACCATCACCCCGAGCCCGGTGATCGCTACGCGCCGCTCCTTCATGTGGGCCTAACTCGCGGCACCTTTTGCGGCGCTGAGCGGCTGCGCCGTTGCCGGACGCTGCGCGATGAGTCCGTCCACGTAGGCGACCACGTCCTGCACGGTCCTGAGGTTCGTCGGCGCATCGCCCGGGATGCGGACCTTGAAGTTGTCCTCGATCTTGAACATCAGCTCGAGCATGCCGAGCGAATCCATCCCCAGCGTGTCGAGCGGCGCCTCCGGCACCAGCCGCTCGCGCGGCAGGCCGTAATCACGGACCAGGAGATCCTGCAGGGTATCGAGCGTGGTCATGTAGTTTCCTCGTAGCGTCGAAGGATGGCAGGCTTTGCCTTTCCCGCCCAGCGAGCCGCTCGCGTGAGCATGGCCGGGCGCCGCGCAAGTAGCGTTCGCGACAGCGCGGAAAGCGCCGGGTGCATCGCGGCATGGGCCGCGGTCGCGGCAAAGCGGATTCTGCCCGCGAAGGCGCCGCGCCAGGCGCGGGCGTAGCCGCGGTTCAGCTCGCCGGTACGGCGGGTGTCGAGCGTCTGCGGGCGAACCTGCGAGAGATGTTCGGCCAGCAACCGGGCCGATTGCAGCGCCATGCCGATGCCCTCCCCGACCAGGGGATGACTCTCGCCGGCGGCGTTTCCCACGCAAAAGACTTCGGGCGAGTACCCAACGCGGATACCGGGCCGAATCGGCCCAACGCTCAGCCATGCCCCGAGCTGCTGCGCGTCGAGCAGTATCCGGCGCACGCCCGCGCAGGAGCGCTGCAGGAAATCCGCGACGGCTTCGCCCGCGGTGGCGCCGGGCATCGAGCGGCGGCAGGCCTGGAGGCGATCGCGGCGAATGCAGCAGGCGAGCGTGGTCCGGCCGCGCTCGGCCACCACCGCCCCTCCATACCCGCCGTCGAGTGAGATCACCGGAAGCAAGCCAGGGGCAAGGCCCGATTCGGCGAAACTCGCCTTGAAGGCGAATAAATCGGACGCTTTCTTCGGCGCGCCGGAGGGCCCGGCGCCCGCGCCGAATGCGACGCCCCGCGGCGGCGGCTCCCAGGAGCCGTGCGCGTCGACGACGGCGCGCGCGCAGCGGGTGTGACGCGCGGTCACCCGGCGCCCCGGGTTTCCTGCCATGCGCGTCTGCCACTCCAGCTCTGCCTCGAACGCTCCCGGACCGCCGCGCACGGCCGCAACCTTCGCCGGCTGCAGCACCTCGACGCCCAGCGAACGTGCGCGCTCGATCAGCAGCTGGTCGAGCCGATCCCGGCCGATCGCTCGGCCGTACGGGTACGGGCCGTCCGCGCAAGCCGGGAATTCGGCGTCGAGCGCCGTCCACGCGTCCATCCATCCCACCCGGCATAGCTCGGGGCCTGCGAGGCTGCGAAACGCCTCACCGATTCCCAGCTCATCGAGGACCTGCAAGCTTCCCGCGGAAACGCATTCGCCGCAGACCTTCTGTCGGGGGTAGGCGCTTTGCTCGACCAGCAGCACCTGCCAGCCGGCGCGCGCCAGAAAGATCGCGCTCGCCGCCCCCGCCGGGCCGCCCCCGATCACCAGCGCATCAACGAGGCGGGACATGGCTTTCGGTGGCGCGCGGCTGCGTGGCGCGCGGCTGCGCGACGCGCCGCCCGGTAAAGCAGTGCGTGAAGGGCAGCGCCGCGAATTCTTCCAGGATCCACTCCGTGCCGATCCTGGCCGTGCCGTTCCCGGCCGAGCCGTTCCAGGCTTGCGTGAGCTCGCCGTCCCGGAAGCCGGCAACCACGCTCTTGACGGCATCGCCGCGCGTCACCGCGCCCGCCCCGATCACGCCGACGCACCCGGCCGCAACCCGGGCGAGCGCCGACCGGCGCGGCTCAATGCACACCAGCGCGTTCGCCCGGCATGCGATGCCCTGCAGAATTGCCTCCAATTGTGCGGCGCGGAAATGGTGCAGAAACAAGGCGACGATGCATAAATCATACGGGTCGCTCGCGGCGGCCCCCGCCCAGTCGAGAACATCGGCACGCACGCCGGTCGCTTCCCAGCCCAGCCGCCGGTAGGCCGCGCGGGTGGCGTCCGTCAAGAGATCCACCCGATCGAGAAGCGTGAGTTCGACGCGCGGCAGGCGCGCACCGAGCGAAGCCGCGACGCGGAGCATGAGCGAGCCGTCGCCCGCTCCCAGCTCGATGATCCGGCAAGGCGATGCCTCGAGCGACAGCCTCGCAATCAGCCGCCGCAGGATCGAGGGTGATCGCATGACGGTGTGGACGATCCTGAGGTCGCGTCGCGAGCGCTGCGCCCGCGGATCATCCGCCGCCAGCTCATCGAGCACCTCCGGGACCACCAGGCGAGGCAGAACGGGCATCGATGTCACTGCACCGACAGCAATGCGCCATGACAGCTGAAGCCCGCACCGAAGGAGGACATCCACCACCAGCCTCCCTCCGCCTCATCGCGCAACGCCGCCTCGAGCACGAAATACACGAAGGCGCTGCTCAGATTGCCGAACAGCCGCAGCGCTTCGCGGCTGTAGCGCAGCGCCTGCGGGGGCAGCGACAGACGATCCTCGAGCGCGAGCAGCACATCGCGGCCGCCGGCGTGCATGATCCAGTTGGTGATGTCGGCGCGGGCCACGCCGGTGCGCTCGAGCGCCGCCTGCAGGATCTGCTCGACATGCTCGGCGGCGATGCGCGGCACCGCGCGCGTCAGCACATTGCGCAGCATGCCCGCGCGCTGCTCGAAGCGCAGCGCTTGGCGCGCGTCCGGATTGACCACCGAGACCGAGTCCCGCCACTCGACGGCACGGCGATCGGATGACGGCGTCCTCGACAGGACCGCGGCGCCCGCACCGTCACCGAACAGGCAGGCGCTGACCAGAATGCCGGGTTCGTTGTCGAGATACATGGCGGCGCTGCAGACCTCGACGCAGATCGAGAGCACGTGCTCGCAGCGCTCGGCGGCGAGGAGCGCATCGGCCACCTGCCAGTTCGGCAGCGCCCCCGCGCACCCCTGGCCCACCAGGTCGAAACAACGAATGTCCGGCCGCAAACCGAGGCGCTCGACCATGTAGCCGCTCAAGCCCGGGCACAGATATCCGGTGCAGGTGCTGACGATGACCGCGTCCATGGCCTGAGGCTCGAGGGCGGCGCGCAGCAAGGCCTGGCGGCCGGCATCGGCCGCGAGCGTGGGTGCATTGAGCTCGAAACGCTGTTGCAACGTATCCGGGTCGATCGCGAATACCTCCGCGAGGGTATCGACCGCGAGCCGGCGCTCCTCGATGCCGTTGTCGCGGCCGAGGACGGTCTTCACCACCGCACGCGACCTCGCATCCAGGCGCTCGAACCACACGGAATCCGCGAACGCCTGCCAGCAATCGCTCTTGGTGTAACGTCGAGGGGGCAGCGCGGTTCCCACCGCAGTTACATACACGGATACATTCTCCGGAGGCTCGGGCAATCACGCAGGAGCATATTCATGACACACCTCGACCGAGAGGGAATTCTGTCGACTCGGGAGTTAGTGCCACGCCGAGCCCGGAATGATCAAAATATAACCGGATGCTACGCCACCCCGACGGATTATTCAGATCACCGCTCCTTGGATCCGTGTCGGCCGATCCCGACGCCGCCTGGCCGATAGGCCCCCTGGTCAATCGCGGAGCGCATACGCGGCACCCTACCATTACAATGCCGCCATGGATTCTCCCGCCGACACCCCGAAGCTCGCCGACAGCCCGAAGCCCGCCGACACACCGAAGGCCGCCGCCCTGTCCGAAGACGAGGTGCGTACCTGCCTCGAGGTGCTGCGTCTCATCGAGGCCGACCGCTCCCATCTCACCCGGCTCTCCCGCGAGCAACGGCGCGAGCTCCTCATGCTCGCCGGACTCGTGGCCAAACCCGAGCGGCGCGATCTCGTGCGGATGGCCAAGGCGTTCCGGCGCGCCGATCGAGAAGCCGCGCGGGCGCACGATCGCGGCGCCATCGCCCAGGCCGGGCTTCGCATTCAGCGCCGTGCCGCCGCCTATGCTCCGCTTTGGCTGGAGCCTCCGCGGGAGGAGCCGGAAGAGCGCCCGGCGCTCAAGCGGGAACGGGCCTGCTATGTGTGCAAGCGGCCGTTTTCGACCGTGCACCGCTATTACGATGCCCTGTGCGGCGAGTGCGGCGACTTCAATTACGCCAAGCGCGAGCAGACGGCGGATCTGAGCGGGCGCGTCGCGCTGATCACCGGTGCCCGCGTCAAGATCGGCTTTCAGGCCTCGCTCAAGCTGTTGCGGGCGGGTGCACAGGTCGTCGTCACCACGCGCTTCCCGGTCGATGCGGTGGAGCGCTACGCGCAACAGGTCGACTATGCGGAGTTTTCCGCCCGCCTGCAGATCCATGGGCTCGATCTGCGCCACTCGCCGAGCGTCGAGACCTTCACGCACTTTCTCGGCGAACGCCTGCCGCGGCTCGATTACATTCTCAACAACGCCTGCCAGACGGTGCGCCGGCCCGCCGGCTTTTTCCGGCACCTGCTCACCAAGGAAGCGCAGCCCGCGGCGGCGCTGCCCCTCGATTGGCGGGCACCGTTGGAGCTGCACGAGGAGTTGCGGCGCGAGCTCGAGGGAGCGCAGGCGGGCGCGCGCGGCTTGCCCGCGGCGCGGTCCGAGGATTTCGCCGACGGCGGCTCGATCTTTCCTGCCGGCCGCTATGACGAGGACTTGCAGCAGCTGGACCTGCGCGAGGTCAACAGCTGGCGGCTGCGGCTGCACGAGGTCGAGACCCCGGAGCTGCTCGAGGTGCATCTGATCAATGCCATTGCCCCCTACATTCTCAATGCGCGCCTGAAGCCCCTGATGCTGCGGACCGCCGCGCACGACAAGCACATCGTCAATGTCAGCGCCATGGAAGGCCAGTTCTACCGGACCACCAAGACCGACAAGCATCCTCACACCAACATGGCCAAGGCGGCGCTCAACATGATGACCCGCACCAGCGCGCCGGATTTCGTGAGGGACGGCATCCATATGAACGCCGTCGATACCGGATGGGTGACGGATGAGGATCCCGCGATACATGCGGCGCGCAAGTCGCAGCTCGGCTTTGCTCCGCCGCTCGACATAATCGACGGCGCGGCCCGCATTCTCGATCCGATCTTCTCCGGACGGCTCACCGGCACCCATCTGTGGGGAAAGTTTCTGAAGGATTACCGACCGGCGCCCTGGTGACCGAGCGCGGTTGCGCTACACTCGGCCCCATCGAATTACGAACATTCCAGGCATGAAAAAAGAGACCATCGCGATTCACGGCGGATTCGACTCGGACCCGGCCACCAAGGCGGTGGCGGTGCCGATTTACCAGACCGCCGCCTACTCCTTCGACAGCGCGGAGCACGGCGCGGCCCTGTTCAACCTCGAGGTCGAGGGGTTCCGCTACACGCGCATCAGCAATCCGACCACCGCCGTCCTCGAAGAGCGCGTCGCCCAGCTCGAGGGCGGCGTGAGTGCGCTCAGCGTGAGCTCGGGACAGACGGCGCTCTATTACGCCACCGCGAACGTCACCGAAATGGGACGCAATATCGTCTCCGTGCCGCAGCTCTACGGCACCACCTACACGCTGTTCGGCCACATCTTGCCCCGCCAGGGTGTGCAGGTGCGGTTCGCCAAATCCGACCGCGCGGCCGATATCGAGGCGAAGATCGATGCCAACACCCGTGCGGTGTTCTGCGAGACCGTCGGCAACCCCGCCGGCAATGTCTGCGATCTGGAAGCGCTGGCGCAAGTGGCGCATCGTCACGGCCTACCCCTCATCGTCGACAACACAGTGGCGACGCCCATGCTGGTGCGGCCCGTGGACCACGGAGCCGACATCGTGATCCATTCGCTCACCAAGTTCATGGGCGGCCACGGCACCACGCTCGGCGGCGCCGTGGTGGACTGCGGCACCTTTCCCTGGCGCGAGCATGCCGCCTCCTTCCCGATGTTCAGCCAGCCGGATGAGTCCTACCACGGGCTGGTCTACACCGAGCACTACGGTGCCGCCGCCTTCATGGGCCGTTGCCGCAGCGTCTATCAGCGCACGATGGGCGCGGTGCTCTCGCCCATGAATGCATTTTTGCTTCTGCAGGGCATCGAGACGGTCGCGCTACGGATCGACCGGCACGTCGAGAACGCGCGCCGGGTCGCGGAGTTCCTGCGCGCCGATCCGCGCGTGGAGACGGTCAATTACGCCGGATTCCCCGACAGCCCGTATCACGGGCTGGTGCAGAAATACCTCGGCGGCCGGGCCTGCTCGTTGCTGACCTTCGATGTGCGCGGCGGCCTGCCGGCCGGCATCCGTTTCTACGACGCGCTCAAGCTGTTCAAGCGGCTGGTCAACCTGGGCGACGCGAAATCGCTCGCCTGTCACCCCGCATCGACGACGCACCGCCAGATGACGCCGGCGGAGCAATTGGCGGCGGGCGTCGGTCCCGGCAGCATCCGCCTGAGTGTCGGCATCGAGCACATCGACGACATCCTCGCCGATCTGGATCAGGCGCTCGCGTCCGCCGCGGGGACCGCCGCCTCCTGATGCACGACCCGACCCTGCCGCGGGCCGTTCCGGCGCTGTTCCCGCCCGCCGCGGAGCGCAGCCGCCTCGATGCATGGCTGAGCGATGCCCTGGGGGCGGCCATGGCACGCGTGCAAGCCGGCCCGGTGACCCCCTCGATCGACATGGCTCGCTTTCGCGCCGAACTCGAGGCCATGAATTTCGAGGAGCCTCGCCCTCTCGAGGAGGTGTTACGCTGGAGCATCGAGCGACTGGAGCACGGCATCGTGCAGATGTCGAACCCGCGCTATTTCGGGCTTTTCAATCCGGGCGCGAACTTCCCAGCGCAATGTGCGGACCGCATCACCGGCGCTTTCAATCCGCAGCTCGCGAGCTCCGCCTCCTCGCCCGCTCCCGTGGCGCTCGAGCATCACCTGATCCGCGCGGTGGCGCGCCGCGCTCGCCTGGGCGAGGCGGCAACCGGACATTTCGCGACCGGCGGATCCGAGGCCAACTACACCTCGCTGCTCTGCGCGCTGACGGCGGCGCACGCCGATTTCGCGCGCGACGGCGCGCGCGCCTTTGCCGGTGCACCGCGCTTCTACACCTCGCGCGAGTGCCACATCGCGTGGCTCAAGATCGCTCATCAGGCCGGTATCGGACGCGGCGCCTTGCGGCTGGTCGACACCGACGGCCGCGGGCGCATGGACCCTCAGGCGCTCGACCGCGCGATTGCGGCCGATCGCGCTGCGGGCCACGTTCCGGTCATGATCGTCGCCACGGCCGGCACCACCGGCGGCGGCATGATCGATCCCCTGGAGGCCTGCGCCGACATCGCGCGACGCGACAAGCTCTGGTATCACGTCGACGCGGCGTGGGGCGGAGCGGCGCTCGCGTCCGATCGGCTGCGTGGCCGGTTGTCGGGAATCGAGCGTGCCGACTCGATCACCATCGACGCACACAAGTGGCTGGCGACCACCATGGGCTGCGCGCTGTTCATCACCACGCACGGCGAGCTGCTCTCCGAGGCCTTTCATGCCTCCACGAGCTTCATGCCCTCGAGCGTCGCGAACGTCGATCCGTATCTCAACAGCGTGCAGTGGTCGCGGCGTTTCCTTGGGCTGCGGCTGTTTCTCGCGCTGGCCGCGGCCGGCTGGCCGGGGCTCGGGGCGCACGTCGAGCGGGCGGTCGCGGTCGTCGAGCGCATCCGCGAGCGGCTGCTGGCGCTCGGCTGGACCGCCGTGAACGACTCCCCGCTTGCCGTGCTCGACGTGCTGCCGCCGGCAGAGCGCGACGTGCGCGCGCTGGTGCGTCGGGTGGTCGCGTCGGGACGTGCCTGGGTCGCCCCGGCAACCTACGAAGGGCGCGACGTGGTGCGCATTTGCGCGACCAACGGCGAGGTCTCGGATGCGGATATCGAGGAGCTGGTCGCCGCGCTCACTGCCGCCGCATGCTGAGCATCCTCTCGACCAGCCCCTGGATCGAGCGCACGGATTGAAAGTTCTCGGGGGTGATGTCGGATTGGGGGATGGCGAGATCGAACTCGACCTCGACCGCCAGCATCAGATTGACCATCTTCAGAGAGCTGACGCCCAGCTCGCTCAGCTGGGTATCGACCGGAAAGGGGTTCGGGAATGCCGCGGCAGAGCCGGAAACCTGCTTGACCAGCCCTATCAGCCGGTCGCACACTTCGTTGAGCCGCGTGTCCACTGTTAAGTCTCCAAGGTGAGGCGGCGGATCATACCGTGTAGCTCCACGAGCGTCGAAGCTTTACATATCACCGGGATGAAAACGGACCATGTCACCAACTCGAAAATATCTGCAGTCCGTCCGGTCGGGCGCAGAACTCTTAAGCATAATGCGTCGACTTTGAAGCCCCAACCAAAGGCAGGCGAGCATCTATGGAACCCCAACGAGCATCGAGCCCCGGCGCCCAGATTCTAACCACCGGCAACAGCGCCTACGCGGCGCGAGCGCGGATCGCCGCCGAGACCGCGGCACGGCACGCGGCAGCCGTCGATTCCGGCGCAGCTTTTCCGGCGGACGCCTTCGCGGAGATCCGCAAGCAGCGTCTGCTCGGGGTCATGGTGCCCACCTCCTTGGGCGGTGAGGGTGCCTCGATCGCGGATCTGGCCGATGTCTGCTTCATCCTCGGCCAGGCCTGCTCCTCGACGGCGCTTATTTTTGCAATGCACCAAATCAAGATGGCTTGCATCATCCGCCATTCCAAGGGCAACGCCGCCTTGGAGCGCATTCTGCGTCAGATTTCGGCCGAGCAGCTGCTGATGGCCTCCTCCACCACCGAAGGACAGGCGGGCGGCAACGTGCGCTCGAGCGAGGCGGCCATCGAGCACGTCGGCGAGGAGGTGACGCTCGAGCGCAAGGCGACCGTCATTTCCTATGCGGTCGACGCGGACGGCATCGTCACCACGGCGCGCCGCGCCGCGGACGCCGCCGGTTCGGATCAGGTGCTGCTGGTGCTCTTGAAGAAGGACTACACGCTCGAGCGGGTGCAATCCTGGGATACTCTCGGCATGCGCGGCACGCACAGCGAGGGCTTCGCGCTGCGCGCCCGGGCGCCGGCGCAGCAGGTGATGCCGGATCCCTACGAGAAGATCCATGCGCAGACCATGGTTCCGCATGCGCACATCCTGTGGGGCTCGGTGTGGGCCGGCATCGCGGCGGCCGCGACCCTCAAGGCACAGGGCTTCGTGCGCAACGCACTGCGCGGCTCGGGCGGCCAGATGCCGCCGGGTGCACCGCATTTCACCAAGGCCGCCTCCTCGCTCCGTACCCTGCGCAGCGTGTTGAGCGCGGCGCTGCGCAGCTACCAGACGGTGATGTCCGACGAGAAGGCGCTCGCCGCGCTGGAATTCCAGTCGATGATCACGCTCACCAAGGTGCAGGCCTCGGAGCTCGCGGTCGAGACAGTGCTCGCGGCGCTGCGCGCCTGCGGGCTGTCCGGCTTCCGCAACGACAGCGAGTTCAGCATCGGCCGGCACCTGCGCGACGTGCTGTCGGCGCCGCTCATGATCAATAACGATCGCATTCTCGCCAACCTGGCGATGACATCGGTGATGACCTCGCTCCCGATCTCGATCAGTGGCTGAGCCAACAGAGGTCCGAACCCCCGTGAATGCGCCGAACACTGCCTCGTCGGTCGATGCTTCCGCGACCCCTCGCATCGAAGACCCGCTTGCGCACCTGACACCCGCTTTGTTCCGGCCCATGGCCGTCGACGGCGTGTATGCCCGCACCGCGCTCTACGTGCAGGTGACCGAGCGGCTCGAGCAGTACATTTCGCAGCTGCGCGAGCCCGACGCCGAAGTGATGCGCTTCCCGCCGGTGATGAGCCGCAAGCAGCTCGAGAAATCCGGGTACCTCAAGAGCTTCCCCAACCTGCTGGGTTGCGTGTGCGCCCTGCATGGGAGCGAGGCCTCGATTCGCGCCGCGGCCGACCGTCACGAGACGGGCGGCGAGTGGACCGACGCCCTCTCGGCCTCGGATCTCGTGCTCTCGCCCGCCGCCTGCTATCCGGTGTATCCGATCGCCGCGGCGCGCGGCCCGTTGCCCGCCGGCGGCTGGCAATTCGACATCGAAGCCGATGTGTTCCGCCACGAGCCTTCGAAGAGTCTGGACCGCCTGCAGTCATTCCGCATGCGCGAGTTCGTGCGCATCGGGTCGCCGCAGGAGATCGTCGAGTATCGCGAGCGCTGGCTGGCGCGCGCGCCGACCATCGCGGCCGACCTGTCGCTGCCGCACACGCTCGATGTCGCGAGCGATCCTTTCTTCGGGCGTGTCGGCCAGATCATGGCGGTCAGCCAGCGCCAGCAGGCGCTCAAGTTCGAAATGCTCATTCCCTACTACCCGGGGGCCGCCCCGACCGCCTGCATGAGCTTCAACTATCACCGCGACCATTTCGGCCTGGTGTGGAACATGAACGACGCGCGCGGCGAGCCCGCGCACACCAGTTGCGTGGCCTTCGGCATCGACCGGCTGGTGGTCGCCATGTTCGCCAACCACGGGCTCGATCTCGCGCGCTGGCCGGCGGCGACGCGGCGCGCACTGGCGCTGTGAGCCGCGAGCGGCCCTGACGCCTTTGCCGCTCGATCCGCGCGTCAAGCGATTCCTGGATGCGCTGGCGGCGGGCAACCCGCCCAACCCGCGCAGCGTCAGCGTCGAGCAGCGCCGCGCCCGGCTCGCCGAGCTGATGAGGCTCGGCGGTCCCGAGGCACCCCTCGGCGATCTGCAGGATCTCACGCTCCCCGGCCCTGCGGGCCCGCTCGCCATCCGCATGCTCAGCCCGCAGGCCGAAGCCTCGGCGCGGCCGCGGGGCGGCTTGCTGCCGGGCCTGGTGTATTTCCACGGCGGCGGCTTGGTCGCGGGCTCGATCGACACTCACGCCTCGATCGCCAGGGCCTTGTGCCACGGGAGCGGATGCCGCGTCATTGCCGTGGGGTATCGGCTCGCGCCCGAGCATCGCTTCCCTGCCGGTCTCGACGACGCCACCGCGGCGATCCGCCACATCGCGAACCACGCCGCGCAATTCGGCCTCGATGCCGCCAGGCTCGGCGTCTGCGGTGACTCCGCCGGAGGCACCCTGGTCGCCGCCGCCTGTCACGCGCTGGCGCGATCCGGCGGCGCGTCCCTGGCGCTGCAGGTGCTGATCTGTCCGATCCTGGATTACGCACGCCGCAGCGGCTCGCGCGCGGAATTTGCCTGCGGATACCTGGTCGATCAGGACACGCTCGATCACGACCTCGAGCACTACCTGCCGGACGGCGATCGGGGCGGCACGAATGCCGAGGACCCGCGGATCTCGCCGCTCAGGGCCGCGGATCTCAGCGGATTGCCGCCCACGATCGTGCACACGGCCGAGTGCGATCCGCTGCGGGACGAGGCGCAAGAATATTTCAGGCGACTGATCCCCTCAGGATCGGCGCTGGCCTATACTTGTCACCCGGGTATGATCCATCTGTTTTATGGGCTTGGTGCGGTCATCCCCTATGCGCGCACCGCAGTCGAGAAGATCGGTGCGGAAATTCGAGCCGCCCTGACTCACCCGGGAGCAATCGAGTGACTGAACGAGCCGCAGCAGAGCGCATGGTGCGCGACTTGCACATGGCCCGCATCGCCGGCGATCTCGCGGGGATGTGCCGGTTGTTCGCCGAGCAGGGACATTTCGAAATCGCCGGCGCGAGCGCCGATAAGCCGATCTCCATTCGCGCCGACAGCCTGGCGGAGTTTCGTCCGTGGCTTGCGATGATGACCAAGGTATTCCGCCTCAGCGATTATCATCTGATCTCGCTGGTGATCGAAGGGCCGCGGGTCTCGGCGCACTGGCGCGTCGATATTTTCTCGAAGGTGACGGGCGTCACCGTGTCCACCGAGCTGGTCGACCTGCTCGAGCTGAGCGGCGATCGCATCATGACCTACAGCGAATTTTTCGTCCCGCGCTAGGTTCCCGCCGGCCCGCTCCGGTCTAAACGCCAAAACGAAAGCGATAGCGAATCGCGATCTGCGTCTGAGTTTGCAGAAATGACGGCGAATCCCCCACGGTGGTTCGCGGCGGAAAGCGACTGAAAACCCGGATCCACTCCGCGGCGAGCTGCCATTCCTGACCCAAATCATGGGTCCATCCGGCGGTCCACGCATGCCCCGCATCGTCCCGCGGCGGCCCGTAGAAGCCACTCTGTTGATGGGTATGAAAATCATCGAACCGTGCGGTGAGCCGCTCGCGTCGCCATTCGAAGCTCGCCAGCGCGAACGCGGCGCGGTAGGTCATGCGAAATTGATCATCCACCACGGCATTCGGGCCGATGGCCGTGTCGCCATCAAGGTACTGGGTGATCAAGGTCCAATTGGCGGTCGGTTCCAAGCGCGCGCCGAGACTCGAGAAGCGCGTCCGCCAAGCCCCGTCGCCGGAGCTCGTGGTGGCCGACGGATCGGCCAGATTGTCGTAGCGCAGCGCACGGAGCTCGAGCCGGTCATGATGTCTCCACGTGAGCCCTGTGTAGAATCCGGGCCGGTGATCGATCTCCCGATAGAAGTTGGTCGACGGTCGGCCGAGACCCCCGAACAGCGTCGACGGCCGATCGCTCAGCGCGAAGCCGCGGTCGGCGAGAAGCTCTCCCGCCGTATCGTTCCATCCGTAGACGGCACCGACCAGCGCGATGTCGCCGAGGTATCCACGACTCGCGCCGAGCCAACGCGCCTCCGCCTCGACTCCGATGGTGCGAAATTCCTCGCCAAGCCAGGTGTTGAGCGCCGAGGGCGTGAGGGAGTAGACATCGCTCCAGCCGGCGCCGCGATTCTCCAGCGACACGGGCATGTGAAATGCACCGAGACGCAGCCGCCAGCGCAGCGCATTCGAGGGGAAGGGCCGTATCTCCGCCCAAAATTCACTGAGGTCCAGGGGGTTACCGCCATAGTCGCCATAGGCGTCTATCACGGCGTGCAGGGTGAGGATGTCCGTGACCCGCAAGCGCGGGACAAGAAACGCCCGCCCGAGCCGAACGCCCTCGTGATCCGGATCGAACCGAAGAATCCCGGGGCCTCCGTCGAGATAGGACTGTTCCCCCGTGGCATGAATCCAGCGCACATCGAGCGCGCCCAGGACGTCCAACCGATCTTGTGCGAGCGCAGCTTGCGCACACGAAATCAGGAGCGCGCATGCGAGACAGCGCGCCGCGAACATCAGTATTCCCAATCGCTACGCCGCGGTCGCGGCTCGGGACGGGATCGAAGATCGCGCGTCAATTGGAGTCGGCTCCTCGCCCCCTCGGTCGCATCGACGTGCACCGTGCGAGCGAGCGTTGCCGGTGGATCGGCAATCAAAGGACTCCATATCGTGATCCGGTAATCGCCCGCTGCCAGACCGGTCAGCTTGAACGCGCCGGCGGCATCGGTTGTGCCGAACAAGGGCGCGTCGGTGACGTAAATATAGCCGACCATTGCATCGTGGATGTTGCAGCCGAGCACCACGAGTCCCTTCGTATCGAAGACCACGGGCGGGTGGGCTTGGCCTTTATAAAGCGGTAGCTGAAATTTCTTTGCCGGCGAGAACGAATACACCTGGTGGCTCACGCTGTCGTTGTTCGGAAATTCAACCTTTGAGCCGACCGCAATCACGAGAACGCGCGGCACGAACGCGAGGTCCTTTTGGTCCATGATGGCCGCGGCGGGAGCGGGCGAGGCGTGCGGCGCATCGATCGGATCGACCGTCACGACGGTCTCGGCAACACCTCGGCCCGCGCGGTCGATGACGCTCACATCGAGCTCCCCCGCGACCGCGGCCGCCGCAGCCGCCAGCAAGCTCAGAAAGACGAGTGTGATCCGCTTAGACAAAGATCTCCTGACAAGCGCGACCCGGTTCTCAAATCGGTCCCGGTCCCCTGAAGCGGGAGACCGTCAGAATTAAGATGGGACATGCGAGAGCCGTTTCGAGTTGTACGCAGTTTCCGCTTTCGCATCCTTGCGTTAGTGCTCGGAATCGTCACGATCGTGGTATCGGCCACGGTGCTCGCCGTAGTCCTCAAGGCTCGGGATGAAGCGGGCCGACAAGCCGCTCTGCGCCTGCGCTCCGCGGCCGACACGGCGCGCGAGATTCTGAAGTTTCGCGGCACCCAGCTCACGACGGCGGTCGAGGTTCTCGTATCGGACTTCGGCTTCAAGGAGGCCATCGCCTCAGCGGATTCACCGACCCTCTTATCTGTAATTAAAAACCATCGTGCTCGCATCGGCGCGGACGTCCTGATCGTGCTCGATCCCGACGGGCGGCTGGTTGCAAGCACCCTTACACTCTCCGCCGGAACGCAAGACGACCTGCAGAGCCTCATCGCCGGCGACACCGACGGGCAGATGCTGCGGCTCTATCGCTTGATCGACGGCCGCCCGTATCAGCTGGTGATCGCGCCGGTACTGGCGCCCGACCCGATCGGCTGGGCGGCCATGGGGTTTGCGTTGAACGACGCCGTTGCGACGGACATGGCGCATCTTTTAGGAGTCGAGGTGTCGTTCGTCACGCAGGATCGCGATGGTACAGGGGTCGCAAGCTCCTTACCCATGGGGGATCGCCGCGCGCCGGGTGAGGCCTTCGCGGGCGCCTCCGCCATGCCGCTGCGGGTACATACGCCGCGCGATGACTTCCTGAGCTGGAAAAATCCGATTCGATCCGCCAACGCTCCGCTTGCGCTCATTCTGCAGCAATCGCTCAGCAGCGCGGAGCGGCCCTACCATGAGCTGCGCGCATCGATCCTCGGGATCGGGCTCGTTATCCTCGCCGTGGCGGGCGCCCTCGCAGTGCTCTTTGCGCGGGGTGCCACGCGTCCTGTAGAGGACCTGACTCGGGCCGTGGAGCGACTGGAAGCCGGCGACTACGGTACCCCGCTTCCCATCGCTACCACGACCGAGGTCGCTCGGCTGGCGAGTGCATTTACCTCGATGCGCGAGGCCGTCGCGGAGCGCGAGCGCATCATCCGCCATCAAGCGTGGCACGATCCTCTGACCGGTCTGCCGACCCGAGCGCGCATGAGCGAGCTCTTGGATACCATGCTGGCCGCGGACGATCGGCAAAATAGTCCGCTGACGACCTGCGTCGTCGAGATTCTCCAATGGGAAAATATCATCGGATCGCTGGGCCACGCCGCGGCGGATGAGATGCTGCGAGCGTTCGCCCGGCGCTTGGCATCCGGGGACGGCATGTCCGAACGCGTGGCGCGGATCGGATCGAATCAATTCTTCCTTGTCCTCCAGGGAGTGGCCGGGCACGACGCCGAAGCGGCGGGCCGTCGCATCGGTGATAAATTGCGAACTGCGCTCGAGTATGCCGGCGTCTCGCTGCAGCTCGAAACGCGTATCGGTGTCTCGGTATACCCCGAGGATGGCAGCCGAGCGGCCGACCTGTTGCAGCGGGCCGAGCTCGCGCTGTATCGCGCCAAGGAGACAGCCGTGCCCCTCAGCTCCTTTGTGCGGGGCGATGACGAAGTCCATCGCCATCGGCTGGAGATTCTCGGCGACCTGCGACGCGCCATTGCGGCGGACGAGCTCGAGCTGCATTACCAACCGAAAGTGTCGATGCCTCTGGGGACGCTCGTCGGGTGCGAAGCCTTGGTGCGCTGGCGTCATCGAAAGAAAGGGCTTGTGCCGCCGAGCGAATTCATTCCGCACGCCGAACGCACCGGGCTCATACGCGAGCTGACTACCTGGGTTCTGGGAGCGGCATTGCGTCAGCAGCGTCTCTGGCAGCAGGCCGGGCTCGCTCTGGATGTCTCGATCAATGTGTCTCCGGCGGACCTCGCGGACGCCGGCTTTGCGGAATCGGTTCTGTCGCTTCTCGCACAAACGGGGGCGGATGCCACGCAGGTCGTGCTCGAGGTCACCGAAAGCGGCGCGATGGGCGATCTCCCGAAAACCCTGCAAATCATGGAGCATTTGCGGGTCGTGGGGATTCGCTTCTCGATCGATGACTTTGGCACGGGTTATTCCTCCCTTGCCCACCTCAGGCGCCTGCCTGTGAACGAGTTGAAGATAGATCGCTCGTTCGTCCGGGAACTCGAGACGGGGACGGCGGATGATGTGATCTTGCGCTCAACGATCGAGCTCGGACATGCCCTCGATCTCAAGGTGGTCGCCGAGGGGGTGGAGAACGTCTTCGGTTGGGATGCGCTGGCGCAATTGGGTTGCGATCTCGTGCAGGGTTATTTCGTATCGAAGCCGCTGCCGGCGATGGAGTTTAGCCGTTGGGCCTCTCAGCGGCGCTACAGCTCCAGCGACATCTGCGCGCCGGCGGGACCGGGCGGCCGGAACTTGGTGCAATCGAGCTCGTAGCGGGTCGCCGAGCGCTCGAGCCCGAGCTTTCGGACCGCAAGATCGAAGCGCGCGCGCAGCAGCTCGGCGTAGGCGCCGGTCCCGCTCATGCGCACCCCGAACGTCGAGTCGTAATCCTTGCCCCCGCGCGCTTGATTGATCAGCGACATCACGTGCGCCGCACGATCCGGATAATGGTCCGCGAGCCACTGGCGGAAGATGACCTTGAGCTCGTGCGGAAGGCGCAGCAGCACGTAGCCCGCGGTGGCGGCGCCGGCATCGGCGGCGGCCGACAGGATATCCTCCATTTCGTGGTCGGTGATCGCCGGGATCACCGGCGCCACCAGCACTCCGACGTGAATTCCCGAGCGGGACAGCCGCTCGATGACCTTGAGCCGTGCGAGCGGCGACGCGGTGCGCGGCTCGAGCGTGCGCTTCAGCTCGTCGCTGAGCGAGGTGACGCTGAGCATCACCGAGACCAGGCGGTCCTTGGCGAGATCCTCGAGCAGGTCCAGATCCCGAAGCACCAGCGCGCTCTTGGTGACGATGGTCACCGGATGACGGCAGCGTGCGAGCACGCCGAGAATGCCGCGGGTCACCTCGAGGCGCTTTTCGAGCGGCTGGTAGCCGTCGGTGTTGATACCGAGCGCAATCGGCTTGCATACGTATCTCGCTTTGCCGAGCTCGGCTTCGAGCAGCTTGACCGCGTCCACCTTGTAGAAGAGCTTGGTCTCGAAGTCGAGGCCGGGCGAGAGGCCCAGATACGCATGGCTGGGACGCGCGAAGCAATAGACGCAGCCATGGCTGCAGCCGCGATAGGGATTGATCGACTGGTCGAATCCCACGTCCGGCGAATCGTTGGTCGAGATGACGCCGCGCGCACGGTCCGGCAGCACCGTCTCGTTGACGCTGTCCGGCGTCTCGTCCTGGTACCAGCCATCGTCCGTCTGCTCGAGGGAGAGCGACTCGAATCTGCCGGTCGGATTGAACGAGGCGCCCCGGCCCTTCAACGCTCGATGCCCTAAAAAGTTGCGCGGCATGGAGGGACTGTACGCGGCCGTACACCGGCGGTAAATCCAGTACCACGGGTCGCGGACTACTGTACGACCAGCGAAGTCGCGTGTACGACCAGCGAAGTCGCGCACTAGCTGGCGGCCTGTCGGGACGGCTGGCGGCCGGCCCGGAGCCCTCCGTGCGGCGCCGCAGTGTAGGACTTGCGAGGACACCGCCATGCGCACTGCGCCACTGCAAATGACTCGGCGGCGGCCCGCAAAATCGACCCTGCGAGCTGACATCTAGAACGAACAGGAGTCATCAATGAAGGTGCTATTCAGCGCAGTTCTCGCGATGGGGTTGCTAGCCGGCTGCATCAGCAGCTCGAGCCCTCCTCCGCCCGCCAAGACCACCGTCGTGGTTCCCCAGGGAAGCGGCACGACCACCGTCTGCGAGAACGGCAATCCGCCACCCTGCGATTGAGGCGACGACGGGCCGCGCCGCGAGCTTGATTACCTGGCGCCAGAGCTGTCCCGCCAGCCAGGTGAAACGGCTGCGAACCGGTAATCCGGCGGCACGCAAGGCGTCCGCCGCCCAGGTGTTGCAGGTGTACACGCCCGAGTAGCGCGGCGCGGCATCGAAGTAGCGGCTACCCGGATAAGGCCCCTCGAGCGACGGAAGCGCATTCTGATCCCGGAGCTTTGCGAACGACTGCGCGATGAACTTCTGCGCACCGCGAGATTGCTCTTGGGTCAGGTGCAGCTCGAGCACGTGCGCGGCGCCGAAGGCGCTCTGCGGAGAGCCCTCGAGCGCCGTGACCAGCATCAGCCCCGGTCCGGGCCACAGAGCGCGCAACAGGCTCGGCGCACCCTGTTTCCCGGCGAGGAGATAATGGCGATCGCCGAAGCCGAAAAGCAGGTATTTCGCACGCGGAAACGGCTGCGCCACCGGTCCGAGCGACGCTTGCAGATCGGCGGCGGCGAAGCCCACGTCGACGTGCCAGCTGCGCCGTACCACGTAGAGCGTGATCGGCGCGGGGTCCGCCGGCATGGAGCCCCCCGGCACGGAGGAGCCCACCGGCGGCGCAGAGCCCGTCGGCGCCGAGGCGCATGCCGCGAGCAGCCCGATGCCGCACAGAATTCCCGCCGACAGCACCTCCGCCGCGATGCCTGCGCGCAAGATCACGTGTCGGGAGCGGCCGGCGTTGCGGGAAATATCGCCCGGACCGTGAACCCGCCACCCGCCCCGCCCACACTCGAGATCGCGAGCGAGCCCCCGAGTGCCGCCGCGCGTTCCCGCATCCCGATCAATCCCAGTCCCTGGTGAGGCGCACCGAGATCCGCGCCGCGCCCGTCATCGGCCACCATGGCCTCGATTCCGTCGCGCCCATCCTCGAGACGGGCTTTGCCCAGGCGCACCTCGACCCGGCTCGCCTGCGCATGGCGCGCAATGTTGGTCATCGCCTCCTGGATGAGCCTGAACAGCGTCAGGGACAGGATCGGATCGAGCGGCCCGAGATCGCTCTCGATCGTGAGCACGATGCGCATCGAGGGGAGCCGCTGTCGCCATTCGTTCATGCAATGCTCGAGCGCCGCGACGAGCCCCAGCTCGTCGAGGCCGACCGGGCGCAGCTGCCGGATCAGGCCGCCGACCACCGCATACACCCGATCGATGTTGTCGATCATGGCGGCGGCGCTGCGCTCCCCCGCCCCGTGCACCGCGGCGACTGCCTCTCGCAGGGCGAGAGCGTCGAGCTTGATGGCATTGATGTACTGACCCAATTCGTCGTGCAAGTCGCGGGCGAGCGCCCGGCGCTCGCTTTCCTGCCGGTCCAGATATTGCTGTGCGAGGCGCTGATTCTCGGCCAGCGCCTCGGCGAGACGGGCTTCGGCGGCGCGCCTGCGCACCAGCTCGCGGCGCGCTTCGGCGTAGCGCCGGGTCGAGAACCAGATCAGGCAAATGGCGATCGCGAGCAGCACGCCGGGAAGCTCATCGAGCTGCCAGCGCTCATGCGGCCGCGCCCATCCGAGCATCAGCTCGCTCAGATTGAGCTTCGCGCAGAGAAGCGCCGCACCGAGGGAAATCGCCAAAACCACGACGAGGTCGCGGCGCGCGGCGCTGCGCCGCTCCAGGGCGGGCGCGGCTTGCGCCAGGGATCTTGAGGCTGGCTCTTGCATGCCGGCGCATCCTGCCTATGGAATCCTCATGCGGCAAGCCGTAGATTACCCCATCGGCCAGCCGGTCCGGGCGCCTCAGGAGTCATTCCCATGATGCTTCGCACGTCCAACCTGTGTTATGCCGCCATTCTGGTCTGCGCCGGCGCCCTCGCCGCGCCGGCGATCGACCCCGCGAAGGCCGAGTTCGGCGGACAGTGCGCCGAGGCGCTCTCCGAAGGCTCGCACGTGACGACCAATTGCTCCATCACCTGGACCGACAAGGACGGCAAAACCTACTGCTTCAGCAACGCGGATGCCAAGAAATCGTTTTTGGCCGATCCCACCGAGAAGCTCGAGCGCGCGCGCGAGTTCATGGCGGCCGGCAACGTGGAGGCAACCGAGCAGGCCATGCAGAACTTCGCGGCGAGCGATGCGGAGACGCTCGTCAAGCAATCGATCGACGCCCAGCTCAAAGCCAACGGCGGCGCCTTTCCGTTGCAGGACGCTCTCGACGGCGACCCACTGAAGCTCGCCTTCGACGGCATCGACTTCACCCGCACCATCGACGGATACGGCTTTTTTCCCGACGTGAAATTCCACGACGCGGCCGATGCGAAGAAAAAATACCTGATCGACTTCTGGGTGGTACCGGTGAACGGCAAGCTCGAGATCCAGGAGACCCGCATCTACAAGGCTCCGGCCCTGGTCGACTCCGAATGGCACCTGATGGCGCGCCAGCCGGTTCCCTGGTGGTGGATTCCGGCCTCGGAGCATCCGGGCCATCTCGCCACCAAGCGTGGCTGGGAAGTGATGTCGGCGGTCGAGAGAAACGCCATGCTGCAGGAAGCGAGGAACCACGGCGTATTCAAGATCAAGGACGACAAAACCGGCAAGGAGCTGTCGCTCGAGTTCGTCGACACGCACCAGCCGGTGCGGCAGCTCGACAACGACGGGCACTACTTCGCCTGCACCGACTTTCGCGTGGTCGGCACCAAGGACCAGATCTACGACATCGACTTCTGGGTCGACGACAAGAACGGTGTCATGTCGGTGGACCAGGCTCGCGTGCACAAGGTGCCGGAGCTCAAGGACGGTCAGTGGGTCCAGGTGCCGCGCTACGAGTGGAAGGATCTGGGCAGCTCGCACGTCGTGCCCTGATCGAGTCGCGCGCCTCGGCGGTCGCGGCTCGGCAGGCGCGGCGCGACGGGCGCGGCTTCCGGCCCGCGTTTGTTTCAGGGAGCGTAGGGAAATTCGGCCGTCGAGCGCGGCCTGGCGATATGGAACCCCTGCGCGAATCCGATTCCCAAGCGGCCGAGCTCGGCGAGCACTTCGGCCGATTCCACGCGCTCGGCGATGGTTTGAATTCCCATCGCCTTGCCGACCTGGCTGATCGCCTCGACCATGCTGCGATCCACCGGATCGCGGGTCACGTTCTCGATGAATTGGCCGTCGATCTTGAGATAATCGACCGGTAGGTTCTTCAGGTACATGAACGAGGACAGGCCGCTGCCGAAATCATCCAGCGCGAAAGCGCAGCCGCGCGCCTTCAGCTCGCGCATGAAATAAACGGCGTTGCCGAGATTGGCGATCGCCGCGGTCTCGGTGATCTCGAAGCATATGACGCCGGGGGCCAGATCGACGGCCGACAGCTCGGCGATCAGAAATTCCAGGAAGCGCTCGTCATTGAGCGAGGTGCCGGACAGATTGACCGCAATCGTATACGGCGCGATCCCGGATCCGGTGCGGTGTACCACCCGATCGAGCGCCTGGCGCACCACCCAGCGGTCGATCGACGGCATGACGTTGTAGCGCTCCGCCGCCGGGATGAACTCCGCGGGTGTCACCAGGGCGCCGGACTCGTCGCGCAGCCGCAGCAGCAGCTCGAAGTGCTCGCGCGCGGGAACATTGGCGCCGATCGGCACGATCGGCTGGTAGTAAAGCTCGTAGCGGCCCTCGTCGCCCGCACGGGTCAGCTTCGACACCCAATGCATTTCCCGATGGCGTTCGGGCATGTTGTCGGGTTTGTAGAGCTGCACGCGGTTGCGGCCCAAGTCCTTGGCCGAATAGCAGGCCACGTCGGCCGCGCTCATGACGCTCGCGACGGTGGGCGTATCGGGCGTCACCTCCACGATGCCGATGCTCACCCCGACCGCGAGCACGCCGTCCTGCCAGACGAAACGATAATCGCGAATCGCCTGGCGCAGCTGCTCCGCGACGCGCAGCGCCTGATCGAGCGTGCAGCTCGCGAGCAGGATGCCGAACTCATCGCCCCCGAGCCGCGCGAGCGTGTCGCCGTTGCGCACCCGGGACTGCAGGAGTCCCGTGATCTGCTTCAGGAGCTGATCCCCCGCCGGATGACCGCAGGTGTCGTTGATCAACTTGAACTGATCCAGGTCCAGGTACAGAAGGGCCTGCTGCGAGCTGGGGTCCTGGTGGGCGCGCTCCACCGCCGCGGTGAGCCGGTTCTCGAACTCACGCCGGTTGATGAGACCGGTGAGCGCATCGTGGCTCGCCTGGTAGTGCAGCGCCCGATGGAGCCTGCGCTCCTTGCTCACGTCGTGAAACACCATGACGCCGCCGATCAGGTTGCCGGCGCGATCGCGGATCGGCGCCGCCGAGTCCTGGATGGCGATCTGCTGGCCGCGCCGGGCGATGAGCACCGTATGCTGCCTCAGGCCGAGCACCTGCCCTTCCCGCAGGCAGCGCATGATGGGGCTCTCGCCCGCCTCTCCCGTGCCCTCGTCGACCACGCTCAGCACCTCGCCGATGCTGCGTCCCTGGGCCTCGCGGTTCTCCCAGCCGGTCAAGCTTTCCGCCACCGGATTCATGTAGTCGATGCGGCCTTCCGAATCGGTGGTGATCACCGCATCGCCGATCGATTGCAAGGTCACCTGCGCGCGCTCCTTCGCCTGGAACACCGCGGTCTCGGCCTTCTTGCGCTCGGTGATGTCGGCGATCGTTCCCTCGTAGCCGGTGATGCGGCCCTCGCCGTCGCGCACCACGCGCCCGTTGTCGACCACCACGATCATGCTGCCGTCCTTGCGCCGCAGCACGTACTCCTCGTCGCGGACCTCGCCACGGCTCTCCATGCGCCGCACGTAGGTCTCCCGGTCGTTCGGATACCAGTAGAGCGCGCTGGCCGGGACGCCGTAGATTTCCTCCGCCGAGGCGTAACCGAGCATCTGCACGAAGGCCGGGTTCGCGACCAGCAGCCGCCCGTCGCGCGTGGTCCGGTAGACCCCCTCCATCACGCCCTCGAACAGGCCGCGGAATTTCGCCTCGCTGTCGCGCAGCGCATCCTCGGCGCAGCGCCGCTCGATGGCGATGCCGGCGATCTGCGTCATGCGCGACATGAGCTCGTGATCGCGGGCCGCGGGCACGCCGGCACGAGGCTGAAAGACGGCAAAGGTCCCCATCACCTGGCCGTCCGAGATCAGGATCGGCGCCGACCAGCTGGCGTGCAGGCCCGCATGCGCGGCCGCCTCGCGGCGGTACTCCCAGAAGGCGTCGGTCTCGATATCGGCCACCGTCACCTGCCGCGACAAATACACGGCGGCGGAGCACGAGCCGAAGCGGATGCCGACCGGCGCTCGATCCATGGCGGCCGCGAACTCGCGCGGCAGGCTCGGCGCCACGGCGAAGGACAGCAGCTGCCGCTCGCGGTCGAGCAGGCTGATGGCGCAGCGGCAGCCCGGCACGACGCGCTCGATCGCCTCGGCAATGGATGCGAGCACCTTGGTGAGCGGCGCATTCGCGGCGATCTTCTCGAACACCCGACGCTCGCCCGCCGCGATCGCTTCGGCGCGCTTGCGCTCGGTGATGTCGGTGATGCTGGCGCGAATCAAGCGGCGATGCGAGCTCGGCAGGCGCACGAAGCGCACTTCGCAGGGCATGTTGTGGCCGAGCGAGTCGCAATGCGTCCACTCGAACACCGGCGTCCCGCCGTTGAGCGCGCCCTCGATGTAGCCGCGCGCGACGCCGAACGAGGGACTGCCGTCCGGCTGATGAAGCGGTGTGATCTTGTCCGGCCCGCTCGCGAGCAGGGTCGCACGATCGGTCTTGAAGAAGCGGCAGGCGTTGTCGTTCACATCGACGAAGCGGCCGCCATCCACGTCGAACACGACGATGGCCTCCGGCGCATTCTCCACCAGCGTCCGGTAGCGGGCCTCGCTCTCGCGCATCGCCTGCTCGCCGAGATGGCGCTCCGTCACGTCGCGGATACACACGATGAAGCCGTCGCGCCGGTTCAAGCTCGCCTTGCTCACCACGACCTCGAGGGCCACCCGGGTGCCGTCCTTGGTCACGCCCCAGGTCTGGTGCGCGGCCAGATCGACGTGCGTATCGTCGATCTTCGCCGCGCAGCGCTCCAGAAACGGCAACACCCCGCCCGCCGCCTCGGTCTCGGGCAGCAGATAGTCGAGCGTGCGTCCGAGAATTTCCGGCGCCGAATGCCCGAAAATGCGCTCGCCGGTGGGATTGAAGGTCTCGATGTGGCCCCGGTCATCGACCGTGACGATGGCGTCCTTGACGTTGTCCAGGATGGCCTGAAGATGCGTGGCGCTCTGCTCGCGGATCTCGCGCGTGAGCGCCTGCGCCTCGTCCGACATGAGTTGCATGGAGCGCACGATGCCGCGCCGCTCCGAATCCATGCGGTCGTACTGCGCGCTGACCCGCTCGAGGAGCGTCCCCAGGTCGAGCGCCTCGCGCCCGCCCGACTCGGCCAGCTGGCGCTCGAGCAGCCGGTTCAGGCTCTCCGGTGCCAGCGGTGATAGGGCGGCAGCCGCGTTCTCGCGTGACAAGTCTTAAGGTCTCCCGCACTCAATCGCCGGTGCATCCGGGCAAGGCGACCCGGGCGCGGCACCGCGCATGCCTTGGTTGAGTGAATGTTAGGGAGATCCCGCAACGAAGGTGTGACGGGCGTCTCGATTTGCCAATAATCGGTTAAGGAGTCAGGCGCCCTGGTCGATAGCTTCGCGCCCCGAGCGCTTGCGGTCGATTTCCTTGAGACTGCGCTTGCGCAAACGCACCGAGGTCGGGGTCACCTCGATCAGCTCGTCGTCGTCGATGAACTCCATGGCCTGCTCCAGGCTGAAGCGGATCGGCGGGGTCAGGACCACGTTCTCATCCTTGCCGGCGGCGCGCATGTTGGTGAGCTTCTTGCCCTTCAAGGGGTTCACCACCAGGTCGTTGTCGCGGTTGTTCAAGCCGATGATCATGCCTTCGTACACTTCCTCGCCGGGCCCGATGCAGAGCCTGCCGCGCTCCTGCAAGCTGAACAGCGAGTACGCGAGCGCCACCCCCTGTCCGTTGGCGATCAGCACGCCCTGCGGCCGCTGACCGAGCTCCCGCGGCACCACCGGCCCGTAGTGGTCGAACACGTGATGCAGGAGGCCCGTGCCGCGGGTCATGGTGCGAAATTCGGTCTGAAAGCCGATCAGTCCGCGCGAGGGGATCATGTAGTCGAGGCGCACCCGGCCGCGGCCGTCGGCTTGCATGTCCTTGAGCTCCGCCCCGCGGCTTCCGAGCGCCGACATGATGTCGCCCTGCGCATCGCTGTCGGCATCGACGGTCACCTGCTCGTAGGGCTCGTGCGCCACCCCGTCGATCTGCTTGATGACCACCTTGGGCCGGGAAACGGACAGCTCGTAGCCCTCGCGCCGCATGTTCTCGAGCAGCACGCCCAGGTGCAGCTCGCCGCGTCCGTACACCACGAACTTGTCCGGATCGGCGGTGGGCTCGACCCGCAGCGCGACGTTGTGGATGGACTCGCGATCCAAGCGCTCGCGGATCTGCCGGCTGGTGACGAATTTGCCCTCGCGCCCCAGGAACGGCGAGGTGTTGACCTCGAAGGTCATGCTGATCGTGGGCTCATCCACGGTGAGATCGGGCAGCGGCTCGACCCGCGCCGGATCGCACAGCGTATCGGAGACCTTGGGCTCCGCGATGCCGGCAAACGCGACGATATCGCCGGCGGCGGCGGATTCCACCTCGATCCGGGTCAAGCCGTGAAAG
>DATAYO010000019.1:0-2920 GCA_036272515.1 Steroidobacteraceae bacterium | reverse complement strand
ATTTCTCGAGTATTCCATCCCCACACCGGACATCGGCGCTTCGCTCGAATTTTACGCCAAGCTCGGATTCACGCAGGCAGAGGTGGGCGAGACCTGGACGCATCCTTATGCGGTGGTCACCGACGGCCGCTTGCATCTGGGCCTGCACCAGGAGCCGGGCGCCTCGCCCGGGCTCACGTTCGTCAAGCCGGACGTGCTGCACGAGCTCGCCACGCTCGAGGGCCGTGGTGTAACTTTCGAATATCGCCGGCTCGGCAACGATGTCTTCAACGAGCTCGGTTGGCTGGACCCGTCCGGCCATCTCATCCGCTTGATCGAGGCGCGCACCTTCAGCCCGAGCAAGCGCGCGCGCAACGATCGCTCGCTCTGCGGATATTTCCTCGAGATCGGGCTGCCCGCGCCGGACCGCGAGCTCGCCAAGCAATACTGGGAGCAATTCGGTTTCGTCGGTCTCGATGAACCGAGCGCCGATCTGCCGCACGTCTCCTGCACCAGCGATTCGATCGATATCGGCCTGTACGATCCCGCGCAGCTGCGCCTGCCGACGCTCGTGTTCGACGCCGACGATGTGCCGGCGGCGATCACGCGCCTCGCCGCCGCCGGCATCGAGCCCTCGGGCCGGGCGCCGGCGGTCTCGCGCGAGCGGCCGGCGGCGATGCTCGCGGCGCCCGAAGGAACGCCGATCCTGCTGCTGTCGGGCGGCTAACCGCGGACCGCGATGAGATCGAGCTTCAGGCGCAGCGCATCCTCGACGCGCAACGTGCCCAACAGCACGCTCATGGGCGTGAGCCCGAGGCCGGTCTGCCGCAGCGTGAGGTCGCCCCGCGCACGCAGCTCTCCCGAGGAGATGTCGAGCGTGAAGGGCACCAGCAGGTTCGACTCGTGTCCCGCCACCGACACGCGCACCGCCGCCTGCGCCCCGCCCGGCGCCGGCTCGATCGAGACGCTCTCGACGCTGATCACCGGATGGTTTTGCGCATCGAGAACGGCCGGGCTCAGCATGTTGTGGAGCGTTGCGGAGCCGGCATCCGCGGTGACATCCTCCGAAAATTCCGCACCCTCCTGCCGGCGCGCGGCTGCCTCGTCGACCACGAATCCGGCAGTCGGCACGGACAGGAAAAAGGCGCTGTCCGCCACGGACCCGTCGAACCTCACCCAGCCCTCGAGGGAGCGGTTGACGATCACGTGGTTGTGACCCAACGCCGCTGCGACGCCGCCGCGATATACCAGCACGCGCAGCTCCGTGCGGGACCCATCGATACGATAGTTCGCGCCGTGGACAGCCGCTGCCGCCGGGGCCGTGGCGGCGGTGGCTGCGGGTGCAGGCGGGCGCGCGGGAGGCGCGCCGCACGCGGCCAGAACGAGAGAGAGCGCGGCGACGGCCGAGAGTTTGTGCAAAATAGGCCGACCTGTGTTGCTAGACTAGGTTTGAGCAGTGTGCCCGTGGAGGCGTTCGATGCCAAATGAAACGACGCGCTACAGCCTGTTGGCCCAGCTGTTTCACTGGATCATCGCCGCACTTGTCGTCGTGCAATTCGTGCTCGCGCGCCTCGCCCTGCCGCTGCCGCTGGGCGTGCACAAGCTGGCGCTCCTGGCGCGCCACAAGAGCGTCGGCATGACCATTTTCATGCTCGCGGTGCTGCGCCTGCTGTGGCGGCTCAAGGCCACGCCGCCGCCGCTGCCGCCCGGCATGACGCAGTTCGAGCGCATCGTGGCGCGCGGCACGCACGTGGCCTTTTACGTCCTGCTGTTCGCCATGCCGCTCACCGGCTGGATGATGTCCTCCGCGAAGAATTATTCGGTGAGCTGGTTCGACGTGTTCACCTGGCCGAATCTGATCGGCAAGAGCGAGACGGCGTTCGTGTTCCTGCGTGCCACGCACGACACCCTCAGCTACGTGCTGTTCGCGGTCGCGGTATTGCACATACTCGCCGCCCTCAAGCACCATTTCTGGAATCGCGACGACGTGCTCGTGCGCATGCTGCCATTCACCAAAACTGCGAGGCGCTCTTGATGAAAAATTCCATGTGCGCGGGACTTGGCGCCGCGATCGGAGCTGCGCTCCTCGCGACTTCGCCCCTCGCCCGCGCGGCGACCTACGTGTCGGACCCTGCATCCAGCCGGATCGAGTTCACGGGCGTGCAGGCCGGCGCCGAGTTCAAGGCGGTGTTTCATCAGTTCTCGGCCGTCGTGGACTTCACCCCGGATGCGCCGGCGAACGGTCATATCGAGGTGACCATCGACATGAAGTCGGTGGATTCCGGCGACAAGGATCGTGACGACACCATGCGGGGCGCGGACATATTCGATGTGGCCCACTTCCCGACCGCACATTACCTCACGCACAGCGCAAGCCGCACGGCCGCCGGTTTCAGTGCGGCCGGCGCTCTCAGCCTGCGGGGCGTCACCAAGGACGTGCCCATCGAGTTCAAGTTCGCGACGGCGGCCTCGGGCGCCACCTTGACCGGCACGGCACAGCTCAAGCGGCTCGATTTCGGTGTGGGCCGGGGCGATTGGAAGAACACCGACTGGGTGGCCGACACGGTCAAGGTGGCATTCACCCTGAACCTCAAGCCGAAGTCGTAGCTTAGCTCGCGCCGGGCGCTATCCGTGCGCCATAAGTGCACGGTTGCGCCCGATTCGATGCTTGACGCACCGGGCGCGCAGGGCGCTATATACAGCTGAACAGACAATTGCTTCCCGCGCGGCTCGGGACACAGAGGTCAGAGGGGATCATTCCAGTCCGCTGCGAAGGGCAAGTCATCCGCTTCCCCCCGTTCGACGACTCGCAGAGTCTGCCTGCGTCCCCCCCGCCGCGGTATCACCTTCATTGTAGCCAACTCCCCGCCGCTTGCTTGAACCGCCACGGGTCGCCCGTGCGCGTCGACCTGCCGTGCGCGTCGACCTGCCGTGCGCGTCG
>DATAYO010000018.1:0-23938 GCA_036272515.1 Steroidobacteraceae bacterium | reverse complement strand
ATACTCATATAAACTTCGGCGCCAGAACTGTAAGGTATGCGGCGCGGGCTTGCCGGCCGCATGGCCCTCGCCACTACCGACAAAAGGGGACCTCAATGGCCAGAAAACTGACCAATAGCAACGCGCAATTCCAACGCGCGGTGAAGCGCCTGCCGCTGGGCGTCGCGTCGAACTTTCGCTACTGGGGCGAGGAGCGCACCATTTATGTCAAGCGCGGCAAGGGCGCGCGCATCGTCGACCTGGACGACAACGTGTATGTCGACTACCGCATGGGCTACGGTCCGGCGATTCTCGGCTACGCGGATGAACGCGTCGATGCCGCCGCTCGCGAGGGCATGGAGGTGGGGGGAGTGTTCGCGCTTGCGACCGAGCGTGAGCTCAAAGTCGCCGAGCGCATCGCCAAGATGGTCCCCGCCGCCGAGCTGGTGCGATTCTCGAACTCCGGGACCGAGGCGGTGATGGCGGGCTTGAGGCTCGCGCGCGCGTACACCGGAAAGGACGACTACGTGATTCTCGAGGGCAGCTATCACGGGCTGTTCGATGCGGCCATGTGGTTCACGCCCATGGACAAGTGGTCGCAGGTGGGCGATCCCGAGATCAAGCCGTACAGCGAGGGCGTGCCGGTCAGCACCAAGAGCTTCGCGCATTTCGTTCAGGCGAACGACGCCAATCAGCTGGAGGACGTATTCAAGCGCCACGCCGGGCGCATCGCCTGCCTGCTGATCGAGCCCATCATGGGAAACTGCCTCGGGATCGCGGCGGAGCCCGGCTATCTGCAGGCGGCGCGCGAGCTCTGTGACAAACACGGGGTCGTGCTGCTGGTCGACGAGGTCAAGACCGGCTTTCGCGTGGCGCGCGGCGGAGTGCAGGAGCTCTACGGCGTAACGGCCGATTTGTGCACGTTCGCCAAGGCGCTCGGCAACGGCTATCCCATCTCGGTGCTCGCGGGGCGCGAGCACATCATGCGCAAGATCGGACGCGGCGTCGCGCACGGCGGCACCTACACCGCCCATTCGGTTTCCCTGGCGGCGGCAGAGCGCACCTTGCAGATTCTCGACGAGACCGACGCGCTGGAGCGCATCGCCGACTACGGCACCAAGCTGCGCGCCGGCATGCACGCGGTTCTCTCGGTCCGCGGCATCGCGCATAGCTTCGTCGGACATCCTTCGATGAGCGGCCTGTATTTCGCGCACGAGCCGCCGCGCAATTACCGCGCGTGGAAGAGCAGCGATTATTCGTTCTACGATGCCATGGCCCAGGTGCTGCACGATGAAGGGGTGCTGTGTGAGCCGGATTCGCGCGAGCCCTGGTTCGTGTCCGCGGCACACGATGCTTCCTGCCTCGCGGATACGCTGAAGGCCTTCGAGATCGCCGTCGACGCCACGCTCAAGTCGGGCGGCGGCGCCGGCCATAAAGTCACGGCCTGAGACGGCAACGAGGTGGCAAGCAGGGAGACTCTCGACGCGATCGTCGTCGGCGCAGGGCATAACGGCCTGGTGGCGGCCTGCTTGCTGGCGCGAGCGGGCCTCAAGGTCCAGGTGCTGGAGCGCAATCCGTTCATCGGCGGCGCTGCGGTGAGCCGGCGCCTATATCAGGATTTCACCTACTCGAACTGCTCGTACGTCTGCAGCCTGCTCAGGCCGGAGATCATGCGCACACTCGAGCTGCCGAAGCACGGCTTGCAGGTGATTCCCTACGAGGGCGGCTGCACCATGATGCAGGGGGGCGGTCATCTGGCGATCTACGACAATCACGATGCGCTGCGCCGGGAAATCTCGCGCCACTCCAAGCGCGACGCCGAAGCGTACGACCGTTACGCGCGCGACGTGATGCGCCAATGCAAGTTCATCAAGCCGCTGTTGCTGCGTGAGCCGCCCGATCCCACCTCCTTCAGGCTTCGCGATTTCAAGGAGCTGCTCTATCTCGGCCAGCGCTTTCACGGGCTCGGCGAGGAGCGGATGTACGACACCTTGCGCTTCTGGACGATGAGCGCGGCGGATTTTCTCGACGAGTATTTCGAAAGCGAAATCGTCAAGGCGCACTTCGCGGGCAGTTCGATCATCGGCACGGCGCTCGGGCCGCGCTCGCCCGGGACCGCCTATGTGCTGCTGCATCACTACATGGGCGACATCGACGACACGGTCGGGGCCTGGGGCTTCGCGCGCGGCGGAATGGGCGCCATCAGCAATGCCCTCGGCAAATCGTTCGAAGCGAGCGGCGGCTCGATCCGGCGCGACGCGCCGGTCGCGCAAGTGCTGGTGAAGGGCGGCCGCACCAGCGGCGTGGCGCTCGAGAGCGGCGAGGAGATCCATGCGCCGCTGGTGATCTCCAATCTTGACGTGCGCCGCACCTTCTTGAAGCTCGTGGAGGCGAAGGAGCTGCCGCGAGACTTCGTCCATCGGGTGGAGAACTTCAAGATCCGGGGCTCGTCGGGCAAGCTCAATATCGCCCTGGACGGACTGCCGCATTTCCCCGCGATCCCGCAGGGCTCCCCGTCCACCCGCGGCGACATGCACGTGACGGACACTCTCGAGATGATGGAGCGCGCCTACGATGATTGGAAGGAAGGGCGCTGGTCGCGCGCGCCGTACATCGACATGCTGATTCCTTCGCAGATCGACCCGACCATGGCACCCGACGGCAAGCACTACATGTCGGTATTCATCCAGTACTGCCCCTACAAGCTCGCCGACGGGGAGTGGGACGCCGACAAGCGCCGCGGTTTTGGCGACACGGTGATCGAGACCATCGCCCGGCAGAGCCCGAATTTCAAGGATCTGATTCTGCACGCGGAGATCCGAACTCCCTGGGACATCGAGAACGAAGTGGGCCTGACCGAGGGCAATATCTTTCAAGGCGAGCTGACCATGGATCAGCTGCTGTTCAATCGGCCGGTGCCGGGCTTTGCGCAGTACCGCTCTCCGGTACGCGGACTTTACATGTGCGGCTCGAGCACCCACCCCGGCGGCGGGGTGATGGGTGCGCCGGGAGCGAATGCAGCGCGCGCCGTGCTCAAGGATCTCGGGAGGCCATCGGAGCTATGACGCAGCCCAGTGCTCGTTACGATTGCATCGTGGTCGGCGCCGGCCATAACGGATTGATTTGCGCGACTGCCCTGGCGCGCGGCGGACGTTCCGTGCTGGTCGTGGAGGCGCAGCCGCACGTCGGCGGCGCCGCGCTGACGCGGGAGTTTGCACCGGGTTTCAAGGTCTCCGCTTGCGCGCACCTCGTCCACCTGATGCCGGCGGATTTGCTGCGGGAGCTCGATCTCGCTTCGCACGGCCTCGATTGGGCCGCGCAGGCCATGACCACGACGGCGCTGTCGGCGGACGGGCCGCCATTGAGCGTCGCCGGCGGGAGCCTCGGTGCCGACAACGCCGCTTATGACGAGTACTCGGGCCGGATGCAGCGCTTCGCGCTCGCGCTGGCGCCGCTTCTGTCGAGGATTCCTCCGAGGCTCGGCGTCAGCGAATGGAAGGAGCTGTCGGCGCTTGCCGGTCTCGCCTGGCGGATCCGCAGGCTCGGACGGGGCGACATGCGCGAGCTGTTGCGCATCGGCGGCATGAACGTGCACGACCTGCTCGAGGAGCATTTCGGGGGCGCCATGCTGCAAGGAGCGCTGGCCTTCGATGCGGTGCTAGGGACGAACTTCGGCCCGCGCTCGCCGGGCACGGTGCTCACGCTCCTCTACCGTCTCGCAGCGGAGGCTCAAGCCGGGACGCACGGCCTGGCACAGCCTCGGGGAGGCGTCGGCGCGGTGAGCCAGGCGCTGGCCCGCGCGGCGGTCGCGGCCGGAGTCACCATCCGCACGGGTTCCGCGGTCAAGCGCATCCTGGTGGAGTCGGATCGCGCCGCCGGCATCGAGCTCGAGTCCGGGGAGCGCGTGGCGGCGGGCATCGTGGTATCGAACGCGGACCCGAAAACCACGTTCCTTGGGCTTCTGGGCGCCGCGCATCTCGATACCGGATTCGTCCGACGCGTCAAGCATCTGCGCGCGCGCGGGCTTGCCGCAAAGCTGCATCTCGCGCTCGACCGATTACCGAAGTTCTCCGGCCTCAGCGATGCGGCGCTCGAGGGACGGCTGTTGATCGCGCCGTCTCTCCAATATCTGGAACGAGCCTACAACCACTCCAAGTATGGAGAATATTCCTCTGCGCCGGCCATGGAGATCACCATTCCCTCGGTCAACGATCGCGAGGCTGCGCCCGCCGGCCAGCACGTCCTCTCGGCCGTCGTGCAGTACGCGCCCTATGCCCTGAACGGCGGCTGGGCCGGTGAGCGGGAGCGTTTCATGGACCTGTGCATCCGGCTCTTGGAGCAGTACGCTCCCGGCCTGAAGGCCGGCATCGTGGCGGCGGAATTGCTCACGCCGCTCGACATCGAGCAGGAGTTTCGCATCAGCGGAGGGCACTGGCACCACGGCGACCTCGCCTTCGACCAGTTCTTCATGGTGAGGCCGGTGCCGGGCGCCGCCCAGCATCGCACCCCGCTGCCCGGACTGTACCTGTGCGGCGCAGGCTGCCATCCGGGCGGCGGCATCATGGGTATCGCCGGGCGCAACGCCGCCCGCCGGATTCTCGAGGCCGCCTGATATGAGCTCAACGCCGCCGGTTCCGCATTTCGTCAAGCCCTTGCTCGAGACGCCGTTTCACGCACGCGCCCGTGCGCTGAGCCAGGTCGACAGCTACATCCCCTGGTCGGGCTACAGCACCGTCGACGTATTCACCACCGTGGAGCACGAATATTTCGCCATTCGCAACGCCGCGACCCTGTACGACATCACGCCCATGGTGAAGTATCGGGTCGCGGGTGCCGACGCCTTGGCGTATCTCAATCGTCTGGTGACAAGGGATCTCGCCAAGCTCAAGCCGAACCGGGTGGCCTATTGCGTCTGGTGCAACGACGCCGGACACGTGCTCGACGACGGCACGGTGTTCCGACTGGGCGATGCCGAGTACCGGCTGTGCACGGCCGAGCGGCAGCTCGACTGGCTCAAGGATTCGGCCATCGGCTTCGACGTTGAGGTGAGCGAGATCACCGAGGAGATCGCGGCGCTGGCGCTGCAGGGCCCGACTTCGTTTTCGGTGCTGCGGGCGGCGGGGCTTCAAGGCGTCGAGCGCCTGAGGCCGTTCGATCTCGGCCGCTTCCTGCTGGGCGGCCGGGAGCTCATGGTGTCGCGCACCGGGTTCACCGGCGATCTGGGTTACGAGCTATGGATGCAGCCGGCGGCGGCGGAAGAGATCTGGGATGCACTCATGGCAGCCGGGCGCTCGCGCGGGATCCGCGCCATCGGATCGCAGGCGCTGAACATCGCACGGCTCGAGGCGGGTTTTTTGAGCCCCCACCTGGATTTCGTCTCGGCAGAGCAGACCATCCGCATCGGCCGCGACCGCTCGCCTCTCGAGCTGGGGCTCGCCTGGCTGCTCGATTTCGACAAGGGCCACTTCAACGGCCGGCGCGCCTTGCTCGCCGAACGGGCCCGCGGCCCCCGGCGTCAATTGGTCGGCCTCGACGTGGCCGGCAACAAGCCCGCGCACAACGCTTTGCTCTATGCGGCGGCGGACGGAAAGCGCGAGATCGGCAGCGTGACCTCGGCCGCCTGGTCGCCCACTTGCAAGCGCAATATCGCGCTTGCTATGGTCGATGCTCCGTATTTCCAGAAGGGCACGACCGTTTGGGCGGAGATCTATTTGAACCGTGAACTGGTCTGGGAGCGGCGGATGTCGCGAGCGGCGGTGGTGGATCGTCCATTCTTCGCACCCGAGCGCCGGCGGGCGACGCCTCCCGGCGACTTCTAGGGGCTCAGGCCGCGTGCCCGCCGCCCCGTCGCCGAAATCCCTCGCCGAGCGTCCCTGGCTCGATCCGGACGCCAAGCCGCAAATCGTCATCGAAGGAGTGGGCAAGACCTTCGGCGCCTTCACGGCGGTGGACGGCATCAATCTTCGTATCTACAAGGGCGAGATGTTCGCGCTGGTGGGCGGGTCCGGGTGCGGCAAGACCACGCTCCTACGAATGCTGGCGGGCTTCACCACGCCGAGCTCGGGACGCATCCTGATCGAGGATGCGGACATGACCGAGGTGCCTCCGTACGAGCGGCCGGTGAACATGATGTTCCAGTCCTATGCGCTGTTCCCGCACATGACGGTGGAGCAGAACGTGGGGTACGGGCTGCGGCGGCTGGGTCTTGCGGAACCCGAACGCATCCGGCGCATCCGGGAGGCGCTCGACATGGTGCAGCTCGGGGCGATGTCGAAGCGCAAGCCTCACCAGCTCTCGGGCGGACAGCGGCAGCGTGTGGCGCTGGCGCGCGCGCTCATCCGGCGGCCGAAGGTGCTGCTCCTGGATGAGCCGCTGAGCGCGCTCGACAAGAAGCTTCGGGAGCAGACCCAGTTCGAGCTGATGAGCATCCAGTACGAAGTGGGCATCACGTTCGTGTTCGTCACGCACGATCAGGACGAGGCCATGGCGCTCGCTACCCGGATTGCGGTCATGAACCGCGGGCAGGCGGTCCAGGTGGGAACGCCGTCGGAGATCTACGAGTTCCCGCAGAACCGGTTCGTGGCCGATTTCATCGGCACCACCAATCTGTTCGAGGGTACGGTGCACGAAGGCGGTCTGCCGGGGCACGTGATGGTTCGAAGCGCCGACGCGGGCTGCGATCTCATCGTCGATGATCCGGGCCGCTTCAGCGCCGGACAGCGGGTTTGGGTGTCGCTCCGGCCCGAGAAGATCCGGCTCAGCAAGGCGCCGGTTCCGGGCAGTGAGGCGAACCAGATCAAGGGCATGGTGTGGGAGCTCGGCTATCTGGGCAACCGTTCGACGTACCGGATCAAAACCCCGACCGGAAAAATGATCACCGTATTCGCGCAGAACGACCGGCGTACCTCGGAGTGGACCATCGATTGGAGCGACGAGGTCTTCTTGAGCTGGACTGCAAACTGCGCCGTGGTGCTGCATCAATGAGCGACGCGCGGTAGGCCGCGGCCGTCCTCGCGCGAGCCGCGCCCAGGAAGGCCGCGCCGGCCCCCGCCGACCGCTCCTGGTTTTTATATTATAGTGAGGATATTATAAAGCTCGTCTTCGAGAGGGGATTCGATTCATGCGCAAGGTCAAAACGCTCGGTTTGCTGGGCACAGGCGTCATCGGCGGCGGCTGGGCGGCGCGGGCGATGCATTTCGGCATCGACGTGATCGCGGCCGACGTGAAGCCCGAAATGGAGGACTGGATCCGCGGAGCCGTCGAGAATGCCGAGCCGGCGCTCGCGCGGCTCACATTCGCGCCACTGCCCCCCAAGGGCAGGCTGTCGTTCACCACCGACGCGCGCGAGATGGCCCAGGCGGCGGACTTCATCCAGGAGAACATTCCCGAGCAGCTGCCGCTGAAGCAGCGCATGCTCGCCGACGTGAGCCGCCACGCCGGCTCCGACGTGATCATCGCATCGAGCACTTCCGGATTGATGCCGACGGATCTGCAGCGCGACATGCAGGGCCCCGAGCGCTTCCTGGTCGCCCATCCTTTCAATCCGGTCTATCTGCTGCCGCTGGTCGAGCTCGTTCCCGGCGCAAAAACCGCCCCCGCGACGGTGGAGGCGGCGGCGCAATTCTTCACCCACATCGGCATGCATGCGCTGCGCGTCAGGCGCGAGGTACCCGGTCATCTGACCGACCGGCTGCAGGAGGCGATGTGGCGGGAGATCCTGCACATGGTCAACGAGGACGTGGCGACCACCGGCGAGCTCGACGAGTCGATCATCTATGGACCGGGTCTGCGCTGGGCGGCGATGGGCATGAACCTCATCTATCATCTGGCCGGCGGCGAGTCCGGCATGCGCCACATGCTCCATCAATTCGGCCCGGCGCTCAAGTGGCCCTGGACCAAGCTCGAGGCGCCCGAGCTCACCGAGCAATTGATCGATCGCATGGTGGAGGGCACCCAGCAGCAGGCGGCGGGCCGCTCCATCCGCGAGCTCGAACGTTTGCGCGACAACTATCTGGTCGCCATCCAGCAGGTACTGCGTCAGTTCGACATCGGCGCGGGCTCGACCTTGCGCAAGCTCGAGGAGCGTCTGTATCGCGAGGCTGCCAGGCCGGACGCTTCTGCCGGCGCTCTGCCGCGCTACGAGACGGTGGTGAGGCCCGAATGGGTCGACTACAACGGGCACATGTCGGATTTTCTCTATGGCCACGTGTTCGGGGAGGCGATGGATGGCCTGTACCGGCAAGTGGGCATAGACGAGGAATTCCGCAAATCGGGCCGGATGTTCTATACGGTCGAGAGCCATGTCCGGCACCTGGCCGAGGCGAAGGTCGGCGAGCCCTTGTATGCGACCACCCAGGTCCTGGCGCTCGATGACAAGCGGCTGCACGTGTTCCATCGTTTGTACCGCAAGCGCGACGACGCGCTGGTCGCGACCGGCGAGCAATTGCACTTGTTCGTCGACACCGCCAAAGCCAAGGCGACTGCCATGGATGCGAGGCTGCGCGCGAAGCTCGAGCCGATCAGGCAGGCTCACGCCTCGTTGCCGGTGCCCACCGAGGCCGGCAAGCCCATCGGCAGCCGGGCGCGATAGCCTTCCTCCATGCCCAAGATCGTAGACCATGCCCAGCGCCGGGACGAGATCGCTCTCGTGGCCTGCCAGGTGGTCGCCGATCATGGGTTCGAGCAGGCGACGGTGGCCCGCATCGCGCGAGCGGCGGGCTACACCACGGGCATGGTCGCGCATTACTACGACTCCAAACAGGACATCATTCTCGCGGCGCTGCGGCTCATCCTGAAACGCATCGAGGAGCGCCTCACGCGCGAGCGCGACGGCGGAGAGGCCAATCTTCTCAGTGTGCTGTCCGAGGCGATCGCCATCGACGCCCAGCGCTTCACCGAGTCGGCGTTCTGGCTTGCCTTCTGGGGGCAGATGTCCGCCGACCCGAAGCTCAAGCGCTTGAACGTCTGGGTTCACCGCGAATACATGCGGTTGTTCGAGCGCTGCTTTTCGAAGTACTGGCCGGAGTGGACATCGCGGCCGGCGGCGGTGCGCGACCAGGTGCTGCGCTCGCTGGTGACCTGCATGAACGGGCTGACCGCGGGGGCCGTCACCAGCCCGCGCGATTGGCCGGCGGCCAGGCAGGTCGAACATTTGAAATTGCAGCTCGATCTATTGCGGCGCTGGGCTGCGCGGAAAGGCGGCTCCGCGCGCAAGAGATCACGCGCTTAAGGGGGAATGACCATGGACTTCTCGTTGAACGATGAACAGCAGATGATCGTCAAGACGACGCGCGACTTCGTGGTGAACGAGCTCTATCCGCACGAGAAGGAGGTGGAGGAGACCGGCGAGCTGCGCGAGGAGTTGTATCGGGAGCTCAAGGCGAAGGCGATCGAGGCGGGTCTTTACGCCGCCAACATGCCGGCCGACGTGGGCGGCGCCGGCCTGGACACGGTCTCCTGGGTGCTTTACGAGAAGGAGCTCGGGCGGGCCAATTACGCCCTGCACTGGTCGTGCGTCGGCCGCCCGTCGAACATCCTGCTCGCCTGCCGGGGCGAGCAGCGCGAACGCTATCTGCTCCCGACGGTGCGCGGCGAGCGGGCCGAATGCCTGGCGATGACCGAGCCCGGAGCCGGCTCGGATCTTCGCGGCATGAAGACCTCCGCGGTGGAGTCGGGCGGCGATTTCGTCATCAACGGCACCAAGCATTTCATCAGCCATGCGGACCGCTCGGATTTCGTGATCTTGTTCGCCGCCTCGGGAGAGGAGGTCGGAACGCGGGGAACCCGCAAAAAGATCACTTCGTTCCTGATCGACATGGGCCACCCCGGCTTCAAGGTGCTTCCCGGCTACAAGAACGTCTCGCACCGCGGATACAAGAACTGCATCCTCGAATTCGACAATTGCCGGGTGCCGAAGAGTGCCGTGCTGGGTGAGGTGCACCGCGGGTTCGACGTCGCCAACGAATGGCTCGGCGCGACGCGGCTGCAGGTCGCCGCCACCTGTCTCGGCCGGGCGGACCGGGCGCTCGAGCTCGCCAAGCAGTGGGCGGTCGACCGGATGCAATTCGGACAACAGATCGGCAAGTTCCAGGGCGTGAGCTTCAAGCTCGCGGACATGGCGGTGGAGCTACGGGCTGCCGAGCTGCTGGTGCTCGAGGCGGCCTGGAAGAACGATCTCAAGATCGCCACCGACATGGACATGGCCGTTGCGAAGGTGAAGGCGACCGAGATGCTCGCCATGGTCGCGGACGAGGCGCTGCAGATTCACGGCGGGATGGGACTCATGAGCGATCTGCCGCTGGAACGGATCTGGCGGGATGCGCGCATCGAACGGATCTGGGACGGCACCAGCGAGGTGCAGCGACACATCATTTCGCGGGCCTTGCTGCGACCGCTGGGCGGTTGAGCGACCACCTAGCTCCCGGCGAGCGACCACCTAGCTCCCGACGAGCGACCGGCGAGCGACCACCGAGCTCCGGCGAGCGGCGAGCGGCCCAGCCCACGCGCTGTTTCGGTGCGTCGTGACAGAAATGCAACATAATCTCACTCGTCAAAGCGGGCACGCCTATCGGTGTTCTTCCTACATCAATTACGCCGGCAATCCTTGAAAATAGCTCCTGAATGCCGATATAGGCATTGCAAGAACGAACCAAGGGGAACAGCGTGACTGATCCAGAAGTTGCACGTTTGCGACGGCTGCGCGGCGAAGCGTTGCTGGTGCGGGAGGTCGCTCGCACGTTCGAATCGACTGCGTGGGGGGCGAGGGAGTCTCTGTTCGCCCGCAGCGCCTGTGCAGGTTGGCGCATCGCTCGGGTGGTCTCGGGGCGGCTGAGAAGCCATCCCTTCGTCGAATACCAAAAAGACGCGAGCATCGGATCCCAGCTGCGCAATCGCCTGCAGGCGCGGTACCTCGCGCTGGCCAGCAGGGATCGCCTCCAAGCTCTGCGGGCGCTCGATCTGCACTTGAATGGGCTGGCGCGGCAGCTCGATGATGCCATCGCGATCGCCTGGTCCTCGGATTTCAGCGAGGCCCTGGGCAGATCGCGGTCCGAGATCAGGGCGGTCGGGGCGGCGCTCGCGCAGGAGACCCGCGAGTGCGTGCCGCAAGAGCGGTTCGGACGTCGTGCGGCTCGACGAGTAGAAGGTATCGAAGCGACGCTCGACGGGGATTGGCCTTACCTGGCACTTTAGCTCGACCCGACCGTTCGCCGACGGACGATATCGGGAGCCTCACAGCGGCCTCCATCAGCGGATTCTGACCTGCGCTAGCTGCAGGCGCCGAGTGTATTCGGCCCCTCCGCCATGATCATGTCCGATGATGGACTTTGGCAGCGACAGAGTGAGCCGGCGCGATTTCCTGCAATCAGCAGCAACGGTCGCGGGTGCGGCGACGCTCCCGGCAGCGCTGGCGCATGCCGGTTCTCCGGCCTCGTCGTCCGCCGGGTCGCCCGCCGCCGAGGCCCTGCCGACGACCGTCGGCGTTACTCTCCGGGTGAATGGCCAGCTCCATGAGCTGTCGGTCGAGCCGCGCTTGACGCTCCTCGATGCCCTGCGCGAGCAGCTCCTGCTCACCGGGACCAAGAAGGGCTGCGATCGGGGCCAATGCGGCGCCTGCACGGTGCTGGTAAACGGCCGGCGCATCAATTCCTGTCTCGCGCTCGCGATCATGCACACCAACGACGACATCGTCACCGTCGAGGGACTCGCCTCGGCCGACGGGACGCTGCACCCGATGCAGGCGGCATTTCTGAAACACGATGCCTTTCAATGCGGGTACTGCACGCCCGGGCAATTGTGTTCCGCGGTGGCGCTGGTCGGGGAGGAGCGCGGCGCACCCGGCGGCGCATCGGACGTGAAAGTCCCGCCATCCGCATTGTCCGACGACGAGATTCGCGAGCGCATGAGCGGCAACATCTGCCGCTGTGGGGCCTACCCGAACATTCTGGCCGCGGTGCGCGAGGTGCTCGAGGGTGCATAACTTTTCGTACGCGCGGCCTCGCGATATCGAGGCGGCGCTGCGCCTCGCGGCGCAACCCGGGTCGCAATTCATCGCCGGCGGCACCAACCTGGTCGATCTCATGAAGGGCGGAGTGCAAATGCCGGGGCGCCTGATCGACATCACCCGGGTCACCGGGCTCGCGCGGATCCACGAGCTCCCTCAAGGGGGCCTGCGGATCGGAGCCCTCGCCACCAACGCCGACACCGCGGCCCACTCGCTGGTCCGGGAACGCTATCCGCTGCTCTCGCAGGCGATCTTGGCGGGGGCCTCGCCGCAATTGAGGAACATGGCCACCACCGGCGGCAACCTGTTGCAGCGGACACGATGCCCGTTCTTCTACGACATCGGCTTTCGTGAATGCAACAAGCGCAATCCGGGCACCGGATGCGCGGCGCTCGGGGGATTCAACCGCAATCACGCCATTCTCGGCACGAGCGAGGAGTGCATCGCGGTCAACCCCTCGGACATGTCGGTAGCGCTCGTGGCGCTTGAGGCCGTCGTGCAGATCCGCTCGCTGCGCGGGGTGCGCCAGGTCCCGGTCGCGGAATTTCAAAGGCTGCCCGGCGATACTCCGCAGCACGATACGATCCTCGGGCCCGGAGAGATGATCACCGCCGTGGACCTGCCGGGAAATTCCCTGGCCCGGCATTCCCACTACCTCAAGGTCCGCGACCGGGCGAGCTACGCGTTCGCTCTGGTCTCGGTGGCGGCGGCCCTGGAGCTCGAAGCAGGCGGCGTCGTGAAGGACGCGCGCGTGGTCGTCGGCGGTGTCGCGCATAAGCCCTGGCGAGTCGCCGAGGCGCGAGCGCTACTGGTGGGCCATCATCTCGAGCTGCGGTCGCTCGAGGCGGTCGCGGATGCCGCGGTACGCGGCGCGCAGCCGCGCCAGGATAACGCCTTCAAGATACCGCTCATGAAGCGGGCCGTGGTGCGCGCGCTCAGCGAGGCCTCGCAAGCCGGCCGGACGGGGACGTAGCCTATGGAATGGGTCGGCGCAGCGGTGGACCGGGTCGACGGACGCTCCAAGATCACCGGAACGGCGACCTACAGCGGCGATGTGAACCTCGCGCATATGGCGCATGCGGTGCTGGTGCTGAGCACGATCGCCAGCGGACGGATCACGACAATCGATTCGAGCGAGGCGACTCGCATGCCCGGAGTTCTGGCGGTCATCACCCATTTGAACTCCTGGAAGCTTCCCGACCAGGGACGTGCGGGCGTGAATCCCCCGGCGGGGCGGGTGTTGACGCTGCTGCAGGACGAGGCGGTTTACTTCGACCGGCAACCGGTGGCGGTGGTCGTCGCGGATAGTCTGGATCAGGCGAAGGCCGCGGCCGCGCACGTGAAAATCGGGTACGCCGCGCAGGCGCCCACGCTGCTCTTCTCCCAAGCCAAGGCCGGCGCTCACGCACCCGAGAAAGTGAATCAGGAGTCGGCGGACAGCGAGCGCGGCCAGATCCCCGCAGACAGCTTTGCCGGCATCCAGGCGGTCTACACCACGCCGATGCAACATCATAATCCGATGGAGCCGCATGCGACCGTCGCACAGTGGCAGGGCGATCAGCTGATCTTGTACGACACCACACAATACGTGAGCGGGTGCCGCACGACGATCGCGAAAACTCTCGGCATCCCCAGGGATAACGTGCGGGTGATTTCTCCGTATGTGGGCGGCGGCTTCGGCTGCAAAGGCTCCACCTGGGCCCACGTGCCGCTCGCCGCCATGGCGGCGCGCCAGGTCGCGCGGCCGGTCAAGTTGGTGCTCGAGAGACCGCAGATGTTCGGGCCGGTCGGGGGCCGGCCGCAAACCGAGCAGCACCTGCTGATCCAAGCGGACGACGGCCATCGGCTCACCGGTACCCGGCACGAGGTGTTCTCGCACACCTCGATGATCGAGGATTTCACGGAGCCCTCGGCGCTGCAGACCCGGATGCTATACGGCTGTGACAACGTGCAGACCTCGCATCGCCTCGTGCGCCTGTCGGTCGGAACGCCCACTTTTCAGCGGGCGCCCGGTGAGGCGACCGGTACCTTTGCGCTCGAGTCAGCGCTCGATGAGCTGGCATATCGGCTGAACCTCGATCCCCTCGAGCTGCGCCGGCGCAACGAGCCGCCGATGGACCAGGACAAACGACTTCCTTGGTCCTCGCGCAAGCTCCTCGAGTGCTACAGCCAAGGTGCCCGGGCTTTCGGCTGGAGTTCCCGCAACCCCACGCCGCGCTCGATGACCACCGGCAAGCTCCGGGTCGGGCTCGGCATGGCGACGGCCACGTATCCCGCCAATCGATCGCCCGCTGCAGCGAGTGCGGCCTTGACGGAGGACGGACTGCTGATCGTCAAGAGCGGAACCCAGGACCTCGGCACCGGTACCTACACCATCATGACGCAGGTGGCCGCTCAGACCATGGGCTTTCCTCTCGCCCAGGTACGTTTCGAGCTGGGGGACAGCCGTTTCCCCGAAGCGCCGGTGTCGGGCGGCTCGCAGAGCGCCGCAAGCGTCACCCCGGCCGTGCAATCGGCGGTCGCGCAGCTGCGCCGCAAGCTGATGGAGCTCGCGGCCGCGGATCAGGGTTCACCGGTGTTCGGAGCGCCGCTCGAGGATATCGTGATCGAAGAGGGCGCCATGGGCAGGCGCGGCGAGCAGCGGCGTGAGCCGGTGGCGGCCCTGCTGGCACGGACCAGGACTTCACATCTCGAGGCGGAAGCGGCCACCAAGCCGGGCGCCGAGAAGCAGCGCCACTCGTTCCATTCCTTCGGCGCGGTGTTCGCCGAAGTGCATGTCGATCCGGAACTCGGCGTCGTCCGCGTTGCGAGAATCGTCGCCCGCTATGACGTGGGCCGGCTGCTCAACGCCAAGACCGGGCGCAGTCAGCTCCTGGGAGGAATCGTCATGGGAGTCGGCCTGGCACTCATGGAGGAATCGGTTCTGGACCAGCGCCATGGGCGGATCGTGAACGCGAATCTCGCCGAATACCACGTACCCACCCACGCCGACATCGGCATCATCGACGTCGACGTGATCGACGATTCCGACCCCTATATTGATCCTTTGGGCGCGCGCGGCATCGGCGAGATCGGCATCACCGGCGTCGGGGGCGCCATTGGCAACGCCGTCCATCATGCGACGGGAGTGCGGGTCCGGGACCTGCCGATCACCCTCGACAAGCTTTTGACCTAGTGGATATCCCCCGTCTGACTATTCCTACAGACGGTGAGGCTCTGAACCGATCCAAAGCGCTTTCGCACGGTACCCATACTTGCGCCGCATGTCGGCGCATCGTCGGCAAGGAGCGTTGAATGAACAGAGTCGGCCAGATTTTCGGCGGTACTCGGCTTTGGAATGAGGAAAATGTCCCTCCCGTTCCCGACCCCGAGCGCCCGCCGCTTGCACCTCATGACCCGCCGGACCCAGCGCCGCAGGCGGCCGCCTGGGAGCGTGCCCTGAGAGTGATTTTCATGGAATCCACGCCAGGGCCGGCCGGGGTCACCAAAAGCCGCTCGTGGAGGACCAACAAGCGGGGTCGGGCGGCCATCAAAGTTGTGCGAAAGCACTAGGGTCGGCAAGAGCTTGGGCGGATCACGCTATAACGAATCAGCACGCTAAACGAATCAGGAAGAGGGCGCCATGCAACACAAACAAGCCATCGCGTTGGAAATTGCGCTTCAGACCCATGTCCTGCAAACCTGCCCCATCCACCACGAGATTTTTTGCGACGATGACGTCGACCCCTCGAGCGCTTTCGCTCTCGCCGTGGATCTGGTCAAGCAGCACACACCCTGCGTCGTCGAGTTCGAAGACGATGCGCATGCGCTGACCGACTTGCTCAGCGCAACCATCGGATCTGCGCCGACCGCCTGTCCCCTCTGCATGAGGGCAACGGAGGCGGGCCGCGAGCGCACGAGCGAGGCGGCGCAGGCGGCAGCGGGCGCGGGATTGCGGGTAGCCTAGCGGCGCTGGTCACGCCCGCGCGTTGACGACGACCGCTAGCTGCGGGTGAACTCCGCAGCCGCACTCAAGGTGCGCTCCAGCATGGGCATGTCGTAGGGCTTCGGGAGCAGGAACACGCTCGGCTGGCGATGGCCAAGGATCTGCTGTACATCGAGAGTCCCGTATCCGGAGGAAATCACCACCGGCAGCTTCGGATACTGTTTCACCAGCTCCTTGGTCAGATCGATTCCGGACATTCCCGGCAAGCTCACGTCGGTCATGACCGCATCGAAGTGCCGCTCCGCGAGGCGCGCGAGAGCCGGTTCCGCGGCGGGAACCGCAATCGCCTGGTGGCCTAATTCCGTTAAATATTCAACGGTTATCAGGCTTACCTCGACGTTGTCTTCAACGAGCAGCACGTCCATGCAGCCGACAGCATGGACGTAAATTCGGCCGCTGGCTACTAGAACATGCCGCAATTGCGCCAGGAGGTCCAAGTCGGCGCGGAGCAGCCGGCAAAGGGCCGCAGGCAACTTTTTCCAAGGAGCTTCGATCAGCGCCCGGTCCAGACCGGCTGACGCTTCTCCGTGAATGCCCGGGTGCCTTCCTTGAGATCCTCCGATCGGATGACCTGCTGTACGACGTCGAGCGAGTCATGCAGCTCGAAGGCCTCGTGCTCCGGCACCATCTCCGTGTGCCGCAGCAACTGCTTGATGGCCGGAAACAGCAGGGGAGGCCCCGCGGCGAGCTGCGCGGCGATCTCGCGGGCCTTTGCGAGTCCCTGGCCTTTGGGCACCACATGATTGGCGAGTCCCCAATGCTTGGCTTCGGTGGCGTCCATCCAGCGGCCGGTCATGAGGAACTCGACCGCCACGTGATAAGGGATGCGGCGCCGCAGCTTGATGGTACCGGCATCCGCCAGGACGCCGACGTTGATCTCCGGCAGCGCGAAGCGGGCATGCTCCTCCATGACGATGATGTCGGTGCCGAGCACGAGCTCGAAGCCCCCGCCGCAGGCGATCCCGTTGACGGCGGCGATGATCGGCTTGTTGAGATTGCGCGGATAATTGAGGCCGCCAAAGCCGCTGGGTCCCCAATCCGAATCCGATTCCTCGCCGCCGGCCGCCGCTTTTAGGTCCCAGCCGGGCGAAAAGAAACGATCGCCCGCACCGGTGACGATGGCCACGCGCAGCGATTTGTCGTCGCGGAAGTCGATGAAGGCCTGGTTCAGCGCTCGACTGGTGGCCAGGTCGATGGCATTCGCCTTCGGGCGATCGAGGGTCACGGTGAGAATGTTGCCGTCTCGAGCGAGTTTGATACCTTCGGACATGAGGAACCCCTTCAGGTTTGAGCCAGGATTTGGGCAATGTTCTTGAGACGTATGAGTGCATCGACGGCGACCGCTCCCTTGCCGGCCGGTCGCACGATCACGGGATTCACGTCGATTTCGCGCAGCGTCGCGAGATGCGCGGCGGCATAGCGCGTGACTCCGAGGATGGTATCGATCAGCGCCGGGATGTCGCCCGGCGGCTTGCCGCGGTAGCCGCGCAGGAGCCTGCCGAGCTTGAGCGTTCCGAGTGCCGACTCGATCGAGCTCCGCGTGAATGGGGGCAGGAGCGTGACGCTATCCGCCAAGAGCTCCGTGAGCACTCCGCCGGAGCCCAGCACGAGCACTTGCCCGAACTGCCGGTCGACGATGAGGCCGACGAGAACCTCGGCGACGCCGTCGGCGATCATTTCCTCCACCAGCAATGAGTCCGATAGCGAGCCGAGCCGCCGAGCGGCGGCCTCGGCCTCGTCGACGCTGCGCACGTTGAGCACCACACCGCCCACTTCCGTTTTGTGCTCGAGGTGCTCGCCCACCGCTTTGATCACCACCGGGAACCCCAGCGATTCGGCGCTCGCCGCCGCCTGCGGTACGGGAACCAGCCGGCTGCGCGGTACGACCACGCCGAACGCGGCGAGGGCCGCCTTGCCGTCGGCTTCACTCAGGCTTCGAGCCTCCGCGTCGATCTCTGCAGCCGGCGGCGGCACCCGCAGCTCGACGCCGGACCCCGCGCGCCAGGCAATCCCGACCGCGCCGGCCGCGGCCAGCGCTTCCAGCGCCTCGCGCTGTCCTTGCAGAGGAACGATTCCGCCTGCCAGGCAATACCGGCGCACGCGCTCGCTCAGGGTCTCGGGGAGCGAGGCAATCAGCGCAACCCGCGCTGGAGCGCCGCGCGCCGCCTCGATGTAGGCCGCGATGGCTGCATCGAAAGACGAGGCGTCCGCTTTGCCCTCCGGCGGGAAGTCCAGCATGAAGCCCACGGCGTCATAGCCGGCACGCATGGCGGTGGAGAACACCCGGCCGAGCGCCGGTGGGTCGAACCAGAGATAGGTGTGGATGTCGAGCGGATTCGCCACCGTCACCCGATCGGTGAGCAGTCCCTGCAACTGGGCCGCGGCTGCGGGCGGAACTTCAGCGAAATCCAGATCCAAATTGCGCGCCACGTCGGCCGTCATCGCCATGTCACCGCCGGATGCGCCCATGATGAGCACCTTGCGGCCGGAGACTGCGCCGCCGGCATGGAACAGCTTGAGGGTTTCGCACAGGGCGCCGAGCGTGTCGCAGCGCGCCAGCCCCGCCTGTCGGCAGAAGGCGTCGAATACGCTGTCCGCGCCGGCGAGAGCACCCGTGTGACTGTGGGCGGTGCGTGCCGCCGCCGCGGTGCGGCCCGACTTGATCACCGCGATGGGTTTGCCCGCCGCTCGCGCCTTGTCGGCGGCCCGCGCGAAGCGCTCGGCATCCTTGATGCCTTCTAGGTACAGGCCGAAGGCCGTGACCCGCGGATCGTCGCTCAGGATTTCGATCAGATCCTCGACCGACAGCCGGGTCTGATTGCCCACGGAAAAGAGATACCCGATCGGGACGGAGCGATCGTTGAAGCTCAAGGTGAGCGCGATGGTCCCGCTCTGGCAGATCATCGCGACGCCGCTCTCGATCGGCGTGCCCACCACTTGGTCGGGAAGCATGGCCGCGCGATCGAAGAAATTCACGAAGCCGTAGCAATTCGGTCCGAAAAAAGGCAACCCGGCGGCATTGTCGAGGAGATCCCGGGTCAGCTGTCGCCCGAGATCGGTGCCCAGCTCCGAGAAGCCCGAGCTGAAACACACGAAGCCGCCGGCGCCGCGCGCGGCGAGCGCCCCGGCAACCGCCGGCGCTTCGAGATTGGGCACGGCAATGAATGCGGCGTCCGGCACCCCGGGCAGCTCGGCGACGGATCGATAGAAGGTTCTGCCGGGTGAGGACGGCTTGCTGGGATGCACGCGCCATATCGTCCCCTGGAAGCCGAGCGCCGCATTGCCCGCCGCCACGGCGTCCGTCCACGCGGTGGCGCCGATCAGCGCAATGCTGCGAGGTGCGATCAGCCGTCGTATGTCGCCGTCCCGCATGGAGCTTACCGGCGCTTGATTTCGATCTTGCGGGACACGTAGCGCCGGGCGGCGGCCGAGGAGGCCGGGACTTTGAGCGCCTCCAAGCGTGCCGCGATGTCCGGCGGAAAGGCGGCGCTCGCCGGCTTGTCGCCCTGATGCACGTGCATGAGCATGAGCTCGGCCGCCGCCGCCGGGCCCTCGACCCGGGGACAGAGGAAATCGCACGCCGCATGGATGCGCTTGGTGTCGTAATCCAGCACCGAGGTCGTCACCTCGAGCTCATCGGTGGCCTTGATCTCATGCAAATAGTGGATGTGCAGCTCCAGGGTATACAGCGTGCAGAGCGTGCGCTCCCGGTAGGCGGCATCGAGTCCCAAATGGTCCATCACCTCGTCGATCGCCAGACTGAGTGCCACCACATAGTAGGCATCGCGCAGATGCCCGTTGTAGTCGATCCAGTCCGGCTGAAGCCGGGCGCGGAAAGCCGGGAGCTCGGTCACGTGAGGCTGCTCGTCGGTCGCCGGGCGGCGCTCAATAGAGCTTCAGCCGGTCGCGCGCCTCCGGGGCCGAAAGCACGCGCGCACCCATCGCTTCGATGATGGTGCGGGCCTTCTCGACCAGCTGCGCGTTGCTCGCGTAGACGCCCTTGCTCAAATACAGATTGTCCTCGAGCCCCACCCGCACGTTGCCGCCGAGCAGGATCGATTGCGCCACCCACGGCATCTGCATGCGGCTGATGGCGAAGCTGCCCCAGTTGCAGTTCTCCGGGAGCGCGTTGACCATGGCCAGCAGGTGGCCGGTATCCGCCGGCACCCCGTAAGCGATGCCCATGCAGAGCTGGATCAGCGCCGGGTTGTCCAGCAGTCCTTCCTTGATCATCTGCTTGACGAACCAGAGGTTGCCGGTGTCGAACACCTCCAGCTCGGGCTTGACCTTGAGGTCGCGCGCGATCGCCGCCCCCTGGCGGAGATAGTTCGGCGTCGAAATGTAGGCGCGGTTGCCGTCGCCGAAATTGAGACTGCCGCAATCGAGCGTGGCGATGTCGGGCTTGTACAGGCCCTCCTGGGCCAGATCGATGATGTGGCGCATGCGGTCCTCCTGCGTGCAGAAGTCGCTGCCCGGCGCCGGGGTGTCCTTGAGGCCGTTCTCGCCGATGACGATGTAGCCGCCCATGCCGCAGGTCAGGTTCACGATCACGTCGACCTTGCTCTCGCGGATGCGCTTCACCACTTCGCGGTAGTGACGGGTCTCCATGCTGAAATTGCCGGTCTCGGGGTCGCGCACGTGGATGTGGACGATCGCAGCCCCGGCCTTGGCGGCCTCGATGGCGGTGGCCGCGATTTGCTCCGGGGTGATGGCGCAATGCGGGCTCTTCTTGACTTTGGTGTCATCTCCCGTCACTGCGCAGGAAATGATGACGTCGTGATTCATGGCAACTCCTGGAAGGGACTACTGGAGGGGACCTGTGACGGTGATCTAAGCGATGGTTCATGCATGTTTTATATTATCTCGATAATAATATTTAAATGCCTTCCGATCAACCCGTCAGGGGATGACGCGCCCTCGCTGCCGGGGCCCCGGTTCCGGAGCGGCGGAGCCTCAGTGCCGCCCGCCCGCCAGGGCGCGGATGATCTCCGCCTCGCCGCACACCCCCACGATCCTGCCCGCGTCGGCCAGCAGTACGGGGTGGCCGGTGCTCTGGCGCAGGCGGATGATGGATTGCAGCGAGAACGACGGCGGCACGACGGCAAGTCCGGGCGGCGCACCGGCGAGCGCCGCCGCGTCGGCACAATCGTCGGCGATGTGCCGCAAATCGTGCTCGACACCGTCGATCAGCAGGCCCAGAGCCCGCTCCCCGGAGCCGAGCGACAGACGGTAGCGGCGTGCCGGGTCCAGCCAGACGACCGCGCCGTCGGAGGGCATCCGCTCGCGCCCGCACATGATCATGGCGCCGGTCAGCACGTCGAGCGGATTCATGTGGCGGACGAACTCCGCGACGTAGTCGTCCGCCGGCGCCAGCACGATGTCCTCGGCCGTGCCGGTCTGAATGATGCGGCCGTTCTGCAGGATCGATATGCGGTCCCCTAGCCGCAGCGCCTCGTCCATGTCGTGGCTGACGAACAGGATGGTCTTCTTGACGTGTTCCTGCAGCGCCAGGAGCTCTCCCTGGAGCTTGCCGCGGATCAGCGGATCGAGCGCCGAGAAGGGCTCATCCATCAACAGGATGCCGGCGTCGGTGGCGAAGGCGCGGGCGAGGCCGACACGCTGCTGCATGCCGCCCGACAGCTCGCTGACGAATCGATCGGCCCACTGCGAGAGGCCCACGAGCTCGAGCTTCTCGTCCACCACGGATTTGCGCGCCGCGGCGCTTTCACCGCGCAACTCGAGTCCCAAGCCGACATTCTCGCGAACCGTGCGCCAGGGCAAGAGGCCGAACTGCTGAAATACCATGGCGACGCGTTCGCGCCGCACGCGCCGCAGCTGCGCCGTATCGCAAGTCGCAACGTCGACGGTCGATTCGCCGTCGCGCACCTGCACGTGGCCACGAGTCACCGGGTTCAATCCGTTGGCGGCGCGCAGCAGGGTCGATTTTCCCGATCCCGAGAGGCCCATCAGCACCGAGATCTCGCCCTGCGCGACGCTCAGGTTGGCACCGGCGACGCCGACGATGACCCCGTACTTGGTTTGAATATCGGCGCGGGTCCCGCCGGCGTCGAGCACCGTCAGCGCCTCGCGCACGGCGGTGCGGCCGGCGCGGCCGGGCTGCCTTGCGAACAGGATATCGACGTTCTGGAATTCCACGGCGGAGCTCACTTAAGACACCTCGCGATCTTTCGGTCGGCTGATGCGGTCCAAGATGATGGCGAGCAGCACGATGGTGAAGCCGGCCTCGAAGCCCATGCCGATCTGCACCGAGTTGAGCGCCCGCACCACCGGCACGCCGAGGCCTCCGGCGCCCACCAGGGCCGCGATCACGACCATCGAGAGGCTCAGCATGATGCACTGGGTGATGCCCGTAACGATGGTGCCGGCGGCGCTCGGCAGCTCGACTTTCCACAGCAGCTGCAGCGGCGTGGCCCCGAACGCCTCGCCGGCCTCGATGAGCGGACGGGGCACCGAGGAAATCCCGAGGTGAGTGAGTCTGATCGGCGCCGGCAATGCGAAGATCACGGTGGAGATGAGTCCGGGCACCACGCCCAGCCCGAACAGCACCAGGGTGGGGATGAGGTAGACGAACGTCGGTAGCGTTTGCATGAGGTCCAGCACCGGGCGCATGGCGGCAAAAACGCGGGGATGGTGCGCGGCCGCTATGCCGAGCGGTACCCCGATGAGCGTGGAGACGACGGTTGCGACCAGCACCAGCGACAACGTCTCGAGCGTCGCTTCCCAGTAGCCCTGATTGAGAATGAAGAGCAACGCCGCGATGACGAACGCCGCCAGGGTCCAGGAGCGCCGCAGTACCCACGCGAGCGCGCCGGTGGCGACGATGAGCAGGAGCGAGGGCAGGGCGCGCAACAGGGCGGTGACGGCGTCGACCGTGCCGCGAATGGCGACCGAGATACCGTCGAACAGCAAGGTGCCGTGTGCCTTGATGATGTCGATGGTCTCGGTCATCGCCTGTCCGACCGGAATTTTATGGCTGACGATCCACTGTTCGAGGCCTCCGGAGCGAATGCCGGATGCACGCGCCAACGCACCGTAGGCCGGACGGCCGTCGAAGGTACGGACTCCCTCGAGCCAGCTCTTGACCATGGCATCGTGCGACTTGATCCATTCCGCGGCGGCGGCTTCCGGCGCCTCGTGGCGGTCCAGAATGCCGGCCATCATTTCGCTCTCGCCGCGCAGCGTGAAGTGCAGATTGGCGAGGAAGCGGCCCACGTTCGGACATTCCGCGCTGTAGCCCTTGCGGGTCACGGTGTAGATCGTCGCCCCGCCGAAGTTCGGGCCGAACACGGCGTCTCCGCCGCTCAGATACTTCAGGTCGAAGCGCATGTTCATGGGATGCGGCTCCCAGGCCAGGAACACGATGGGCTCCTTGTCGCGAACCGCGCGCTCGACCTGCGAGAGCTCGCCCTGCTCGCTCGATTCCACCAGCTTGAAGTCGCCGAGACCGAACTGGTTGTTCTTGATCATCGTGAGCACGAGGCGGTTGCCGTCGTTGCCCGGCTCGATGCCAAAGATTTTGCCCTTGAGCGAATCCTTGAATTTCTCGATGTCGCCGAAATCCTTGAGGCCTTTGTCATAGGTGTATTGCGGAACGGCAAGCGTATATTTCGCTCCGACCGGCAGGTTGGCTCCGGTCACCACAACCGATTTGTCTTCGACATAGGGCTTGCGATCGTTTTCCATCGACGGCTGCCAATTGCCGAGAAACACGTCGATGTCCTTATTCTTCATCGAAGCGTAGGTCACCGGCACCGAGAGGACCGTGATCTTGGGCGTGTAGCCGAGACCCTTGAGGATTTCGCCGGCGATCGCGGTCGTCGAGGTGATGTCGGTCCAGCCCACGTCCGAGAATTTCACGGTCTTGCAGCTTTCCGGATCGCCGGCAAAAGCCGCGCCCGAACCAGCCAGCGCGATCATTCCTGATAGTGTCAGTAGTGTTGAAAGCCTCATCA
>DATAYO010000017.1:0-4479 GCA_036272515.1 Steroidobacteraceae bacterium | reverse complement strand
TTGAGGTAGGCGGACAATGACCAGTGCGGCAAATCCAGCAATCGCCGGAACCAGTTGATGTAGGGGTTGGCGGCCAGCAGGATGTCGTAGAGGTTGCTGCCGAGCTTCGCGAGCCAGGGGCTGCACTTCACCACACTGTCGAATTCGTCGCCGTGCAGAATGAGCATGCGCCGGCCGTCGGCGCTCTCGTGGATGTACTCGCGATGAATTTCGAGGTTGCCGAACACGGCGCCGTCGAACTCGCGAAACACCTCGTCATGATTGCCCGGGACGAAGATGACCTTGGTGCCGCGCTTGGCCTTGCCGAGGATGGTCCGGACCACGTTATTGTGGGCCTGCGGCCAGAACATGCTCTTTTTCATGCTCCACACATCGATGATGTCGCCGACCAGGAACAGCCGCTCCATCTCGACGTGGTGGAGAAAATCGAGCAGCAGATTGGCACTGCACCCTTTGAATCCCAGATGAATGTCCGAGATGAAGACCGATCTCAGCTTGAGCGGCGACGGGGCATTGCGCTCGACCATAATAAGCTCCTCCGAAGTCATTTGACCTCGGGGAACCAGATTCGCTCTTTGATATGACGAAGGGATGACTTCGGGAAGAAGTTTTGTTTACAACAAAGGCACTTACGCCGTCAATATCGCGTGAAACGCGAAATTGACGATCAGGTCACATTTTGAGTGGGACTGGAGAACCGGTAGCCGAACCCGCGCACCGTCTGGATATACGCCTCGTAGCCCGGCTCGCTCAGGATCTTGCGCAGGCGCTGTACGTTCACGTCCACCGTCCGCTCGTCCACGTCGTGATCGCCGCCCCAGACCTGCGCCAGCAGCTGGGTTCGATTGAAGGTGCGGCCCGGATGGGACATCAGAAACTCGAGCAGCCGGTATTCGACGCCGCGCAGGTTGACCGACTTGCCGCGTGCCGTGACGCGGTTGGTGACGGCGTCGAGCACCAGCTCGTCGCAGGAAAGCGCCGGATGCTGGCGTTCGAGCGGATGTGTCCGCAGCAGCGCGCAAACCCGCGCGACGGCTTCCCGCAGGGAAAAGGGTTTTGCGATGTAATCATCGGCGCCGAGGTTCAGCCCGTTGATCACGTCCTGCTCGCCCGCCAGGGCGGACAGGATGATGAGGCGCACCGCCTGCGGCGCGCGCGTATGGCGCACGCCCTGGATCAGCTCCATGGCCGCCGGCCCCGGCATGTTCCAGTCGACGATGACCAGGTGCGGCGGCCGCTCGGAAATCGCGGCGACGGCGGCGCCTCCGTCGGTGATCGCCCGCACCACGAACCCCGAGTCAGACAGCTTCTGACGGAGCGGTTCAACGGCGGCGACATCCCGATCGACGATGAGGATCTGTTTATTGGTATCAATGGCCAGCATAGACGCCGCGACATTAGAGATACCAAGCTTTACAGTTCGTTGACGCTTTTATGACCCTTGATCAAGAAAGGGAATCTTTTGCGTGATCGCACGCACCGTGACATACGAATAGCCCTGCAGCGGCTGCGGCCGCCGCGCCGTGCAGCCCGCATCGTCGGCGCTGTTCCAGGCCGCGAGCAGCAGGCCGAGCGCCAGCCAGTTGAGCGTCACGTCCCGTTGCAGCCACGACGGCGCCGCTCCGCCGGAGATTGCGGTTCGATTCGACCCATTCGCTTCGCTGGACACCTGCATGGACGACTCCTCGCTGCTTTTAATGGGTACCAGCGTGGGCCGCGAGAGTTGCGGCATGCGGGGCCGATTCGGGCGCGCTGCGGGCCGAATCTGACCAATTGTGACGGGCCCGCTTTTGCGACCCGCGGCGGGCCTCGGGGATGCACCCGTGGGCTATGATCGAGGCCGTGAGGAAGAACATCGCCATCGTCGAGGACGAGCCGGCCCTTCGGGAAAATTACGCTGCCGCGCTCGCCCGTCACGGCTACCAGGTGAAAACCTATGCCAACCGCAAGACCGCGATGCAGGCCTTCGGCTTGCGGCTGCCGGACCTTGCGATCATCGACATCTCGCTGGAGGATGAAGCCGAGGGCGGTTTCGACCTGTGCCGCGACTTGCGCAACCTGTCGGCGGAAATCCCGATCATTTTCCTGACCGCGCGTGACTCGGAGCTCGATGCGGTGTCGGGACTGCGGCTCGGGGCGGACGACTTTCTCACGAAGGACGTAAGCCTGCCTCACCTGGCGGCCCGGGTCGCCGCATTATTCCGCCGAATCGATGCCCTGCGAAGGCCCGGCGGGGGCGGCGAAGCCGTGCGGCGTGGCGCGCTGATGATCGATGGCGACAAGATGCAGACCACCTGGAACGGCTCGCCGGTGACCTTGAGCCTCACCGAGTTCTGGATCGTGCACGCGCTCGCCCGCAATCCGGGTCACGTCAAGAATCGCCAGCAGCTGATGGATGCGGCGAACGTCGTGCTGGACGACAACACCATCACCTCGCACATCAAGCGGCTGCGCCGGAAATTCATCGAGGTCGACCCGGCCTTCGACGCGATCCAGACGGTATACGGCATGGGTTATCGCTGGGTCGAGTGAGCATCCGCTTACAACTGCTGATGATCGCCCTGACCACCTTGCTCCTGCCGTGGGGCGGCTGCCGGTACGCTCGAGAGCTCGACAACGCGCTGCGCCTGTCGCAGGAGCGTGCCTTGGAGGCGAGTGCCGACACGATCGCCCATGCTCTGGCGGCCGAGCCCAACCGGGTATTCCCCGAGGCGGACGATACCCAACCGTTCGATCGCGACGCGGGCGACCTGTACGTCTATCCGTTGCACCTGCAGCCCTTGCTCGACGGCTATCACGAGGACTGGGATGTCGCGGCGGATCCCGTGGCGCTGCCGAGTACGGGCGCCTCCACCGCCCTTCTGCAGCTGGGCTCCACCGAGCGATACCTGTTCCTGTACCTCGAGGTCCATGATCCGCATTTCGTCGCCGAGCCTGCCGGCGCCCCACCCGGCGAGCCCGGCCGCTTCGATCGAGTGCAGGTCACGCTCGAGCGCTCGGACGGATCGCTGGAGACGTATCTTTTCGCCTCGAGTGCCCCGGGGCTCATCCAGGCGCAGACCCGCGTCAAGGGGGACGACGGCGTCGAGCGTACCGTGGTGGAGCCGCGCATCCAGGCGTTCTGGCTGGTGACCGGTCACGGCTACCATCTCGAGGTCCGGCTGCCGTTGAGCCTGGTCGGCCCGCGGCTCTGGCTCGAGGCCCAGGACGGATCCGGAATGAGCGCCGGCTTCAAGGTGCCCGATCCGCCTCGCGGCGGGCGGCTGTTCATGTCGACTCCGGGACTCGATCCGTTGCTGGCCACGTTCATCAGTTCCGGAACCCGCGCCATCGTGGTCGATGCGAACGGACTGAAACTGGGAACGGCAGGCGCCGTGGGCTCGAGTGCGGGCGATCAGGACGACGCGGACGCCGAGCGTGCGTGGTATCGCCGCTTCGTCTCCCCCGATACCTCCTCGTGGCCCCTGATGGTGCCCGCGCCGGATCGGGTGACCGAAAAAAGCCTGACGGCGGCGCTCGCCGGACATCCGGCGGCGCAATGGCTGCGGGCGAACGGCGGGCAGGAAGTGCTGCTGATGGCTGCGGCGCCGGTCAAGGTCGGCGATGACATCCGCGGCGCCGTGGTCCTGGAACAGGCGGGCGATCCGCTCTCGGAACCCCGCGACCGTGCGCTCACCCACCTGTTCAACCTGACGCTCCTGGCCGCGGCGCTCGCCGCGCTGTTCGCGTTCAGCGTGGCAACGCTCATCAGCCTGCGCATCGGCCGCCTGCGCACAGCCGCCGATTCCGCGGTGGGCGCGGACGGGCGCATCCGGCTCGAGATGCCGGAGGCAGCGCGGGGCGATGAGATCGGGGACCTGGCGCGTGCCTTCGAGCGCCTGCTGGCACGGCTCAACGAGCACACCCAATATCTGCGCACTCTCGGCGGCAAGCTCGCGCACGAGCTGCGCACGCCGCTCACCATCGTTCGCTCCTCGCTCGACAACCTCGAATCCGAGGGAGTTCGCGCCGACCAGCGCGGCTTCGTGGTCCGCGCCCGCGAGGGAGTGGCACGCCTGCAATCGATCTTGAGCGCGCTCGGGGCCGCGGCTCGCGTCGAGGAGAGCATCAAGCAGGCCGAGCGGGTGAGCTTCGATGTCGCCGATCTGCTGCGCACCGCGGTCGCGGGGTACCGCGACGCGTTTCCCGCCTCCCGGCTCGAGCTCGAGGTGCCGCCCGACCCCTGCCCCATGCGCGGCGCTCCGGACCTGATCGCGCAGATGCTCGACAAGCTGATCGAGAATGCGGTCGATTTCTGTCCGCCGGGCGGAGCGATCAGCGTGCGGCTGGTGAGGGCTGGCACCAATTACGAGCTCGGCGTCTCGAATGACGGACCGCCGATTCCGAAAGGCCTGCTCGGACGGCTGTTCGAATCGCTGTTCGAGCATCGCGGCGGACGCGACGACAAGCCGCATTTCGGGCTCGGACTGTATATCGTGC
>DATAYO010000016.1:0-41164 GCA_036272515.1 Steroidobacteraceae bacterium | reverse complement strand
TGCGCAGATTCAGAGTGGCCTTCAGACGGCCGCCCTCGAAGATCGGCAAGCTGAGCGAAGGGCCGATGGCAAACTGGTGCGAAGCCCAGTTGCCGAGCTGCTCGTACTGTAGCGCCTGCAGGCTGGCGCTGCCCGACAGGGTGATGCTGGGATAGAAGTCAGCTTTGGCCACGCCGATTTCGGCGGTGGCGCGATGCAAATCCGCTTCCGCCTGGCGGATGTCGGGGCGGCGCTGCGCCAGCTCGGACGGCAGGCCGACCGGGACCACCGGCGGTGTGGGCGGCACCGGCGCGGCCAGCTTGAGCTCGGCGCGCAGCGCACCGGGAGCCTGGCCCAGCAGAAAGCTCAGGCGGTTGATGGTCTCGGCTTCCTGCTGCTCGATCTGCGGAAGCAAGGCATTCTCGGTGGCCACCTGGGCGGAGGCTTCGGCCACGTCCAGCTCGGTTGCGAGGCCGTTCGTGTACCGTTCGCGAGTGACCCGCTCGATGTCCTTGGCGGCGCTCAGGTTGTCCAGGGTGATGGTGTGGACCGTCTGGGTACCGCGCAGCTGTATGTAGTCGCGCGCCACCTCGGCCATGGTCGACACCAACAGATCGCGCCGCGCATCGGCCGAGCTCTCGACCGAGGCATCCGCGGCTTCGACCGAGCGGCGCACGCGGCCCCACAGATCGAGTTCCCAGGAGGAGTCGAAACCCGCCTGCCACAGGTTGAACGGCGGGACCGCCTGCCCATTGGCGGGGACGGCCGCGACACCCGAGCCCGTGCCATTCGCGGCGGAGGCCGCGTTGGCCGGCGCGGTACCAGCGCCTAAGAGGCTCAGCTCGCCGTTGCGGCTCGCCTCCTCGCGCGTGAGGGACGTGTTGCCTTCGAGCGTGGGGAACTGCTCAGCACCGGTGATCTTGCGATTGGAACGGCTCTCCGCCAGCCGAATCGAAGCGACCTTCAGGTCCAGATTCGCGGAGGCCACGCGCTCCTCGAGCTTCACCAGCTCAGGATCATTGAAAGAAGTCCACCAGGCGCTGCTGAGCGGAGCGCTCGCTGGACTGCTGGTGACTGGCGCATCGGTAGGTGCCTGCGTGGCATGCCACGCGGCAGGAACATCTGCGTCCGGGCGGTGGAAGTCCGGGCCGACCGCGCAGCCCGCGATCAGCACGGCGGCCGCGGCGATGGGGAGCTTGGATAAGGTGTTCATCACGGTAGTCCTCGATGGAATGTTGAAAGAGGTTTCAATGCATCGGCGGGGCGGCGGCGTCGCCGCTCGCGCGGGCCGGCGACAGTAAGAGGGTCAGCGGCACCACGGCGAGCGCCAGCACGGCGATGTACATGAAGACATCGGCATAGGCCAGAACGGAGCACTGGGCCTTAAGGGTCTGAAACGTGACTCCGAGCGCGCTCTGGTGCAGGGTGCTGCCGGCCCGTCCCATCACCTGCAGCGCCTGTTCGTTGTGGGCCACCAGTACGTTGAACGGCTGGTTGAGCGGCGTGAGCCACGTGGACAGATGCGCCTGCCGGGCCTGCGCACGCTCGGTCACCAGCGCCGTGCCGAGCGAAATGCCGATCGATCCCGACACGTTGCGGAACATCGTGAACAGCGCCGCGCCGTCCGCGCTGAAGGACTTCGGCAGGCTGTAGTAAGCTATGACACTGATTGGCACGAACAGAAAGCCCAGCCCCGCGCTCTGCAGGGCGCGCATCTGAGCCAGGGTACGGTAGTCGATCGACTGCACCAGGGTGTTGGTGTAGATCATCGCCAGGGCCATGATCGAAAACCCCGCGGCGATCACCCATCGCATCTGCACCGCCCGGATCAGCCGTCCGACGGGCGGAATCAGCAGAATCACCACCACGCCGCCCGGCGCCAGTATCAGGCCTGCCCAGGTCGCGTTGTAGCCGATGGTCTCCTGCGCAAACTGCGGGATCAGCACGGCGCTGCCGTAGAGGATCAGCCCCATCGCCGCCATCAGCGCCGAGCCGACCGCGAAGTTCCGATCTTTGAATACCCGCAGATCGACGACCGGCTTCCTGGCGATCAGCAGCCAACCGATCGCGCCCACGATGCCGGTGACCGCGATGGCCGACAGCACCTGGATGAAGTGTGATCCGAACCAGCCTTCGTCCTCGCCGCGGTCCATCATCACCTGCAGGCAACCCAAGCCGAGCGTGATCAGCGACAGGCCGACGTAGTCGATCGATCGCTTGCGCCGCGTCGCCCAGGGCGGGTCGTCCACCAGCGCATTCACCGCGAAGCAGGCAAAGAGGCCGACCGGGACATTGATGAAAAAAATCCAGCGCCAGGACGCGTTGTCGGTGATGTAGCCGCCGAGCACCGGGCCGACCACCGGAGCGACGACGGTGGCGATGGCCGTGATGCCGAAGGCCGCGCCGCGCTTCGCCGGCTCGAACGAATCCAGCACGATGGCTTGTTGGTTCGGCTGCAGCCCGCCGCCGAAGAACCCCTGCAGCAGTCGAAACACGATCAGCTGGGGCAGACTCTCGGCGAGTCCGCACAAGAGCGAGCAGACGGTGAACATGGCGATGCAGATCAGGAAGTAGCGCTTCCTGCCGATCACCGTGCCCAGCCAGCCGGAGATGGTGAGCACGATGCCGTTGGCCACGAGGTACGACGTCAGGGTCCACGTGGCGTCATCCGAGCTGACCGACAGGCTTCCGGCGATGTGAGGCAGAGCGACGTTGACGATCGTCGTGTCGAGGATTTCCATGAACGCGGCGAGCGTCACCACCACCGCGATCAGCCAGGGATTGGCGCGCGGCTTCCAGGCCGCCACTTCCGGCGAGACATCGGCGCTCATTTGACGTGCACCGTCGGTTCCACCGACAGGTTCAGCGGCAGGGGCTGCCGGGGATCCGGACCGGAATCGATCATGATCTTCACCGGCACACGCTGGACGATCTTGATGAAATTGCCGGTGGCGTTCTCCGCCGGAAACGCGGTGAAGCGGCCGCCGGAGCCAAGCTGAATGCTGTCGACGTGGCCCTTGAGCTTGAGCTCGGGGTAGGCATCGACCCTGATCGAAACCTTCTGGCCCGGGCGCATATGGGTCAGCTCGGTTTCCTTGAAGTTGGCGGTGACCCAGACCTCGGGGCTGACGATGGCGAAGATCTGCTGGCCGACCTGCAGGTAGTTGCCCTTCTCGACCTCACGCTTGGTCACCCAGCCGTCCTGGGGCGCGGTGATGTCGCACCAGCCGACGTTGAGCTGGGCCTGGTCGAGGTCGCCTCGCGAGCGCTCGACCTCGCCATGGAGTTGCTCGACGCGGGCCTGGGCCTCGGCGATGTTCAGGCTGACCGGCTCGGCGATCCGCTCCTGCGCGCGCGCAACGGCGACCTGGCCGGCGGCAGATTGCTGGTCGGCCGTGGCGAAGTCGACATCATGCGTGGTGGTCGCTTCCTTGGGGATGTCGTGCTGCCGCTGGAACTCGGTTTGCGCCTTGAACAGGTTGGCGCGCTCGGTGGCGAGCTGCGCCTGTGCTTCAGCAAAGCGGGCCGGGTAGGTCACCTTGGCCAGGTCCAAGTCGGCCTGGGCCGCGGCCAGCTGACCCCGGGCGGACTCCAGCGCACCCTCGGCATGGTCGCGCGCCGTCAGGTAGTCCGAGCAATCGATCCGAACCAGAACCTCGCCCTGATGCACGAACTGGTTGTCCGTCACCCGGAGCGAAGCGACGTACCCAGCGATGTGTGGGGCGACGGCGATGGCGCGGCCATCGGTATAGGCATCGTCGGTCGACACTTTGCCGGCGCTGAGAAATACATAAGCGCAGGCCATGACCAGAACGCCGGCGGCAGCGGCGATGGCCACCGCAATCCTCGTCTTGCGCGGCTTTTGCGCTTGAATGGCCGCCGCGGGCGCGGCCTCCTGGGAATCCGAACTGTCCATGCGAGCTCCTTTGAGCGGGGCGGGTTCGCGGCGATAGCCAACGTTCGTCCCGATCTGTATGTCAACAGACAATATAGTCTGCTGACAAACTAGTCAAGCGCGGACAATCAATTTACTTTTTTATTTTATTAATCCCATGTTTTTATTGAGTTTATAATGTTCTGTATAAAATCTGTCTGAAAGCATACAATACTCGCTATACCCGGCACGAGGAGACCAGCGCCTTGGAAGATCCCGATTCGACCAGTCAGCTGGTGATCCCCCCTCAACATGTCCAAGACGCAATCGGCAGGCGTCTCTCCGGACCCAGGCGTCAGCGGCTGGAGACCATCTTCCTTCTAAGATCGACCGCTCAGCAGGTTGATAACGCGGCCACCGAATGGCTCGCCGGAACGGCCGGGTCGCCGGCGAGGTTTCAAACGCTGATGCTGCTATGGGCGGCCGGCGGACGCCCGGTGCCGCACCAGGAAATCATTGCGGCGCTGCGCGTCAAGCGGGCCACCGTTTCGGCCCTGATGTTTTCGCTGGAGCAGGATGGCTTGGTCCAGTCGGTGCGTGACCGACAGGACCGCCGGCGTTTGCTCGCGACTTTGACCAGTAAAGGCGAGAGAGTGGCCACCGACGCCCTGGATTTGAACGCCACGCGCCTCGAAGAGGTCATGCACGACCTGTCTCCCGAGGATCTGGACGTTCTGCACAAACTGCTGCGGCGGTTGAGGGAGGATTTCGGGTCCCTGAACTCAGGCTAGTAGGGAACGCTGCAGCCGCGACGCCGGTAAAGAAGGTGCAACCGCTACCAATTCCGACAGCCATTCGTGACGCAAGCATGCGGCGCGAAGTGCAGTGCATGCTGGATGTTCTATCTGGAGCTGTGGCGGGGGGCTCGGATCCTTACGTGTCGTGCCTGCGGATGCGCATCGCAGATCTCTTTGATCCAGTCCACCACGACCCGCACACGGGCGCTCAGATGCCGGTTGGGTGCGTACACGATCGACAGCGGTACCGGATCCATCGCCCAATCCTCCAGGATCGGAACCAGTCGGCCTTCGTTCATGTGCGGCTGGGCGGCGATTCTGATGACGGGCAGGATGCCCAATCCGGCCAAGCCCGCGGCCAGCTGCGCGTTGGCATCGTTCACGGCAACCTGGTAACGGCCCTGCAGGGTGACATCGCCCTGCTTGGAGTGCAGGACGATGGGCGATGTCCGGCCGGAGCCGGCTAAGAAGTAGTTCACCAGCGTGTGAGCCCGTTCGATGTCGGAGGGGTGCGCGGGCGTGCCATGCCGCAGTAGGTAGTCCTTGGTCGCGCACAGCACGAACGGAAGGTCGACAATGTGTCGGGCGACGAGCGATGGATCATCTATATGGCCGCCGCGGACCACGCAGTCCACTTGGTGGCTGAACAGATCGATCGGCACGTCGCTGACACCGATGTCCAGCTGGATGTCGGGATAGCGCGCGTAGAACCGCGGCAGTGCCGGGATGATGAGCTGAACGGCGATGACCGAGCCCATGTCGACGCGCACCCGGCCCCGTGGCCGCCGCTGCGCCATCACGAGGTCAGATTCGGCCTCTTGCCACTCCTCGATGACACGCGACATGCGCTCGTAGTAGGCCGCGCCGTCGTTAGTGAGAGAGACCCGGCGCGTCGTGCGGTTAAGCAGCCGTACTTGCAAGTGTGCCTCCAGCGCCTGCACCAGCCGAGTGACGGAGTTGCGCGGCATCTCCAGTCGGTCGGAGGCCTTGGTAAAGCTACCGGTCTCGGCTACGCGGACGAAGGTACGAACTGCACTGTAGTAGTCCATGAGCGCCCCGTACATTGTCACCATTTATGCGAATACTGATTCACACACTTCAGAGTTTATCAAGATATCACGTGACTGTAGTGTGGTGACGAAGATTCGAACGGAGGGACTACGCGTTCGATCTCGCGAGCCTCGACCTCGCCGGTGAAAGCAGTAATCAGCTGGCTGGAGACATGTCATGACTTACAGCATCGTTGGAACCGGAATCGTTGGGCGAACCCTCGCCGGGTTCTTCGCAAAGGCGGGAGTCGAGGTCGCCCTCGCAAACACCAGGGGCGCGAACTCGGTTGAGTCAACGGCCAAGGCGCTCGGTGGAAGGGTCGTGGCAGCGTCGCTCGCCGAAGCGCTCAAGGCCGACACCATTTTCTTTGCCGTGCAGTTTCTCCAATTCAAGGACGTCGGATCGGTAAAGCCTGACTGGACCGGCAAGATCGTGGTCGACGTCACGAATGCTTTCCGCCTTCCCAAAGAGGTCGAGGACAAGGAGTTGCAGGGACGCCTGTCGTCGGAGGTCAACGCCGAACGCGTACCGGGCGCGAAATTGGTGAAGGCATTTAACCAACTCCCGATGCAAGTTCTTTCCAGCCCTGTTCCCGCTGGCGGAAAGCGAGTCGTGTTTATTTCGAGTGACCATGAAGACGCCGGCGCAAAAGTCGCAAGCTTGGCTGGAGCACTGGGATTCGCTCCGATCGTAGTCGGCAAGATCGCTGAGGGCGGCCGCCTCATCCAGGTGCCCAACGCACTCGTGCTTCAAGATCTGATCAATTTCAAGAGGGATTGAGAGCATCGGCAAGGAGACGCCCCATGTCTGCCAGTTCCAATCAGCCCATCAACGTTGCTGAGCGGTGGTCGGTGACCCATCCTCTAACACCAGAAGACCGACGGAGAAAACATGGAGAGCCGTAGACGAGTTGAGTGGTTGGACCTTCGGCATCAAACCTGAGCAGGGGAAAGTCTCATGACGATTGGCACCAAGGCGCTTTGCGTGGCATTAACGGGGCTCGCGGCTCTCGCGATCGTTCCCGCCGCCAGCCAAGCTGCTGACGATGGCGCAAAGCTGCGTGCCTTGCAGCAACAGAAGCAGGTCGAACAAGTCATAGAGAAATATATCCGGGGAATCAATCAATCGAGTACCGATGCTTTGATACCGCTATTCACAAAAGATGGTGTGGTCATGGCACCGGATGCACCAACTGTGGAGGGAGCCGATCAACTTAAGGCCTCTTTGGATTACTTCGTTAGCACAATTAAGCTCAATGCCAGAATCTTCATCGATGAGATTGTCGTTAGCGGAGACTATGCTTACGTGAGAGCGCATTCGGAAGTGAAAGTGACGGTGGTTCATACAAACGATACTCACCCTGAAGAGAATCGAGAGCTCTTTCTCATGCGGAAAGACGCCGGTAACTGGAAGATCGCGTTGGTATCCAGCGACTGTCGGGAAAACTATTACATGTAATACCGCACGCTCGGCATCGATGCGTCGACGGTTGCGCGCGTTCTTGCGACCGACGATCTCATCGAGAAACGCGCGATACGCGGCCAGATCCTCGAAGTCGATCGTGCCGCGCATCAGCGTCAGGTGACGCTCACGTCGTTAGACGTGGGAAATGTTCGCGCTTGCGCTCTGGGTAACGACAATGATTCCCTGGCAACGACTTTATATTCGACGTAACACCTTCAATTCGGACGGACAGGCCGCGCTTCGATTTTTCGCCGTCACTCCACCGTCAAGCTCTTCGCGAGATTCCGCGGCTGATCGACGTCCGTGCCCTTGAGCACGGCCACGTGGTACGCCAGCAGCTGCATCGGCACCGCGAACACGGCGGGTGCCTGCAGCTCCGTGGCGGGTGCGGGCAGCTGGATCACGGTGACGCCATCGGCGCTCTGGATGTGCGCCTCCGGATCGGCGAACACATAGAGCTGGCCGCCGCGCGCCCGCACCTCTTGGAGGTTCGACTTGAGCTTCTCCAGGAGCTCGTTGTTCGGCGCCACGGCGATCACCGGCATCTCCTCGTCGACCAGCGCGAGCGGTCCGTGCTTGAGCTCGGCCGCCGCATAGGCTTCCGCATGGATGTAGGAGATTTCCTTGAGCTTGAGGGCGCCTTCCATGGCGATCGCGTGCAGCGGACCGCGCCCGAGGAACAGCGCGTGATGCTTGTCCGAAAAGAGCTCCGCGAGGCTCTTGATCCGGGCGTCGAGCGCCAGCGTCTTCTCGATCAGTCCGGGCAGCTGCAGGAGCTGCGGAATGATCTCGCGCTCGAGCTCCGCTCCGTTGGGACGGTTTCTCCCAAGCGCCGCGACCAGCATGCCGAGCGCCGTCAGCTGCGTGGTGAAGGCCTTGGTGGACGCGACGCCGATCTCGGGACCGGCACGGGTCAGTAGCGCCAGCTCGGAGTCACGCACCATGGAGCTCTCTGCAACGTTGCAGATCGTGAGCGTCGAGAGGTAGCCGGCGCGCTTCGCATTGCGCAGAGCCGCCAGCGTATCGGCGGTCTCTCCGGACTGCGACAGCGTGACGAACAGCGCGTCGGCCATGACCACGGGATCTCGATAGCGATACTCGCTGGCGATCTCGACGCGTGCCGGAATGCGACAGAATTGCTCCAGGAAGTATCCGGCGACCAGTCCGGCGTGATAGCTCGTGCCGCAGGCGGCGATGTGTACGGCCTTGACGCGCTGGAACACCTGCTTTGCCGCCGGTCCGAACGCGGCCTCCAGCAACCGGCCGCCGGCAACGCGCTCCTCCAGCGTCTGCGCAATGGCGCGCGGCTGCTCGTGAATCTCCTTGAGCATGAAATGCCGGTACTGGCCGCGTTCGACCGAGTCCGCCGACAATTCGCTTTCCAGCACGGCGCGCGTCGCAAGATTGCCGGCCGCATCCGTGACGATCACGGACTTGCGGCGGATTTCCGCGACGTCGCCCTCCTCGAGGAACATGAATCGCCGTGTCACCGGCAACAGGGCGGCCACGTCCGAAGCGACGAAGTTCTCGTCAATCCCGAGTCCCACGGCCACCGGACACCCCACGCGTGCCGCCACGACGGTCTCCGGATCCGTCTCGGAGATGACCGCGAGCGCGTAGGCACCCTCGAGCTCGGCGACGGTTTTGCGTACGGCCTGGTAGAGGCTCGAGGATTTGTTCAAATGGTGATGGATGCGATGCGCGATGACCTCGGTGTCGGTCTCGGAGCTGAATTCGTATCCCAGGTCGATCAGTCCCGCCCGCAGCGCCTCGTGATTTTCGATGATGCCGTTGTGCACGATGGCAATGCCATCGCGCGAGGTGTGGGGATGGGCATTGCGTGTGGTCGGGACCCCGTGGGTTGCCCAGCGGGTGTGCGAGATGCCGACGTGACCGGCGATCGGATCCTCGTCCAGAGTCTGCTGCAGGACCTTGACCTTGCCCAGGGCTCGCCGCCGTGCGAGGCGGTGATCCGCGCCGAGCACCGCAATGCCGGCCGAGTCGTACCCGCGGTATTCGAGGCGCCTGAGGCCCTCCATGAGAATGGGCACGGCATTGCGCTCCGCGACCACACCGACGATTCCGCACATTGGGCGTCTGCTCCTCCGGAAGGAAAAGGGTGCCGAGTATGATAGCGAATTGTTGCGCCGGTCAGCGCTCGGTGAAGAACTTCTCCACCCGGCGCGCAGCATCCGGCGCCAGCCCCTCGTTCTTGAACAGCTCCAGGCCGTGCGCCTCGCGCAGGCTCAGCCCGTCGATCCCGATGAGCGCGCGCTTGTTGACCTGATTGGCGTACCAGGAATTGGCGAGGATGTCGCTGCAGACGCGGGCGAGCTCCGCCTCGAAGACCTCGTCCGGAAAACAGAAATTGGCGAGGTGCATGGCGAGCGCCTCGCTGCCGGTGTAGCTGCGGCAGGTGAGCATCATCTCGCTGGCCTTGGCTGTTCCGATCCGATGCGGAAGCCGCAGGGAAAGACCCCACACGGGCGTGAGCCCCCAGCGGGCGTATACGTCCGAGAATCGCGCCGACTCCGAGGCCACGATCAGATCCGCGGCCAGCGCGAGCTCCAGTGCCCCCGTGGAACAGTGTCCCTGGACCGCGGAGATGACGGGCTGCGGCAGGTCCGCGAGCTTCTGGATGACCTCCGAGTGAAAGTGCGGCTTGGCGTGTGCGCGAACGTGCTCGAGCACTTCGTGCATGTCGTAACCGGCGGAGAAATTCGCGCCGGCACCGCGCAAGATCACGACGCCGATGGTGCGGGTCTCGCGTGCGATTGCCTCGATGTGCTCGTCCAGGGCTTCGAATACGTCCTTGGTGAGCGCGTTCATCTTGTCCGGACGGTTCAAGGTCAGGACGGCGGCGCCGTGCCTATTCTCCCGAAGAACCAGGCTGCTCATAATGGGGTTCCTCCCGTCGATTCCACCACCCGCCGCCGAGCGATTGAAACAGCCCGGCGGTATCGGAATACCGGTTCGCTCGCGCTTGACTCACCGCCAGCTCTGCCTGGTCGAATGCGAGCTCCGCGTTGAGCACCGCCACCACGCTGATGGTGCCGAGCTCGCGCTGCCGCCGCGCCAGGTCCCAGGTGCGCTGCGCCGCACGGTCCGCATCGGCACTGGCACGCAGCGCCGCCGCATCCGCCCGGAGGGCGCGCAACGTGTCGGCCACATTCTGGCACGCCAGCACCACCGCGGCGCGGTACTGCGCACCGGCCTGATCCAGTGCGGCGTCGGCCGCGCGCTTCTTGTGCAACAAGGCGCCGGCATCGAACAAAGTCTGCGTCAAGGAGGCGCCGGCATCCCAGAATCCCGTGTATGGAGAGAGCAGTTGCCCGACCGTGAGCGCGCTCGAGCCGATGTCGGCATTGATCGCGAATTGCGGCAGCATGTCCGAGATGGCGATGCCCACCGCCGCGGACGCCGCGTGTAGATTCTCTTCGGCCTGACGCACGTCGGGCCGCTGCTCGATCAGCTTCGAGGGCACGCTCACCGGAAGCTCCTCGGGCAACGTGAGGTCATCCAAAGTGAAGGTCTCGGCCGGTTCCTCCGCCGGAAGCTTGCCGAGCAGGGCGGTCAGTGCATCGCGGGTCTGGCCGAGCTGTTTCTCGAGCGGCGGCAAGGTTTGCGCGATCTGCGCCTCCGCGGACTGCTGGGCCAGCAGATCGAGCTCGCTCGCGGTGCCGAGCGTGCGCTGATGCTGCACGGTCGCAGTCAGGTGGTGCTCGAGCTCGAGCAGCCCTTGCGTGCTCTTGATCTGGGCCCGCAGCGAGGCCTCGGTCACGGCCGTGACCACGACATTGCTGGTCAAGCTCAGGTAGGTGGCCTCGAGCTGAAAGCGCGTCCCCTGTTCCTGAGCCTTGGCCATTTCCACGGCGCGCCGGGTGGCCCCGAAGACATCGGGCAGGTAGGTCAGGGTGAGCTGAGTGGTGTAGAGATTGTAGGTCGAGCTCGAGGCCGTCGTGGGGGCGGTCAAAGAGCCCGTGGGATACTCCGAGCGATCCGCGCCCACGCTGCCCTGGACCATCGGGAAGAAGCTGGCCTTCTGCGCGAGGTACAGCTCGTGCGCCTGCTTGAGCGCGGCCTGCGCCGCGCCGACGTCCGGATTGCCGCGCAGCGACTGCTGGATGAGCCGGTTGAGCTTGGGGGATTTGAACAGCGTCCACCAGTCGCTCGGAATGTCCATGCCGGCCACGAAGCGCTGGGCGTTGCCGGCAGCCCCTGAGGCCGCGGCGGTCGTGCCGGCGCTCGGCGCCGCACCGTATCCGGGATCGTGCGGCGGGGCCGGCCGGCGGTAATTCGGCCCGACGGCGCAGGCGGTGCAGACGGCGAGACATGCGGCGGCCGCCGGCACGGCAATCCACCCGCGACGGCCGCTCATTGCCCCCACCTCGCCTGGCCGTGACGGCGCTCGGCCCAGTGCTCGATGACGTGATACATGGAGGGCAGCACGAACAAGGTGAGGATGGTGGAGATCGCGAGCCCGCCCACCACCACCGTGGCGATACCTCGCTGCACATCGCTTCCGACGCCGGTGTGAATGGCGGCCGGCAGCATGCCGAGGGTGGCAACCGTGGCCGTCATCAGCACCGGTCGCAGTCGCTCGGTCGCGCCATGCATGATGGCCTCGTGCAGATCAAGGCCGGATTTACGCATGCGGTTCAGGTTCGCCACCATGATGATGCCGTTCTGCACCGCCACGCCGAACAGCGCGATGAATCCGACGCCGCTCGCCACGTTGAGATTCTGGCCCGTGACGTGCAGCGATATCAGGCCTCCCAGGGTCGCCAGCGGCACCACGCCGAGAATCAGCAGCGCCTGACGGAAGGACTTGGTGCCGACGGTGAGGAAAATGAGCATCATGCCCATCACCAACCCGAGAATCACCAGCAGACGCGCCTCCGCCCGGCGCTGGTTCTCGAATTGGCCGCCCCATTCGAGGCGGATGCTGTGGGGGTCGATCCGCACCCGCTCGCCGATCTTCTTCTGAGCTTCCTCGAGATAAGAGGTGAGATCCCGGTCGCGGTTGTCGATGCGGATGGTGAGGTTGCGCTTGCCGTTCTCGCGGGTGACCGTGCTCTCGCCGGAGCGCACGCGAATGTCGGCCAGCTGGGACAGCGGCACCTGCGCGCCGCTCGATGTGTGCACGAGCAGATTGCCCAGCGCCGCGGGCGAATTGCGGGTGTCCTCGGTGTAGCGGACCGTCAGCGGGTAGGTGCGCTCGCCGACGTACACCGTGGAGACGGGTGCCTGGCCCACTCCGGTCTGGATGACGTTCTGCACGTCGGTCATGTTCACGCCATAGCGCGCCGCTTTCTCGTGATCGAGCTTGACCTCGATTTGCGGGATCGGCGGCTCCTGGAAAATCGACGCGCTGGAGGTGCCTCGAACCGTGTAGAGCACGTTGACGATTTCCCCGCCGATGCGGCGCAGCTCGTCGAGGTCGTCGCCGTAGATTTTGATGACCAGCGGACTGTGCGCGCCGCCGATCATGTCGTTCACACCGTCGATGATGGGCTGACTGATGCCGATTGAAAAGCCCGGCAGATCCCGGGCGAGACCGGCGGCCAGCCGGTCCACGAAGGCCTTCTTCGACTCGCCCGCGGGCCAGGTGTCATAAGGCTTGAGCCCCACCGGCGCCTCGATGTGCGACATGGTCCAGGGGTCCGTGCCGTCATCGTTGCGGCCCGTCTGGGTCACCACGTAAGAGACTTCCGGATACTTCAGGATGGCGCGGCGCAGCTCGCTCGCCATGTCGCTCGCTTTGTTCAAGGCCAGGCCGGTCGGCATCTGCACCTGCAGCCACAGGGCCCCCTCGTCGAGGTCGGGCAGAAAGTCGCGCCCGACGGTCGCTCCCAGGCCGGCCACGGCGAGCAATGCGAAGATCACCACGCCATAGATGATCCGCGGCTGATCGAGACACAGGGCCAGAATGCGCTCGTAGCGCGCCGTCAGCCACTCCAGCCAGCGGTTGTGATAAACATGGCCGGGCTTGCGAAACGCGATGTAGGCGAGTCCCGGGACCAGGGCGAGGGCCGTCAGCAGGGCACCGAACAGCGCGTAGCCCATGGTGTACGCCATGGGCGTGAACAGCTTGGCCTCGGCGCGCTCGAAGGAAAAGAGCGGCAGGTACGCCGTGATGATGATGAGGCTCGCGAAGAAGATCGGCCGGGTCACCTGCAAGGTCGCGGCCTTGGCCTCACTCTCGCTCAATTCCTCGTTCGGGAGCGCTTCGCGCCGCCGCAGGACCGCCTCCGTGACGACGATGGCGCCGTCCACCAGGATGCCGAAGTCGATGGCGCCGAGCGAGAGCAGGTTGGCGGACACATGGGTGAGATTCAGCAGCGAGAACACGGCCACGAGCGCCAAGGGAATGCTCACCGCCACGACCACGGCGCTGCGCGGGCTGCCGAGGAACAGGATGAGGATCAGGAACACCAGCGTGATGCCTTCGAGAATCGTCCGGCCGACCTTGTGAATCGTGGCATGGACGAGGTCGTCCCGGTCGATGTACGGCACGATCCTCACATCGCTCGCGGCGAGCGTCGCGTTGAGCTCCGCGACCTTCTCGTGGAGGCCCTTGAGCGTCTGCGACGGATTCTGGTACTTGAGCATCAGCACGATGCCTTCGATGGTGTCGGGATTGGAGTCCTTGCCGAGAATGCCCTCGCGTTCCTGGTGGCTCAAGGTGGTGCGGCCGAGGTCGCGTACCAGCACCGGGGTGCCGTTCACCTGGGAGACGACGATGGTGCCGATCTGCTGCAGATCGTGGATGAGGCCGACGCCTCGGATCACGTAGCTCTGATCGCCGCGTGACACGCGCCCGCCGCCGGCGTTGGCGTTGTTCGCGTTGATGGCGTCGATCACGTCGGTGATGCCCAGGCCGTAGTGAGTGAGTTGCCGGGGATCGAGGTCGAGCTGGTACTCCGTGGTGAAGCCGCCGAAATTGGTATCGTCCACCACGCCCGGAACGGACTTGAGCGCGGGAATGACCGTCCAGCGCTGAATCTCGGAGAGCTCCTGGAGATTCTTGGTGCTCGATTCGAGCGTGTAGCGATAGATCTCACCGCCCGGTCCCGCCACGGGATCGAGCGAGGGCGATGCGCCCGGAGGCAGGACCGCCTGACTGATGCGCTCGGTCAGCCGCTGACGTGCCCAGTAATCTTCGTAGCCGTCGCGAAACAGCACGGTGATGAGCGAGAGGCCGAAGGTGCTGGACGATCGCATCAGCAGGAGCCCGGGCGTGCCGTTGATCTCCCGTTCCAGAGGCACGGTGATGAGCTGCTCCACTTCCTCGGCAGCCAGCCCGGGCATCTGCGTGGTCACCTGCGCCGACACGTCGCCGAGCTCCGGATACGCCTCGACCGACAGGGTCTCCCAGGCGTAGACGCCGAACCCGCACAGCAGCACCGTGAGCACGATGATCGCGATGCGTCGGTGCAGGCAGAACCCGACGAACTGATCAATCATTGAGGAGAATTCCGCCCTTGACCACGACTCGGTCGCCGGCGGCGAGGCCGGAGCGGATGCCGACCGTTGAGCCCCCGTCCAGATCCGCGTCGACCGTGCGGCGCTGGAAAGTCCAGGGGGCGGTCGCGACAAACACGCTGGTGCGGTCGTTGTTCATCAGCAGCGCCGAGCTTGGAACCACGATTTCCGCCTTCGGCGGACCCGACAAGGTCACCGTCGCGAACATGTTGGGCTTGAGCGCGTAGCTTTCATTGGCGAACGCGATGCGGATCTTGTTGCGCCTGGAATCGGGCTCGATCACGTCGGAGACGAACAGCACTTTGCCCTCGAGCACCTGATCCGGATAGGCGGACAGCGCAACCTCGGCGCGCTGGCCCTTGTAGACGTTTCTCACGTCCTTCTCCGGAACCAGGGCGGTGACCCAGACGGTGCTCAAGTTCGCGATGGTCAAGAGCGTCTGCGTGGGATCGTTGATCATATCGCCGGGCGCGACCGACAGCGCGGTAACACTGCCGCTCATCGGCGCCGCCACCGCCAGAAGAGGGGATTTGCCCGCGGACGTGCCGAGCGTCCTCAGCCGGGCTTGTGTGCGGGTGTATTCCGCCAGCGCCTGGGCACGGTCGCTCTTCGCCTGGTCCAGATCCCGCTCGGATGAGGCGCCGATGTCGTGCTGGCCCTGCTGGCGCTCGAGATTCTTGTCGGCGAGCTTCAGGCTATCCGCCGCCTTGGCATCGTCGTCGTACGCCTGCCCGAAGTCGGGGGAGTCGATGAGGGCGAGCAGCTGGCCTTTCTTCACCCGGTCACCCAGCGACACTTTGAGCGCGACCAGTCGGCCGGCGAGCGGCGTCAGCACCGCGGCGGTTCGCGCCGGGTCGGATTCGACCACCGCCGGCAGCGCGAGCTTGGCATTCACCGGGCGCGCCGCCACGGGCTCCACGGTCAGTGCCTTGCGCAGTGCAGACCCTTCCGGAACGACGATCTCATCGCCGCGGCGGACCATCAGCGCGGGGGGTTCCTCGCTCCTGCCGCGGCCGCCGAACATCCCGAATCCGTGAGTCAGGAGGGCCGCGAGGAACACCAAGCCCAGCGCGAGGCCGCCCCATAAAAAGGCCCTGCCTCCGAAAGACGGCTCGTGATCATGAATCGGCATGACTACTCCCTTAAGGCGGTCGCGATGCTATGCCGACTCTCGCGATGCCATGCCGACTCTCATTCCTCCGACCGCTCTGTTTTCCCCGGCCGCTCTGTGTTGCGCCGCACCACCTGCGCCTGCTCCTCGGCCGACAGCTTCCGCGGCCGCTGCCAGCTGTCCGAGGTGACCTGCGGGGACCGCGTCAAGGTGAGCTTGCCGTCGGGAGCGCCGGCCGTGATGGTGGAGCCGGCGCCGATGGTTGCGCCCGCGCCGATTCGGACCGGCGCGACCAGCATGCTGCCGGAGCCGATGAAGGCACCGTCCTCGATCACGGTGGGCCACTTGTTGGCGCCGTCGTAATTGCAGGTGATGGTGCCCGCGCCGACATTCACATCGCTGCCGACACGCGCGTCGCCGACATAGCTCAGATGGTTCGCCTTGCTGCCTGGGCCGAACTCGCTCTTTTTGATCTCCACGAAATTGCCGACGTGGACGCCGCGATGCAGCAGCGTCTCCGGCCGGATGCGCGCGAAAGGCCCGATGCGGCAATGCTCGCCGATCACTGCGTTCTCGATCACGGTATTCGCGAGCACCTCCGTGTCGGCGCCGATGCGAGCGTTCTGGATCAGACAATTCGGTCCGATTCGAACGCGGCTCCCGAGATGTACCTTGCCGACGAGCACGGCGTTCACGTCGATGTAGACATCGCGCCCCACCTGGATGTCGCCGCGGATATCGATCCGGGCCGGATCGGCGAGCGTTGCCCCGGCCAGCATGAGAGTGCGGGCGCAGAGCTTGCGATAGCAGCCCTCGACCTCGGCCAGCTGCACCTTGTCGTTGACCCCCATGACCTCGCTGGGGTCCGGCGCGAGCACGGCCTCCACACGATCCTTGGCCTGGACGGCGAGGGCGACCACGTCGGTGAGGTAGTACTCGCGTTGCGAGTTGTTCCGGCCGAGCCCGAGCAGCCACTCGCGCAACCGGCCCGCAGGCGCCGCCATGAGCCCGGTGTTGATCTCGCGGATACCGAGCTGCGCCGGGTTCGCCTCCTTGTGCTCGACGATGGCGCGCACGTGCCCCGACGCATCCCGCACGATGCGCCCATAGCTTCCCGGCTCATGCAGGTTGACGGACAGCAGGGCGAGCGCGCCTGCCGCCGCCAGGTCGCCGAGTTTCCGCAAGCAGGCGGCCCCGACGAGGGGTACATCGCCGTACAGCACGAGCACGCAGTGCTCGTCGGGAATGAGGGACATGGCCTGCATCACGGCATGGCCGGTGCCGAGCTGTTCGGCCTGCAGCACCCAATCCACGTCCTCGTGCCCGAGCGCAGCCTGGACCTCGGCGCCGCCGTAACCGTAGACCACGCAGATATTCGCCGGCGTAAGCGATTGTGCGGTTCGGATGACGTGCTGCAGCAGCGGCTGCCCGGCCAGGGGCTGGAGAACCTTGGGCAGGTCCGAATTCATGCGCTTGCCTTGCCCGGCGGCGAGTATGACGACGGTCAGCGGCATGCGGGCTCCCGACTAATGATGCGCTAGCGTTTCTTGCGTAGTCGCTCGATCGCCCTCAATTGTGCCACGGCGCGGGCCAGTTCGGCTTGGGCCTCGGCGATCTCCAGCTTGTCGGTGCGGTTCTTCACGGCCTCCTCGGCGCGCCGCTTGGCGGCGAGCGCCTCCGACTCGTCCAGATCCTTGGCCCGTGCCGCGGTGTCGGCCAGCACGGTGACCGCGTGCGGCTGCACCTCCAGGGCACCGCCGCCGACGTAGAACACCTGCTCGTCGTGGCCTTCCGTCTGCACCCGCACCTCGCCCGGCCTCAGCGTGGTGAGGAGCGGCGCATGCCGGGGCGCGATGCCGAGATCGCCCAGGGTCCCCGGCGCGAACACCATGCCGGCTTCGCCCGAGAAGATCTCGCCCTCGGCGCTGACGATGTCCACATGAATGGTGTCGGCCATGAGCGCGCTCCTATGCCAGGGTCTTGGCTTTCTCGGCCGCTTCTTCGATGCCGCCGATCATGTAGAACGCCTGCTCGGGCAGGTGGTCGTACTCGCCGGCGAGGATGGCCTTGAAGCCGCGAATGGTGTCCTTCAAGGGCACGATCTTGCCGTCCTGGCCGGTGAACACCTTCGCGACGTTGAAGGGCTGGGACAGGAAGCGTTGGATTTTGCGCGCCCGGTACACGGTGAGCTTGTCCTCTTCGGAGAGTTCGTCCATGCCCAGGATCGCGATGATGTCCTGCAGCTCCTTGTAGCGCTGCAGAACGGCCTGCACGCCGCGCGCAGTCTCGTAGTGCTCCTCGCCGACCACCAGCGGATCGAGCTGCCGGCTGGTGGAGTCGAGCGGGTCCACGGCGGGATAGATGCCGAGCGAGGCGATCTGGCGCGACAGCACCACGGTGGCGTCGAGGTGCGCGAACGTGGTCGCGGGCGACGGATCGGTCAGGTCGTCCGCGGGAACGTACACCGCCTGGATCGAGGTGATCGAGCCGGTCTTGGTGGAGGTGATGCGCTCCTGCAGCACGCCCATCTCCTCCGCGAGCGTCGGCTGATAACCGACCGCCGAGGGCATGCGCCCGAGCAGCGCCGACACTTCGGTGCCCGCCAGGGTGTAGCGGTAGATGTTGTCGACGAAGAACAGCACGTCGCGGCCCTTGCCGGAAGCCTGTTTCTCGTCGCGGAAATATTCCGCCATGGTCAATCCGGTGAGCGCCACGCGCAGGCGGTTGCCGGGGGGCTCGTTCATCTGGCCGTACACCATGGCGACCTTGGAATTGGCCAGGTTGTCCTTGTCGATGACGCCCGACTCGATCATCTCGTGATAGAAGTCGTTGCCCTCGCGGGTGCGCTCGCCGACGCCGGCAAATACCGACAGCCCGCTGTATTGCTTGGCGATGTTGTTGATGAGCTCGAGCATGTTGACGGTCTTGCCGACGCCGGCGCCGCCGAACAGCCCGACCTTGCCGCCCTTGGCGAACGGCACCAGCAGGTCGATGACCTTGATGCCGGTGACCAGCAGGTCCTGGCCGCCCGCCTGTTCGTCGTACGACGGGGCCGGACGATGGATGGGCAGGGTCTCCGCGGCCTGCACCGGACCCTTTTCGTCCTGCGGCTTGCCGAGCACGTCCATGATGCGCCCGAGCGTGCCGGTCCCGACCGGAACGGTGATGCCCTTGCCCGTTCCCGTCACGCCGAGCCCGCGACGCAGTCCTTCCGACGGGCCCATGGCGATCGCCCGCACGATGCCGTCGCCGAGCTGCTGCTGCACCTCGAGCGTCAGATCCACATCATCGAGCTTGAGCGCGTCATAGATCTCGGGAATCTGATCGCGCGGAAATTCCACGTCGATGACCGCGCCGATGATTTGGACGATTTTGCCCTTGGACATAAGTTGACCTCTTTCTAAACCGCTGCCGCGCCGCCGACGATCTCGGAAAGTTCCTTGGTGATCGCGGCCTGGCGGGCCTTGTTGTAAATGAGCTGCAGCTCGTCGATGAGCGCACCCGCGTTGTCGGACGCGCTCTTCATGGCCACCATGCGCGCGGCCATCTCCGAGGCCACGTTCTCGACCGCGCCTCGGAACACCTGGGACTCGATGTAGCGCATCAGCAATTGATCGAGTATGTCCGCCGCATCCGGCTCGTAGATGTAGTCCCAGCGCTCCTGCAGCTCGTCCTTGTCGAGAGTCTGCAGCGGCAGAAGCTGCGAGACCGTGCCCTTCTGGGTCATGGTGTTGACGAATACGTTGTGAATCAGGAGGAGCTGATCGATCTTCTGCTCGCGGTACAGATCGAGCATGACCTTGATCGGTCCGATCAGATCCTTGATGTGCGGACGGTCGCCCAGATGCGTGGCGGAGGCAGCCAGCTCGACTCCGGACAGGCGGCGGAAGAACTGCAGTGCCTTCACGCCGATCGCGCACACGTAGATCTTGGCGTTCTTGCCCTGCGCCTCGCGGATCGTGGCGAGCGATGCCTTGAACAGGTTGAGATTGAGCGCGCCCGCGAGGCCGCGGTCCGTGCTCACCACGATGATGCCGACCGCACGCACCGGGCGCTCGAGCGTGAACGGATGCTTGTAGTCGAGATTCACCTGGCGCAGATGGCCGACGATCTTGCGGATCTTTTCGGCATAGGGGCGCGCCGCGCGCATCCGGTCCTGCGCCTTGCGCATCTTGCTCGCCGCGACCATTTCCATGGCCTTGGTGATCTTCTGCGTGTTCTTGATGCTCGCGATCTTGCCGCGAATTTCCTTAGCGCCTGCCATTGCCCGTTCTCACTTGATTGCGTGTCCGTGTCACAGCGTGGCGAAGAACTCGTCGCAGCATTTCTTGAGCGAAGCCTCGACTTCCTTGGTGAGGTCGGGCTTGGCGTTCACGCTCTTCAGGAGATCCGCGTAGTTGCCGCGTGCGAAGGACTGCAATCCCGCCTCGGTCTCCACCACCTTGCGGCGGTCCACCTTGTCGAAGTAGCCGTTGTTCGCCGCGTACAGCGACAGCGCCATCTCGGCCACGGACATGGGGGCGTACTGCTTCTGCTTCATGAGCTCGGTCACGCGCGCGCCGCGCTCGAGCTGCTTGCGCGTGGCCTCGTCGAGATCCGAGGCGAACTGCGAGAACGCCGCGAGCTCACGATATTGGGCCAGCGCCAGGCGCACCCCGCCGCCGAGCTTCTTGATGATGTTGGTTTGCGCGGCGCCGCCGACGCGCGACACGGAGATGCCGGCGTTGATGGCCGGGCGCATTCCGGCGTTGAACAGGTCGGTCTCGAGAAAGATCTGACCGTCGGTGATCGAGATCACGTTGGTCGGCACGAAGGCGGTCACGTCGCCGGCCTGGGTTTCGATGATCGGCAGCCCCGTGAGCGAGCCCGTCTTGCCCTTCACGCGCCCGTTGCTCGCCTTCTCGACGTAGTCCTCGTTCACTCGCGCGGAACGCTCGAGCAGGCGGGAGTGCAGGTAGAAAACGTCGCCGGGGTACGCTTCGCGGCCCGGCGGACGGCGCAGCAGCAGCGAGATCTGCCGGTAGGCCACCGCCTGTTTCGACAGGTCGTCATAGACGATCAGCGCGTCCTCGCCGTTGTCCATGAAGTACTCGCCCATGGCGCAGCCGCCGTAGGGCGCGAGGTATTGCATGGAGGCCGGGGTCGAGGCCGAGGCGGCCACGATGATGGTGTGCGCCATCGCGCCGTGCTCCTCGAGCTTGCGCACGACGTTGGCGATGGAGCTCTGCTTCTGGCCGATGGCGACGTACACGCACTTAACGCCGGTGCCCTTCTGATTGATGATGGTGTCGATCGCCACGGCGGTCTTGCCGGTCTGGCGGTCGCCGATGATGAGCTCGCGCTGACCGCGGCCGATCGGCACCATGGAGTCGATCGCCTTGAGGCCGGTTTGCACCGGCTGCGACACGCTCTTGCGGAAGATCACGCCCGGCGCGACGCGCTCCAGGGGCGACTTGAGCTTGGCGTTCACCGGGCCCTTGCCGTCGATGGGATTGCCGAGCGCGTCCACCACGCGGCCGAGGAGCTCGGGACCCACCGGCACCTCGAGAATGCGCCCGGTGGTCTTGACCTCCTGGCCCTCCGAGATGTGCTTGTAATCACCGAGCACCACCGCACCGACCGAGTCCTGCTCGAGGTTCAGCGCGAGTCCGAAGGTGTTGCCCACGAACTCGAGCATTTCGCCGTAGCGCGCGTCGGCGAGACCGTGGATGCGCACGATGCCGTCGGTGACGCTGGTCACCGTACCGACGTTGCGCGCTTCGACGGCCGACTGGAACTTCTCGATGCGAGCCTTGATCAGGTCGCTGATTTCCGATGCCTTGATGGACATATCGATCCTCTGCTAGTCGGTCAATTCGGTTCTGAGGCGCTCGAGACGCCCCTTGAGCGAGCCGTCGATCACCAGGTCGCCGGCGCGGATCAGCGCGCCGCCCAGCAAGCCCGCGTCCACGGAATTCTTCATGCGCACCTGCGCCTTCAGGCGCCCGGCGAGCGCGCGCTTCAGCTTCTCGGTCTGCGCGGCATCCAGCGGCACCGCCGAGACCACCTCGACATCCACGGTATTCTCGGCCTCGGAGCGCAGACGCTCGAAGTGCGCGGCGATCTCCGGCAGCAGCGGCAAGCGGTGATTCTCCGCGAGCACGCGCACGAAATTCTTGAAGCCCGCATCGAACGCATCGCCCGCCACATCGGTGAGGAGCGACGCGTGGTCCGCCGCGGTCAATTCCGGGTTCCCGATGAGCTCCGCGATGCGCGGATCCGCGACCACCTGCGCGGCGAGCGCGAAGTCACGCGACCATCGATCGAAGCCCCTCGTATCGCGGGCATATTCGAACGCCGCTTTCGCGTAGGGCCGCGCAATGGTGGCTCGCTCAACCACGCGCGACCTCCGCGGTCAGCTTGTCGAGGAGCTCCGCCTGGGTCTTCGGGTCGATCTCGCGCTCGAGCAGGCGCTCGGCGCCCTCGATCGCCAATCGGCCGACTTCGCGGCGCAGGCTCTCGCGGGCACGCGAGGCCTCGAGCACGGCCTCCTCGTGCGCCTGCGCGACCAGACGCTGCGCCTCGGCTGAGGCCGCGCCCTTGGCCTCCTCGACCATTTCGTTCGAGCGCTTGCCGGCCAGGTCGAGAATCTGCGCGGCCTTGGCGCGTGCTTCCTTCACGATGGCCTCGGCACGCTCGTCGGCCTGTACGAGGTCGGCCTTGGCCTTCTCGGCGGCAGCCAGTCCCGCAGCGATCTTGGCGGAGCGCTCTTCCATCGCGTCGATGATTTTGGGCCACACGAACTTCATCGTGACCCAGACGAGCGCGACGAACACGATCATCTGCACGATCAGCGTGAGATTGATGTTCACGGTCGATTCCTTGCCGGCTTACGCGGTGCGGCCTTGGCTCTAGCCGGAGGCTAGTGCGTCAAGCCCGCGGTGAACGGGTTCGCGAACGTGAAGAACAGCGCGAAGCCGATGCCGATCATGGCGACCGCGTCGACCAGCGCCGCGACGATGAACATCTTCACCTGCAGCATCCCGGTGAGCTCGGGCTGGCGCGCGGCGCCCTCGAGAAAGCGGCCGCCCAGGATACCGAACCCGATGGCGGTGCCGAATGCGCCCATGCCGAAGATGATGCCGACGGCGAGCACGGTCATGGCCTGGACGTGTGCAATATTATCCATTCAATCCTCCTAGACGAAAACAAAAATGAGATCTGATAATCGAACTCGGTTCACTAATGGGTTTCCTGGGCCATCGCCAGATAGACGATCGTCAGCACCATGAAGATGAAGGCCTGCAGCAGACCGATCAGGAAATCGAATACGGTCCACGCCGCCGCCAGCACAATCTGCAGGATCACCAGGAGCCAGCCGCTGCCGCTCGACAGCTGATGGAAGCCGTGCAAAGAGAGGGTCGCCAGCAACAGGAAGATCATCTCGCCCGCGAACAGATTGCCGTACAAGCGCAGCGACAGAGATAGCGGCCGCGCCAGCAGCGGCACGATCTCGAGTAAAAAATTGGCGGGAATCAGCAGCACCTTGACGAGGGGATTCTTGGCGCTGAACGGCTGCAGCGTGAGCTCGCCCAGGAACCCGCCGAGCCCCTTGACCTTGATGCTGTAGTAGATGATGAGCACGAAGACCGACAGGGACAGCGCGAACGTCACGTTGAGGTCGGTGCTCGGCACCACTTTCAGATGGCTGACTCCCGCGTCGCGCCCGAGCGACGGCAGGAGATCCACGGGCACCACGTCCATGAAGTTGAACAGAAACACCCAGCAGAAAATCGTGAGCCCCAGCGGCGCGAGCAGCTTGTTGGTGCCGTGAAAGGAGTCCTTCACCTGCGCGTCGACGAATTCGACGATCGTCTCCACGAAATTCTGGAACTTGCCGGGCACGCCCGCGGTCGCCGTGCGCGCGGCGGCGTAGAAGGCGCCGACGAACAGGATCCCGAGCGCCGACGAAATCAAGACGCTGTCCCAATTGATGACGGAGAAATCGACGATCCCCTTCGGCGCCTGGTTGGTCAGGTACGTCAGGTGATGGAGGATGTATTCGTTCGCGGTGGGGGGCTGATCGGCTGCCATTGACTGTCTATACGCTCGCTTAACGTCTTGCCTCGAAATCTACTATACGATCGGCACTCGCCAGCGCCACCCAGAACACGAAGAAAGTGGCGACATACGTGCCGAGCATCGCCAACGGCACCACTTTCATCGTCTTCAAGACCACGACGAACAGCACGATCATCACGGCGACCTTCGCCGCTTCGCCCACGAAGAACGTTCGCAACGCCCGCTGCGGGTCCGTGGCCGAGCGGCCGCCGACTCCGAGCAGCGCCATCGCGAGGCTCGCCGCGGTGCTGATGCCACCCCCCAGCGCCGCGGACAACGCGGCATGGGAACCGGCCATCAGCCAGGCCGCGAGCGCGCACAGCGCACTCACGGTCGCCTGCCCCAGCACGACGCTGAGCGCCAGCCGTCGCGCGAGGGCTGAGTCGATCGCGATCACATGAATCCCGCTCGTGGGGCGAGGCCTGCATTCCCGGTCCGTCGTCGGGGAGGCGAGCGCTTCGCTTTAATTTGCCATATCGCCTATTCTCGGGCCTTTCTCGAGCGCGGACCGTTATTTCCGCTCTGGCCCGGCGGCCTCGGCCCAAATAAGCCGCGGCATTATAGGGGCCCTTTTGCAGTGCTTCAAGCCATGCAGCAAATTGGGTTTTATTGGATGTGGGCGAGGATCCCTTCGAGCTCGTCCAGGCTGTTATAGCTCACCACCAGTTTGCCGCGCCCCCCGGCCGTGTGCTGAAACGCCACTTTCGTGCCCAGCTTGTCGGCGAGCTCGAGCTCCAGGCGGCGGATATCCGGGTCCCTGGTGTCCTTGTTTTCCACAGCTTTGGCGGGCGCGAGCAGCCGCCGCACCAGCGCCTCGGTGTCCCGGACGGACAGGGCCTTGTTCGCGACCAGGGCCGCGACCTCGATTTGCTGCCGGCGGGCGCTCAAAGGGAGCAGCGCACGCGCATGACCCATCTCGATGCGGCGCTGCGCCAAGAGCTCCTGGACCTCGTCGGCGAGCTCCATCAACCGCAGCAAGTTGCTGACCGCAGCACGCGAGCGGCCGACCGCCTCGGCCGCCGCCTGATGAGTCAGGCCGAACTCGTCGATCAGCCGGGCGAGCGCCCGGGCCTCCTCGAGCGGATTCAGGTTCTCGCGCTGAATGTTCTCGATCAGCGCCATTGCCAGCGCGGCCTCGTCCGGCACCTCGCGGATCACCGCGGGTATTTCCCCGAGGCCCGCCATTTGCGCCGCGCGCCAGCGGCGCTCGCCGGCGATGATCTCGTAGCGCTGCGACTCCCCCGCGTTTCGGCCGGGAAGCGGGCGCACCAGGATGGGCTGCACCAGCCCCTGTGTCTTGATCGAATCGGCCAGCTCCTGCAGGGATTCCTGCCGCATGTCCGTGCGCGGCTGGTACTTGCCACGCTGCAGCAGATCGAGCGGCAGGGTCGCGAGCCGTTCGCCCGGCGGGGGAGGCGCGGAGGCCTCGGCGGCCTCGGCGGCCTCGGGCATTTGAGCGCGGCGCGCGAACAACGGCGAGAGCTCCGCGAGTCCCCGCCCCAAGGCCGGTTTTTTGGCCGTCATGCTGGAATCCTCGAGCCGATGTGCGAAAGCGCGTGAATCGACATCGATTATACGGGCGCCGGGGGAGTTTCAGGCGTTTCCGCGGCGTCGGTCTCGGGTGTGGCACCAGTCTCGGGCGCGGCGCCGGTCTCGGCGGTCAAGGGCGTCCCGGGCCCACCGGGCAGCTCCTCGCGCCGGATCATCTCGCCGGCGAGCGCGAGGTAGGCGAGCGCGCCGCGCGATTCCTTGTCGTGAAACAGCGCGGGCTTGCCGAAGCTGGGGGCTTCGGCGAGGCGAATGTTGCGCGGAATCAGGGTGCGAAACACCTTGTCGCCGAAGTGCTCGGTGAGCTGCGCCGACACGGCATTTGCCAGGTTGTTGCGCGGATCGAACATGGTGCGCAGCAGCCCTTCGATCTCCAGATGCGGATTGATGCTGCTCTTGACCTGCTCGATGGTCTGCACCAGCGCGCTCAATCCTTCCAACGCGTAGTACTCGCACTGCATCGGCACCATGACCGAATCGGCCGCGACCAGGGCGTTCAGGGTGAGCATGTTGAGCGCCGGAGGACAGTCGATCAGGATCACGTCGAACTCATCGCGCGTGGGCTTCAGGGCATTGCGCAACTTGAACTCGCGCCCCGCGATCATGGTGAGCAGCCGCACTTCCGCCGCGGTCAGATCCTGATTCGCGGGCATGAGCTTGAAGCCGCCGTATTCCACCGGCACCAGGGCTTCCGCGGCGGTGCAGTCGCCGAGCAGCACGTCGCAGCTGGTGTTCGTCTGTGCGTTCTTGTCGATGCCGCAGCCCATCGTGGCGTTGCCCTGCGGATCCAGGTCGATCAGCAGGACGCGTCGCTTGGTGGCGGCCAGCGAAGCCGCAAGATTCACGGCGGTGGTGGTCTTGCCGACACCGCCCTTCTGGTTTGCGACTGCGATGACCCGTTTCATAAGGCAGGTGAGAGTTCCACAAGATGGCGTTCGGCGTCCAGCCCCGGCAGCTCGAGCCGGTGCACCGCCGCCACGCGAAAGGATTTCGGCAGCGCGGCGATCTCCTGATCGGGCAGCTTGCCTTTCATCGCCAGAAGCCGCCCGTCCGGCGCGCACAGATGTCCCGCGTAGCCGACGAAATCGCCGAGCGAGGACAGCGCGCGCGCCACCACGGAATCGAACCGCACGGCGGGACGGTAGTGCTCCGCGCGCGAGTTCTGCACCTCGACGTTGGCGAGGTGCAGCCGCTCCACCGTTCGATCCACGTACCGCGCCTTCTTGCCGGTGGCTTCGATCAAGGTGAAGCGCCGCCCGGGGTTTACCACCGCGAGCGGCAAGCCGGGAAATCCGGCACCGGTGCCGACATCGGCGATGCGCGTGCCGCGCAAATACGGCTGTACGCTCAAGCTGTCGAGCACGTGCTTGCCGAGCATTGCGGGCCGGTCACGGATGGCGGTGAGATTGAATTCGGCATTGGCACGCTCGAGCTCGTCGACCAGCTGCAGGAGCGCCTCGCCCTGCGAATCCTCGAGCGTCAAATCGAGCCGTCGTGCAGCCTCGAGCAACCAGGCGAGCTCGTCGCTTCTACTCACGCGCCGCCGCCGCCGCCTCGAGCAGCACGATGGACACGGAAGGCGACCCCGATACTTGCGACTGCGCGAGCCGCGCATCGAACCCGGTGTTTCCCTCGCTTCCCTCGCAATGGTCGGCGGCGGCGGTACCGGCAGTGCGCCCGCGTTGCCAGGCGGCGCAAGCGGCGGCGAATTGCACCGCCGCCGACTCGGGCGGCAGGCTCACCGAGGCCTCGATGCGATCGAGCCGATCGCTCGAGAAGCAGAGCGAATAATGCTCGAGCGGACGCGCGAACCAGCGCGGCGGCGCGGTTCCCTCGAGCGCGTAGCAGTCCCGATCCTCATGACCGGCGGCCGCGCGCGGCGTATCGTGGAACACCAGCACTTCGCCGAGCCGGAACGGCACGTCTTTGAGCCGGGTACCGAAGGGGACCAGCATCAAGGGATGCCAGTCGTAGTCGACCACCGGGACGGCCTGGGCCGGCGCGGCCGGCGCAGCGGGCCTCTTGCCGGAAGAGGCGTTCGGCGCAGCGCATGCGCCGAGCACGGCGGCACCCGCGAGCACGGCGGCGCCCGCCAGCACCGCGGCGGCCGCGCGCGCGACACGGCACCTCCCGCTCAGGCCGCAACGCGCGTGAGCCATGCATCCAACCCGGCGGCGTTCAGGACCGCGTCGACGTCGAGCAAGGCGTGCCTCGCGCCCTCGTCCTTCGAAAAACCGTGAGCATCGAGGCGGCGGCACAGATGCGCGTAGATCGCGCTCTGCATCCTCTGCACCCGATCCGGCGCCGCGGCGGCGCCCTGCGCGATCCGCACGAACGCATCGACGTCCGAGTGCAGGTCGGCGGCCAGCTTCTCGATCCGTCCGACACGGCCGTAATGCGTCAGGTAAGCGGACCCGGGTCGCAGATCGGCGATGCGCGCGATCGAGGCATGCAGCTGCCCGGGATCGAATTGCGCCGGAGAGGTGGTCGGAAAAATGAATTCGCCCGACGAGGTATCGCTTTCTCGATAGCTGATGCCGAAGGTATCGCCGGTGAATACGTCGCCCGCATCGCGGTCCACGATGCACACGTGATGCAGGGCATGCCCGGGGGTGTACAGGAATTCGAGGGTTCGGGCGCCGAGCGTGATGCGCGCGCCGTCGGCAACGGCCGTGACCCGCTCGGCCGCGATCGGGACGATCTCGCCATACAGCTCGGCGAACTCGCGCTCGCCGTACACCGCCTTGGCGGCGGCGGCGAGCTTCGAGGGATCGACCATGTGCGGCGCGCCGCGCGGATGAACCAGAACCCGTGCTCCGGGGAGCGAGCCGGCCAGGCGCCCGGCGCCACCCGCATGGTCGAGATGGATGTGCGTGAGGAGCACGTATTCCACGTCGTCCCGATCGATGTCGAGCGAGTCCAGCGCCTCGAGGAGATTCGGTACGGAGGAATACGCGCCTGTATCGACGAACGCCGCGCGGCCACCGTCGACGATGAGGTAGCTCGCCACTCCCCGCGGCCGCACGTGGCCGGTGTCTATCGTGTAGACGCCCGCTCCCACCTTCAGGCCGAGGCCAGCCGGCGCGTGAGCTCGTTGAGCTCGGCGGCCGCTTCCGCGGGGACCTTGGGGCTCTCGCAGGCGCGGCGCAGCGCCTCGACGGCGAGATCCTTGAGCGGCGAGCACGAGTGCGAGAAGTGCATCCGCCAATCTGAAATCAGCTCCGGCTCGAGCCCGTCGTACTCCCGGTTGCCCAGGATCGAGTCGAGCACCATGGCGCAAAGCGCAAGCTGCTGCACGCGCGGCCACGACAGGCTCGGCGACGAGCAGCCCTCCGCGAAGCAGCGGCGAAGATAGGCCGGCGGATCGGCACTCGCGATCTCGTCCAGCATGTCGTCCACGTCGCAAGATTGTAATAGGTGCTCGAAGCCGTTCATCGTATCCATTATCCTCCGGGGCCATTATCCTCGGGGCCCGGGAACATAGAAATAAATGAATCGCATTTTTGTCCTGCCGTTGCTCGCGGCCGCCGTATCTTTCGCCTCCCCCGTTCGTGCAGCGCTGCCCACGATCCGCGGCGATCTGATTTACGACGGAATTCCGGATCGGCCGCCCGAGGCCGCCGACACGCTGGATGCCTATCTCAGCGCGCGCCAGGCGACGCCGCTCGGATTCACGCCGAAGGGGCAGCTGCTCATCGTAACGCGTTTCGGCGAAGTCGATCAGCTGCACCTCGTCGATCACCCCCTCGGCGCGAGGCGCCAGATCACTTTCTTGAGCGAGCCGGTGACCCGGGCCGCATTCTCGCCGGATGCCGGCCGCGATGCCTTTCTCTTCGAGCGCGATACCGGCGGCGACGGCCGCACGCAGATCTACTATCAACGCCTGGACGAGCCCGGGGCGCGGCGCCTGACCGACGGTAGATCGACGAACGGCGGCGCGATCTGGTCCAACTCCGGACGGGAAATTGCGTTCTTCACGACCGCCCGCGACGGCATGTCCTACGACATCGACATCGTGGATCCGCTGTCCGGAACCTTGCCGCATCTCGCGTTCAGCGGCGATGGCGGAGCCTGGCGCCCCCTGGATTGGTCCGCCGACGACCGCCGGCTCCTGGTCCTGAAGCACGTGTCCGCCCTGGAGGACCATCTGTACATCGTCGATCTGGGCAGCGGCCAGAAGCACGAGGTGGATGCGGCGCCGTCGCAGGTCGCCATCTCGGCGGCAAAATTTTCGCGCGACGGCACCGGGGTCTACATCCTGTCGGACCGCGACGGCGACAACGCGAAAGTACGCTACCTCAACATATTCACCGGCGAGAAAATCGACATCTCGGGGCGCAGCCCGTGGGACGTCGAGGAGTTCGCGCTGTCCGCCGATGGCCGTTATCTGGCCTACGTGACCGACGAGGGCGGTCTTGGAAAGCTCGACGTGGTCGACTTGCACTCGCATCAGGATCTCGTCGTTCCCCGCCTGCCTTTCGCCGGCGTGATCGACTCGCTGAGCTTCGACCGCGACGGCAAGCGGCTGGCATTCGGCCTCTCGGCGGCCAACCAGCCGCGCGACGCGTATGTTCTCGACATCGCCGGCAACCGCCTGGAAGCCTGGACATCGAGCGAGATCGGCCCGCTCGACAGAGCCAAGTTCGTGCCGCCGCGGCTGACGCAATTTCCGACCTTCGACCGGGTCGACGGCAAGTCCCGTGAGCTGCCGATCTACGTTTACGAGCCCGCGAGACCGGGGCCGCATCCGGTGCTGCTGATGCTGCACGATCAGCCGGACTCGCAGTTCCGGCCCGCGTTCGACCCTTTCATCCAATACGTGGTGAACGAGCTGGGCTTTGCGGTGCTCGCGCCGAACGTCCGCGGCTCCTCGGGCTATGGCAAGAGCTTCCGGGCGCTGGACTTGGGGCTGCTGCGCGAGGATGCAGTGAAGGACGTGGGCGCGCTGCTGGTGTGGATCGGCCTCGATCCCCGCTTCGACGCCAGGCACGTGGTGGTGTCGGGCGGCTATCTGGCGCTCGCGAGCCTGGAGAATTACGGCGACCGGCTGCGCGGCGCGGTCGACTTCGCCGGCATCACCGACTTCGTCGGGCTGATGAGCACGACCGCGCCTTATCTGCAGGGCCTCGAGCGTGCCGAGTTCGGCGACGAGCGCGACACCGACATGCGCGCTTACCTGCGGCGGATCTCCCCGCTCACCGGCGCGGATCGGATCTCCAAGCCCTTGCTCGAGGTCCACGGTCGGAACGATCCCCGCGTCCCGATCTCCCAGTCGGACGAGCTCGCCAACCGGCTACGCAGCCGCGGGAGTACCGTGTGGATTCTCAAAGCTGGCGACGAAGGACATGCGTTCCTCCGTCAGCAGGATCGCGAGGCATATTACCGGACCTTCGCGGCGTTTCTGGCGAGCATGCGCTAGCGCCACCGCGCGCCACCCGCGGCGCTTACTTGCTCTCGGGGGTGGCGGTCTCGAGCGGGGAAGGCTGGCTCGCGAAATATTCCGCCACCGCCTGGATATCCTCCGGCGTGGCGAGCAGCTTTGCCATGCTGTCCATGACGACATTCTTGCGCCGGCCGTTGTGATAGGCGGTCAGCGCCTCCTCCAGATAGTCGGCATGCTGACCTGCCAGTATGGGCGGTCTGGGATCGAGCGGTGCGGCGACGCCGCTGCCATTGATGCCGTGGCAGGCGGCGCAGGCGCCCGCTTGCTTCGGCGTCGTGCCGACCACCTTGGTGGAGGGCTTGGTGGGCTCGTCACCCTGCAAATACGCCGCAATGTCGACGATATCCTGATCCGAGAGCGACGAGGCCTGGGCATGCATGGTCGGATGCGGCCGCTCGCCGCTCTGATATTCGTGGAGCGCGGAGACGATGTACGCGGCGAATTGATGGCGCAGCTCCGGAACCGAGTAGTCGGGGTACGCGTTCTTGTAGTTATCGATGCCGTGGCAACCGTAGCAGGTGTAGAACAGCTTCTGCCCTCTCACCGGATCCGGCGCAGCCGTTGCGTTCGGCGCAGCCGTCGCGTTCGGCGTCGTGGCGCCGGCATCGGCCCCTCCGGCATCGGCGGCCGATGCGGACAGCGACATACTCAAGCTCAAAAGGGTCGCGCCTGCAAGCCACGCCACGCCGTTCAATCGCGAAAACATGTAATTCTCCGAGCCGCGGGGTCCGAACAAGAGCGGTGATGTTAAAGAGTGAGCGGCGAAAATGCCACTCGCGCATCGAAATGCCGGTCTCTCAAGCCGCGCGATCGTGCTTCTTGAGATAAACCAGCAGGAGCGACAGCGCCGCCGGTGTGAGTCCCGGGATGCGCGCCGCTTGCCCGAGAGTCTCGGGCCGCACCGAATGCAGCGACTGGCGCGCTTCGTTCGACAAGCCGATCACCTTGGAATAGTCGAGGTCATCCGGCAACTGCATCTTCTCGTGTCTCTGCTGGCGATCGATCTCCTGGCTCTGCCGCTCCAGATAGCCGGAGTACTTCGCCTGTACGTCGACCTCGAGCTTCACTTGCTCCGCGAGACGCTCGTCGCTGCGCCAATCATCGGCGAGCGGCGCATCGGGCGCGGCGGCGCTCAGGTCGTCGTAGCGGAGCTCCGGCCGGCGCAGCAGATCGAACGCGCGCGCTTCGCGTTGCAGAGGCTGGCCGAGCTTCTCGAGCAGCACGGGATCGACATTCTCCGGGCGTACCCACGCCGTCGACAAGCGCGCGATCTCCGCGTCGACCGACCCGCGCTTCCTCGAAAAAAATTCCCAGCGCGCATCGTCGACCAGTCCGAGCTCGCGGCCGCGAGCGGTCAGGCGCAAATCCGCGTTGCCCTCGCGCAGCGAGAGCCGGTACTCGGCCCGGCTCGTGAACATGCGATAGGGCTCCGGCGCTCCGCGTGTGATGAGGTCGTCGACCAGCACGCCGATGTAGGCCTCACTGCGCTTCGGACACCAGAACTCGCGGCCCGCCGCGGCGAGCGCGGCGTTCGCGCCCGCGAGCAGACCCTGCGCGGCGGCTTCCTCGTAGCCGGTGGTACCGTTGATCTGGCCGGCGAAAAACAACCCGCCGATCAGCTTGCTCTCCAGGCTCGACTTGAGCCCGCGCGGATCGAAGAAATCGTATTCGATCGCATATCCCGGCCGGGTGATGTGTGCCCGCTCGAAACCGCGGATGGTCCGCACGAACTCGTACTGCACGTCGAACGGCAGGCTGGTCGAAATGCCGTTGGGATAGATCTCGTGGGTATCGAGACCCTCGGGCTCGATGAAGATCTGATGCGAGGTCCGGTCGGCGAAGCGCATCACCTTGTCCTCGACCGACGGACAGTAGCGCGGTCCGGTTCCCTCGATGAGTCCGGTGAACATCGGCGAGCGGGCGCTCGCCCCGCGGATGATGTCGTGGGTGCGCTCGTTGGTCGCTGTCATATGGCAGTGAATCTGCCGTGGATGCGCGCTGCGCGTCGACAGATACGAAAATACCGGCCGCGGATCGTCGCTGTGCTGCTCGCGCAGTCCGGAGTAATCGATGCTGCGACCGTCGATGCGCGGCGGAGTCCCGGTCTTCAGCCGGCCCACCGCGAGCGGCAGCTCGCGCAACCGCGCGGCGAGCGCGTTGGAAGGCGGGTCGCCGGCGCGGCCGCCCGCATGACTCTCGAGGCCGACGTGGATGCGGCCCGCCAGAAACGTGCCGACCGTGAGCACGACGCTCCGCGCCCGCAACTGCACGCCGCCGGCCGTGACGCAGCCTTCGGCGCGCCCGCCCTTGACGATCAGGTCCGCGGCTTCCTGCTGGAAGATCTGCAGATTGGATTGCGTCTCGAGCATGCGCCGCACCGCGCGCTTGTAGAGCTGCCGGTCCGCTTGAGCCCGCGTGGCGCGGACCGCCGGACCTTTGCTGGCGTTCAAGGTTCGAAATTGAATGCCGGCCTGATCGGCGGCGAGCGCCATCGCCCCGCCGAGCGCATCGATCTCCTTGACCAGGTGCCCCTTGCCGATGCCGCCGATGGCCGGATTGCAGCTCATCTGGCCGAGCGTCTCGATGTTGTGGGTGAGCAGCAGCGTGCGGCATCCCATGCGGGCAGCCGCGAGCGCGGCTTCGGTGCCCGCGTGGCCGCCGCCGATCACGATCACCTCGTATTCAGTTCCGTTGTGCATCGTCCGCTCGAGTCGTAGCCGAACAGTCTAAACCGGACGACCTCTCCGCGATAGCGATAGCGATCGCGTGCCGCGCCGACGATCGCGCCGCGGCAACGGCTCCATTGCGGAACCAACGCGGCTTCCTCCACACTAATGCGCCATGTACCTGTCCAGCTATGCCGCGCGACGGCCGGGCCGCCCCTTCGCCGGCGCCGTGCTCGCGACGGCCTTGTCGGCATGCGCGATTCTTGCCCCGCTCGGGGGCGCGATCGCCGCTGCCGGCGATGAGCCCGAGGTAGGCCGTCCGGCACCCGATTTCAACGCGACGGACAGCGACGGCCACGTTCGCCGGCTGTCGGAGTTTCGAGGCAAGACGGTGGTGCTGGAATGGACCAACGCGGATTGCCCATATACGCGCAAGCACTACTCCAGCGGCAACATGCAGAGCCTTCAAGAGCTCGCGCGCGAGCGTGGCGTCGTATGGCTCTCGGTGATCTCCTCGGCGCCCGGCAAGCAAGGCTACGCGGACGGACCGCAGGCGGATGAGTTGAGCCGCTCGCGCCACGCGGTTCCGATGGCCGTGCTGCTCGATCCGTCGGGCACGCTCGGGCGCCTCTATCGCGCCAAGACCACGCCGCACATGTTCGTCGTCGATGCCAAGGGCGAGCTGCGCTACATGGGTGGCATCGACAGCATCGCCACGGCGGACGTCGGAGACATCAAGAATGCCGAGCCTTATTTCAAGGAGGCTCTGCTTGCCGTGCTCGACGATAAGCCCGTTGCTCACCCGGTCACCCGGCCCTACGGCTGCAGCGTCAAGTACTAGCTGGCACCACGGAGATGGGGATTCCCGCGAATTTGCCGCGCCACTCCGCGGGCCCGGTGTCGTGTACGGACTCCCCGTCCGAGCTCACCGCGACGGTCACCGGCATGTCGCTCACCTCGAACTCGTAAACCGCTTCCATGCCGAGCTCGGCAAAGCCGACGACGCGGCTGGAGCGAATGGCCTGAGACACCAGAAACGCGGCGCCGCCGACCGCGATCAGATAAGCAGAATGATGCCGGCGAATGGCGGCAACGGCCTCCGGACCGCGTTCGGCCTTACCCACCATCGCGAGCAGCCCCGCCTTGCCCAGCATGGTGTCGGTGAAGCGGTCCATACGATTGGCGGTGGTCGGGCCGGCCGGACCGACCACCTCGGTGCCGACCGGATCCACGGGTCCGACGTAATAGATGACGCGATTGCGGAAATCGAGACCTTCCGGCAGCGGCTTGCCCTCATCGAGCAGCGCGCAGATGCGTTTGTGGGCCGCGTCCCGGCCGGTGAGCAGCTTCCCGGACAGCAGCAGCCGTTCGCCGGCCTTCCACGTGGCCATCTCCGCGCGAGTCAGGCCGTCGAGCGATACGCGGCGCGCGCTTGCATCCGCCGTCCAGCGCACCTTCGGCCATTGCGCGAGATCCGGCGGCTCGAGCATCGCGGGCCCGGAGCCGTCGAGGGTGAAATGCAGGTGGCGCGTCGCGGCGCAATTCGGGATCACCGCGACCGGCAGAGATGCGGCATGAGTGGGGTAGTCGAGGACTTTCACGTCGAGCACCGTGGTGAGGCCGCCGAGGCCCTGGGCGCCGATGCCCAGCTCATTGACGCGCCGGTAGATTTCCAGGCGCAGCTCCTCGAGCTTGCCGGCCGGGCCGCGCGCGATGAGATCCCCGATATCGATCGGTTCCATGAGTGATTTCTTGGCGAGCAGCATGGCCTTTTCGGCGCTGCCGCCGATGCCGACCCCGAGCATTCCGGGCGGGCACCAGCCCGCGCCCATCTCGGGCACCCGCTCGACCACCCAGTCGGCCACGGAGTCGGACGGATTCAGCATCTCGAACATGGATTTGTTCTCCGATCCGCCGCCCTTGGCGGCCACCGTGATCTCTAGCGTATCCCCGGCCTTGAGCTCGGTGTGGATCACCGCCGGCGTATTGTCGCGAGTCCCGGTGCGCTTGCCGGCAGGGTCCGCGACGATCGAGGCGCGCAGCTTGTTGCCGGGGTCGAGATACGCCCGCCGGACCCCCTCGTTGATCATCGACTCCAGGTCGCGCGAGGCCTCGAAGCGCACTCCCATTCCCACCTTCACGAACACCACCACGATGCCGGTGTCCTGGCAGATCGGCCGGTGCCCCTCGGCGCAGAGCCGCGAGTTGGTGAGGATCTGTGCAATGGCATCACGAGCCGCCGGGCTTTGCTCGAGGTCGTAGGCGCGGCCCATGGCGCGGATGAAATCGGGCGTGTGGTAGTAGGAAATGTACTGCAACGCGTCGGCGACGCTGGCAATTACATCCTGTTCGCGAATGACGGTCATGGGACATCCAATTGAAGAACTGGACCGCAAATCTACCAAGTCGGGGCCGGCCCCAGGTAGCTAATCGCTACACTTCGGGGCCTCACCGCCATCGGGCGCCGAATCGGAGTAGGACGTTGCGGCTCGCGTGGCAGGCCCTGGGCGCCTGCATGTTGCTCTTCTGCATGGGAGGTCCCGCGTCGGCGTTGCCGTTGCATGAATGCCGGCTCGAGCACCCGCTCGAGCTGAGCTCGATTGCGGCGCGATGTGCGGTGCTGCCGGTGGCGGAGGACCCTTCCGCTCCCTCCGGCCGGAAGATCGGCCTGTTCGTGGCCGTGGTTCCGGCGCTCAATCGACGAGCGTCGGCCGCCCCCTTGTTCCTGCTGGCGGGAGGCCCAGGCCAGGCGGCGGGGGACCTGTATACCAGCTACGCCGGCGCCTTTGCGCGTGTCCATCGCAATCACGACATCGTGCTCGTGGACCAGCGCGGCACGGGCAAGTCCGAGCCGCTGATTTGCAGCTATCCCGACGACTGGCGCGACATCGAGAAGTCCCTGCCGGAGCTCGAGCGGGCCACTTCGGCATGCCTGGCCCGGTACGGCGACCGCGTGCGCTTTTACACCACGAGCGTGGCGGTCGAGGACCTGGAGCAAGTGCGCGTCGCGCTCGGTTATCCATCCATCGATCTGTACGGCTCGTCCTACGGCACGCGCGTCGCCGAGCTGTACATGCGCCACCATCCACGCGAGACCCACGCCGTGGTGCTCGACGGGGTGACCTATCCGCAACAGGTGATCGGCCCCGATACGCCGCTCGATGGGCAGCGCGCGCTCGATCTCATCGTCGCGCGCTGCGCGGCGGCGGCCGATTGTGCCGGCGCTTATCCGGATCTGGGCGAGGAATTGCGCGAGCTCACGCGCCGGTTCGGTCCTGCGAGTGTCCCGCTGACCCTGGCCGACCCGACCAGCGGAGCGCCGATTGCGCTGGATTTCAACCGCGGTGTGCTCTCGGCGGCGCTGCGCTTCCTGTCGTACAACGCGACGCAAGCCTCGCTCCTGCCGACGTTGATTCACCAGGCGGCGGCGGGACGGATGGCGCCGATGGCCGCCGAGACCTTCATGGTTGCGCGGCAAGTTCGCGATCAACTGGCGAGCGGCATGCAGAACAGCGTCGTCTGCAGCGAGGATGTGCCGTTCTTCGAGATGGGCTCGGTCGAGCGGCACCTCATCGAGCAGACCTATCAGGGCACGGATCAGCTGGATGCGCTCGACGCGATCTGCAAGCTGTGGCCGAAGGGCCCGGTGGACGCCGACCTGCACAGTCCCCTGCAAAGCGCGGTGCCGAGCCTGCTGCTATCGGGGGAGGCGGACCCCGTGACGCCGCCGGCCGATGCGGAGCGTCTGGCGCGAGGGCTCGCGCGACAGCGTCATTTCGTGCTGCCGGGCGAGGGGCACGGCCAGATTGCCACGGGCTGTGTGCCCAAGCTGATCGCCGATTTTCTGGACACGGCCGATCCGAAGGCGCTCGACGCGTCCTGCCTGGAGCAGCATCGTTCCGCGCCGTTCTTCGTCGGATTGACGGGACCCGCGCCATGATCGAGGCATCGGCACTGAGCAAGCGCTTCGGCGCCATCGAGGCGGTGCGCGAAGTCTCCTTTCGGGCGGCCGACGGTTCGATCACCGGGCTTCTCGGACCGAACGGTGCCGGCAAATCCACGACCCTGCGCATGCTGTACGGGGTCCTCAAGCCCGACAGCGGCAGTGCCCGCATCGACGGACTCGACATCCTCGGCGAGACCTCGGGCGCCCGCTCGCATCTGGGCGTTTTGCCGCACGCGGCAGGTCTGTACGGCAATCTGACGGCGCGCGAGAACATTGCGTATTTCGGCTCGCTGCACGGCATCGGCGCGCGGCGCCTCGGCGAGCGCATCGCCTATCTGGCGCGGGCGCTCGACATGGGCAGCTTCATCGACCGCCGCGCCAAGGGATTCTCGCAGGGCCAGCGCATCAAGGTGGCGCTGGCGCGGGCCCTGGTGCATGACCCCGCGAACGTGATTCTCGACGAGCCCACCAACGGGCTCGACGTGATGGCCATCCGAAATCTGCGCGAGATCCTCGGCGGCCTCAAGACCGAGGGCCGATGCATCGTGTTCTCCTCGCACGTCATGCAGGAGGTTGCGGCGCTCTGCGACCAGGTGGTGATCATCGGCCGCGGCAGCGTGCTCGCGCAGGGCTCGCTGCTCGAGGTCCGCGGGCGCAGCGCCTCCTCCACCCTGGAAGAGGCCTTCCTCAAGATACTCGGCGATGACGGAGGCCTCGCATGATGCGCGCCCTCCTCACGGTGTTCGCGAAGGAATTCGTGGAAAATCTGCGCGACCGGCGCACGCTCGTGTCGGCGCTTCTGTTCGGCCCGCTGTTCGGCCCGATTCTGTTCGGCGCCATGGTCTCGCGGATGCTCAATCAGAGCGTGATCGAATCGGACGAGCCGCTCTCCATCACGATCTCCGGAGGCGAGCAGGCCCCGAACCTGGTTCGCTATCTGCAATCGCATGCCGTGCGCCTCCATGCCGAGGCGCTGTCCGAGCCTGCCGCGCGCGAACGGGTTCGAAGCGGAGCCGCGCCGGTGGTGTTGATCGTGCCGGCGGATTTCGCGCCGCGCTTCAGGCAAGCCCGGCCGGCACCGCTGTTCGTGGTGGCGGATAGCTCGGACTCCCAGAACCGCAAGAGCGCCGAGCGCTTGCGCGCCCTGCTCGCGGGCTACGCAAGCGGCATCGCGCAGCTGCGGGCGGAGGTACGCGGCGTCGACCCGCTGCTGTCGGTGCCGGTGGCCGTGAACGACATCGACGTGACCACGCCCGCGGGCCGCGCCGTCGTGGTGCTCGGATTCATGACCTACTTCGTGCTGTTCTCGATGCTGATGGGGGGCCTGTATCTCGCGATTGACTGTACCGCCGGTGAGCGCGAGCGCGGCTCCCTGGAGTCGTTGCTCAGCCTGCCGGTCGCGCGAGGCGCTCTGGTCGGGGGCAAGATTCTCGCCACCTGCGCCTACATGTGCCTGTCGCTCGCCATCAACCTGACGGCGTTCGTGTTCGTGCTGCGGCTCGTGCCGCTCGAGCGGCTGGGAATGAGCGCCAATCTGGGCGCCGGGACGGCGCTGGAATTCTTCGCTATTTGCCTGCCGTTCGTGCCGCTCGGCGCCGCCCTCATGACCTTCGTCGCCTCGTTCACGCGCAGCTACAGGGAGGCGCAGACGTACCTGACCAGCGTGCTGCTGGTGCCGACGCTGCCGATCGCTTTCGCGACCATCTATTCCCTCAAGACCCGCAGCTCCTTGATGCTCGTGCCCTCGCTCAGCCAGCACTTGCTGATGACCAGCGTCCTCAAGGACCAGCCCATCGCGCCCGCGGATGCGCTGGTGTCCGCGGCCAGCGCCCTGCTGCTTGCACTCGTGCTCATCGTGCTCACCGCACGTCACTGGCGGCGCGAGTCGATGCTCGGCTAGTGGGCCGCCCGGTCGATGCCTAACTCGCCCCACAGGCCGCATATGCAGGGAGATTAGGGTGTTCTCGTATAGGCGTTTTCCTACAGAAGATGTATAACGCTAACCGGGGCACATGGATCCGGGGATCCAAGGGAAGGCTGGCATGACTCATTCGTCGAATGCGCGGGCGAATATCATCGCTTTTCTAGCGATTTTGGCGCTGTCCGCGCTCACCATGGTTTGGCTGTTCTGGCATCATCCGGTCAAGACGCTGATCGCCACGCTCGCGGTGCTGGCCGCGCTCGGCATTTCGGCCCGCCTGGCCAGATCGATCGAGACGGATGCCGGGTCGGAACTGAAGCACGGCAACCAGGGCTTCTGAGCGCGCCTTTTATTTCCCGATACAGAAGCTCCCGAAAATCTGTCCGAGCAGATCCTCGCTGGTGACTTCCCCGGTGATTTCGCCGAGCGCGCGCTGAGCGAGTCTCAAATCCTCCGCAAACAGCTCCAGCGGCCGCCGGCCGCCCAGCGATTGCGCGGCGCTGTCGACGAAGCCGCGCGCGCGCGCCAGCGCATCGAGGTGGCGACGGCGGGCGGCGAAGGTGCCGGCCTCGGAATCGCGATAGCCCGCGCTCGACTTCAGGTGATTCCTCAGTAGGTCGAGGCCGGCGCCGCTGTGCGCGCTCAAGTGAATCCGCGGAGTCGTTCCCTCGCGCAGAGCCGCCGCATCGCCGGTCAGATCGATTTTGTTGAACACCAGCGTCACCGGAACCTCCGCGGGCAGCGCCTGCGGACCGGCGAGCGCCCGCAGATCCGGCAGCGTCTCCGGATCGAGCGGCGCGTGGACGCTCGCATCGATCACGTAGAGGATCCGATCGGCTCGCTGCATCTCATGCCGCGCGCGGCGAACTCCCTCCGCTTCCGCCTCATCGAGCGCGCGGCGCAGCCCCGCGGTATCGATCAGGTTGAGCGGCAGTCCGTCCAGGTGCAGATGTTGGCGCAGCACATCTCGCGTCGTGCCCGGCGCGTCGGTGACGATCGCCACCTCATCGCCCACCAGCCGGTTGAGCAGGCTCGACTTGCCGGCATTGGGTTTGCCGGCGATGACGACGCTCAAGCCCTCGCGCAGCAAGGCGCCTTGCCGCGCGCCCGACTGGATGGCGTCGAAGCACGCGAGCACGCGCCCGACATGATCTCCCACCGCCGGAGCGGATAGAAAATCGATGTCCTCGTCCGGGAAGTCGATTGCCGCCTCGACGTGCACGCGCAATGCCGTCAGCAGGTCCTGAAGCTCGTGGACACGCGCGGAAAATTCTCCGCGCATCGAGCGCACCGCCGCCCGGGCGGCCGCCTCCGTGCCCGCGTCGATGAGATCGGCCACCGCCTCGGCCTGCGCGACATCCATTTTGCCGTTCAGGAACGCGCGCTCGCTGAACTCGCCCGGACGCGCCGCCCGGCAGCCGAGCTCCAGCGCCCGGCGCATCAGCAAATCCAGCACCAGCACTCCGCCGTGGGCGAAGAGCTCCAGCACGTGCTCGCCGGTGAACGAGGCGGGCGCCGGATAATACACCGCGATGCCCTGATCGATGGTCTCGCCGCCGCGGTCGAGAAACCGCGTCAGGCACGCCTCGCGCGGAGCCGGCTGCCGCGCGAGCAAGCGGGCCGCCATCCGCGGCACTTCCGCCCCGGACAAGCGCACGATCCCGACCGCGCCCCGCCCCGGGGCGCTGGCGATGGCCGCGATGGTGTCCTCCGAATTCACCCCATCATAGCTTCCCGTCGGTTACGACCGCAGCTTCACGGCCTCCGCCTGGACCACCTG
>DATAYO010000015.1:0-2849 GCA_036272515.1 Steroidobacteraceae bacterium | reverse complement strand
AGTAAAGCCAGGTAAGGGCGAGTGAAACATTGGACGGGGAGCGAGGCGGAGTGACCTTCAACCTCCCGCTGGCTGCCGGTGTATGGATCGTCCAGCCATCGTAATTCGGCTGAGGCATTCCACCGCCGAACTCGGCCGTTTGGCTCCGCTACCGGGAAGGTCGGTTAAGGGGCAGGAAGAGCCATTCCCAGTGCGAAGGCTGAGTGGCCGAGAAGGGTGGGAAACCGCCATTGGTAATCAGCACCAGAATAGAGGTGCGACAGAAGTTCGAGCCGAACCACATCTAAAGGCCCACTGACCCGATAGCGAGATCGCCGTGGGTGGATCCCTGGTGCCAAGATCTCGGTCTGCCACGGTGTGGGCGGCTGCGGGCCAGCGACGGCCCGGTGACCGATCGCGTTCATCGCCCGGGCAAACCCGCTTCCTTCTGGAAGTGGAGTCCGCAATGTATTTTACGACGCCCCTCGCATAACCTCGTATACTAGATGGCATGGCCATGAAAACGAGCATCGAAATCGATGCCGGCACGAGGACCTTTGCTTCCGGCTTGCTGCCCGAGCTGATTGCTGCTCTGCGTCGTTGCCGCCCGGGCGACCTGCTGACCGTCATCGGCCGCGAGGCGAACATTGGCGTCGACCTCGAGGCCTGGTGCCGTTTCACTCGCAACACGTTGATCGACACCACGACCCAAGCGGGCTGCACTCGTTGGGTGATCCGCTGCGGAGAAGCGCCCGCAGCTGGCGCTGATCGCCCGATAGGCTCCCGCCTTTGGCTGTACACCAATTTCGATTGCAACCTGCATTGCGACTATTGCTGCGTGCGCTCGTCGCCCAAGGCGCCGCGCCGGGCGCTCGGCCTCGAGCGCGTGCGGCGGATCGCCACCGAAGCAGCCGAACTCGGCGTCAGTGAAATGTTTGTGACCGGCGGCGAGCCCTTTCTGCTCCCGGACATCGGCAAGATCCTCGCTGCGTGCGCCGCCGCCGTGCCGACGACCGTCCTCACCAACGGCATGCTGTTCGCCGGGCGGCGGCTCGAAACGCTTCTTTCATTGCCGCGTGACCGTCTGACCTTGCAGATTAGCCTCGACAGTCCGACGCCGGTGCGGCATGACCGCCATCGCGGCACGGGCACCTGGGCGCGCGCGTGGAGAGGCATCGAGCGCGCTCGGTCAGAAGGGTTTCGAGTGCGACTGGCGGCCACCGTCGCGACCGATGCCGAGGCCGAGGAATTCCGTCATTTCCTCGACGCCCGGCAGATCACGGAGGAGGACCGGGTGATCCGCCGCATTGCGCTGCGCGGCTTCGCCAACCAAGGCATTGCGCTGGCACGCGCCGATCTGCTGCCGGAAATCACCATTACGGCGGACGGTGTCTATTGGCATCCGGTAGGCGCGGAAGACGTCGACTTGCTGGTCACTTCCGACATTTTTCCGCTCGTCGAAGCCTTTGCTGCCGTACGCCGCGCCTTCGACCGCGAAAGCGAGCATCCGCGTCGATTGGCGAGCATCTTCAATTGCGCATGACGGGCCGCCCGAAAGAAGCCAGCGGCACCACCGCATTTCAGCCCGCGGCCGATGCGGCCGGACGGCTGAAGAGCCCCTGTTGCGCAGCGGCTTCCCGCAACGAACTGTACCCACCGAGATGCGGCGCCACCCAGCGGCGGAGTCCTTCGGCATCGAGCACGGCACGGTGGCTTGGATTGTCGTAGCTCATCACGGACAGCGCGTCGGCGAACCGCCGCTCGGCTTCCCGGTCAAGATCGGGTCGGGCGGTGAACATGCAATGATTGTATGGCGGCGACGTCCAGATCTCCCGCAGCGCGCCTCTCGGCACCAGTCGCTCGGCGCCCACCGCGTTCCAGAACGGGCTGCCGACTGCCCCGGCATCGGCCCGGCCGTCGAGGACGGCGCGGACGACCTCGGCCTCGCTCGTGCCAGTGTCACCGTGCTTTCCGATGTCGCTGTTGAAGCGCAGCGTGCGGTAGTCTCGCCCTTCGACCAAGCCTTGCTGCTCCAGAAAGTGAACCGGCAGGATCGCCGCGTGGCCGCTGTCACGGCTGCCAAGCGCCAGCGTGCGGTCTCTCAGATCGGCAAGCCCGGCGATCGGACCGCCGCTGACCGCGATGATCTTCGTCGTCCAGGCGAGATCGGTGTCGCGCATCGTGATCGGTCGGCACGCGTGGCCACTCCACTCGTCGGCCTGCAGGTAGGCGAGGTTCGTGTTCCACGCGATGTCGATGCGCGGCAGGGGATCGGCGGGCAAGGCGAGCAGCGCGCCTACCTGCGCCTCGTAGCTCTGGAACAGCACGACCTCGACGGGCAGATGCGCCTCTTCGTGAAAGTACTTGCGCATGCCTTCCCAGATCGTGACCACTTTTGGATCGTATGCGACCGCGCCCACCCAGATCGTTCGGCTCATCATCGTGACTCTCGGTTATCGCCCGTGGGGTCCTGTGCTCGCGGTCAGAAGAGCGGCATTCCGAGGATCGCCTTGGCAATGAACTCGCGCAGGACGTCGCCGGTCGGGGCCATGACGGCACCCGCATGGGCGTCGCGGAACAGCCGCTCGATGTTCATGTGCCTGGAGAACGCCGCGCCCCCGCATGCCCGCATCGCCGCCGAGGTGACGCCGATCGCGGCCTCGCCGGCCGCTGCTTTCGTTTCGAGTACGCGCAGCATCGTCGTCTCCCGCGGCCGCTCGAGGTGGTCGACCAGGTCGTCGATCCGCGCCGCGAGCCCATCGGTGTCGATCTGCATCGTCGCGAGCTGCGCGCAAACGTGGGCAGGCTCTCGCCGAGGCTCAGGCCCAGATGCTCGAAGCGGGCGGTCTTGAGATGTGCCGCGGTCCCGG
>DATAYO010000014.1:0-3152 GCA_036272515.1 Steroidobacteraceae bacterium | reverse complement strand
CGCGCAGGCGCTGGTGCGCGACTCCTATACCGATCCACTCGGAACTTTCGCGACCAACGTGCTCGGTACGGGAGCGCTGCTCGAGGCGTGCCGGGACCTGCCCCATCTGCAGTGCGTCCTCATCGTCACCAGCGACAAGGTTTATGAGAACGACGGCGCGGGACGTCCGTTCGAGGAGGGCGATCGGCTCGGCGGCCACGATCCGTACAGCGCGAGCAAGGCCTGTGCCGAGCTCCTCACCCGCAGCTTTCAGGAGAGCTTTTTCTCCTCCGGACCGCCGCTCGCGACGGTGCGCGCCGGCAATGTCATCGGCGGCGGCGACTGGTCGGCCGACCGGTTGGTTCCGGACTGCGTTCGGGCGCTCGCGGCGGGCAGGCCCGTGAGCTTGCGTTATCCGGACGCGGTGCGTCCCTGGCAGCACGTCCTCGAGCCGCTCGGCGGCTATCTCACGCTGGCACAGTCGCTGGTGCGCTCGCCGCAGGGCACGCCGCGCGCTGTCAATTTCGGCCCGGATGCGGCATCCTTTTCCACGGTGAGAGCCGTGGTCGAGGCATTCAGCGCGCGATTCGCAGGCAGCTTAAGCTGGCAGCCGGATCGTTCCGCCCAGCCGCGCGAGGCACCCGCCTTGACCCTCTCCTCGGCGCTCGCCGGTCGGGCGCTCGGCTGGCAGCCCGCGCTCGACTTCGATCGATCGGTGCTCTGGACCGCGGACTGGTATCGAGCGCACGCGGCGCGGGAGGATATGTTGAAGTTTTCCGAGGCGCAGCTCGCGCAGTATCAAGCCTTCGACGGTCGACGCCGATGAAGTGCGTCATTCTGGCGGGCGGCAAGGGCACGCGCATCGCCGAGGAATCTAGCACCCGTCCGAAGCCCATGCTCGAGATCGGCGCACGGCCGATTCTCTGGCACATCATGAAGCTCTACGCGTCGTTCGGCGTGACGGAATTCATCGTGTGCCTCGGCTACAAGGGCTACATGGTGAAGGAGTACTTCGCGAATTACTTCCTGCATCAGGCCGACGTGACATTCGATATGTCGGGCAACCAGGTGGAGTATCACGACTGCCGCAGCGAGCCGTGGAAAGTCACGCTCGTCGATACGGGCGAGGAAACCATGACCGGCGGGCGGCTCCTGCAGGTCGGCAAGTATCTGAATGCGGGCGAGGCGTTCTGCATGACCTACGGCGACGGGCTCGCGAACATCGATATCTCCGCGGAGATTGCTTTTCACCAGGAGCGCGGCCTCAAGGCGACGGTCGCTTGCGTGCGTCCGCCGGCGCGCTTCGGACGGGTGGTGGTCGACGGCGCGCGGGCCATCTCGTTCGCGGAGAAGCCGCAAGCGGAGGGCGGATTGATCAATGGCGGCTTCTTCGTGCTCGAGCCGAGCGTGCTCGAGCTGATCGACAGCACCCATACCGTGTGGGAGAAGGAGCCGATGGAGACTCTGGCGGCGACCGGTCAGCTCGGGGCGTGGGTGCACCTCGGGTTCTGGCAGCCGATGGACACCTTGCGCGACAAGCAGCACCTCAATGCCTTGTGGGAGGCGGGCGCGGCGCCGTGGAAGCGCTGGCACGCCTGAGCTCCCGATGACGGGCGCCGTGACCGCATGCCGCTCCTGCGGCGGCCGGCTCGCCATCACCATGGCCGATCTGGGCCTGCAGCCTCCCTCGAATGCGTTCCTCGCTTCGTCGGCGGAGGCCGCCGCCGAGAAACGCTACCCGCTGCGCGCCAAGGTATGCGAGGTGTGCAAGCTGGTGCAGGTCGATTACGACGTGGCGCCGGAAGAGCTGTTCGGCAACTATGTCTACTTCTCCTCGTACTCCGAGGACTGGCTGGCACATGCGGAGCGCTACGCCGAGATGGCGCGCGGCCGCTTCGATCTGAGCGCGAAGAGCCTGGTCGTCGAGCTCGCGAGCAACGACGGCTATCTGCTGAAGAATTTCCTCAAAATGGGCATTCCGGTGCTGGGCATCGACCCTTCCACCACAGTCGCTCGTGCGGCGGAGGAGATTGGGGTGCCGACACGGGTCGAGTTCTTCGGTGAGCCGCTGGCGCGCAGGCTCGTGCGTGAGGGCCGGAGCGCCGATCTCATCGTCGGCAACAACGTGCTCGCGCATGTGCCGCAGCTCAACGATTTCGTCGCGGGCATCGCGGCGCTGCTCAAGCCCCAGGGCACGGTGACCATCGAGTTCCCGCACCTGCTCAGGCTCATCGAGCACGTCGAGTTCGACACGATCTATCACGAGCATTACTCCTATCTCTCCCTCATGGCCATCGAGCACGTCTTCCGGCGGCACGGACTGCGCCTCTACGATGCCGAGGAGCTGCCGACCCACGGCGGTTCGCTGCGCATCTTTGCGGCGCACGCGAGCCGGGAGCTCGCCGATAGCCCAGCGCTGCGGGCCTTGCGGGTTCAGGAGGCCGAGGCCGGCCTGGGCGAGCTGTCGAGCTACCGCCGCTTCGCGGAGCGCGTCGAGGCCTGCCGAGGCTCGCTCCTCGAGTTCCTGGCCCGGGCAAAGCGCGAATCGAAGCGCGTGGCGGCGTACGGCGCGGCCGCCAAGGGTAATACCCTGCTCAACTTTTGCGGCATCACCTGCGAGGATATTTCGCTGGTCGCGGATCGAAATCCTCACAAGCAGTCGAAGCTCTTGCCCGGCAGCCACATTCCAGTGGTGTCGCCGGAGGCGCTCATGCAGAGCCGCCCGGACTATGTGCTGATCTTGCCGTGGAATCTCGGGCAGGAGATCCGCCGACAACTCAACGGCATCCACGCCTGGGGCGGGCGCTTCGTGACGGCGGTGCCACAGGTCGCGGTCGATCCATGATTATCCACGACACGCCGCTGCCCGGCGCATACACCCTCGAGATGCAGCGTCTCGAAGACGAACGCGGCTTTTTCGCCCGCAGTTTCTGCGGGCAGGAGTTCGCGGCCCGCGGGCTGCCCGATGCGATGCCGCAATCGAGCGTCTCGTTCAATACGCGACGCGGGACCTTGCGCGGCCTGCACTATCAGGCGGAGCCGCACGCCGAGGACAAGCTGGTACGGTGTACCGCCTGGGCGGTCTACGATGTCATCGTGGATCTGCGGCCGGGCTCCGCCACGCGGCGGCGCTGGTTCGGCACCGAGCTGAGTGCCGAGAACCACCGCTCGCT
>DATAYO010000013.1:0-42719 GCA_036272515.1 Steroidobacteraceae bacterium | reverse complement strand
CGGCGATCGAGCGCGGCCAGCTCGTTGCCTTCATCCCGATCCCCATCGACCAGACCCGCCTGACCGTCGCGCTCGGCAGCGCCTACGAGGAGACGAACGCACGGGTCGCGCTGTTGGGGGAGCAAGCACCCCCGAAGCCGGCCCCGAACCCGCAGGACGAGCACCTGCCGATGGCGCCGATGCTGGCGATGCTGGCGGTCCAGAGCGCCATCGGACTGCTCATCTCCGCGGCCAGCATCCTTTACCAGCAACATCTGGACGAGCAGGAGGCGCTGCAGGCGCAGGTGCACGTGCAGTCCGCCACGCCATCTTCGGCGCGTGACGACGCCTCATCGGCCCCGACGGCGTGGACCGGACCCGAACGGGCCGCGCCCGGGCCGGCCGCCTCCCCGTCGGAGGCGGTGGAGGCGAAAGTCGATGCGCTCATCGAACAGGCGCAGCATGCCATGCGCGACCGGCACTTCATCGATCCCGCCGAGGGCAGTGCACTGGCGCTCTATCGAAGCGCGCTGGCGCTCGACCCTTCCCGCGGCGAAGCGAAGCAGGGGCTGCGGCGACTGGCGGAAGTTCTCGTCGCCCGGGTTCAGTCGGCGCTCGAGGAGCGCCAGTTCGACGTGGCATTGCAGGCTCTCGAGACCGTTCGCAGCATCGATGCCGGCGACAAGCGCTTGCCGGCGCTCGACGAACGGATTGCGAAAATGCGCGCCGAGCTCGGCCCGGCCGAGATTCAGGCCGCCATCAACGCGCAGAATTTCGACCGTGCCGCCCAGCTGATCGAGCTGGCGACGCGCAGCAAATCAATCAACGAGGCGAAGCTGACCCTGCTGCGCGAAGATCTGCGCCGGCGTCGCGCCGACGCCGAGACGGGACGGCTCGTCGGGCTGATCGAGACGCGCATGCAGAAGGATCAGCTGATCGATCCGCCGGGCGACAGCGCGGCGTATTACCTCGGCCTGGCGCACAAGGCCGGTGCGACCGGCACCGAACTACAGGCGCAATCTCGCGAGCTCTCGCGCCGGCTGTCGGTCGCGGCACATGCCGCCATCGCCCAGCAGCGCTTCGACGACGCCGAGCATCTCGCCGGCGAGCTGCGCAACATCGGTGTACCGCTTTCCCAGGTCACCGCACTCGAGCGGGACATCGGTCTGGCGCGCGCGCAGCGCGTTTCCGAAGTGGCGCAACAGCCGCGTTTCGCGGATCTCGTGCGCACCCGTCTGGCGCAGGGCAGCGTGGTCGAGCCGCCGGATGACAGCGCCCTGCATTACCTGAGCCAGCTCAGGGCCACCGATCCGCAGAATGCTTCGCTCGCACAGCTGTCGAGCGCGGTACAGACGCAGATCCTGTCGCAGGCGCACGCGGCGCTCGACGCAGCAGCGCCCGCCAAGGCGCAGTCGCTGCTCGACCTCGCGGCCTCCTTGGGGCCTTCGAGCGATGCGGATGCGCTTCGCGATCGGCTGCGCAATCCCCGGCCGCTGGCGCCCATCGCCACCGGCCCGCAGGAGGTGCCCGAGGCATCGCTCACGCGCACCCGGACGCTGGAGATCGAGTATCCGATGGCCGCGCTTTCCAAACGAATCGAAGGCAGTGCCGAGGTGGCCTATACCGTCACGCCCAAGGGCACCGTCTCGGACCTCCGGGTGGTTGCCTCCGACCCGCCCGGCACTTTCGAGAAAGCCGCGACCGCCGCGGTGGCACGGCTGCGCTACAAGCCGGTGCTGAACGGCAACAAGCCCGTCGCCGTGTCGACCAAGATCCTGCTGAAATTCCGACTCGAGAAATGACTGGAGTAGTGCGATGAATGTGCGGAGACCTCTAGCCCTCACGCTGTCGCCCGAGCGACTGGTCGTCCTGGTGGTGATTCTCGGCCTGAGTTTCGGCGCCGTCGTGCTGCTGCCGGGCCTGAAGCTCGCGAGCGAGCTGGTCAGGAGCTCCGCGGTGCTCAAGTGGGTCGGCGAGCAGCAGCGCTACCCGACGGCGCTCCGTGCCTCGCTGGAGACGATGCGCGATCGGCTGACCAACCGGGGCTACATTCAGGAATCGCAGGATCAGATCAAGGACTCTTCCCAGAAGCTCGAAACGGCGCTGGCGGATCTGACCGCTCCGCGCACCGGAGGCTTCCTGGGCCTGAGCGCACCGTCCGCCGACAACTCGCTGGCGGGTCCGCACGCCCGCATCTTGCGCGAGGTCTGGGCCAAGGAAAAGGCGGAACTCGCTCCGGTGATTGCCTTCAGCGGCCTGCCCTACGCGGATAGCGAATCGGCGGGCAGCGTGCTCAACGCGCAGGGACGCGACCTCGAGCGCGATCTCACGGCGGTGATCCGCACCAGCCGCCACCTGTTGCCGCAGCTCGATACGGAGCTCGGCGCGGTGGGTAGCGAGCTGCAGGCGGACAACACGCGCGCCGCCAAGCAGCTGCAGTTGGTGATGCTCCTGGGACTGCTCATCGCGGGCGCTCTGGTGCTGCTGATCGTGATGTTGCTCAACGCCCGCAAGCATCAGGAGGCGAGGCTGCGCGAGGCACGCCAGCAGACCGCGGACATCCTTCGAAACGTCAAGGACGGCCTGTTTCTGCTCGACCCGGATCTGGTCATCGGCAGCGCCTACTCGAGCGCGATGGAAACCTTGTTTCAGCGTCAGGATCTCGCGGGACTCAAGTTCGAGGCGCTGCTCGAGGGCATCGTCTCCGAGAAGACGCTCGCCACCGCCCTGAAGTTCGTGAAGGTGCTCTGGGCCGAGCGCACCAACGAGAAGCTGGTGAAATCGATCAACCCGCTCGGCGAGGTGGAGGTGCATTTCCCCGCCGGTCCGGGCAAGTTCGACACGCGCTACCTGGACTTCGGGTTTCACCGGGTGCGCGTGGACGGGGCCATCACCCACGTGCTCGTGTCGGTGTCCGATGTGAGCTCGCGCGTGGAGCTCGCGCGCGAGCTGCAGAGCTCGCAACAGCAGGCGCAGGCGCAGGTCGACACGTTGCTCGGCATCCTGCACATCGATCCGACCAGCCTGTCCTCCTTCCTGAGCGACTCGAACGCCGCCATGAAGCTGATCAATGCGGTGCTCAAGGAGCCGGCACGCGAGGAGAGCGCGTTCCGAAAGAAGCTCGATACGCTGTTCCGGCAGGCGCACTCCGTCAAGGGCGAGGCCGCAGCGCTCGGGCTGTCCTCGATCGAGAGCCGTGCCCACTCGTTCGAGGATGATTTGAAGAAATTGCGTGAAAAGAGCGATCTCTCGGGGAACGATTTCCTGCCGCTGGTCATCAAGCTCGACGACCTCCTGACGCATTTGCAATCGGTCAGCGACCTGGTCTCACGCCTGGCCAAGTTTCAGGTGCTGCGGAGCGAAGCGCCGGGCCCGCAGGTCGAGTTGCGAGGCAACGCTCCGCCGGCCGTGCACTTCGACGCAGCGCCGGCGGGCGAGGCCACCTCGGACGCAGGGCTCGGGCCGGTCCTGCAGCAGCTCTGCGACCGCGTGGCCGCCGACGGGGGCAAAGAGGCCCGGGTCTACTGCCGGGGCCTCGACAAGGTGCCCGAGGATTATCGGCGCATCGTCAAGGACATCGCCATACAGGCGGTTCGCAATGCGGTGGTGCACGGCATCGAGGGCGCGGCCGACCGTGCCGCGGCCGGCAAGCCGGCGGTCGGCTCGGTGCGCGTGGACTTCAAGGTTGCGGCCGACGGCGGATACAAGCTGAGCGTCGAGGACGACGGGCAGGGACTCGTGACCGAGCGCATCAAAGAGACGGCGCTGCAGAAGGGATTCATCACGGCCGATCAGGTGGAGACGCTGGATGCGAGGCAGGTGCTCGCGCTGCTGTTCCAGCCCGGCTTCTCGACCATGGAGACTGCGACCAAGGATGCCGGCCGCGGGGTCGGCATGAACCTCATGGCCGACCACATGCGTCAGATCGGCGGGCGCGTCGGCGTCGCCACCGCGCCGGGCAAGTTCACGCGCGTGACCATGACCTTGCCCGCGCCGCTCAAGCCGGCCGGTGACATCGAGGCTGCGTGACATGGATTCGAGCACGCCGCAGGACTCGCTCAAGCTCATGATCGTCGATGATTCCAACATCATTCGCCGTCGTATCGAGCGCTCTCAGCAAATAGACCGGCTGGAAGTGGTCGGCTCGGCGGGCAACGGACGCGACGCCGTCGATCTGTTTCGCCGCACGCAGCCCGACGTGGTGACCATGGACTTGACCATGCCGCTGATGGATGGCATCGAATGCGTCGAAAAGCTCGTGGCAATCAACCCCAAGGTTCTGATACTGGTCGTGTCGGCGCTGGCCGATAAGGCCACGGCGGTCGAAGCGATCGAAAAGGGCGCGAACGGGTTCCTGTGCAAGCCGTTCACCGACCGACAGCTCAACGAGGCACTGGAAGAGCTGCTGCGGGAGACCCGGTGATCAAGGAAGCGGAAATACGCACGTTCGTCGAGGGAACGACGCACTACTTCGAGACCGCCGGCCAGCAGCCCGCCACCGTGGGCTCGCCTTATCTGGTCACTGACGGCAAGCCCGGGGCCTACGATTACACCGGGGTCATCGGCATTTCCGGCGCCCGCAAGGGCATCGTCTATTTCACGGCGCCGCGCGGCATGCTCACGGTGCTGTTGATGCGGATGCAGGAAACGGATTGCAGCGAAGAGACCATTCTCGACCTCGTCGGCGAGGTGGCCAATACGATCTCCGGCAACGCGCGGCGCGATTTCGGCAAGAGTTTCGTGATCTCGGTGCCGACGGTCATCGCGCGCGAGCCGGACAAGGTCAGCCCCCCGTACTCGCGTTCCTACGTCATTCCCATCAACTGGCGCGCGCATTCGGCCAAGCTCGTGGTGTGTCTCGAGTAGCCGTCGAATCCGGCTGAGCTTCATCGCGGCCTTGGGGCTCGCATGCCTGGCAAGCCCGCCGTTCCTGTCTGCGCAGAGCAAGACGCCGCTCGAGGTCTACGGCCGGCTGCCGACGCTCGAGGACCTTGCCCTCTCGCCCGACGGGACCGAGATTGCGTTCGTTCGGACGAGCGAGGACGCGCGAAATATTTACGTCGTCCGGATGGAGGATCGGCGCGCGCTCGGCGGCGCGCGGGTGGGCGACTTCAAGCTGCGTTACATCGAATGGCTGGACAACGACAACCTGCTCACCGCGCTGTCCATCACGAGCTTGCCCCCGGCCGGCTTCTGGGGCGTCGAGCAGGAATGGACGCAACTCATCGATTACAGTATCCCGCAGCATAAGTTGCGGCCGGTCAGCTTTCGAGTGAGCGATCAGACCACTTTCAACGTTGCCGCGGGCGCGCCGATGGTGCGCGAGGTAAAGGGGGCGGCGCTGCTGTTCGTGCCCGGTTTGTACGTCACCAACGAGACGCTGCCGGGGCTGTTTTCGTACGACGTGGCGAGCGGGCGTATGAAACTGATGGAGAAAGGCACGACCTATCGCACCCAATGGCTGGTCGACGGATCGGGCGCGGTCGCCGGGGAGTTCGCCTACCGGGACCAGTTCAAGGACTGGAAGCTCACGATGCAGGCCGACGGCCGCAGCCGGATCGTGGCCGCCGGGACTGCTCCGCTCGATGTGCCCGTCGTCTTGGGGTTCGACGCCGGCGGAACATCGATCTTGATGGCCTTCATGGAGGAAGGAGGCTGGGTTTGGCGGCCCATCCGCATCAAGGACGGCGCGATCGGCGATCCTTTGAGCGACGGCGAGACCTTTCGCAGGCCGATCACGGACAGAAAGACCGGCCGGATCGTGGGAGGGGTCCGCGGCCCGGAGGATACGCGCTACGTCTTTTTCGATAGTGAGATGCAAGCCCACTGGGACGCGATCCTGCGAGCGTTCCCGGGCGAGCGGGTTGAGCTGGCATCGAGATCGGACGATTTCACGCGGATCCTGGTGCGCGTGTTCGGTCCGAAGGACGGGTACGTATACGCCATGTTCGACTGGTACTCCCATCGGACGAAGATCCTCGGCAATGTCTACGAGGGTCTTTCAGGCGTGGCCGAGGTCAAGCGCATCCGGTATCAGGCGACCGACGGGTTTACGGTTCCCGCGATCTTGACCCTGCCGGTCGGTCGTGCACCGACGAATCTGCCGTTGGTCGTCCTGCCGCACGGCGGTCCCGCGGCCGCGGACTCCGACACGTTCGATTGGTGGGCGCAGGCTCTGGCCGACCAGGGCTACGCGGTTCTCCAGCCGAACTATCGGGGTTCGAGCTTGAACGAGCAGTTCATCGCCGCCGGCTACGGGGAGTGGGGGCGCAAGATGCAGACCGACCTTTCCGACGGCGTCCGCTATCTGGCGCACGAAGGCACGATCGACCCGAAGCGGGTCTGCATCGTCGGCGCAAGCTACGGCGGATATGCGGCGCTGGCGGGCGTTACGTTGGATCCGGGGATGTATCGCTGTGCCGTGTCCGTTGCCGGTATAGCGGATTTGAAGGGATTTCTGAAATGGACCGACAACCGGGCGGGGCGCAGCGACAATATCAGCCAGCGTTACTGGGATCGCTTCATGGGGGTAAAAAATCCGGCTGATCCCGCGCTTCAGGCGATTTCGCCCATCGAGCACATCGGCGCCGTCACGGCTCCCGTGTTGCTCATCCACGGCCGCGATGACACCGTGGTGCCCTACGAGCAGAGCGAGGCGATGGCACGCGCTTTGAAACGCGCCGGCAAACCGGTGGAATTCGTGACGCTGGCGCATGAGGATCACTGGCTCTCGCGCAGCGCCACGAGGCTGCAGATGCTGCAGGCGACGGTCGCCTTTCTCAAGGCGAATAACCCGCCGGATTGAGCCGGGGCTCAGGCCGCCGCCGACTCCGACGAGAACAGCACGGCCTTCGCGCCGGCATCGATGGTGTTGAGCAGCACCGGCCGGCGCCACACCCGCTTGATGTACTCGAGGACCTTGAGCGATCGATCGGCGTCGAGGCCGCGCCCGTCCAGCTGGGCATCGTGCTGCAGGACGAGCGTCCCGTCGTTGCGCATCTCGGTCACCGACACTCTCGGTGCGCCGAAGTTGTACTTGTCCAGCAACAGGCTCTCGTGCAGCTCGTCGATGTCGGCGGCCACCACTTTGATGGGGCCGTTCTGACGCCTGAGATAGCGGAACAGGCCCATCTCCGTCGCCACCTCGCGGGTCAGATGATTGCGCAAGAAGCTGAAGTCATCGTCTTCGCGCATGATGCGCCGTGCCGAATCGACGCCGGAGCTCTTGACGATCTCCTCCCAGAGCGTGAACCCGAGATGGTACGGGTTGATGGAGAGCGACACCTGTTCGCCGGTGGCGACCGGGCGCACCACGTCCGAGTGACACTTGATCGCGTCGACGTATATCTCCTCCGGAATGAAGTCCGCTTCGCGCAGCAGGCGGGCGTGCCAGTAGGATGCCCATCCCTCGTTCATGATTTGCGTCGCGAACACGGGATAGAAATAGAACGATTCCTCGCGCACGGCGAGAAAGATGTCGCGTTCCCAGCTCTCCATCTCCTGTGAATAGGTGGCGATGAACCAAAGCAGGTCGCGCTCCGGATGAGGGGGGAGGGGGGCGCGTTTTTTCTCAGGCGTGGCGGTCGCGACCGCGGAATCCAGGTTCGCGAATCGCGCGCGAAAGGCGTCGTCGTGCGGCTCGGCCGCCGGGGCCACATACTCGGGAAAGCGCTCGCGGCGCAGCGGCTGATCGAGGTCGACGTATTGCTCGAGAGACAGAGCGGCGTCGAGCACCTGCTCCACGGCATTGAATCCGTGCGCTTCGATGTCGCGCTCGATCTGGCGCGCGTGCGCGGCCGCATGCTCGATGATCTGGGCGTTGCCCTGGTCCTGGCAACGGCGAAACTGCATGTTGTTCTTCGAGAAGTCCGCGTGGCCGAGGACATGAGCGGTCACCAGAATGTTGTCGGCGACACCGTTGCTGGCGGCGAGGAAGGCGTGTCCCGGGTCGCCCGGGAATACCACCTCGAACAGGCGCGAATAGCCCATGTGGCGCTGCAGCAGCTGGTAGATGTAGCGCGCTCCGAAGGACCAGTGAGGCATCCGCACCGGCAGCCCGTAGACCGCGATCTCGGTCATGAAGCTGTCCGGAACCGCCTCGAACAGGACCGGCGACCAGTCGAGCCCGAGGCGCCGCGCGAGATCCTCGATTTTGGGAACGTGGCTGCGCCAGTCGCTCTTCATGGGGCACCCCCGATGTCGGCCTCGTCGGCTTCCGATTGAGCCTCTGCGCTGAAAAAATGGCGAACCGCCGGCGCGACATCATCGGGGCCGACGATGGAGCACCGGCTGCAGGGGAGGCCGTCATCGGCCGCGGACTGGAACAGCGAGCTGATCTCGCTCAACGAGCTGCGTATGCCCGTGGCAATCTCCACGTAACCCGCGTAGCGCGCGACCTGTGCGATGCTGTCGAGCGCCTCGCCCGCCTGCGCCCGATCGTCCGAGGCATTGTCCCCATCGGACGCATAGAAGAGATAGACGTTGCAGGCGGACGGGTCGAAGCGCTGCTCCATGATCTCCTGCACCTTGGCGAGGCCCACGGAGGCGACCGTACCGCCCGTTCCGGTGACCTTGAAGAAGTCCGGCTCGTTGAATTCCCACGCATCCGTGGTATGTGCAACGAACACGATATCGAGCGCCTTGTACTCGCGTTTGAGTCCGGCAGCCACCCAGAAGAAGAACGTCTTCGCCAGCTGGCGGTCGCGATCCGACATGCTGCCGGAGACGTCCAGCAGAAAGAATACGGCGGCACGCAACGCGGGTTGGCGGCGGCGCGCGAGCTGGCGGTAGCGCAGGTCCTCGTCGGTGAAAGCCGGGGACGAGGCGTCGAGCGCGCGTCGCTTGACCGATTCCTTCAGAGAGCGCCGGCGATCGAGCCGGGAACGCGCGCCGCGCCTGTCCCAACCCTCGCGTTTCCACTCGGCCTCCTCCATGGCGCCGGCCCGGGGCTTGAGATTCGGGAGCTTGAGGTCGTCCCATAACCAGTCGATGATGTCGTCGACCTTGAACTCGAGCATGAGCTCGATTCCGCCCTGATCCTTGCCTCCCGCTCCCTTCTGTCCGGGTCCCCCGGTCGGGTTGGCTTGACCCAGCACATCGCCGGGCTTGGCGTTGCCCTGCCCGACACCTTGAGCATCGCCGCTGGAAAGGAGCCGGAAACGGTAATGCTCGAGCATCCGGACCGGTACGCGCACGGTCCGCGCGCCGTCATTGATGATGTCCGAGCCAGAGACGATCTGCGGCAGATTCGAACGCACGGCCTCGCGGATCTTCTCGTTGTGCCTCAACCAGTCACGCGCTCCGCGCGAGAACAGATCGTACCAGCCGTTGAGTGTCGCCGACTCGCCCCCGCTCGAGTCCGTGCTCATTGGGTCTCCGTATGAAATTTGCCTGTCATGCGAGCACCTATTCCTGAGACAGCAGCGTCGTCACGTAGTTCAAGGCTTCCTGCGCGCTGTGCTCGTCGTATCCGTACTCCTGCACCAGCCGCTCCTGCACCACGGAAATCTTCTTGCGCGCCTCGTCGTCGGGACGCGCCGTGGAGGTGACCAAGCGCAGCACGTCGCGCCGCTCCTCGAACAGGTATTGCTCGATGGCCTCGCGCACCCGCGCATGGCTCGCCAGACGGAATTTCTCGCCGGCCTTGAAGGCCACCATGGCCTTGCGGACCACTTCCTGGCGGAAGGATTGCTTGCCGGACTCCGAGACCTTGATCTTCTCCTCGACCGAGCGCATGAAGCGCTCGTCCGGAGCGCGGTTCTCGCCGGTGATGGGGTCGGTGATCTTGCGCTGGTCGAGCGACGCTTCGATTTCGTCCAGGTATTTCTCGAGGAGCTGCTGGGCCTCGTCCTGGAAGGATGCGAACAGCGCCCGATGCACGTCTTCCTTGACCCAGCGGTTGTAGAACTCCTTGCGGGCGGTCACCAGGTGGTCGAACCAGAGCTTCTTCTGCTTCGCGTCGATGCGCGCGTCGCTCTCGATCGCATCCTTGACGGCGAGCAGCAGCTCCATGCTGGTGAGGCTGTGCGAGTTGCCGCGGGTGATGGCGGTCGACAGCGCATTGATCACGAACCGCGGGCTGATCCCCGCCAACCCCTCGTCCGGGGACTCCGTGCGCAGCCGCGCGGCCTCGGTGTCGGAGAAGCCTTCCACCGCTTCGCCGGCGAACAATCGGACCTTCTTCGGCAGATCGAGCCCCTCGCGCTCGGGCTTGGACTGGCGCGTGAGGATGGCGAATACGGCGGCGAGATGCAGCACGTGCGGGTCGAGATGGACGTTGCGGAAGGCCGGCGCGCCGTACACCAGCTTCTTGTAGATGCGCGCCTCGTCCTTGTAGGAGAGTGCGTAGGGCACCTTGATGATGACCATGCGGTCGAGCAGCGCCTCGTTCTCCTTCTCTTGAAGGAAACGATTGAACTCCGCCAGATTGGTATGCGCCAGGATGGTCTCGTCGAGGTAGATCAGCGGAAACCGCGCCACCTTGACGTTCTTTTCCTGGGTCATGGTCAGGAGCAGGTAGAGAAATTCGCGCTTGACCTTGAGGATCTCGATCATCTCGAGCACGCCGCGGCTCGCCGCGTAGACCGCCCCGGACCAGGACCAGGCACGCGGATCCCCCTCATCACCCACGTGCGCGACCTTGGAGAGGTCCACCGATCCGACCAGGTCGGCGATGTCCGCGGTCGACGGATCGTGCGGAGCGTAGGTGCCGATGCCGCAGCGCGCGGCCTCGGACAGGAAGATGCGCTCGACGGGCATGCGCAGGTAGTCGCCTTCGCATTGACGGTCGATGTGGTCGCGGGCCCAGGGGGAGATCTCCCCGCTGATGTCGACTCCATACGTGTCGCGGAATTCCGAGCGCAGGCTCGTCGGGATGACGTTGAGCGGAGATTCGCGCAGCGGCGAGCCCTTGATGGCGTAGAGCGCTCCTTCGTCCGTGCGGCTGTACTCCTCCAGCCCTCGCTTCAGGAGGATCGCCAGCGTCGATTTGCCCCCCGAGGGAGGTCCGAGCAGGAGCAACAGCCGCCTGCCCACATCCGAGCCCGCAGCCGCCGCTTTGAAGTAGTCCACCACCCTGCGCAGCGGCTCCTCGACGCCGAACAATTCTCGGCGGAACAGCTCGCGGGCCTTCTGGATCTCGTCGCCTTCGGCGTCGCGGCCATGCCAGAGCAGCATGTCCCAGATGTATTCATGACTCGTGCGCGTGAACGAAGCCGGGCGCGACGGCAGAACTTGCGTCAGGAAGTCGCCGAGAGTTCCCTCCCAGCGCTGCGCACGATGCTCCTTGCTGAATCGATTCAGGGAATCCAGGAATTCCGAGGGGCTGGACTCTTCGCTTAGCTGTGATTCTCCCATCGTCAACCTCCGCTTCGGGATATGGACTGGGCACTAGCCGGCACTCAATGCTCAACTTAAGTAAAGGACAAGTCGTCAGAGCAGAACGTGATCGCTTTCAACTGTACATGAATGTTTTATGTTAGATCGGTCACAGCTTCAAGTTGTTTCATTAAGACGCTTCCATTCATCGCTCGCATGATCATTCGAGCGAAGCACACGAACGATTGCACGCAGCGCGACGACTCACAATGTGATCGAAGAATCGCGCGAGCGTTCACTCATGAGTGCCGCGCAAGGGTCTCTCGAGCCGTGTAACGATGGCGGCGATGATCGCAAATCGCAAAGCAACAAATGCTGCGCGGCCCCGAAACCGTGCATGGCGACGGCATCCCCGCACGCGATGCGTGCACTTCAAGCGGCGGAAACAGCGGGCTTCTTCGCGGATTGTGCGAATGGCGGCAGCCCCGTCGGCGCAGCACCGTTGATCAGATGCAGCGTGCGCCTGAATAGTTTATCGTGCGCGCCTGAGCGTCCGATGTAAAGCACCCCGGTGTGTGTAAGGTCATTGCTCAATATGTCGACGACCTTCGGCAGCGTGTCCTCCTCCAGCGCCTCCAGCGCTTCATCGATGATCAGCCACGCGGGCGCGTGCAGCAAGGCGCGCGCGAATGCCAGGCTCTGGTGCTCGCCGTCGCTCAGCATCGTCTCCCAGCGGCGCGCTTCGTCGAGCAGGGGCACGAGGCGCTCGAGGCCGAGGCGCTCGAGTGCCTTGAGGCAGGCCTCGGTCTTGAAAGTCTCGACGCTCGAGGGGTAGGCGAGGATCTCCCGCAACGTACCGGGCGGCAAGTACGGTGCACGCGGAAGATAGAGCGTGCTCTCGCCGGAGTGCCGCGCGATGCGACCCTCGCCCCACGGCCACAGTCCCGCCAGCGCACGAAACAGCAGTGTCCTGCCGATCCCGGTCTCGCCGAGCACGAGAACGCGTTCGCCGGATTGGACCTCCACGTGCGATTCGGACAACTTGGCGGCGCCGGCCGGCGAACAGATCTCCAAGCGCTCGAGGACGATCTTCCCGGGCTCGCCGGCGGCGTAGTCGATGCGTCTCGCGACTTCCTGCATCTCGTCGACGGCGAGCAGCGCCCGCCGAAAGCTCGCGACTCGAAGCAGCGTCGCCCGCCAGTCGGCAAGGGTGCTGAAATTGTCGACGAACCAGCGCAGCGAGGACTGAACCTGCATGAAGGCGCCGGAAGCCATCATCAGGCCGCCGAAGGACAGCTGGCCGCCGAAATACAGCGGTGCCGCCACCAGGATCGGGGCCACCGTCGTGAACCAGCCATAGCCCGCCGTCACCCAGGTCAAGCTGGTCGTTCCTCTCACCAGGAGGCGCATGGCCTCGAGCACCTTCTGGAGGTCGAGATCGATGCGCCGGGCCTCATCGGGCTCGCCCTCGGCCAGGGCGATCGAGTCGATGTGCTCGTTGACGCGAACCAGGGAGAAGCGCAGATCCGCCTCGCGCGCGTAGCGGTCGGCGTTCCGACCGATCAGGCTCTTTCCGACCCAGTAGCTCAACAGCGAGGCCGAGCCCGAGTAGACCACGGCAGCCCAGACCATATAGCCGGGAATCGCAATGGTCCGTCCCGCGACGTGGAACACGAAGGAACTGGACAGCGACCAGAGCACGGTGATGAAGGTCGTGAGCAGCAACGAATCCTGCAGCAGCCCGATCCCCAAGTCTGCCGAGAGTTCGGTGAGATGGCGCGCATCTTCGTGCATGCGCTGATCGGGGTTGACGCCGATGTCGCCGGCACTGGCCAGGCGAAACGCGCGTCCCGGCACCATCCAATTCTGCACCAGATCGTGGACCAGCCCTTGACGAAGCCTCAGTTTCAAGGTTTCCCCGATCCAGCGCTGCGCGACGTTAAGCACCAGAAGGGCACCGGCGATGATGCCGAAGATTCCCAGCTGGATCAGGAATTCGGACAGGTTGCGGTGGGACAGGGCATCGTAGAATGGTTGGTTCCAGCGGTTGAGGCGGATCTGCCCGTAGGCCGTGGCGGCTATGACGAGGAATATGGAGACGGCCAGCAGAACGAGCTTGTTGCGCACCGGCGAGGCCCACAGAGCCCGGCGCATCATGCTCATTTGGGGCCATAAGCCGGCCTGGCCGATTTCCTCCGCGCTCGGAGAGGGAGTGCTTACGGCCTTGGTCCGATTTATGATCATGTCTTTTACACTTCTGGGGAGCGGGACAATTCACCCATTATCGGTCACGCGGGAAGACGGCACGTGACTAAAGTCGCGTTGAATCACATCGATCGGCTGATCCGGGAGATGTCGCTGGCCGAGAAGCTGGGTCAGCTCACCATGACCACCGCCGGATCCACCGTGACGGGGCCGACGATCGCCGGCGACTCGACCGACGCGATTCGCGCCGGCACCATCGGGAGCCTCTTGAACTTGACCGGCGCCGGTGCGGTTCGCGATATGCAGCGTCTGGCCGTGGAGGAGTCGCGTCTCGGCGTCCCGTTGCTGATCGGGTTCGACGTGCTCCATGGATACCGAACGCTCTTTCCCATCCCGCTCGCGGAGGTGTCGGCCTTCGACGCCGACTTATGGGCTCTGACGGCACGCGAGGCGGCCAAGGAAGCGGCCGCCGACGGCATGGCCATGACCTTTGCGCCGATGCTGGATGTGGCCCGCGATCCGCGCTGGGGACGGAGTGCCGAGGGGCCCGGCGAGGACCCTTATGTCGGTATGCGGCTCGCCGAGGCCAAGGTGCGCGGCTTTCAGGGCGGCGACCTCACCGAGGGCAGTGCCCTGGCCGCCTGCGCGAAGCACTACTGCGCCTACGGAGCGGTCACCGGCGGACGCGACTACGCCTCGGTCGACATCTCCGAGCGGACCCTGCGCGAGGTCTACCTGCCTCCCTTCACTGCGGCCGTGGCATCGGGTGTGGCGTCCGTCATGCCCGCGTTCACCGATCTTGCCGGTATTCCCATGACGGCCAACGCCGCGCTGCTCAAGGGCTGGCTGCGGCGCCGGCTGGGGTTCAACGGCGTCATAGTCAGCGACTACAACGCGGTCGCCGAGCTGATCAATCACGGTATTGCAGCCGACCTGGCGCAGGCCGCGGCGCTCGCGCTGCAGGCGGGCGTCGACATCGACATGATGGCCGGCGCCTATCGCCACGGCTTGCCGATTGCGCTCGATCGAGGCTGGGTGGGCTCCGCGGACATCGACGAGTCGGTGCGCCGGGTACTGACGCTCAAATGGAAGCTGGGGCTGTTCGATGACCCTTATCGGCGCGGCTCGGTCGCCGAGAGCGCGGAGGCGGTGGAGACGCGACGACGATTCGCCCGCGGGGTGGCCGTTCGCTCGCTGGTGATGCTGAAGAATGATCGAGACGCTCTGCCGATACCCCCCGGTATCCGTGTCGCCGTCATCGGTCCGCTGGCCGACGCGGCGGCCGACATGCGCGGCCCGTGGTGGGGCGCCGCGGAGCCCGAGGGGCAGGTCACCGTGGTCGCGGGACTCCGGGGCGCCCTGTCCGAACCCCTGGTTGCTTTCGAGCGCGGCATCGATATCGAGGGAGTCGACGCGCAGGGGGGCACGGCGCGCGCGCTCGACTTGTGCGCACAGGTGGATGCGGTCGTTCTCTGTCTCGGCGAGGCCGCGACCATGAGCGGCGAGGCTGCGAGCCGCGCGCATCCCCATCTGCCGGGCCGTCAGCGCCAGTTTGCGGAGGCCATTTTCGACCGCGCCCGGGTGTTGCGCAGGCCCGTCATCGTGATCCTCTTCTGCGGACGACCGCTGATCGTTCCGTGGCTGGTCGAGCGCGCCGACGCGGTGCTCGCAGCCTGGTTTTTGGGAAGCGAGGCCGGCAACGCGCTCGCCGACGTGATCACGGGCCGGACCAGTCCCGGTGGCCGAACGCCGGTGAGTTGGGCGCGCAGTGTCGGGCAGGTGCCGCTGTTTTTCGGTGCCCGGCCGAGCGGCCGTCCGGCGAACCCCAACGATCCCTATACCACCAAGTACCTCGACGCGCCGAACGACCCCTTGTTTGCGTTCGGCCACGGACTCACCTATGGACGCTTCAGGCTGTCCAATCTCAGGGTGAGCCGCGACAACATCACCGAGAACGACACCCTATCGGTCGGCGTCGACGTGACCAACGAGGGCGGGAGAGCGGCCGAGGAGACCGTGTTCCTGTTCACCCATGACAAGCTCGCGAGCGTGGCGCGCCCACTCCTCGAGCTCAAGGGATTCGCCAAGATCCGCCTGGAGCCCGGCCAATCGGGCGCCGTCACCTTGCCGCTGGCGGCGAGGGACTTGCGTTTCCTCGGCTTGAATCTGGAACCGGTCTTCGAGCCGGGAGAAGTCGAGATCCTGGTCGGCCCCTGTGCCGATCGGTCAAAGCTCCTGACGGCGACGATTCACCTGGCCGCGGTGCGCGCCTGACCGCAGGCCCATAGGAAGTTCGATTCTTCCCGAGTTCCCGGAACGATCGGGTTCCACGGCGTGGTTTTCGCGTCGTTTTCCTCGGTCTGCTGGTTGCCCTGGATATTATTGGCGCCGTAGTACACCACCAGAAGGTTGCGAGTTTCCTCCTTCTTGCACTCGAACTGGGTTTTTTCCACGGCACTGAGGTACGGTCCGCTGTCCGCCGTCTGGGTCTCGGCGTATTCGTATCGCATCCAGACCGTCATGATCTGCCCGGAGCGTTTCAGCTGATGCGTGCTGCTGTAAACCGCCCAGGAGCCGTCGTTCGCGACGCTGCGAAATTCCCACCCTCCGCTCGGCATAGGATCGAGCGTTCGGACCCAGCCCATCGGATTGGTCTTGCGCGCCGCGCGCTCCTGCACCGCGCGCTCCTGGGTGGCCTTCGCGTCCGCGGCTGCGCGTGCGCGGTCCTCCGCCCAGGCTTTTTCTTGATCGGGAGTTTGAGCGAACACCGGCGACCCGGTCGAGGCGAGAGCTGCGGCGGCCAAAGCCAGTGCCGCCAGCGATGAATAATTGTCCATGGAGCCGAATTTTAACGCGTCGCCGCGCTTTCGGCGCGATCTTCACGCTCCTTGGGACTTCACGCTCCTTGGGACTTCACCCTCCTAGGGTTTTATGCCAAAGGAGCCGCCGCGGGTTCCCGCGGGCGTTGCGCTCGGATCGTCCTCGATGTCGAGACCGTCCTTGTAGAGCGTGTCGGTCTCATCGTCGAGGCGCAGCTCGGTATCGGGGTTGCGCTCCTCTTCGTACTCCGTATGGTCCGCCGCGGACTTCTGCTCCGACCCTTTCAAGGCACCGCCGCGCAATTTGCGCTCGGGGGCGTACTGCGCTTTATCGTCCTGCGACCGCGCTTCGTCGTCGTTGATCGACTTTGCATCACCCATGGCTTGCTCCTCGTGGCTGACCGGCCGGATATCGACGAGATACCCACGTGAATCAGCATAGGGACGGTCCCACCGGGTTGAATGCAGGCAATCGGGATGTTGGGGCGTAAGGATCGTCCGACGTTCAGGGCGTTCCGCAGAGCCGGTGCGCGGCTTTGCGCGCCGCCGCTTGGTCCTCGGTCGCCTCGGCGCCGGAGAGGACGGTGGCGCCGGAGAGGGCGGTCGCGCCGGACAGGGCGTGAGCGAGGGACAGGGTGATCTCGGCGATCAATGCGTACAGGAACAACGCGAGGCCGCCCGCAATGATGAATATCGGAAATACCGCCCAGCCGAGCACGCATGCGACGGCGAACAGGAGCGATTCGAGAAAAGTCGACATCGCGTTCATTTGAGGCCATGCCCCCTCGAGAGGGAAGTCATGGCTCGATGATAAGAGTCGTCGGGATGGCCCAGCCGGTACTGGCTCGCAATCCGGAGTCGGAAATTCCCGATATGCCGCGGAAATTTCGAATATGTCGCCGCAACTCCGAATATGTCGTATGGGACCGCCCGGCGTCCCGCACGGCTAAGATTCGGCGGTCGCGGTCGGCAAATTGGCGGCGGGAGCCTGGGGCCCAGAGTGTAGTCCGCCCAGCGACGCGGCTGCGCCGGATACTGGCTCGATGCAGGGCACCGCGAGCGCCACGCGTAACCCCGGAGTTTGGTCCGAGAGCTCCAGAGCGCTGCCGTGCAGTTTCGCAACGGCCTGTGCGAGGCTGAGGCCCAAGCCGATGCCGGGTGTGCCACGGCTGGCGTCGCCCCGGTAGAAGCGCTCGATGACCTTGGCCTTCTCCGAGTCGAGAATGCCCGGACCATTGTCGATCACCGCAACCTCCGCCAGGTCGTCGGCACGACGGCGCACCGCCACCTCGATGCGGCCGCTTTCGGGTGCATACTTCAACGCGTTGTCGATCAGGTTGCCGAGTGCCTGAGCGATGAGTATCGGGTCTCCCGATACCTGCAGGGGGCCTTCCGCACGCAACGCAAGGCGGATGTTCTTGAGCTCCGCCGCCGGTGCATAGAACTCCACCGCCGTCGCCGCCAGATCCGCCAGATCCAGGGTCACGAACCCGGAGCGGCGCAATCCGGCGTCTATCTCGGCCAGCCTCAGCAGCGCATCGAAGATGTGAATGACGCGATCCACGTCGGACACCGCCCCGTCGATCTCGGCAAAGGTCTCGCCCGGCGGCGGACGCACCAGCGCGAGCTCCTCGAGACGGGACCTGAGCTCCGCCAAGGGCGTGCGCAAATCATGCGCGATGGAGTTCGAGACATTGCGCACCCCATGCACCAGCTGTTCGATTTGCTCCAGCATTTTGTTGATCGTGCGTGCGAGCGTGTCGAGTTCGTCGTCGCTCAGATTGGTCGGCAGCCGGTGCTTCAAGTCGCCGTGGATGATCGCCGTCACCGTTTGACCGATGCTGTAGACCCGCGACATGAGCGCGCGCCGGGTGATGATGCCGACCAGCAGTCCGGCCATGGAAAGTACCGCGACGGCGGCTGCCAAGCCATACCAGAAGCGCCGCTCGAGCGGCGCGAACAGCTTGTTGTCTCTGCCGATGAGCAGGTAGTCGTTGCCCAGGCGTGCCACGTGTATCAGGGTGTCCTGGCGCTTGCGATTGCCGAGGTCGATGTTGGTCCGGTAATTGCCGGGCGCGGTCGGCGTGTTTCCCGGCCACTTCGATATGTTGCCCGACAGCCGCTTGAACGAGGAATCCGTGAGCAGCAGGATCCGATCGCCCGCGATTTGCATGTGGACGCGGGTATCGATGAAATTCTGCAGCGCCTCCGGGCCCTCGTGGAGATAGACGTCGGTGAGGCGCTGCGCGTCGGCTCGCAGTATCTCGCCTCGCCCCTCCTGGATGGTGACGTGCCAGGCGTACCAGAGAGGCGCCGCGAACAGCACCAGCGAAACCATCCCGAGGATCACGTACCCGATGGCGAGAGACAAGGCGGAGGAGCGCATCATGCGGGTCATCTGCGGCCTAATCGCCGGCCGTCACCATGTATCCGGCGTTGCGCACGGTGCGCAACAGCGGGCGCTCGAACTCCGCGTCGATCTTCTGCCGCAGCTTGCTGATGTGCACGTCGACGACGTTCGTTTGCGGATCGAAATGATAGTCCCATACGTTTTCGAGCAGCATGGTTCGCGTGACCACCTGGCCGGCGTGACGCATCAGGTACTCGAGCAGCTTGAATTCGCGCGGCTGCAGCGAAATCGGGCGGCTGCCGCGTGTAACCTTGCGCGTCATCGGGTCCATGTGCAAGTCGCCCACCGACAAGGGCGTCTCGCGGTTGGCCCCCTGGTCGCGGCGGTGCAGCGCATCGAGGCGTGCCAGCAGCTCGCCGAAGGCGAATGGCTTGGTGAGATAGTCGTCCCCGCCGCTGCGCAGGCCGCGGATGCGGTCGTCGACGTCGGCCAAGGCGCTCAGGATCAGGATGGGGGTGCGCTTGCCGGCTTTGCGCAGCACCTCGATGATGGCGAGGCCTTCGATCTCGCCGGGGAGCATCCGGTCCATGATGATGACGTCGTACGGCTCGCTCGCCGCCAGGAACATGCCGTCGCGGCCATTGGCCGCATGGTCGGTGGTGTGTCCGGCTTCCTGCAGCCCCTTGATCACGAACTGGCTGACTCTTTCGTTATCCTCCACCAACAGGATTTTCACGTCGTCTCTCCCGCGGGCGCGGTCCGATCGGACGCCGGCGGCCCGTCGTGCCCGGGCGATTCGTGCCCCTTTTGACGCCGGCCTTTGAGCCACAGGCTGAACCGGTCCAGATACAGATACACCACCGGCGTGGTGAACAGCGTGAGCGCCTGGCTCACGATCAGCCCGCCGACCATGGTGTATCCGAGCGGCTGGCGCAGTTCCGAGCCCGTCCCCCGGCCGAGCGCCAGGGGCAGTGCTCCCAGGAGCGCGGCCATGGTGGTCATCATGATGGGCCGGAATCGAAGCAGGCAGGCCTGGCGAATGGCCTCGCGCGGAGTCAAGTGCTGCTCACGCTCGGCCTGAAGCGCGAAGTCCACCATCATGATGCCGTTTTTCTTGACGATTCCGATCAGCAGGATGATGCCGATCAGGCCCATGACGGACAGCTCGATGTGAAAGAGCAGCAGCACCAGGAGGGCGCCCACTCCCGCGGACGGCAAGGTCGATAGAATGGTCAAGGGATGGATGTAGCTCTCGTAGAGCATGCCGAGGATGATGTAGACGGCGACCAAAGCCGCCAAAATCAGGTAGGGCTGCGTCTTGAGCGAGCTTTGGAACGCTTGCGCCGTGCCTTGAAAGGTGCCCGTGATGGTCCCGGGCAGATGCATCTGCGCCGAGGCCTTGGTGATCGCCGTCACCGCATCGCCGAGGGCTGCGCCGGGCGCCAGATTGAACGACAAGGTCACTGCCGGGAACTGTCCCTGATGGTTGATCGAGAGATAGGTGACGTGCTCGGTATCGTAGCGGGTCATCGCCGAGAGCGGCACCATCTGGCCGGTCAGCGGCGATTTGAGATACAACTTGTGAAGGCTGGACGGATCGCTCTGCAGGGACGGGGTGATTTCGAGCACCACGTGGTAGCTGTTGGCCTGTGTGAAGAATTGCGCCGCCTGGCGCTGGCCGAACGCGTCGTACAGGGCCTGGTCGATGGCGGCCGGCTGGATGCCGAAGCGGGCGGCCTGGTCCCGATCGATGGTGAGCGCCACCATGCCGCTGGTGGTCTGCTGGTCGGACGCCACGTCGCGCAGCATCGGCAGCTTCTGAAGGTTCGCGAGCAGCCGCGGTGCCCAGTCGTTGAGCTCGTCGATGTTCGAGTCCTGCAGGGTGTACTGGTACTGCGTGCGGCTGGTGCGGCCGCCGATGTTGAGATCCTGAGCCGCCTGCAGGAACAGGGTGGCGCCCGACACCTTCGCGAGCTGCGGGCGCAGGCGGTTGATGACCTGATCGGCACTGGCCGAGCGCTGATCCCGCGGCTTCAGGCCGATGATGACGAAGCCGTTGTTGATCGGGCGGCTGCCGCCGAGGGCGGTGCCGTAGCTTTCCACGGCCGGATCGCGCGCGACGACATCCAGAAGCGTGTGCTGTCGCCGGACCATCTCCTGGAAGGAGATGTCCTGGGGCCCGTCGGACAGCCCGACGATGATGCCGGTGTCCTGCTGTGGAAAGAATCCCTTGGGGATCACCACGTACAGCGCCACACTGGTCGCGACCGTGAGCAGGAACACGCCCAGGGTGGCGCGTGGGCGCGCGAGCACGAAGTCCAGCCCCCGCGTATAGCCGGCAAGCAACGCATCGAATGCGCGTTCTACGGTCATGTAGAACCGGCCGTGCTTGACGTGCTTCTCGTCCTTGAGAAACAAAGCGCACATGGTCGGGGAGAGCGTCAGCGCGACGAAGGCGGAGACCGCGATCGTCATGGTCATGGTGATGGCGAACTCGCGGAACAGGCGGCCGATGATGCCGCCCATCAGCAGCAGCGGGATGAACACGGCGACCAAGGAGACGCTGATGGACATGATGGTGAAGCCGATCTCGCCGGCGCCCTTGAGCGTGGCCTGCAGGGGGGACATGCCGTCCTCGATGTGCCGGTAGACGTTCTCCAGCATCACGATGGCATCGTCGACCACGAAGCCCACCGCGATGGTGAGCGCCATGAGCGACAGATTGTCGAGGCTGTAATGCAGCACGTACATCATCGCCGCGGTGCCGAGCAGCGCCAGCGGCACGGTGACGCCCGGAATGATGGTCGCCCAGGCGGTGCGCAGAAACAGGAAGATCACCATGACCACCAGGGCGATGGTGAGCATCAAGGTGAATTCGACGTCCTCTACCGCGGCCTTGATGGTGGTGGTGCGGTTCGCCACCGTGCTCACCTTGATCGAGGGGGGGACCGAGGTCAGCGCGTGGGGCAGGAGGGCCAGCACGCGCTGTGTTGCGTCGATCACGTTGGCACCCGGCTGCTTGTAGACCAGCAGCAGAATGCCGTTATGGCCGTTCTGCCAGGCCGTGAGCAGGTCGTTCTCCGGCCCGTCCACCGCGATGCCGATATCGCGTATCCGCACCGGCGCGCCGTTCTTGTAGGCCACCACCACATCGTTCCACGGGGCGGCCTTCAGCAGCTGATCGTTGTCGTAGATGGTGAGGGCGCGGGTCGGTCCGTTGATCGAGCCCTTGGGAGCGTCCACGGTCGCGATGTTGATGACGCTTGCCACGTCCTCCATCTGCAGCCCGAGCGCTGCGAGCTTCACCGGATCGATCTGCACGCGCACGGCGGGCTTTTGCTGACCGCCGATCGACACCTGCGCGATGCCCGAGATCTGCGAGATCTGCTGGGCGAGGATGTTCTCCGCGTAATCATCGACCGTGGTGACCGGCAACACCTCGGAATGCACCGCCAGAATGAGAATGGGGGAGTCGGCGGGATTGACCTTGCGGTAGGTGGGCGGCGTCGGCAGATTTTTCGGCAGCTGCCCGCCCGCGGCGTCGATGCCGGTCTGCACGTCCTGGGCGGCTGCATCGATGTTGCGGTCCAGGTCGAACTGGAGGGTGACGAGGCTCTGACCGAGCACATTGGTCGAGGTCATCTGCGCCAGGCCCGGAATTTCCGCGAACTGATATTCCAGCGGCGTTGCGACCGTGGCCGCCATGGTCTCAGGACTCGCTCCCGGCAGCTGGGCGGAGACCTGAATCGTCGGAAAGTCCACTTGGGGGAGCGGTGCCACCGGAAGCAGCGGGTACACCACGAGCCCGACGAGGAAGATGCCGCCCATCAACAGCGACGTGGCGATCGGCCGGCGGACGAAAGGCTCGGAAATGCTCACGATGCGCCGCCGCCGCTCACGATGCTCTCTCGACGAGCCTGCTCGGGGCTTCCGTGGCCGTATGCACGTGGACCCCGGCCTGCAGGCGGTATTGATTGCTGGTGACGACCCGTTCGCCCTCCGCCAGGCCGTCCGTGACGATGGTCAACCCGCCGCCGCCCTCCGAGACCCGGATTGGGCGCACTTCCACGGTCGAATCCGTCTTCACCACGTAGGTGAACGGGCCTTGGGGGCCGAGCTGCACCGCCGAATTCGGGATCGTCAGCGCGTGGCGCGCGGTGCGCACCAGAACGCGCGCATCGACATACTGACCCGGCCACAGGGTATTGTGGGCGTTGTCGAATGTGGCCTTGAGGCGGACCGAGCCGGTCGATTGATCGATCTGATTGTCGATCAAGCTCAGCAGACCCTCATCGAGCGGGGCTCCGCCCTCGCGCGATATGGTCAAGACTTTCACGGTTCCCGCGGCGAGCGCCTGAGCGACCGCACCGAGTTCCTCCTCCGGCAAGGTGAACACCACCGAGATGGGCTGCACCTGAGTCACGACCACGATGCCGGTCGAGTTCGCACCATGCACGATGTTGCCCGGGTCGACCAGTCGAATACCCGTGCGGCCGGTGATCGGCGAGGTGATCCGGGTGTACTCGAGCTGGGTGCGCGCGTTGTCGATGACCGCCTGGTCGATCTTGAGCTGCGCGGTCAGCTGATCGACCAGCGCGCGCTGCGTGTCCACGGTCTGCTTGCTGGCCAGGTCCTGCGGCTGCAGCCGGGTGTAGCGCTCGAAATCGCGCCTGGCGTTGGCGAGCTGCGCCTCGTCCTTGACCTTGGTCGCAACCGCCTGATCGTAGGCGGCCTGGTTCGGCCTCGGATCGATCTGCGCGAGCAGGTCGCCCTTGTGCACGGTTTGCCCCTCGGTGAAGGCGACGCGCTGCAGCTCACCGTCGACCCGTGCGGTGACGGTCACGGTGTAGAAGGCCTGTACGGTGCCCAGTCCCTGCAAGTAAATCGGCACGTCGGCACGCGCGGCCGCGGCAGCATCGACCACGATCGGAGCGGGCGCCGCCTTGCGCGCTGCGGCGGAGGCGGGCTTTTGTAAAATCCCGCGGCCCACGATCGCGACGATGGCGAGCCCCGCGAGGGCGATCCAGGCGCGATGTTTGCCGAAACGCGAAAGCAACTTCATGATTTACCCCTGCTGCCAGCCACCGCCCAACGCGGTGAACAGATCCACCAGCGCCTGCAGATGCGAAAACTGCACCTGCACCAAAGTGTCCTGCGCGCTGAACAGCGCGTTTTCCGTGTTGAGCACCGTGAGTATGTTCACGGTGCCGGCGGACATCTGGATCTGCGCGAACTCGTAAGCCCGCTTCGCCTTGTTCACCGCCTGCGCCTGCCGCTGCTGCTGTTCAGCCGTCTGGCGGACCGCGACCAGCGCGCTCTCGACGTTGCTCAGGGCGGTCAACACGGTCTTGTGGTACGTGGTGGCGAGCTCTGTGTAGCGGGCCTTGCTGAAGGCGAGCTGACCGCGCAGCGCGCCGCCGTGAAAGATGGGCTGAGTCAGCCCGGCGGAGAGAGCATAGACACGATTCATCGGGTTGACCAGCGAAGACAGCATCGTGCTTTCGTATCCGCCGCTCGCCGTCAGCTCGATGGTCGGAAACAGCTCGGCGCGGGCGACGGTGATGTCCGCATTCGCGGCAACGAGTTGCTGCTCGGCCTCGGCGATGTCGGGACGCCGCGTCAGCAAGCTCGACGGCAGCCCGGAGACCACCCGCGGGTCCTTGAGCTCGGTGAGCGAGCCTTGATCCACGTCCACGGTCTCGGGCGTCTTGCCGATCAGCACGGCGAGCGCATAGACCGTCTGCCGCAACTGCTGCTCGAGAGGCGGAATCGCGGCATACAGCAGGGCGACCACGGTCGCCTGCTGAGCCACGTCGAGTCCGGTCGCGGTACCCACGTCCTGCTCGAACGACAGACCGCGCAGGATCTTCTCGCCGTTGTCGAGGTTCTGCCGCGCCACCTGCAGGCGATCGCGCAGCTCGAGTGCCTGAAAATAGGTGCTCGCGACGCTCGAGACGACGGTCAGCGCCACGGTCTCCCGGTCGTAGCGGCTGGCCACCGCGGCGGCGCGGGCGGCATCGCGGGCCGCGCGATTCTTGCCCCAGAAGTCCAGCTCGTAACTGGCGCTGACCCCGGGATTGAAAAGATTGAAGGTGTGGAAGCTCTGACCCCCCGTCACCGGGGCCCGCTCGCGGGTCGCGGTCGCACCGAGATCGACCGCAGGCAACAACGGCGCCCCCGCGATGCGCAGCTGCGCGTCGGCTTCCTGCACCCGCGCGATCGCCGCGGCGAGATCGTCGTTGTCCTGCTGTGCTTGTGCGATGAGCGTATCCAGCCGGGCGGAGCCGAAGTCGTGCCACCAACCGGGCGCCGGCCAGACGCCCGCTTGTGATCCGGGCGTAGAACTTTCCCCGCTCGGGGACGGCGCGCTCCATTGCTGCGCCAGCGGAATATCCGGCCTACGATAGCGGCTGCCCACGCTGCAGGCTGCGAGAGAGGCACAAATGAATGCGCAGTAGTGAAGAGCCCGCGGTTGCCATGGCATGGGCGCCACCCTGAGCCCGGCGCGGTTAACCGCTTGTGATCGAATTATTAAGACACTTTAATCTGCGAATCAATGTGTGAAGTGGCGCGCAGATCAATGGTATCGCACCCCGGCAGGCGGGATGTTCGGCGCAGCACCGACGGCGGAGGTCACCGGCGCCATGAGCGAGGACAGACGGGGCGGGTCGGCATCGCGGAGCGCGGCGAACGTGACGATGTGCTCGAAGATATGCTGCACATAACCGCGAGTCTCCGCATAGGGGATGTTCTCGATCCACACATCGGCGTCGACCGGCTGTGACGGCAGCCAGCGTGCCACGGAGATCGGGCCGGCATTGTAGGCGGCGAGGCTCAGATCGAGTTGGTTGCCGTAGCGATCGAGCAATTCGCGCATGTAGGCGGAGCCGAGCGGAATCGCGACCGAGGGGTCGAACAGCGCATCGCGAGTGGGCGCGCTGAAGTGCCAGCGTCTCGCCACCGCGATGGCCGTGGCAGGCTCCATCTGCATCAAGCCGCGTGCGTCCGCGCGCGACACGGCGTCCTTCCGGAACAGGCTTTCCTGACGCATGATCGCCAGAATCCAGTCGGCCGGAACCTGGGTGAGCTTGCTCGCGCCGGCGACGACCGCCGCATACGGGCGGGGGTAACGCAGCGCCACATCGTCCCAATCGTCCGCCTGAGCCAGCGTCGCAATGGTCTCGGCGTACCATCCCCAGCGCGCGGCCATATGAGCCGCCTGTACCTTGACCGGCTTCGCGGCGGCTGCCATGACCGATCCCCATTCGGCTGCGGCATCGTCCGCCAGATCGCAATCGAATAGCTCGTGCGCTCTGATGAGCGCCGGCTCCGCGGCCAGGACAGCCTGCAACTGCACATCGTCGGCAGTGGGATGGATGTTGAGGTCGTAGTGCCGATGCAGCCGGTCCGCGGCCAGGTAGCCGTAGTAATCGCGCATCCCGGCAATCTCCGCATAGAGCGCGGCGGCGCCGTCCGTACCCTTGAGGGACTCGGTTGCGCGGGCGCGCCAGTACCGCCAGCGCGGCTGAGTTGCCAGGCTCTCCGGCATCGCCTGAATCCAGTCGAGCGCCTTGGCGTAGTTGCCGCTCCACAGAGCGGCGCGCACGCGCCATTCCTGCACCTGCGCATCGACCACCTCGCCCGACAGCCGCTCGAATGCCGCTACCGCGTCCGGCTGACGGGCGTACGCCGAGCCGAGCGCGAAAGCCCGCCACAGCCGCTCGCGCTGAGGGGGCGTCATGTCCGGGCGTGACAGCAACGCCGGCAACAGCGCCGCTGCAGAGGCCGAATCGGTGTTCGACAATCGCGTGAAGCCTGCCAGCAGTGCGTCCGGCTCGACCGCCATCCCCGGCGTCTCGGACAGGGCAGTGAGCGCGGGTCGCGGCGATTCGAGTAATTGCAGCCACTCGCGCAGCGGCGCGGCTCGGTCGGCCGGCACCTCGGCGAGGAACTCCCGCGCCAGCGAAATATTGTCCGCCGCGAGGGCGCCGCGCGCGCGCGCTTCCTGCAGGGCGGGCGTCACCGCTCTTTGGACATGCAGCCACGCAAACACGGTGGCGCATTCGGCGGGCGGGCGCTGCATCAGGCTCCAGCGCGCCAGAGCTTCCGCCGCCAGCCGATCGGTATCGCCGGTCTCCAGGCGCCCCTCGAGCCGATCGCAGATCAGGACCGGGTCGGTCAGCTCCGCCGAACGCGGGAGGAACCAATCCCAGCGGCGGCGCTGGGCGAGGCTCGCCAGCCACTGCCGACGCAGGGCGCGGGACACGAGTTGGCCCTCATGCCCGCGCAGGAACGCATCGATGACCGCATCGAGATCCTCGTTGGGCGTGAAGGTCAAATCGCGCCTCAGCCGCGCGGCGACCAGATAATCGTAGATGGGATACGCCTTGAGCGCGGCGGAGTCGGGCGGCTCGGGTGCGCTCGAATTCATCCGCACCCTCTGCATGGCGGCCATGAATTCGGCCGCCGCCCCCGCGGGGGCCGGAGTCGGCAGCGCTGCGGGCGCCTCGGCCGGTGGAGCGCGTGCGGGCTGCGCGACGGAGCTGCCGCTCGCCACCGCGAGCCAGGAGATCAGCAGCCACCCCCCCTGAAGGAGACGAGTCGAGATCACTGCTTCGCGTTAATCACGGCCATCCGACCGCACCCGCGGAGGCAGCTCGGAATATCTCAGCTCCTCCCGGCTGCCCATGCGCGACCACTCGCAACGCAGGCAGTATCCGTCCGCCGCGTAGACCTCGTACCAGCCGCCGTCGCCGGACGCGGCTACGCCCTCGCGCCTCGGGGTCGAGCAAGCGCCCCCGTGCCGCGCGAGAAAGTCCTCGATGCGGTCCTGGCTATCGGGGGTCAGGTCAGGATAATTTGTCATGGCACATCATTATATCCACCCGTCAGTGTGCCGGTAGCTCGTCGACCAGACGGTCGGCGAGAGCTGCGAGGCAGGTACTGAATGCCTTGGCCGTCGAATCGTAATCACCCCCCTCGATCGGCGCGGTGAAAATCTCTCCTCCGATGAGATCGGTCTTTGTCCGAGGATCGATGATGCGCCAATGTGCTTCGACCGTCGCAGGGCCGCCCTGCTCGACGGACATCCGCACCAGGTCGACGTTCATATGGACCGCTTGCGCGTCGGCCTGGTCGAAGCCCCGGCCTGCGACCAACGCATTCGCGCGGCGCCGCTCGATGTCGCGCGCCAGCGTCTGTCTGACGAGGTCGGAGAGCGGCGCCACCCAGCGTTCGTGCTCGAGCACCAAAACCCGGTCTCCGCCCGCGTGGATGATCATTTCCGGGCGGTCGACCACGTTGGGAATCGAGACCTCGAGCATCACCTGAGTCGTAAAGCCGCCGGTGCGAGGCTGAGCGGCCCGCGGGAGGGTGCTCAATGCGTAGAAATGATCGCGTTGACCGGCGCACGCGCCGAGCCCAGCGGCGCAGATGATCAACCAGGCCGCGCGCCACGTCGCCCCGCTCATTTAGGATCCGCCGGTTTGCCGCGGATCAGCGCTTCGGGATGGCGCTCGAGATAGTCGGCCAGTGCGGCGAGAGACTTCGCGGCGCGGGACAGCTGCAGCAGCGTGTCGCCCAGATTGTTGTTCAACGGGCTCCCCTGGGCAAGCGCTTCCTTGGCATTCTGCATGGCTCCTTGCGCCTCCTTCAATGTGGCGGCGACCTGCGGGGCGATGCTGGCGTCGACGTTGCGCATCAGCTGGTCCGTGCTTTTCAGCGTCTGATCGAGCGCCGCCATGGTGCTGATCAGGCGTTCCGAAATCTGATCGAACGGCACCCTGTCGAGCTTCTTGGCGACGCTCCCGATGGAGTCCGTGATTTCCTCGAGCCCGCCCGAGGCGGTCGGGAAGATGGGCGGGTGCTCATTCCATGCGACGCTCTCGCGAGGAGCGCCCTTGACCACGTCGACCGCGATGTATTTCTGTCCGGTCAGCAGGTTGCCGTCCTTGAGCTCGGCCCGCATGCCGTGCGCGACCAGGCTGTCGATCATGGTATGGTCGCCCACCGCAGGCATGTTCAAGCCCTTGCCCCCGCGCACCTTGGCGCGAATTCTTTGCGGGAAGATGTCCACCTCCACCGGAAAGCGCAACTCGCCCGCCTCGCGATCGTATTCGACCGACAGTCCCTTGACCTCACCGATATCGATGCCGCGCAAATCGACCGGAGCGCCCACCGACAGCCCGCGCAGCGATCCGTTGAAATACATGATGTAGGTTTCCGCAAAGGTGTCCGCCTCGCGCATGGCCCTCTCCTCGTCGGAGTACAGCTTGAACGAGGTGTCCTGCGCCATCTGGCCGGCCGGAGGGGAATCCTTGGGAGACTGGAAGGCGACCCCCCCTTCCAGGATCGCGGCCAGCGATTCGGTGTGAAGCTTCACGCCGTTGGCATCGACCGACATGTCCACGCCGCTCGCCTGCCAGAACCGGGTGTTCTGCGTGACGAACTGGTCGTAGGGTGCATTGATGAACACCTTGATGGTGACGCTCGCGCCACCCGGATCGAGCGAGTACGCAACCACCTGTCCTGCGGCGATGTGCCGATAGAATACCGTCGAGCCGATGCTGAGAGAACCGATGTTGCCCGCGTGCAGGACGTATTCCCGGCCGGGCAGACCGGAGGTCACGATCGGCGGCACCTCGAGGCCTGTGAAGTGAACCCGGGGCACCGTCGAGTGTCCGACGTCGACGCCGATGTACGCACCGGACACCAGCGTCCCGAGCCCGGTGACGTTCGCCCCGGTGATGCGCGGTCGCACCACCCAGAAGCGCGTGTCCTCGACCAGATAGTCGCTCACGTTGTTGTGGATTCTCGCCTCGACCACCACTTCCTGGCGGTCCTTGGAGACATGGATCTCCTTGACCTCGCCGATCTCCACCGCCTTGTAGCTGATCCTGGTCTTGTTCGGCTCGAGATCGTCGGCCGTGCGAAACGTGATCTCGATGCTGGTGCCCTCCGCCAGCTTTTCGCGCACGGCGACGAAGGCGCCGACGATGACCACGATGATCGGCAGTATCCACACGTAGGGCAGGCGCACCCGGCGGGGCGGGTCCGGGAGCGCCGCCGGAAGGTCTCCGCCGCCCGGCGGAACCTGGTCAGCCATGGGGCTGCGCGTCCCAGAGGAGACGCTCGTCGAAGGACTGCGCCGCCAGCATGGTGAGCACCACGACGCCGGCGAACGCGAGCGCGGCAGGCCGCACTTCGACGGTTGCCAAGGACTGAACCTGCACCAGCGCCACGAGCAACGACATGGCGAACACGTCGAGCATGGACCAGCGCCCGATGTACTCCACCACCCGGAACAAGCGGCTGCGCTGCTGCGGCTGGCGCACGGATTTGCGCGCCACCGCGATGAGGATGTCGCCGAGTGCGATCAGCTTCAGGAGCGGCACGACGATGCTTGCAAAAAACACCAGCACGGCGACGGGCCACGATCCGGAATGGGCCAGCGAGATCACGCCGCTCATGATGGTGTCGTCCTGGTCGCTGAGAAACGTGTGAGTACGCATGACCGGCAATACATTGGCGGGAATGTACAACAGCGCGGCGGTGATCACCAACGCGGCGGTGGTGGCGAGGCTGTTGGGCCGCCGCGCATGCAGCGGCGAGTGACAGCGGGGACAGCGCAACGCCGATGCGGCAATTGCGCGCGCCGTGGCTCTGCACCGCGTGCACACCAGAAGGCCCAGGCTTTTTCCCGTGACGGTGGCGCTCACCGCTCGCCTCGACGGATCCAGCGCCAGAATTGCTCGGTGGGAGTGACGCTCGTCAAGGTGGTGAGCGTGAACATGAACAACCCGTAAGCAATCAGCGCGATGCGCGGGGACACTTCGGCCTCGCCCGACAGCTTGACCAGGGCGACGATCGCGCCGAGCACGAACACCTCGCTCATCGCCCAGGGGCGCAGCGCGATCAGCATCCGGAACAAGGCTTCCCGGCCGGGGACGGAAAGTCCCACCCGCACCGGGACGAGCACGTATAAAAAGGCTAAAATCTGCGTCAGCGGCACCAATATGGCGGTGAACGTCACCAGCACTGCCAGGGTGGCGTACCCCTGGTCATACAAGCCGAGCGCGGCACCCGCCAGCGTGGTCATGCGCGTGAGGCCGTTGACCTTGAATGCCACCAGCGGATAGGCGTTGCCAATGATGAACAACACCAGGGCGGTCAGCGCCAGAGCGATCACCGTATCGATACCGGTCGCATTGGTGCGATACAGCTCGGCGCGGCAGCGCACGCAGCGCACTCGCGCGGGTCCCTGGGGCCGGTCGAAGCGATGTGCGAGGTCGCAGGCATGGCACACGATCACCGACACGTGGCTCTTTTCCTCCAGCGTCGATTAGACCGCAACGTCATCGCACCCGTCCATCGAGGATCAATGTAGTCGAATGCGTTTCGTTTTGCCCAGAATCTTCGTCCTGGCGTTGCTCGCGGGTACCGTCGCCGCCCCGGTGCTCGCCGCCGACCCGCAGCCGTACAAGGTGGATCTGGCTTCCACGGGAGACGGAGCAATGGACTCGACCTTGCGGGCGACATCGGATCTCGTGTCGTTGCGCACGTCCGCGCCGGTGAGCCCCTACGGGTTGATCGCGCGGGCGAGGAGCGACATGGACCGGCTGAAAACCGTACTGGAAAGCTACGGGTATTACCAGTCGAGCGTCGCAGTTCAGATCGACGGGGTCGCGATCAACTCGCCGGGACTCGCCGATGAGCTGATCGCATTGCCCAAGAAGCAGGATGCAAAGGTTCTGGTCCAGTTCACGCTCGGGCCGCTGTATCACGTGCGCACCGTCACCATCGACGGCGATCTGCCGGCGTCGGCCCAGGGAGCGCTGGACTTGAAGAGTGGGGCGCCGGCGGTGGCATCGGCCGTGCTGGCCGCCGGTGACAAGCTGCGCGCAACCTTGGGCGAGCAGGGATACGCGTTTGCGAAGGTCGATCCGCCGGTCGCCTATGAGGATCAGACGGAGCCGGTGCTCGATGTGTCTTTCCACGTCGAAGCCGGGGCCAAGGTCAACATCGGCGAGATCCGCCTTCGCGGCCTCAAGCGAGTCAAGGAACAGGTGGTGCGCCGCAGGCTCCTGTTGCACACCGGCGAGCAATTCAATTCCACCGCGGTCGAGCGCGCTCGGGCCGATTTGTTGAACCTCGGGGTGTTCGCGGCGGTCAGCGTGGAAGTGGGAACCCAGGCGGATGCATCGGGGGGCGTGCCGGTCACCTTCAAGATCCGCGAGCGGCCGCGTCATACCATCAACGTCAGTGCGGCCTACTCGACCGACCTCGGCGGCAGCGGCGGGGTCACCTGGGGCGACCGCAACGTGTCGGGCAGGGCCGATCAACTGACCGTCACGACGCAGCTCCTGAATGCAGGTGGAAGCTCCACCAATGGTTTGGGCTATGACGCAACCGCCAAATACAGCCTGCCGGATTTCGGCCACCGCGATCAGACGCTGCAGTTCTCCGTGGGCGCGCTGAAGCAATACCTCGATGCCTACGACCAGACGGCGACCACCGCCGGCGTGACGCTCACCCGCAAGATCAACCGGGAGTGGACCGTATCCGCCGGTGTGTCGGCGGTTAACGAGAGGATCATTCAGGTGGTGGGCGTCTGCGGGCCTCCCACGGTCCCGCCCACGAACCCGCCGCTGCCCCCGTGCCCGAAGTCGGCTCCGCAGGACGAGATACTCCCGGTCGCGGACACCTTTTTCTACACCCTCGTCCAGGTACCGCTCACGGTGAGCTACGACTCGACCGACCTTGCCTCTCCCTTGGACGATCCCACCCACGGCATGCGCGACTCGCTGAGCATTACCCCGACCCATTCACTGGGCGCGAGCAGCGCGACGTTCCTGATCGACCAGCTCAAGTTCGCAACCTACTTCGATCTCGATCATTTGCTGCCGACGGGAGCCGGACGAAGCGTTCTGGCGGCTCGGGCGCTCGTCGGCGTGGCACAAGGGACGGGGGTCTTCAGCTTGCCGCCCGACCAGCGCTTCTATGGCGGCGGCAGCGCGAGCATTCGCGGCTATCCGTATCAGGGGGTCGGCCCTTATTTTCTGCACACCAATTTTCCGATCGGCGGAACGGCGCTGGTCGCAGCCGGTCTCGAGTACCGTCAGCGATTCCTGCAGCACTTCGGCGCGGCGTTGTTCGTCGATGCGGGCCAGGTGAGCAACAAGCTGGATCTGCTGCCGAGCAGTCCATTCATCGGTATCGGGACGGGCGTGCGCTACTACACGCCGATCGGACCCTTGCGTCTGGATTTGGCCTTCCCGACCAAGCACTACAGCACCGATGATCAGCGCTTCCAGGTGTACATCGGTCTGGGGCAGGCCTTCTGATGGCACGCAAAGCGCTCAAGCTCATGGCCTGGACGGCGGGATCGCTGCTGACCCTGGTCGTGCTGCTGATCCTCGCGGTCGTGGTCGCCGGGAATTCAGACGCAGGCCGCGCCATGATCGAGCGCGTCACGCTCGAGCTGACCGGCGGCAAGGTCAGGCTCTCGGGACTCGGCGGCTCTTTCCCGACGAGCCTCACGCTTGGCCGGCTCGAGCTCAGCGACGGTGAGGGGGTGTGGCTGACCGCCGACGCCATTGCGCTGACCTGGTCGCCGCTCCCGCTGCTCGAACGCCGCATCTCGGTCGACCGCCTCGAGGTCTCGCGCCTCGACATGGAGCGCGCGCCGCGCTCCGAGGGCCGCGGCAAAGGCGCTTACTCGATTCCGCATATCGACGTGCGGCAATTTGCAGTCCGGGAGGTACGGCTGGGTGCGCCGCTCGCCGGCAGGGAGGAGAGGCTGAGCTTGCGCGGCGGCCTGGAATTGCGATCGCTCCAGGATGCAAGCGCGGATGTTGCCGCCCGTCGCCTCGATGGCGACGGCGAGTACGCCGTACACTTGAAGTTCGATCCCAAGCGCATGGACGGCACCGTGTCCGTGCACGAGCCCGCCAGCGGACCTCTGGAAAATATCCTGCAGCTCCCGGGTCTCGGCGCGCTCTCCGCGACCTTGAACGTCGCCGGACCGCGCGAGGCGGAGCGCGTCGATCTCGAGCTGACCGCCGGCGCGCTCACCGCGAAAGTCGGCGGCAGCGCGAACCTCCCCGAGGAGTCGGCCGACTTGAGCTATTCCATCGTTTCCTCCGCCGTCAATCCGCGGCCCGATCTGAAATGGCAAAGACTCTCCTTCGACGGTCAGTGGCGCGGCACCCTGAAGAATTCGACGGCCTCGGGGCAATTGCAGGCGGAGGCGCTGGAGCTTCCGGGCAATGCGTCGATCGCGGCGCTGCACGCGACGCTCGCCGCCGCCCAGGGAACGGTCTCCGTGCGCGGCACGGTCGATGGCCTGCGCATTCCCGGCTCTGAGCCCGCGCTCTTCCAGAAGGATCCCGTCAGCATCAACGCCTCGATGCGGGTTGCCGAGGATACCCGGCCGCTGACCGTGCAGGCGACTCACCGGCTGTTGTTGCTGAAAGCTCAGGCGACGACCGCCGGAGAACGAAAAATCGCGGTCCAAGTGCACGTACCGGATATTGCTCCCTTTGGGGCGCTGGCGGGTCAGGATGTGCGCGGCGATGCGGATATCAAAGCTCAGCTCGACTTCCGCGAGTCCGACATCGGCGTGACGCTCGGCGCGGACGCGGCCTCTTTGACCGGGCCGTCGTCCTGGACGGCGATGGTGGGGCCGCGTGTGAGCTTGAGCGTCGAGGGCTCGGTCTCGGATCAGGTCTTCTCGATCCGGCGCGCCCAGATCAAAGCCCGATCTGCACTGCTTTCCGCGAGCGGCAACGCGACTCGGCTGAAGCCTGGCGAGGCACGGCCGAATTCAGCACGGGCGCGATCGGCGCTCGAGTCCTACATCGGCAAGGTTCAGGCACGCTGGGAATTTCGGGTCGCCGATCTCCAGGAGGTGTCTTCCGAGCTTGCGGGCTCGATGCAGGGGTCGGGAGCCGTGAATGGAGCTCCGGCCTCTCTCAATGTCGATGCCCAGCTGAAGAGCAGCCTCTCCATTCGGGGCTCTTCCCCGGGCCCCCTGTCGGTGGAGCTGCACGCGCGCGGACTTCCGACGGCGCCGAGCGCCAGTATCGCCGTGCAAGGAACCGTGGATGAATCGCCGCTCGCGCTGACGGCCTCGCTGGAGCGGAGCGGCCGCGAGCTGTTGCACGCCTCGATCCGGCGCGGTGAGTGGAAGAGCGTGCATGCGGCGGGCGAGATGACGATCGCCTCCAACATCGAGGATGCGCGCGGGCATCTGCAAGTGGAGGTCGGGCAGCTCGGTGACTTCAATCGGTTGCTGGGCGTCGACTTCAACGGGAGCCTCACCGGCGGCGTCGAATTCACGCCTCGCGACGGGCTCACCCACGCGGATTTTCAATTGGACGGGAAGGATCTCCATGCCGGTCCGTTCGCCGGCACGATTCATCTGGCCGGCCAAGGCGACACGCGCTCGGTCGCGGCGCAGCTCAAGGTGCAATCGCCTGATTTTCGCGGCTATCCCGCGGAGCTCAGCGCCGATGCCGTCATGAATCTCGATACGCGTGAAGCGCGGGCGGACCGAGGCTCACTGGACTACCGCGGATTGAAGGTCGAGCTCAAATCCCCGGCGACGATCTCCTATGCTCAAGGGTTGAAGATCGACCAGCTCAAGCTGGGAGCGCAGGGTGCGGTGCTCGAGCTCGACGGCAAACTTTTTCCCGGTCTCGATGCGCGCGCATCGCTCCAGCACGTCGGCCCGAAGCTCATGAACGTGTTTTTTCCGGATATGGTCTCCGAGGGCACCATCGAGGGGAGCGCGCGCCTGGCAGGCGCTCTCTCTGCTCCTACCGGCCGGCTGCGCCTCAAAGCAAGTGCTGTTCGATTCGCAGGCGATCAGGCCGTCGGCTTGCCGGCAGTGGATTTGACCGCCGGTGCGGATCTGTCGGGCGATAGCGCATCGCTCGATGTGCGCCTCGATGCGGGAACTGCCTCGGTGTTCACGATGACCGGCAAGGCACCTTTAATAGCGGAGGGTGCGTACGCTCTCAAGCTGAACGGTAAGCTCGATCTCGCGGTGGCCAATCCGCTGTTCGAGGCGCGCGGCATGCACGCGGGCGGAAAAATCGGCGTCGATGCGACCGTGGGCGGCAAGCTCGATGCGCCCCAGATCGCCGGGAACGTCACGCTCGCGGGGGGTAACTTCCGGGACTACGTTCGCGGCACGAGCTTGACCGACATCACCGCGGAGGTCGACGGCAGTGCAGGGACTTTGCAGATCAAGACCTTCAAGGCCACTGCGGCGTCGGGTTCTCTGGGCGCGAGCGGCAGCATCGGCGTGCTCGAGCCCAAGATACCCGTCGACATCAAGCTCACGGCCTCCAAGGCGCAGGTTCTGTCCAGCAGTCTGGTGACGGCGAACGTGAATGCTGACCTGGCGGTCAAGGGAACCGCGCTCGAGCGGCTCCAGGTGGCGGGCTCGATCCACGTGAATCGGGCGGTCATCGGCATCCCGGACTCGTTGCCGCCGGATGTCGCCGTGCTCGACGTACGGCGGCGCGGTCAGCCGGTACGGCCGCCATCGGCCAAACGGCTGGTGATCGGGCTCGATGTCAACCTGGATGCACCGCGCCAGGTCTTGGTGCAGGGCCGCGGGCTCGATGCGGAGCTGGGGGGCGAGCTGCGCATTCGCGGCACGACGGAGTCGCCGCAGGTGGGCGGAAAGGGGTTCGAGCTGGTGCGCGGTACGTTCTCTCTGGCAGGCACCAAGTTGAATTTCGACCCGACCAGCAGCGTCAGCTTCGACGGAGCGGGACTCCGCAAGAAAATCGATCCGACGCTCGATTTCAACGCGACGACCACGGTCCAGACCAACACGGTGAAGCTGCATATCTACGGCTACGCGGACTCGCCCCGGTTCGAATTCTCGAGTGTCCCCGCGGGGCTGGGACAGGACGAGATCATGGCGCTGCTCCTCTTCGGTCAGCCCGCGGCGCAGCTGTCGGCGCTGCAGGTGGCCGAGGTCGGTGCGGCCCTGGCTACCTTGACCGGCGTCGGCGGCAGCGGCTCGAATCCGCTCGCCAGGCTGCAGAAGTCGCTGGGACTCGATCGGCTCTCGGTCGGCGCCAATACCGTCCCCACCGCGACGGGTGGCACCGAGACCCAAGGCGCGGCCATTCAGGCCGGCCGCTACATCTCCAAGCGCGTCTACATCGAGGGTCGGCAAGCCACCACGGGAACGAGCCAGGTGCAGGTGAATGTGGATCTCACCAAGCGTCTGAAGCTGCAGACGCGGCTCGGCAACGGCACCGCGATTCAGGGCACTACGCCGGAAAACGATCCCGGAAGCAGCATCGGACTGTCTTATCAGATTGAATACTGAGGCAGATCGGAGCGCTCTAGCGCGGCGCCTCTTGCTTCTGCTTGATGGCATCAAGGATGGCGTGAGGGTCTGCCGGCTTGGTCATCTCCTCGATGTGCTCGCTCGGTTCCTGCGGCGGTGCACCGTGTAGATTCTTCAGACTACGGTGGATCTCATCCACCAGCTCCACGAGCTTGGCGACCTTCTGCTCGGTCAGGAGATTGATCTGCAGGTCGAGGTGCGATCGATGCTCGGCCATTTGCGCCATGCGGTTCTGGCGGATCAGCACGGCGATGGTGATCAGCAGTGCATTCGAGCTCACGATGCCCTGCAGCCAGGAATAGGGCGGGGGATCGACATGACGCCAACCGGCGTGCTGCCCCCACGCGTTGACCAGGGCCCAGGCGATGATGAAGGCGACGCTGAAAACGAAATAGCTGGGACTGCCAAAGATGGCGCTGATGCGCTCGATCACCCGCTGCGCGCGGGAGATGCCCGGTTGCGCGCGGTGGTCGAATTTCTCGAGCAGCGTCAGGTTTTCCCGGGTCGGCGAGGAGAGATCTTCCATGCCGATAGGACAGCGGGCGGAGTCAGCCGGTTCGCGGCGGCTCGACGTAGCGGTCGGCCAGCGACTGGTACAGGGGGCGTGACACCAGTTTCGACATCGCCGTGGCGATGGCCGCCGTCACCATGAGCGGCAGCACCATGGCATGCTGTTCGGTCATTTCCATCACGATGACCAGCGAAGTGAGCGGGGCCTGAGTGACGCCCGCAAGATAGCCGCACATCCCGAGGATGGCGAACGGGACGGCCGAGGATTGACCCAGGTGATCCGCGAGGAATTGGCCGAAGCCTGCTCCTACCGAGAGCGAGGGCGAGAGCAGCCCGGCCGGAATCCCGCTCAAATACGACACCAGGGTGGCCGCCGCCCGGGCCGGCGCGTAGACCCACGACAGATGCGCATGGTTTTCGAGGATGGAGCGGGCTTCCTCGTATCCGGTGCCGTAGGTCAGCGCGCCGGAGGCTGCGCCCAGCGCGGCGACGAGCAGTCCGCAGAGTCCGGCGAACAGGGCCGGATGCTCTCGGCGAAACCGTTGCAGGGACCCCGGCAACCGGTTCGCCGTGGTCAAGGTGAGCAGACTGAACAGCCCACCCCCAAGTCCACAGAGGGCGGCGACCAGCAGCATGATCGGGGTGATGGTGGTGGCCTCCGCCAGCACTTGCGGCTGTCCGAAGTAGTTGTAGTCTCCGACGGCCGCGATCGCCACCACACCGGCCAGGATCACGGCGGTGAGAGTCGTGCCGCTGGCGCGTTCCTCGAAAGATTTCGACAGCTCTTCGATGGCGAACACGATGCCGGCCAGCGGCGTGTTGAACGCGGCGGCCACGCCGGCGGCGCCGCCGGCGAGCACCATGGCATGGCGCTGCGCGTGCATGCGGCCTTTCGGCATCCACCTCGAAAAGCCGCGCATGATCACCGCGCCCACGTGGACCGTCGGGCCCTCTCGGCCGATCGAGCCCCCGCACAGCAGCCCCGCGGCGGCGAGGGCCACGCGGCCGACCACGACCGAGGGTTTGAGGAACAGCTCTCCGAGCTCGCGCGAGTCGGAGCGAATGCTATAGATGGTCTGCGGGATACCGCTGCCCTCGGCACCCTTGAAGTAACGCCGCGTCAGCCAGGCGATGGCGCAAAAGCCGAGCGGGGCCAGCACCCAGGGGATTATTGCGGAAATCCCCAGCAATCGCCGCAGCTCCAGCTGCGCCAGATCGGCGATCTTGGCAAAACAGACCGCCGCCAGGCCGACGGCGGCGGCTGCGCCCCACATCAGCAGGCGCGCTTGCCAATGTCGGTAGGAGAGCAGGTGTTTGAATTGCATGAGCGCGCCGCGGGGTATTTGAGTTGGCCGCGAAATATATCAGGATGAGGGCGGTGGCGTGGACTGCAGAAGCAATCGAGGGCTGCGTTTCCAATCAATGTGCTAACCTTCGGCTCCGGCCGGGGGCGCTTTTCCACCAATAACTCTCAAGCCCGGCACGGGATGGATGATGCAAGCACAGTTGGGCGACGGTTTGATCGAGAAGAGGTCGATCGATTACATCCCGCACCGCGAGCGTCACGGTAAAGTCTGGCATCTATGGCCAGTGTGGTTTTCCGGCGACGCGCACCTCGCCACCGTGGCGACCGGCGTCGTCGGGGTCGCCATGGGCGGCAATCTGGTCTGGATGGCGATCGCAGTAGTCCTCGGCGCCGCGTTCGGAACCTTCTTCATGGCGTTCCATTCGACCCAGGGCCCGCAGCTCGGCTTGCCGCAGATGATCCAGTCGCGGCCGCAATTCGGGTACGTCGGGGCGCTGCTGGTCTGGGGCGTCGCGCTGATTGCGTTCATCGGCTACAACGCCTTCAATCAGATCCTCGCGGCGCAGACCTTGCACTCGCTGTACGGCGCTCCGCCGACCCCAACCTTGGTGATCTTTGCGCTTCTCTCCGTGTCGCTCGCCGTGCTCGGTTACGATCTTATTCACATCGCCCAGCGCTGGGTCGCGTACGTGACCATCGCGTTCCTGCTGGTCTTTACGGCGGCCGTGGCGGCCAAGACCCACATCCCGGCGCCGCAGCTCGCGCTGAGCGATTTTCGTGCGGTGCCCTTCCTGGCGCAATTCTTTGCCGCCGCGTCCTATCAGGTGTCGTGGTCGATCTACGTATCGGATTACTCCCGCTATCTGCCGCGCGACGTGGGCGTCGGCTCGTCGTTCTGGTGGACCTATCTCGGCGCCTTCGTCGGTGGATCCTGGACCATGCTGGTGGGCACCGTGGCGGCGGCCTTGTACCCGAAGCTCGAGTTCGTGACGGCGCTGCGCGCCGCGGCGGATGCCGCGGTGCCGGGGTTCGGCGCGCCGTTCCTGCTGTGTACTTTGGTCGGCCTGGTGACCATCACGACCCTCAATTTCTACGGGGCGTCGTTGACCTTGATGAGCGTGATCGATTCCGTCAAGCCGGGGCGGCCGACGGTATCGCGCCGCATGCTGACCTTGGTGATCTCCACCGCCGCCGCCACCGCCCTGGCGCTCGCATCCACGGACGATTTCGTGGCGAAGTTCGGCGAGTTCCTGGCGGTATTGCTGTACCTTTTCACTCCATGGACGGCGATCAACCTGGTGGATTTCTACTGGGTGCGGCGAGGGCATTACTCGGTCCGCGAGATCTTCAATCCGCGGGGCATGTACGGACGCTGGAATTGGCGCGGCCTTCTGGCCTACGGCGTCGGATTCGTGGCCATGATTCCATTCTTCAGCGTCCCGGGACTCTACGTCGGTCCCGTGGCGCAGAGGTTGGGAGGGGCGGACATCGCCATGCTGGTCGGCCTGCCGGTGTCGACGGTGATCTACCTCTGGAATTGCCGCTCGTTCGACGTGAGGGCGGACCGGCGGCTCGCCGAGGCGGCGGATGTCGGGCTGGATGGGGCGGGGGTTGCGGAGGCGTAGCGTCGGAGCCTACAGGCCTTCCAGGGCTGCGGCTGCTTCCTTTGGGCCACCTAAGGTGTCGCCCGATGCCTGTACCAGGGACGAGAGTACGCCGTCGCCGCCGGCAGGCGCAGCCGGACGTGAAGGAATCCCAACTTTGGTAAAGGGAGTCAAAAGACCTCACGCCCGATGATTGAAGCGCCGGTCGCGACGTTATGATCAGCTCGACTATGGGCTGGCATGAAGCGTGGAGGCGCCACCATGATTTACTTTCTTGAGTTTCTCGGTCTTTTGGGGATTGCGGTCATCCTATCGGCCACTCCATTGCTGCTCAGGGTTTTCGAATACATCTTTCCGCCCCGCGCGACTGAAAGCCGGCCGGCTACGGGCTACGGGCCGATCCGTGCGAGATCGGACGATAACTCGGAGGTACGCAGCGAGATTCGTCGCATGACGGCTCTCCTCGAAGTTGACCGCCGCGACGCGCGTCGCAATCGACCCTCGTCCATCGAGATCGAAAAGCCGTGAGTGGGTGCTGCCCGGTTTGGGCTCGGAATGCGGAGATGCGACGCCGAGTGCGGCGCCGGATTCGTCGGTGGTCAACTTCGGTAGGCGGGATCGATTCGATCCAGACGACGCAATAGTCCCGGCCAAATCAATTGGTGTGGCCCCACGCCGTTGGATACCGCTCGAGCCTGCTCCATGGCGCTCTCGATGATGGCGGGTTTCACGGCGACCAGCTCGCCGCCGCCCGATTGGGCGCCAATTTGAATGGCGCACGTGGTCTCAAAAATGTACATGGCCAGAAACGCCTCAGCCACGCTTTGCCCGGCCGTCAGCAAGCCATGGTTGCGCAACATCAGGTAGTTTTTGCCTGCCATATCCGCGACGAGCCGCGGCTTCTCGTCCTCTCGCAGTGCGACTCCCTCATAGTCGTGGTAGGCCAGGTTTTGTAGCACAAAGATGGATTGCTGCGAGATCGGCAGCACGCCCTCCCTTTGCGCGGATACTGCGATGCCGTTCCGGGTGTGGGTATGAAGCACGCAGTGAACATCCGGGCGCGCGGCATGTATGGCGCTGTGAATGGTAAAGCCCGCCGGATTGACCGGCCACGGATTGTCAGTCACCTTTTTGCCCTGCATGTCGATCTTGACCAGGCTCGATGCCGTGATCTCATCGAACAGCATGCCGTAGGGGTTGATGAGAAAATGATGTTCAGGCCCGGGCACCCGCGCGGTGATGTGCGTAAACACGAGATCGTCCCAACGAAAATGGGCCACCAGCCGGTAAGCGGCCGCAAGATCGAGGCGGATTGCCCATTCTTCGGCCGAAAAGCCGGAAGGTGCGTCACTCGGCAAAGGGGCTGATTTGATCATGGTGGGAACTCCGGTGGGTCGCGCGTTCATTATATGCCTGGGTTGAACGACGACGAACCCGTATGAGGGCCGCGAGAGCGGCATCGTCATCCCCGACCCCGGCTAACCTAAGACACCCGTACTCCTCCCCGGCGTCGGGCGGCATGCTTGGTGTGCCACCTACGATCTTGCCAAGGCGCCGCCGCCCGAAACCCGTCCCATCGTCATCAAGTATGCGGGGGCCGACGTGTCTGGGCGGACGCGCAAGCGACACCGCCTAACGATTAGGTTGGGCACCGCGCGTCCGCTCCGACATTGTTAGCCGCCATGGTCGCGATGAGCGCGCACGGCGAGAGACTTTTGCATGAAGACGCTTAAGGGGTCATCAACGTATCCGCCAAATGGACCACGTCGCCGATACCCTCTAGATTCATAGAATGCCAACGCTTCCGGCTGATAAGGCCCTGTCTCGAGCACGAGTTCCGTACGACCCTGGAGGCGTGCCGCAGACTCCAGGTCCTCGAGGATTCGCCGTGCCACCCCTTGACCGCGGCATCGAGGCTGCACATACATGCGTTTTATCTCACCGTAGCGAGCGCTTAACACAACGGCACCGCAGCCTATCGCCCGCCCGCTCTTGTCACGGGCGACCGCAAAAATCAAATCCGCGCCCTTGACGGAGCTCAGGTCGAGCGAATGACGGCTCTCTGGCGGATACAGCGTGTCTTGAAACGCATCGAGCTCGCTGATGAGGGCGATAACTTCCGCCTGATCGGGAGGCTCGAACTTAACGTCGATGCCAGTCATGCCCGTCAAGTCCAGGCTGAGCGGCGCGCGGCCGCGTAGACGCCTCAGCGATAGCAGCAATGGAAACCTTGAGTCCCGGAATCCGAACAGGCAGT
>DATAYO010000012.1:0-10604 GCA_036272515.1 Steroidobacteraceae bacterium | reverse complement strand
GTGCTGTTTCCCGGTGGCAAGAGCAATCTTTCGGACGTGGGGGCGCAGATCGGCATCGATCAACTGCGGCGGCTGGACGGATTCAATCAGCGCCGCCGTGCGCTGGCGGAACGCTATTTCGGCGAGCTCGAGGGCTTTGCCGGCGCGGTGTTGCCTGCCCGCGGCGACTCCGGTCATGCATGGCACATGTTTCAGCTGCTGATCGATTTCGCGGAGCGCGGCATGACCCGGCCGGGTTTCCAGAAGCGGATGGCGGAGCACGGCATCGGGATCGGCGTGCACTATCCGTGCATTCCGGGGCTCGCGTATTACCGCCAGCGAGGGTATAGGCCGGAGGACACGCCGGTCGCGGCGCGCGTCGGCCGGGAGACCGTCACCTTGCCGCTGTTCCCGGCGATGCAGGACGAGGATGTGCCGCGCGTGTGCCGGGCGCTGCGCGAGGTGCTGGGGTGAGATTGCGAGCCATCCACATGAGTGCTTTATGAGTACAGCAGGCATCTTCCTCGACGGAAATTGGTACATACGGAAAGTGCTACAGATGCCGGTTACCAGTCTCTTGCGAGCCCCCTTCCGACGGCGCAAACTCCCGTGCCTCTCCAGATAAAGCCACCAACCGAGGTCCCCATGAACCGCCGTTCCGCTCTTGCCGTCGCATTCACATTCGTTCTGGCGGCCCCCGTTTTCGCGGCTTTGAAGCCCGGCGCCCAGGCTCCTGATTTCACCACCGAGGCGACGCTCGCCGGCAAGCCGTTCACCTTCTCGCTTTCCGAGGCCCTCAAAAAAGGCCCGGTCGTGCTGTACTTCTATCCGGCGGCGTTCACGCCCGGCTGCACGGTGGAGGCGCACGAATTCGCCGAAGCCACCGAGAAGTTCAAGTCGATGGGCGCGACGGTGATCGGCGTGTCGCACGACCCGATCGATACCTTGAACAAGTTCTCCGTGACCGAGTGCCGCAATAAATTCGCGGTTGCCTCCGACGCCGACCAGCACATCACCAAAGCCTACGATGCGGTGCTGGCGGCGAAGCCGGAGTACGCGAACCGCACTTCGTATGTGATCGCGCCCAACGGCAAGATCATTTACGAGTACACCGCGCTCAATCCCGACAAGCACGTCCAGAACACCATGGCGGCGGTGCAGAAGTGGGAGGCGGACCACAAGAGCGGCTCGTGAGAGCTGGAGTCGGCTGGCGCGTCGGCGCTCACGCCGCGTCGTGAAAGATCACCCCGAGCGTGTGCCGCCGGCCACTGCGGATTCTGCTGACGCCGTGGCGCATCCGCACCCGATAATCTCCGCGCGTTCCCGCCACGGGCCGGTCGTTGACGGCGAACAGGACCGCATCCCCTCGCTCGAGCGGCACCACCTCGACGCGCGATTGCATGCGCGGTCGCTGCTCGGTGAGCACGAACTCGCCGCCCTCGAAGTCCACCTGCGGTGCCGACAACAGGATCGCGACCTGCAGCGGGAAGACGTGCTCGCCGTATAAATCCTGGTGCAGGCAGTTGTAATCCCCAGGCCCATACTGCAAGAGGAGCGGCGTGGGCAGCTTTTGGCCGGCCTCATGGCACCGCTCGAGAAATGCCGCATGCTCGTCGGGGAAACTCACTTCCGTCTCGAGTCGCTCATACCAGCGGTTGGCGACCTCGGCGAGCGGGGGATAGAGCGCGGTGCGCAGGCCTTGCACCAGGAGCGGCAAAGGGTTGGCGAAATAGCGGTATTCGCCGCGCCCGAATCCGTGCCGCGCCATGATCACGCGGTTACGAAATACGCCCTCACGCTCGTAGAGCGCGCTGAGGGCGCCGCACTCGGCCCCGGTGAGAAGCTTCGGGATGTGCGCGTAACCCTGGGCGTCGAGGTCCGCGTGGATCCGGGACCAATCGAGCGACTGCGCGCGCCGCGGAGAGAAAACATCGCTCATGTGCATACATAACTCGGAAGCCGCACGGATCCGCGAGCTTAATCCGAATGTTGCAGCCGTTCATGACGTGGCCGGCATCGAGTACCACAGGCTCGACGATCACGCCGGGCCCGAACACTAGAGCTCGTCCTAGAGCTCGTCGCGCAGCCGCCCGCCCAGAGCCGCCGCTACGCAAGCGATGAAGGCTCCGACCAGCATCGAGAGCGCGAGGTAGATCGATGCCTCGGCGGCTGCCTTGCGCGCCTTGTCGGCCGCGGCCTTGATCCGGGTCTCGGTGGCGAGCGCGGTGGAGATGAAATCATCGACGCGTTTCTGCGCCTCGGCGGGGGAAATTCCGGTGGTCTCGGCGACGCGCTGGGCGAGGTACGCCCGATCGGCCTCGGTCACGTTCCCGGTGCCCATGGCATGCAACGCAATGTAACCGGCCGCCGCATACGGGTCGGCGCCGTTGTCCATCGGGTTCTCGTTTCCCGAGGTACCCTCGTTGCCCCCGGCGCCCCCCGGATTCGCCCCGCCGGCCGGTCGGAACAGCTTGCCGATTTCATAGTCGAGCGCGGGACCGGGAGGCATTGGGCCCGGCACCGTGCCGGGGCCCGCGCCGGGAGGTCCGCCCGGCACGCCGGGGCCTTCGCCGGTCCCCAGGGCTGCGCCGGGAGAGCCTCCCACCGGTCCGATGGCCTGGGCTCCCGCCGTGGTGGCATTACCGATCGCGCGCATCCCACCGCCGACCATCGACGAGACCGACCCGGCGAGCAATGCCGCGACGAACACGGTGGCGACCGACCAGGTCACCAGGCCGTGAGCGGTGTCCCTGAAGAACACCTCGTGGGTATGCGTCCCCACCCACTTGGTCCGGAGCCTGCCCGTGATGTAGCCACCCAGCCCGGCCGACACCCATTGCGTCACGATCAGCCAGATCGCTGCCGTGACGGTGAATGCGGTGGCGGAAGCTCCATGGCCGGGCCAGGGCGAGAGCGCCGCGAAGCCGAAACCGGAGCCGAGCGCCGCCAGAATCAGGGTGGCGGACACTGCGACGAAAGCACCGGCGAAAATGGCCGGCCAGGACGCCGCCGATTTTCCGGCAAAAGGGTCCGCGGCGTCGATGCGCGGGTCGCGAGAACTCGGTGCCTGTTCCACGCGGATACTCCTGTTACATAGGTCCTGTTATATAGGCGAGCGCGTGGCTATCGATGCGAGCACAAGGCCAGCAGCAGAATCACCGGAAGAGGCACACCGAGCAACCAGAGTAAAATACCGCGACCCATGATGAGACCCTCGTTGTTGTTGGGTGCTGGAAGGCTGCGCTCGCGCCGCCGGCACGGCTATCCTTCTTTTGAGCAAATCCCCTGTCAGCTGGGTCTGACGCGTTGCGCACTGCTCGCGCGGCCAGCGTGGCTGCTGATGCTGGCAGGGGCGCTGTGGCTCGCGGGGTGCGCGGGGCATAAACCCTCGAGTGCGACTGCCGCGGTGAGCCCGGCCCAAGGCCGGGAGCTGATCGATCAATCGTTGCCCCGCGAGCTCTCGGATCGCGCGGGCTGGATCCGCGATATCTATGACGCCTTTGCCGCGCTCGACATCGCCCCCACCCGCGAGAATGTCTGTGCGGTGATCGCCGTGACGGCTCAAGAGTCGGGATTTCAGGTCGACCCTGTCGTGCCGAACCTGGGCTCGATCGCCTGGCGGGAAATCGATCGGCGCGCCGGGCGCGCGGGCATTCCCGCGATTCTGGTGCGTGAGGTGCTGAAGCTCGATTCACCGACGGGTGAGAGCTATGCCGCGCGCATCGGGCACGCGCGGACCGAGAAAGAGCTGAGCGATGTCTTCGAGGATTTCACCGGATCGGTGCCGCTCGGCCGCTCGCTGTTCGCGAGCTGGAACCCCATCCGGACCCGCGGCCCGATGCAGGTCAACGTGGCGTTTGCCGATCAGTTTGCCGCCACCCACACCTATCCCTATCCCGTCAAAGTCAGCATCGACGAGGAGCTGTTCACCCGGCGCGGGAGCCTGTATTTCGGCACCGCCCACCTGCTGGATTACTCGGCGCCCTATGACCGGTTCCTGTTTCGGTTCGCCGACTTCAATGCCGGTCAGTACGCGAGCCGCAATGCCGCCTTCCAGGGCGCGCTGAGTCGAGCCTCCGGGGTTCCGGTGACGCCGGATGGCGCACTCCTGCCGCATGGCGGCCAGGGCCCGGTGGGGGCCACCGAGCTTGCGGCGCGCACCCTGGCGGCCCGATTGCGGCTCGACGACCAGACCATCCACGCGGCGCTCGAGGAGGGCCGGCGTCCGGAGTTCGAGAGGAGCGCCGTCTATCAAGGGGTATTCCGCCTTGCGGATCGCGCCGCGGGGCACCACTTACCCCGGGCGGCAGTGCCGCGCATCGAGCTCGAGGGTCCCAAGATCGAGCGCCGCTTGACCACCGACTGGTACGCCCGCCGGGTCGACGGACGCTTTCGCGCCTGCCTCGCTCGATGAGCGCGACGGCCCGATGAGCGCGACGGCCACGGTCGAGCCCGGTCGCTGACGCGGCCTCGCCGCGCCAGCTAGCCGCGCGAGCGCGGCATCAGCAGCTTCGCGATCAAGGCGGTCCAGCCGGTCTGGTGCGAGGCGCCGACGCCGCGCCCGTTGTCGCCGTCGAAGTATTCGTAGAACGGAATGTAATCCCGGTGATGAGGATCGGACTGAAGCTCCGGGTACTGCCGCAGCACGGGGCGGTGGCCGCCCTCGTCCCTGAGAAAAATTCGCGACAGGCGCCGCGTCAGCTCCTCGCCGATCTGCTCGAGCGTCAGCAGCGTGCCCGAGCCGGTCGGGCACTCGATCTTGAAGTCATCGCCGTAGTAGTGGTGGAATTTCTGCAGCGACTCGATGATCAGGAAATTCAAGGGAAACCAGATCGGGCCGCGCCAGTTGGAATTGCCGCCGAACTGGCGCGTGTCGGACTCCGCCGGGGTATAGCGCACCGAGAGGTCGTTGCCGTCCAGCCGGAACACGTACGGGCGCTCGAGATGCGCGCGCGACATCGCCCGCACGCCGTAGTCGGACAGGAATTCCGATTCGTCGAGCATGCGCTGCAAGAGTTTCTTCATGCGATGGCCGCGCAACAGCGACAGCAGGCGCCGCTCGCCGCGCCCCGGCGATTGCCAATGCGACACGAGCGCGGCGAGGTCCGGCCGATGCTGCAGGTACCATTCGAGACGCCGCCTGAAATACGGCAGTTTCTCGAGCAGCTCGGGCTCCAGCGTCTCGACCGCGAACAGCGGTATCAATCCCACGATGGAGCGGATGCGCAGGCGTACGCGCGCATCATCCGGTAGATTCAGCACGTCGTAGAAGAACTTATCCTCCTCGTCCCAGAGCCCGCAATCGGCCATGCCGCTCATGGCCTCGGCAATCCCCAGGAAATGCTCGAAGAACTTGCTCGCGATGTCCTCGTACACGTGATTGTGCTGCGCGAGCTCGAGCGCAATGCGCATCAGGTTGAGCGCATACATCGCCATCCAGCTGGTGCCGTCGGACTGGTTGATGAAGCCGCCGGTCGGCAGCTGCGAGCTGCGGTCGAACACCCCGATATTGTCCAGGCCCAGGAAGCCGCCCTGGAAGATGTTGCGGCCGAGCGCGTCCTTGCGGTTCACCCACCAGGTGAAGTTCAGCATGAGCTTGTGGAACACGCGCTCGAGGAATTCGAGGTCGCCGCGCCCGTGGAGCTTGCGGTCGATCTGGAACACGCGCCAAGCGGCCCAAGCGTGCACCGGCGGGTTCACGTCGCCGAAGGCCCATTCGTAGGCAGGGATCTGGCCGTTCGGATGCATGAACCACTCGCGCGTCAGCAGCACGAGCTGGTGCTTCGCGAAGGCGGCGTCGATCAGCGCGAACGGGATGCAGTGAAACGCCAGGTCCCACGAGGCGTACCAGGGGTACTCCCACTTGTCGGGCATGGACAGCACGTCGCCGTTCACGAGGTTGCGCCACTCGATGTTGCGACCCTTGCGCCGCGATTCCGGCGGCGGCGTCTGTCCGGGATCGCCCGCGAGCCAGCGTGGGACATCGAAATAATAGAACTGCTTGCTCCAGATGAGCCCGGCGAAGGCCTGGCGCTGGATGAGGCGCGATTGCTCGCAGCCCATGCGCTTTTGCAAGTGTCCGTAGTATTCGTCGGCTTGGTTGCGGCGCTCGGCGAGCAACCGGTCGAAATCCGCGAACGGCTCGGTGCAGGCGACGCGCTTCAGACGCAGCTTCAGCTCCACGCTCGCGCCCGGCTCAACCACGAACCGGCGCCAGACCGCCGCCTTGGTGCCGAACTGCATCGGATTGACGCTCTCCAGTCGCCCCTCGACGACGCGATCGTGAAAGCCGTCCTTGAAGTATCCGGGGGTGCCGAGTCCCCACAGCTTGGGAGCATTCGATTCGTTCTCGGTGAACAGCAGATCTGCGCCGTGCTCGACGTAGAGCCGCTCCATGCCGAGCTCCTGCGGCTCGATGGTGATTGTGTTCTCGGCGACCGCGCGCAGCATCGGCTTGACGGCGCCGGGTTGCCAGCTCCAGGTGTTGCGCAGAATGAGCTGCGGCAGCAGATGGAGCGGTGCCGCGTCGGGGCCGCGGTTCCAGGCGGTGATCTTCATCAAGAGGTCGCCCGGCTCGACTTGGGCGTATTCGACGAACACGTCGAAATAGCGGTTGGCGGCAAACACGCCGGTGTCGCGCAGCTCGTACTCCGGATGGTCGATACCGCGCTGCGCGTTCTCGGTCACCAGATCCGCATAAGGAAATGCGCGCTGCGGATATTTGTAGAGCATCTTGAGGTAGGAGTGCGACGGCGTCGCGTCGAGATAGAAGTACTCCTCCTTCACGTCCTCGCCGTGGTTGCCCTGCGAATTGGTGAGGCCGAACAGCCGCTCTTTCAGAATCGAATCCTGTCCGTTCCAGAGTGCGAGCGACAGGCATAGCTGCTGCTCGGTGTCCGACATGCCGGCGATGCCGTCCTCGCCCCAGCGGTAGGCGCGGCTGCGCGCCTGCTCGTGGGGAAAGTACTCCCACGCCGTGCCGCCGGGGCTGTAGTCCTCGCGCACGGTGCCCCACTGGCGCTCGCTCAGGTAGGGGCCCCAATGCTTCCAGCCGTCGCGCGCGGGCACCCGGGAGAGCAGGCGCTCACGCTCGCGGGTTATCGCGTTGGCTGGCGATTGGCCCGGCGGGTCGCCGGGGACTTTTGGATCTGGTGCTCGAGTTGTATCCACGAATGTAGTATCTCAGCCACGCTCCAGGCTTGTGCGAAACAGCCGCGCGCATTGTGAGGCGCGTCACCTTCGAAAATCTCGCTGATCGAGCCCAAGCAGCCGGCGTTCAGATGGTCTGCGAACGGCGTCAGGAATGATTGTGCCAGCCGCGCATCGCCGTGCACGCGGTAATGGGCGCGGACGTAGGGACCCATGAGCCATGCCCACACCGTGCCCTGGTGATAGGCCGCATCGCGCTGCAGAGGGTCGCCGCGATAGCATCCGAGGTAGCGGGGATCCTTCGGGCTCAGGCTGCGCAGCCCATAGCTCGTCAGCAGCTCACGCGAGCAGCAATCCACGACCGCGCGCATCTGCTCCGGGCCCAGCGCACTGTAGGGCAGGGAGACGGCGAACAACTGATTGGGACGGATGCCCGCATCGACTCCGGGACCGCCGTCGACATCGATGACATCGTACAGACAGGCTTGCTGCGGATTCCAGAAGCGGCGAAAGCCGGCCGCGGCGCGCTCGAGCAAGGCCTCGTAGCGGCGCTTCGCCGATACGTTGCGCACGCCACCCGCGAGCCGCGCGGCGACGTGCAGGGCGTTGAGCCAGAGCGCATTGATCTCGACCGCCTTTCCCACCCGCGGCGTGAACACCCGATCGCCATGCTTGGCGTCCATCCAGGTCACCTGAATGCCGGGCTCGCCGGCGCGCAGCAAGCCGTCCTCCCGGTCGAGCGCGATTCCATAGCGTGTGCCATCGACGTGGGCCTGGACGATGCCGTCGAGCACCGGGAACAGCTCGCTCGCGAGCGCCGGGTCGCGTTTTGCCGCGAGGTAGTCGTGCAACGCCTGAAACATCCAGAGGGTGGCATCGGCGGTGTTGTATTCGGGGGCCGTGCCCTCATCGGGAAAGCGGTTCGGGAGCATCCCCCGGTCCACGAACCGGGCGTAGGTGCGCAGGATCCCGGCGGCGATGTCGAAACGTCCGAGCGCGGTGGCCAGCCCCGGCAGAGAGATCATGGTGTCGCGGCCCCAGTCCCCGAACCACGGGTACCCCGCGATCACGCTGAAGCCCGCGGCGCGGCGCACAAGAAATTGATCCGAGGCCGTGGCCAATGCCTGGATCCATTCGGGTGCGCGCGCCGGCAGGGCCGCGCGCCGCGCCTTCGAGCCCTCGAGGAGCCCGCTCGCTGCCGTCGCCACGGGCGGCGCGGAGTCCTCGATGCTTGCGGTCAGCGCGAGCCGCTCGCCGCTCGCGATCTGGGCCGAGAACTTGCCGGGCACGAACAGATCCTCGAGCGAATCGAGGCCGCGGGCCGCCTCTTCACGGTGAAAAAATTTCCAGTACCACTCCTCGCGCGCGCTGAAGTCCCCGCGGTCGAGGTCCAGATGGATCGGGCGCGCGCCGTCGAAGGCGCGCACGGTGCAGCCTGCCGCACGGGGCACGGTGGCAAAGGCGCGGCCGCCGTGCTCGTGGGCGTGCATCGGGCGATAGGCGACCAGAGGCTTGATCTCGATGCGCGCCGCGGCGGAGGCGCGCATCAGCTCGAGCGTCAGATAGCTCACGTTCGCGCCCGGCGCCATGAATATGCGTTGCTCCAGCAAGGCGTCCGCGAGTGCGTAGCGCCAGACGGGGATGCCGTCCTCGACCGCGAACGATTCGAGGTGGACGAATCCGTGCGGATCGACGGTGCCGTCGGCGAACTCGTTCGCCGCGAGCGCGTAGCGCCGGCCGAGATAGTCGACACTCACCTCGAGCTTGGCGACCAAGAGCGTGCGCTCGACCGGCGGGGCGAGGGCTGCCATCAGAAAGGCGTGATAGCGGCGGGTATTGGCGAGCGCGACGCTCCCGCAGGCATACCCACCCAGGCCGTTGGTCACCAGCCACTCGCGGCGCAGTGCCTCGTTCCAATCTCCGCAGAGGTCGCGGCCGAGTCTCATCTCACCAGCGGGTGCGTCGGGTTCACGGCTCGAATATTACGATACTGCAAGGTCTCGAACAGCGCCGAAGCGGTCGGATGGAGAATGTGCCCAGCAGAATCAGCAATTTGGACCGCTTTTGCGGCCCCGAGAGGAAGCCGGGCCCGGCATTGGACAGGGCGGAGGGCAGGGGTTGACGGTAGAATATCGGTTTGACCTCAAGACGGGGTTTGACCTCAAGACGGGTGGTGAATGGTCGAGGATGTGCGCGGCGCCAAGGCCGCTTTGATTTGCGGCTCCGTGGCCTACGACACGATTCTGGTGTTTCCCGATCGATTCAAGGCTCATATCCTTCCGGACAAGCTGCACATCCTGAACGTTTCCTTCCTCGTTCCGGAGATGCGGCGCGAGTATGGCGGCTGCGCGGCGAACATCGCCTACGGCCTGCATCTGCTGGGGGATGTGGCGCTGCCCATGGCGACCGCCGGGCATGATTTCGGTCCCTACCGCGAGCGCATGCGCGCCCAGGGCATCAGCATCGAGCACATCAAGGTGATCGAGGAGGCCTTCACCGCACAGGCCTTCATCACCACCGATCTCGACGACAACCAGATCACCGCGTTTCATCCGGGTGCAATGCAATATGCGCACCTCAACCGGGTGGCGGACGTGCGCATCCCGGTCGCCCTCGGGATCGTCGCCCCGGATGGCCGCCAGGCCATGCTCGAGCATGCGGCGCAGTTCGCCGCCGCAGGAATTCCCTTCATCTTCGACCCGGGCCAGGGGCTGCCGATGTTTTCGGGCGCCGAACTCGAACAATTCATTGAACGGGCCACCTGGATGGCGGTCAACGATTACGAGTGGGGCCTGGTGCAACAAAAAACCGGCCTGACTCAAGAAGAGATCACCGAGCGGGTGAACGCCCTGATCGTGACTCGCGGCGCGGAAGGCTCGATGATCTACACCAAGGAGCACACCTGGACCATTCCCTGCGTCAAGCCCCGGGCGGTGGTCGATCCGACCGGTTGCGGGGATGCCTATCGCGCTGGTCTAATCCACGGTTTGATGCACGGTCTCGACTGGGAGACCACCGGCCGGCTGGCCTCCTTGATGGGGGCGATCAAGATCGAGTCGCGCGGACCGCAGAATCATCATTTCACGCGCCCCGAGCTGAAGGGGCGCTACGGCGAGAGTTTTGGCCAAGTACCTGAAGGGATCTGACACATGAGCAAGAGTTTTTCGTTCACATCCGAATCGGTCTCCGAGGGCCATCCGGACAAAGTCGCGGACCAGATCTCGGATGCGGTGCTGGATGCGATTATCGCGGCCGACCCGCGCGGCCGCGTGGCTTGCGAGACCCTGGTGAAGACCGGCGTCGTGATCGTCGCGGGCGAGGTCACCACGAGCGCTTGGGTCGACGTGGAGGCGCTGGTGCGCAAGACCGTGCTCGAGATCGGCTACAACACCTCCGAGATGGGCTTCGACGGCGCGAGCTGCGGCGTGCTCAACATCATCGGCAAGCAATCGTCCGACATCGCCCAGGGCGTCGAC
>DATAYO010000011.1:0-2633 GCA_036272515.1 Steroidobacteraceae bacterium | reverse complement strand
CACCTTGGCGGGCGGGCGCGTCGTCGATCCGTTTGCGCCGCGCCGAGGGCGGCGGCAACCGGCGCGGCTTGCGGTGCTCGAGGCGCTCGCCGCGACAGACCCGGCGCAAGCGCTGGCTTGCCTGCTCGCAGTGGAAGGTGTGGTCGATCTGGCGCAATTCGCCTTGGCGCGCAACTTGGCGCCGAGCGAACTCGATCAGCTTACTGAAGCGGGCGGATTTCTGCGTGTCGGCCCGGCGCGCGCTCCGGTTGCGGTGACCCCGGAGCGGCTGGCTGCGCTGGGCGACAAGATCGTCGAGACGCTCGGCGCCTGGCATCAGACGCAGCCCGACACGCTAGGGCCAGGCCGGCCGGCTTTGATCACGCAATTGCGCGGGGCGGCTCCAGGGGCAGCGCTCGACGCGGCGCTCGACGAGGTCGCCGGCGCGGGCCGTGTCGTGCGCCAGGGCCCGATATGGCGCTTGCCCGAGCACCAGCCTCGGCTGACCCGGTCGGACGAGCGGCTCTGGGAACGTGTTCGGCCGCTGCTCGCCGCCGCGGACCTGCGGGCGCCGCGAATTCGTGAGCTCGCCGCCGAGCTCGGGCTCCAGCCCGAGGCGGTGGAGCGCTTTCTCAGCCGCGCCGAGCGGCTGGGCCGGGTCGCTCGGGTCGCCGAAAACCGGTTCTTTCTGCCCGAGACCCTGGCGCGGCTCGCGGAAATCGCGAGCGGGCTCGCCGACAGCTCACCCGAGGGCACATTCACCGCAGCGACCTTCAAGGAGCGCTGCGGCCTCGGCCGCAATGTGACGATCCAGATCCTCGAATACCTCGACAAGATGGGGGCGACCCGGCGGACCGGTGATGCGCGCATCGTGTTGCGCGGCAGCGAGATATTTGCCTGACTGGAAGCGGCAGGCGCTTCGACCTTTGATCCGGCGCGAAGAACCTGCAATATCGATCTCGGAAGAGCATCGGGTCCGGTGACTCGCGCGGGCTTCAAACCCGTTGGAGGGCGCCAGGCGTCCTCGGTAGGTTCGACTCCTGCCTCTTCCGCCATTTCTGAACATATTAGCTTATTAAATCAATAGCCTAAATCCCCACCGCGAGTGGCTACCCACAAACCAACCCGCGATCATCTTGTAGATGTAGCTGGACCTCTATAGAGGACCTTGGACGCCCCGCTCACTTTATATCCCTCATACCGGCGGTACCTCGTCCTCGCCTTCCGTCGCCCTCATCGGACCTCGCGGAGAAGAACAGGGGATCACACGCCTGTCTTGCGTGAAAGCCATCTGCTCACCGGAACCACTGCCTGAGCTCGATATGAAAGCCGTTCGGGTCGCAAATCTCCGCCCTCGAGTAGGTCTCCCGAACTCTTGGGCCCCAGACGATGTCGACACCTTTGGTCCTCAGATAGTCGGCCGTCTTCTGCATGTCATCGATTTCGAGTGCAATCATGCGGTACCCCAGATGCTCAGTCTGTGGAGCTGGGTCGACAGCAGCGCCTTCGTAGGAGATCAGCTCGACGGCGGTGCCGCCCAGGTCCAGGTACACAAGATCGATGGGGACACCCAGACCCGAGCGCTCGATCCGGTCTAGGGCTTTCACCGTGAATCCCAACACCTCGGTGTAGAACTGCACGATTCGACGCAGCTGGTCCGTGACGATCTCGACATGGTCGATCCTCTTGAACACGATCGCCTCCCAAATTCCGTTGCCCGAGATCCCCGCTATCGAACGCCGCGGACAGGATACGCCCTGCCCGTACTGCTTGGCCCATTTTTCTCGCCTAGTCACAAAATTGCGGTAACGCGCGCCGCCTCTCTCACTTCGGAAGAAATCGGTGGAAGAAATTCGGTGCGTTCAGATCGAGACTTCTCGGCCGATTTCGACGACCGCTTCGACAGGCAGCTTGAAATATTCGGTCAGGTGGGCAGAGTTGCGCTGCATGAAAGCAAACAGTGCCTCGACCCATCGGGGCAAGGCTTTCTCGTCCTCACCGGGCACGACCGTCTCGTGGCCGAAATAATAGGTGACGTCGGAGAGATCGATGGCGCATCCACGCTCGTGCGCCTTTTGCAGCAGCGCCGGAATGTCTGGCCGCTCCATGAAACCGTAGCGAGCGGCCGCGCGCCAGAAGCGGGGTGCGATCTCTCCGACGGTGAGCCGCTCGGTGTCCTTGACCCACGGCACCGACTCCGTGCTGACCGTCACGACGAACAGGTTCTCGTGCAGTGCGCGGTTGTGCTTGACGTGCCACACCATGACCGGCGGCACGTCCCGCTCGGTTCGCGTGAGGAAGACCGCCGTGCCGGGCACGCGGGGGATGTGTTCCTCCGCTATCTTCGCCATGAATGCTCCGACGGGCATGACCGCATCCTGAAGCCGGGCTACGACCGCTGTGGCTCCGAGATGCCAGATAAGCATCACGCCATAAACAAGCCCGGCCAGGATAAGCGGCACATATCCCCCTTGTGCCACCTTCATGAAGTTCGCTGCGAAGAACCCCGCATCGACGAGCATGAAGACGCCAGCGACCGCGCCCGCGGTAATGAGGTTCCACCCCCAGATCTCGCGCATAGCGATGAACAGAAGAACCGAGGTCATCAGCATGGTGGCAGAGACGGCGATTCCATAGGCCGAGGCGAGATTGTC
>DATAYO010000010.1:0-11665 GCA_036272515.1 Steroidobacteraceae bacterium | reverse complement strand
CGTCACGATGACCCGCTCCATCGGCAGATCGAGCCGGCGTGCGATGGCCTCGATGATGCGTATGTTCGCCTGGTGCGGAATCAGCCAATCGAGATCGCTCTTGGAGAGATGATTGGCGCTCAAAGTCTCGGTGACCAGCTGACCCAGGGTGTTGACGGCAACCTTGTACACCTCGTTGCCCTTCATCTGCACTCCGGCGGTGCCTTCGCGAACCCGCTTGAAGCCCTTGGAGACGCCGTCCGGATACATCAGCAGGTCCTTGTAGCGGCCGTCCGAATGCAGCCGGGTGCTGATGATGCCGGGCTCCGGGGAGGGCTTCAGGATCACCGCGCCGGCGCCGTCGGCGAACAGCACGCAGGTCCCGCGGTCGTTCCAGTCGATGATCCGGGTCAACGTCTCGGCACCGACCACCAGCGCGCATTTGGCTTCGCCCAGCCGGACGAATTTGTCGGCCACGCCCAGGGCATACATGAAACTGGTGCAGGCCGCTTCCAGGCTGAACGCCGGGCAGCCGTGATGAATACCGAGCCGCTCCTGCAGCAGCGTACCGACGTTGGGGAACACCAGATCGGGCGTGGTCGTCCCGACGCAGATCAGGTCGATGTCGGCCGGACCGACTCCTGCGGCGGCCATCGCGTGCCGGGCCGCATGCTCGGAAAGATCGGTCGTGGTCTCGCCGTCCGCGGCCACGTGGCGCCGCTCGATGCCGGTGCGGCTGCGTATCCACTCATCGCTGGTGTCGACCAGACGCTCGAGATCCGCATTGCTCAAGATCTTTTCCGGCAGGTAGCTCCCGGTGCCTGCGATGCGTGAATACATTACTGCCCTTCAAACCCCGCGGCGCTCCGCTTAAGCTCCTGCGCGATCTTCGCCGGCACCCCGTTTCGAGCCTCCAGCACGGCGACCTCGATCGCGTGCTGGAATCCCAGCAAATCGGCGTTCCCATGACTCTTGATCACGATCCCATTCAATCCCACCATCGTGGCGCCATTGTATCGTCTCGGATCGAGCCGGGTGCGTAAAGCGCGCAGGCTCGAGTCCGCGGCCAGCGCTCCGAGTTTGCGGAACGTGTTTCGGGTGAACTCCTCGCGCAGAGTGTCGGTGATCAGCCGGGCCGCGCCCTCCATCGTCTTCAGCGCGACGTTGCCGGTGAAGCCGTCGGTGACCACGACGTCGACCTTGTCCGAGAAAATGTCGTGCCCCTCGACGAAACCGACGTAGTTGACCCCGCTCGCCGCGATCAGATTATGCGCACTTCGCACGGTCTCGTTGCCCTTGATCTCCTCCTCGCCGATGTTGAGCAAACCCACCCGGGGGCGCCCCTGAGCCGCCTCGAGATCGGCGGCCAGCACCGACCCCATGACGGCGAACTGACAAAGATGCTCGGGCGTGCACGAGGCGTTGGCGCCGAGATCCAGCATGAAGGTGTGGCCGCCGCGCGAGGGAATGAGCGATACGATGGCGGGGCGCTCGACTCCGGGCAGCATCTTGAGCACGAAATGCGACATCGCCATGAGCGCGCCGGTGTTGCCGGCGCTCACGCAGGCGTGCGCCTCGCCCGCTTTCACGAGGTCGAGCGCGCGTCGCATGGAGGAGTCCTTCTTACGGCGCAAGGCCTCTCGAGGCGGATCGCTCATCTCCACCACCTGCTCGGCGAACACGCATTCGATGTTCGCGGGCCTGGAGGAGCCCATCTGCCGTTCGAGGTCGGATTGCCGGCCGACCAGGGTGAAGCGAACGTCGGGGAATTTTCCGGCCTCGACGAGCCCCGCCGGCACGCAAACCGACGGACCGCAGTCGCCGCTCATGGCGTCGATGGCAATGTGGAGAGGCGCGGGCACGGGATTGCGCGTCCTTGGAAAGCCTCAAGGGGCGCGCGGAGCGCCGCCCTTCGGCTCGCGATCTATTCGTCGGCCGATTCGGCTTCCGCGTCCGCCTTGGTCTTCAGCACCTTTTTGCCGCGATAAAAGCCATCGCGCGAGATCCGGTGCCGCGAATGGGTTTCGCCGCTCTTCGAGTCGATCGAAACCGCGGGAGCCGCGAGCGCCGAGTGCGAACGGTGCATGCCGCGTTTCGACGGAGTCTTTCTGCTTTTTTGAACTGCCATGAGTGCTATGTCCTGTCACGTTTTCTTCAACAAATCCTTGAGTCCGCCGAACGGGCGGCGCATCGCATCCGAGTTCTCGGCGCGCTCCGCATCCTCGAGCATGCCCGCCGGGCCCGGTGCGTTGCCGCAACTTTCCGGCGCATCACACGCCGGCACGATCGGCAACGCCAACAACAATTCTTCCTCGGCCAGATCCTTGAGCGATACCCGGCCGCCGTCGGTTTGGTAGATCTCGCGCTCGCCCTCCGAGGCGCGCGCCGTCTCATTGTCCGCGAATTCGATCTCGCTGCCGCCGCTCACCTCGAGCGCAAAGCCGCTCATGCAGCGCTGACATCGAAGCCGCGGCTGCGCTTGAATCTCGACGCTCGCTCCGGACCGTCCCGAAAGCAGCTTCGAAAACACAAACCTCGCGTGAACGACGCCGCGGGAGTCCGCGAGCACGTCCGCGAGCCGTGGCAGATCCTTGAGATCGTAGCTACGCTCGAGCACCGTGCCGTCCACGGCCAGCTGCGCACAATCGACGAGGTCTGGCGAGCCGCCTGCCATGGGCCGCGTATAATAGGGCGCGTCCCCACCCCTGTCAAAATGAACCTGGTGCAAGTCTTTGTTTTTGAAGTCTCCGCCTGATCTCATTCTGGCGTCCACGTCAAGCTACCGGCGCGCGCTCCTGGCGCGCGTCCATGGCTCGTTTCAATGCCTGGCGCCCGGCGTCGACGAGCAGCGCCAAGCTGATGAATCGGCCGTGGCGCTCGTCACCCGCCTGTCGCTCGCCAAGGCGCGCGCGGTGGCGGCACTTCGGCCCGAGGCCTGGGTCATCGGCTCCGACCAGGCGGCGGTGCTTCTGGATGACCGCCAGCAGCAGCGAATTCTCGGCAAGCCGGGTACCCCCGCGCATTGCATCGAGCAGCTCACGAGCTGCTCCGGCAAGACCGTGGCATACCTCACCGGGGTTGCGGTGGTGCGCGGGTTGGACTCGGCGGTGTTCGAATTCGTCGACACCACGCGGGTCACCTTTCGCCGCCTGGATGCGGCCGCGATCGAGCGTTACGTGGCCCGGGAGTCGCCCTTGGATTGCGCCGGCGGCTTCAAGAGCGAAGGACTCGGCATCGCGCTCTGCTCGTCCATCGACAGCGATGATCCGACCGCACTCATCGGGCTGCCGCTGATCCGGCTCTGCGCGATCCTGCGGCGGTTGGGGTTCGATATTCCGTAGTAATCCGAATAGGTGTTTCCGCATACCCCGGAGGGTTGTGGGTGAGGGTATCTCATGCAATTTTTTGAAATCCTAAAAAAATTGCATGAGATGCCCTCACCCGCAACCTAATGCGTTGCCGCCGGCACGCCCTGCGGTCTTCAGCGTCGCTGCCGGCGTCGTGGTGCCTTGCGCTTGGGCACGGCGATCGCATCCAACACCGACGCCAAGTCATCGGGCAACGGCGCGCTTGCATGAAAGGGCACTCCGGAGCCGGGCCAATCGAATGCCACGGAATGCGCGTGGAGGAAGATGCGCTTCAAGCCGAGCCCCTTGAACTCGGCGTTGCGATCCCGATCGCCGTACTTGTCGTCACCGAGCAGCGGATGTCCCGCGAACGACGCATGCACGCGAATCTGATGCGTGCGGCCGGTCGGGATGTCCACCTCCATCAAGGTTGCCGCACTGCCGAAGAACTGTACGGGCTTGAATACGCTCACCGAGTCCTTGCCGGCGGTGGCGACGCGTACGTGACGCTCACCGTGACGGCGGCCGTCGGTTGCGAGCGGAGCGTCGATCCGCTTGGTGCCGAGCTGCCAGCTGCCTGACACCAGGCCGAGGTAGGTTTTGTGCATCCCCGAGTCGCGGATCAGTGCGTGCAGCGCAACCAGGGTGCCGCGGTCGCGAGCCACGCATAGGCAGCCGCTGGTGTCCCGATCGAGCCGATGAACGAGCTCCAGCGACTCGCGCGGACGCGAGGCCCGCAGCGCCTCGATGACTCCGAAGCTCATGCCGCTGCCGCCATGCACTGCCACACCCGCGGGCTTGTTGATGACCAGCAGGTGCTTGTCCTGAAAGATCACCGACTTCTCCATGAGCTCCTGGAGACTCGAGGACGGCCTTCCGGGCTCCTGCCCTGCCTCGATGCGCACCGGAGGCAACCGCACCTCATCGCCCGCCGCCACCCGGTATTCCGCCTCGACGCGCTTTTTGTTGACCCGCACCTCGCCCTTGCGCAGCAGCCGGTAGATACGGCTGCGCGGCACGGTCTTGAAGTGTCGCATCAAAAAATTGTCGATTCGCTGGCCGGCTTCCTCCTCGGTGATGGTGCGCAAGGCGACCGGGCTTTTGGGGCCCCGTGCGGTCAGCGACGCGGGAATTTCCTCGTTCATGACGCGCATGTTACGCCCTTGATCGCGCTCGATTGTCTAAGATATTGATTACATTGACCCTAGCAGCCAGCCGTGGTAATGTTTCAGTACCGTGTCGAGCGCCGACCCTTGGCTTACAGGAAAAGCGAGGGCTCAAGCGAGAGCTCGAATCCCTACTTGAGGTAGGACGAGCCGGCACCGGTTTCGGCGGCGGCCCCAACATTGGGGGCGCCGCATATTAGTTGGTTCTGGATCGCCAGACCATCGCTCGGCCGATGAGCCAATGCCGGATATCCTTCGCGTTCAGCTAAAGGGTCCCGGCAGGCATTAACCGAGAACAAGGCCCCGGGCTTGCTGTATACGTTTTGGCAGAATTGGGTTGAATCGATGCCGTTCGCGTGGCTCGCGCCCGGCGTTTCCCTATTCCTTGCTGCGCTTGTCGTTACGGCGATGGGCCGTGTCGCGGCCCCGGCTTTTATTCTCGAGCTCTCCTCGGCCTCTACCATCTTAGTTGGGGCAAATGAAAAGAATGCTCGTCAACGCAGTTCAAGAAGAAGAACTGCGCGTCGCTCTCGTCGACGGTCAGAAACTCTACGACTTATCGATCGAGATCCCTTCCCGGGAACAGAAAAAATCCAACGTCTATAAAGGCCGGATCACCCGCGTCGAGCCGAGTCTCGAAGCGGCGTTCGTCGATTACGGCGCGCAGCGCCACGGCTTCCTGCCGCTGAAAGAAGTGTCCAAGGAGTATTTCCGTTCGCAGGTCGCTGCCGGCGGACGGCTCAACATCAAGGATCTGCTGCAAGAGGGCCAGGAGCTCCTGGTCCAGGTCGAAAAGGAGGAGCGCGGCAACAAGGGCGCCGCCCTCACGACCTTCATCAGCCTCGCCGGCCGCTTCCTGGTGCTGATGCCGAACAATCCGCGCGCCGGCGGCGTCTCGCGGCGCATCGAGGGCGAAGATCGCGACCAGATGCGCGAAGCCATGAGCGGGCTGGTGATACCGGAAGGCATGGGGGCCATCGTGCGCACCGCCGGTGTCGGCCGCTCGACCGAAGAGCTGCAGTGGGACCTCAATAATCTCAAGGCCGCCTGGGACGCGATCGTGCAGGCGCACGAGGGTCGCACGGCTCCCTTCCTGATTTTCCAGGAAAGCGATGCCGTCACGCGCGGCTTGCGCGACTACTTCTCGGACGATGTGGGCGAATGCCTGATCGATCAGCCCGAGGCTTTCCAAAAGGCGCAGGAGTACATGCAGCGCTTCATGCCGCCGGATGCGCAGCGCAAGCTCAAGCTCTATCAGGATCCGGTGCCGCTGTTTACACGCTACCAGATCGAGAGTCAGATCGAGTCGGCCTACTCTCACAAGGTGACGCTGCCCTCGGGCGGAAGCCTGGTGATCGACCACACCGAGGCGCTGGTCTCCATCGACATCAACTCCGCGCGCAGCACGCGCGGCGGAGACATCGAGGCGACGGCCCGCAATACCAACCTGGAGGCCGCCGAGGAGATTGCCCGCCAGCTGCGTCTGCGCGACATCGGTGGATTGATCGTGATCGATTTCATCGACATGGAATCGACGGCCAATCAGCGTGCCGTCGAGGACATGCTGCGCGACGCGGTGAAGATGGACCGCGCCCGCATCCAATTGGGGCGCCTGTCGCGCTTCGGGCTGCTGGAGCTGTCGCGGCAGCGCCTGCGCCCGGCATTGAGCGAGACCACCCACATCAACTGTCCGCGCTGCAGCGGCATGGGCACCATCCGCGGGGTGGAATCGATGTCGCTCGCGTTGCTGCGCCTGATCGGCGAGGAGGCTCGCAAGGAGCGTACCGGCCGCGTCATCGCGCAGGTCCCGGTGGACGTGGCCACCTATCTGATGAACGAAAAGCGCGAGTGGCTGAGCCAGATCGAGGCGCGAGACAAGGTATCGCTCGTGATCGTGCCCAATCCTCACATGCAGACGCCGGCCTACAGCCTGCGCCGCATCCGCGACGACGAGAAGGAATTGCCCGAGAACACCACGGTCAGCTACCAGATCGCCGAACAGCCGACGCTCGACGATGCCGCCATCGGCACGCGCGACAAGAAACCTCAGGGTGAGGCACCGCTCGTGCCGAGCATCCTGCCGGTGGCGGCCTCGCCGATGCCGGAGCCCGAAGCGCCGGCCGCGGCGCCCGTACCCGCCCCGGCGGCGGCGGCGGTCGCCACACCGCAGCTCGGCATCTTCGTTCGTTTGTGGCGCTGGCTGTTCGGCAGCCCGGCGCCCGAGGCGGCGACACCCGTCGCGGCTGAAGCCACTGCTCACGTGCATCGCGAGCGCTCGGCGCACCGCGACTCGCGCCACGACCGCTACCGCGGTGCCGATCGCGGCCGGGATCGAGATCGCAGTCGCGATCGCGATGCGCGCCGCGAGGGCGGCCGAGACCGCGAGGGCGGCCGGGACCGCGATGTCCGCCGTGACGGCCGCTCGCGCCCCGAACACCGCGAGGGTGCGCGCCGCAACGACGGCGCACGCGCCGAGCAGGCGCCGCGCGGCGAGGCCGCGCGCAATGACGCTGCGCGCAGCGAAGGTCAGCGCAACGAGGCCGCGCGCAGCGACCCGGCCACACCTCGCGCCGAGCCGGCACCCCGCGCCGAGCAAGGTCCTCGCGCCGAGCAAGCTCCTCGCACCGACTCTCCGAGCCGCAGCGGCGACTCTGCGGGAGAGCGACCCGAGCGCGGCGGCCGAGGCCGCCGCCGCCGCGGGCGCGGCGGACGTCGCGAAGGCAGCGAAGCATTCGGCAATGGACAGGGCGCCGAGCCGGGAACTTCCGGCGGTGGACGCGGTGAAAACGGGGCCCGTGACGATCACGGTCGCCCCGACACCGGACGCGACGGCGAGAGAGATACGCGAACGGAGCCCCCGGCCGCAGCCTCTTTTGCTGCACCGGAGACCTATTCGGCACCACCGACCTATTCCGCACCGCCGACCCATTCCGCACCGCCGACCCATTCCGCGCCGCCGACCTATTCGGCACCGCCGGCGCCCGTCGCCGTGTCTGGCCCTCCCCCTGCGGCACCGCCCGCTACGGAGCGTCCTCGCGAAGCGAGCGGCGGCGAAAAATACGTGGTCTGGTCCTCGGGACCGAGCGAACCGCCGAGAGGTGGCGGCGGCCCGGACGAGCGTTAGTTAGCCGTCGGGATCGACCAAAGATGCACCCGGCGGGTCCGTGACGGGCTCGCCGGGGCGCAGTCGCAACCGTAGATACAGCGCCGCGGCGATCACCAGCAGCGAGGCCGCCGCAGCTCGCAGGATCGCGATCGCGGCGTGGCTCACCGGCATCGACGGGATGCCCAACGAGGCGTGGCGGCGCCAGAGAAAAAGCAGCCCGCTCAGCCCCGCTGCCACGACCAGGTAGGCCACGATCCAGGTACGCCGCTCGAGGCTTTTCACCGGCCGCACCTGCAGCGCATCCTCGGGCCGGCCCGGCCGCAACCCATACGCCAGAATGGCGATGACGATCAGCAAGCCCAGCAGGGAGCTCACATCCTGCAGCAGATGGGCCCCGGCGAGCCGCCGTGCACCGATCTGCATCACCGGGTCCTCGAGCGAGGGAAGCATGCGCACGCCGCGTGCGCCCTCATGGGTGAAGGCATCCCAGATCAGATGCGTTATTGCGCCGAACAAAATGCCGGCTGCCGCGAGCAGCCATTGCCTGATGCTCGACACGGGAGCTGCCGATTTCAGTTCCCGCCAGCGCGCATAGGCCCCCGGCGGCAACAGCTCGATCAACGGCTCCTTGATCAGCCATTGAAATATCCAGTAGCTCGTGAGGCCGACGGGCAGACAGAACGTGATCAGCGCATCGGCGCTATGAGTCTCGAACCTGGCCGGGTGCCAGGGCAGGAACCAGCCGAAATCCGGAACCATGCTGCCGATGACCACGGCGGACAGGAGACGCCGGCGGGCGAGCGCACGGGCGAAGGGAAGAACGGCGGCGGGATGGGATAGGGTAAAGGGCATCGTAAGCTCGGACTGTCATCTCCATGTAATGTTACGGATCTATAAACGAGGGCTGACTTTAGTCCCCTCCCGAGGATAGCCATGGCCACGCAAGTCGATGCCGTCGCAGCACCGAGTCCGAAGGCCTCCCCGCTCGCGAGCCACCGGTCCAACCCGTGGTTCAACCTGCTCGCGGCTGCGGTGGTCGTGGTCGGCATCATATATGCGGGTTACCACCTTGCGGATGATTTGTCCGTGGTGCGTGACACGCGGATCTTCCCGTTCGTGCTGCTCGGCATCGCGCTGTTCATCGCACTCGGCTTCGAGTTCGTCAACGGGTTCCACGATACCGCCAACGCCGTGGCGACCGTCATCTACACCCATTCCCTGCCGCCGAACTTCGCGGTGATCTGGTCCGGCGCGTTCAACTTCATCGGCGTACTCATCTCGAGCGGCGCGGTGGCGTTCGGCATCGTCTCGCTGCTGCCCGTCGAGCTGATTCTGCAGGTCGGGAGCGGCGCCGGCTTTGCCATGGTGTTCGCGTTGCTGATCGCCGCGATTCTGTGGAATCTGGGCACCTGGTATTTCGGCCTGCCCTCCTCCAGCTCCCATACCTTGATCGGGTCGATCATGGGCGTCGGCCTGATGAATCAGATCATGGCCGCCGGGAGCGCCGGCGGCACCAGCGGCGTGGACTGGGGACAAGCCACGAAAATCGGCGAGTCGCTGCTGTTCTCGCCGATCGTGGGATTCAGCCTCGCCGCAGTGCTGCTGCTCGTGGCGATGAAACTCATCCCGATTCCCTCGCTCTACCGGGAACCGAAGGGCGATCAGCCGCCGCCAGCCTGGATCCGCGGCCTGCTGGTGCTCACCTGCACTGGCGTGAGCTTCGCGCACGGCTCGAACGACGGACAGAAAGGCATGGGTCTCATCATGCTGATCCTGATCGGCACCGTGCCCACCGCCTATGCGCTCAACCGGACCATGCACGAGCGAGACGTCAGCCAGTTCGTGCAGATTTCGACGCAGGCGCAGACGGTCCTCGGCCGCTATGCCAGCGGGCCGGCGCCGGCCGATCCGCACGCCGCCGCGATCGACATCGTGCGCGCGAGATCGGTCACGCCCGAGACCCTGCCGGCGTTGGTCGCGCTGTCCGCGACGATCCAGCGGCAAGTCGATGAATTTCACTCGCTCGCCAAGGTTCCGCCGGGCGACATGATCAATATCCGCAACGAGATGTACCTGGTGAGCGAGGGCTTGCGCTTCCTGGGCAAATCCACGGCGATTCCCGTCACGGATGCGGACAAGCAAGTGCTCGGGCAGTACAAGAAACAGCTCGACAATTCGACCAAGTTCATTCCCCCCTGGGTGAAAGTCGCGGTGGCCATCGCCCTGGGACTCGGCACCATGATCGGCTGGAAGCGCATCGTCGTCACCGTCGGTGAGCGTATCGGCAAAACGCATCTGACCTATGCCCAGGGCGCTTCCGCCGAGCTCGTCGCCATGCTCACCATCGGCGCGGCCGACATGTACGGCCTGCCGGTGAGCACCACGCACGTGCTGTCTTCCGGGGTGGCCGGAACCATGGTCGCCAACCGATCCGGGCTTCAATGGTCGACCGTGCGCAATCTATTGATGGCCTGGGTGCTGACGCTGCCCGTCTCCATCGCCCTGGCCGGCAGCCTGTACTGGCTGCTACGCCATCTGCTGTAAGCGGCCATCTCTCGCACGCAGGCCGAGATTGGCGGATTCGATCCAGAAGCGCGTCCGCACTGCGGACAACGTTTCCGCGGAAACGTCCAACTTCAGCCAATCAGGCTCGACGGGTGTGATCAAGTCCCCGCACCCGTTCCAAATCCTCCCAGGTGTCCACTCCCGCCGGCGGCGCCTCGGCCAGCACCAGCACGTGGATGCGCATGCCGTATTCCAGCGCCCGCAGCTGCTCGAGCTTCTCGAGGGTCTCGAGCGGCGTCGCCTCCCAACCGGCGAATCGGAGCAGGCTCTGCACGCGGTAGGCATACAGGCCGATATGCCGCAAGGCGCCGTCGAACGCCGCGGGCCGCCCGTCCGCGAGGCGCTCGCGCGGCCAGGGCACCGGGGCGCGGCTGAAATAGAGCGCGCTGCCGTCCCGTGCCAGCACGGCCTTCACGCAGCTCGGGTCGAGGAATTCCTCGAGGCTCGCGATCGGCGCGGCGGCCGTCACGATGTCGACCTCGCGGCGGCCGGCCAACGCCGCGGCCGCATCGGCGAGCACCTGCGGCGGCATCAGCGGCTCATCGCCTTGCAGATTGACGATGATCTGGTCGTTGCCGAAGCCGCGGGCGCGCACGACCTCGGCGATGCGATCCGTGCCGGAGGCATGCTGCGCGGAGGTCAACGCCACGTCGGCGCCGAAACCCGCGGCTGCGCTCGCGACGCGCGCATCGTCGGTCGCCACGATGACCGAGGCCGCGCCGCTCGCACGGGCGCATTCCCACACCCACTGAATCAAAGGGCGCCCACCGATGTCCAGCAGCGGCTTTCCCGGCAGGCGGCTCGCCGCAAACCGGGCCGGGATGACGACGTGAAAATCCGTACTCACGCCGATCGTCAGCTCGACAAGGCACTCATCGGCTCACCAGACACTCATCGGCTCACGAGCGGATCTTCCGCGCCCAGGACACGGGCCTCTTCCGGCAGCATCATCGGAATGCCGTCGCGAACGGCATAGGCGAGCCGATCAGAGCGGCAAACGAGCTCGAGCGAGCTGCCGGTGCCGGCGACACGCAAGGGTCCCTTGCAGATCGGGCAGACCAGCAGATCCAACAAGCGTTTATCCATCGATCCTCCCGCGCGGCGGCGCGCCCTCGGCAATTCGGTCGGTCACGATATCGAGCAGTGTAGTCGATCCGCCGCCCTCGAAATATGCGCTCACCGGTACGTACCAGAGCCGCTCGTCGGCCGTGTGCCTGTATTTTACGGCATCCTTCTCGGTCATGAGCACCGGCCTCGAGTCGGGAAAAGCGATGTCCTTGGGCGTGAGGCGCGCGTGATCCGGGAACGCGTGGCCGAGGACCCCGATGCCGTGTGCGCGCAACATCTCGAAGAACCGCTCGGGATGGCCGATGGCTGCCACCGCATGCACCTCCAGACCGGCGAAGCCGGCAAGCGGCCTGGTGCGGCCGTCGCCGAGCGCCACCGCCCCGTTCGCTTCGAGCCGCATGCGCAGCGCTCCCGGCTGCGGCGCTCGCGGCTGC
>DATAYO010000009.1:0-12709 GCA_036272515.1 Steroidobacteraceae bacterium | reverse complement strand
CCGACGTCCACTCCGATTCCCTTTCATCCAGCACGATCACGGCGAAGCGCGCCGAATGGCCCTGCAGCTTCGACAGATCCTGAGTCTTGTCCGCGCTCGAGCGCGCGTCCCACACGACCACGGCGGGAAGATCGCCCGGGTTGGCACGGATGAGATCGCCGAGCGAATCGATCTGCCGGAAATTCAGCCTGCCCGGCAGCTGCGCGCCGATCTGCGGCCAGAGCTCGATATCGTCGGTGACCAGGAAGGCCGCCAGCTTCTGCCGCTTCGGGGGGACGCCCGGAGCAGGGACTTCGGCGGTTCGGACGTCCGGTTCTTGCCGGGCAGCTGCCTTGTTCATTCGGAGCGCTCCTTGGGCGTTTTTGCCGGAGCGATGAGCTCCAGCGCATCGAGAAATTCTTGCGCGGACCCAAATCGCCCGTCCGGGCTCTTCGCGAGCAAGCGGTGAATCAACGGCTCGAAGCGCGAACGGGAGACGGGCAGCGGCGGCACCGCGACGTTGCGGTGGCCATCGAAAATCTCCGTGAGCGTGGTGCCGCGGAACGGCAGGCGTCCGGCCAGCATCTCGTAGAAGATGACGCCCAGGCTGTACAGGTCGCCGCGCTGATCGGGATCCCCACCGCCGATCTGCTCCGGACAGACGTAGTACGGTGTGCCGGTCATCAAATCCGAGCGCGACAGCTCGTGGCCGACGAGCTGGGCGCGGGCCGAGCCGAAGTCGATCAGCACCGCGCGGTTGTCGGTGGTGAGCATGATGTTCGACGGCTTCAGATCGCGATGCACGATGCCCGCCGCGTGCACCACCTGCAACGCGGCGCCGATCTGGCGCGCATAATTGAGAGCGTCGCTCTCGCTCACCGGGTTCTTCAACCGCTCACGCATGCTCCCGCAAGGAAAGTATTCCAGGGCGAGGTACAGGTAATCCGGCGTGATGCCGAAGTCGATGACATCGGCGATCGACCGATGATTGAGGCTGGACAGAATTTCGCATTCTCGCGCGAAGCGCAGCCGGCTCTCCTCGGAGACATCGGGCAGATCGCGGATGGTCTGCACCTTGAGCGCGACCATCTGCGCGAGGTCGCTGTTGCGAGCGAGATAGACGGTGGCCGACGAGGAGTAGGCGATCTTCTTGAGCAGTCGGTAGCCGGCAATGTGCGGGTATGCACCGGGATCGTTCGATACCGATGCAAGCGCCTGGGACGGAGCCTCAGGCGGGGCGGGAGCCTGTATCCCCGGCGGTTCCGCCGTCGTTCCGAGAAGTGTCTGCAGCGAGGCGGCCAGCTCGGCTACGTCGACCGAATGGATCGGCCAGTAATCCACCGCGCCCGCCTTCATCGCGCGGATGGCGGCACGCTCGTCGCCGTGGCGGGCGAACACCAGCAGCGGAATGGAGGGCGCGCGCCGGTGCAGCCGCTCGACCGGCGTCAGCGGATCGGCTCCCTGCTTCATGAACTCGACGATCAGCAGCACCGCACGGTAGGAACGCAATTGCTCGGCGGACAAGCTCTCCAGGGCCGGGAAGCCGAGCGCATCGGACTCGAGCGCAGGCACCGCCCGGCGCACCAGGCTTGCAAGCCTCAGGCGTAGCTCGAGATCGTCATGAACGACCAGGCACAGGCGCGCGGCGCGGCTCGCCGCCTTCATGCTCGAGTCCTGCCTGGCCGCGAGGTTTGCGACCGTAATGTTGCTCGCCGGAGTCATGGATCCCGCGCCTCGAAAATGCCGCCGTGCGGAGTCCCCGCTCGGGTGAAACTCCGTAAGGTTTTCCGCCGCATACGTAAGGGTCGGGGATAAGCGCCGAAGCTGGGCGGCGATGAATCACATTTCTGGGATTGCAGTCCCGCACCGGGCTACCCGGGCGCGGGGCTTGGTGGCGATTTGTGATGCAATTCGCAACGGACCCCGCTCGGGGTCGAGCGCGGTGCGCCGCCCCCGCTCAGGCGGCCGGTGCGCCGCCCCGCTCAGCCGCCCGGTGCTTTGAGATAACGATCGAACCAGTCGAGATATCGGCCGATTCTGTCCTTGATGTAGCTCGGCCGCGTCAGCAGGTGATATTGCCCCGGATAGACGATGAGCTCCGTGGGGACGCCCAGCGTGCGAAGCGCTTCGTACATCTGCTCGCCCCCTCCGACCGGAACGTTGAAGTCCTTGCCGCCGCCGAGAAACAAGGTCGGTGTCTTGATGCGCTCGGCGTGGAAGAAAGGATAGGACACCCTTAGCCAGCGATCCGTCGACACCCACGGCGGACCGAGCTCGGCGTTGTATTGCATGACATATTCGTCGCTGCCGTACGTCGACAGTTGATTGCCGCTACCCGCCCCGGCGATCGCCGCCTTGAAGCGCGTATCGGAAGCGATCAGATAATCGGTGAGGATGGCGCCGTAGCTCCACCCGCCCACGCCCAGGCGATGCGGGTCTGCGATCTTCCGGCGGATCGCGTAATCGATGCCGGCCTGCAGGTCCGCCACCTCCTTGTGGCCCCAGTCGGCGGCGATGGCGCTCGCGAACGCACCGCCTCGCCCGCTGCTGCCGCGATAGTTGACGGCCAGGACGACATAGCCATGGGCGGCGAACCATTGGCGCTCGAGCTCGAGCGGGTACGTATCGACAGGCAGTCCATGCGAGTCCTGTCCGTTGGGTCCGCCGTGGATCCAAAGAATGGTCGGATACAGCCGCCCGGCGTGAAAGTCGGCCGGCTTCACCATCAACCCGTGGATCATCGTGCCATCGCGACTTGGAAAGGCAATGTCCTCGACCGGACCGAGCGACAGCTGCGCGACGAGGGCGCCGTTGTGATCGGTGAGCTGGCGCAGGCGGCCGTTCTCGAGCGCGTAGACCTCGGACACGCGGGTGTCGCTCGAGGCGACCACCGCCACATGGCTTGCGCCGGTGCAGAGACTCGTCGCCGAGAGCTTGCCGTCGAGACGCTGCTCGATCTGTCCGGTATCGAGACTCAATCGCACGGGGACTTCCGAGCCGTCGTCCTCAAGGACGACTTCGATCGAGTGCCCGTCGTTCGAGACCGCGGGATAGGATACGGCGCGGTCCAGCCGCTCGGTCAGCGACTTCGTCTCGCCGTCGGCCACCGTGACCACGTTCAAGCGATCCTGGATGTAGGCGTTGAGCCGCGGCTCCAGCCCGGACGTATACAGGATTCGCGTCCCATCCGGCGTCCACACCAGCGCGGGCTTGTTCGGAGCGAAGAATTCCGCGAGCTTGCGCGGCCCGCTGTGGGAGCTCACGTCGATGAGATAGAGCTCGAGCTTGCCGGTGCGGTCCGGATCCGAGTCGCGCGTGCTGAAGAAGGCGATCGTCTTGCCGTCGGGCGACCATGCCGGCGATGTGTCGTCGAAGCGCTTGTCGGTCGTGAGGGGGGTCATCTCCCGGGTCGCCGGATCGACCAGATAGAGCTGCGTGCGATCCTTGTCGCTCAGGTACCCGACCCGATCCTGCTTGAAATGCAATCGATGGATCACGATGGGCGCGGGCGTCTTGGCGGCACCCTGCCCCGCCGACATCGAAACCACCAATGTGCGGGCATCGGGGGACCAGGCGTAGTCGGCAATGTCGCCACCGACGCCGGTGGCGGCCCGAGGCTCGCCTCCGTGCAGGTCGAGAACATAGACCTGCGGCTTGATATCGACGCCGCGCGCGGCGACGAAGGAGACATATCGCCCGTCGGGGCTGAATTTCGGGTTGGACGCGGACTCCGCCGGTTCGGTCAACCGCAGGTCATGCGTACCGTCGAAGTCCACCATCCACAGGGCGCTTTTGCGCTCGTCCGCGTCCAAGTCCGACTGCTCGACGCTGTAGGCGATCTTGCTGCCGTCACGCGAGCACACGAGGCCGTCGACGGCCGCCAGCCGATCGAAGTCCTCGAGCTCGAGACTGCGCTTGGGCGCCCCCGAAGCCGCCAAGGCGACCAGGGACAGGCCGGCGACGGCAGCAACGCGAACCAATCGGGTACGGAGTCGAGGTGGGGTCATGGAAGAGGCTCGTGGCTGTTTTTGTGCGCGTAGAATAGCACCCTTGCATAAACGCCCCGGAGTGCCGGAAACTTGGGAGGCGAACCGTCGAAGGCTTATCGGTCCACGAGTCCATTGCCGGGAGAAAAATAAGATGTTCAATCAATTGTTGACGCCCGTTGGCGGCAGTCTGATCTGGTCGTTTCTCGTTGCAGCGCTGCCCATCGTCACGGTGCTGATCTGCCTCGGTGTCTTGCGTCGTCCGGCCTGGCAGGCCTCGTTCGCCGGTGTCGCGGTGGGATTGATCGTCGCGATCGCGGTTTGGAAATTCCCGGTGGGCCTCGCGCTCGACAGCCTCGCGGCGGGCGCCGTATTCGCCTTGTGGCCGGTGATGTGGATCGTGTTCACGGCGCTGCTTCTCTACAACATTGCGGTCATTTCAGGCCGGTTCGACGCCTTCCGCGACTGGTTGCTGGAGCATCTGCCGAACGACCGGCGCATCGTTCTGGTGGTGATCGGGTTCTGCTTCGGGTGCTTGCTGGAAGGCGTTGCCGGATTCGGCGTGCCGGTGGCGATCACCAGCGCTCTGCTGATACTCATCGGCATGCCGGCTCTCGAAGCGCTCACCTTCACGCTCATCTTCAATACCGCCCCGGTGGCATTCGGCGCACTCGGCACGCCGATCACCGTGCTCGGGCAGGTCACCGGCCTGCCCGCGGTCAAGCTCGGCGCGATGGTCGGCCGCCAGCTTCCCTTCATCGCCGCCATCCTGCCGTTCTACGTCATGAGCATGTACGGCGGCTTTCGCTCGGTGCGCGCCGTATGGCCGGTGCTGCTGGTCGCCGGCGTGAGCTTCGGTCTCGCGCAATTCGTGTCGTCGAACTATCTCGACTATTCGCTCACCGACGTGCTCGCTGCGCTGGTGTCGCTGGTGGTGACGCTCGGCTTTCTGAGGCTGTGGGCACCGGCGCCCGACCCCGAGTTCTCGGTGCATCGGCCCGCCGCCGGCACTACGTCCTCATCGATTTCCGGCTGGCAGGGCTGGATCCCGTGGGTGCTCGTCTCGGTGGTGGTGATCATCTGGACGCACCTCAAAGTCGCGGCCATCGCACAGCAGAAGATCGCCTGGCCCGGCTTGCACGACGAGGTGTTCATCACCCTGTACAAGAAGGCCTACGGCGCCACCTGGGTGTTCCAGCCGCTCGGCACCGGAACGGCCATCCTGGTGGCCTGCATCATCACCGCAGCGGCGGTCGGCGTCGGCCCCGGCCGCTTCTTCGGTGCGGTGGCGATGACCTGGCGTCAAAGCCGATTCGCCATCCTGACGGTGGCGCTGATCGTCGGGCTCGCCTATCTCATGAACTATTCCGGCATGAATTATACCCTCGGTCTCGGAGTCGCCTCCGCCGGCATCTTCTTTCCGATGCTGTCCGCCTTCCTCGGATGGATTGCCGTGTTCCTCTCCGGCAGCGACACTTCCGGCAACGCACTGTTCGGCAATCTGCAGGTGGTTGCGGCCGGCCAGCTCGGCTTGAATCCGGTGCTGATCGCGGCCACCAATTCTTCGGGCGGCGTCATGGGCAAGATGATCTCTCCGCAAAACATCGCCACCGGCGTCTCCGTCACCGGGCTGCAAGGCCAGGAAGGCCGGGTGCTGGCACGCACCTTCGTGCACAGCATCGTGCTGACCTTGCTGCTCGGCGTGCTGGTGGTGCTGCAGCAGTACGTGGTCAGGTGGATGATTCCGTGACGGCTGGGGCGTCGACGGCAGGCGTACCCAAGCCGCCGCCCGACTCCCTCGGGACCCTGGCGCGCCGCCTGCGCCGCGAGACTCGCGGCGAAGTGCTGTTCGATGCGGCGTCGCGCGGCCGCTATGCAACCGACGCCTCCATCTATCAGATCATGCCGGCCGGCGTGTTCGTGCCGGCCGACGGCGCCGACATCGGCGTCGCCCTGGAGATCGCGCGCGACCTGCACGTACCCACGCTCGCGCGCGGCGCCGGCACGAGCCAATGCGGACAGACGGTCGGCGCGGGCCTGGTGATCGACAACAGCAAGCACTTCAGGCGCGTGCTCGACATCGATATCGCCAAACGCAGCGCCGTGGTGGAGCCCGGACTGGTGCTCGACCATTTGAATGCCCGGCTGGCACCGCACGGACTCTGGTTTCCGGTGGACGTATCGACCGGTGCGCAGGCCACGCTCGGCGGCATGGCGGGAAACAACTCCTGCGGCTCGCGCTCCATCGCCTACGGCAACATGGTTCACAACGTGCTGGGCTTGAGCGCCTGGCTCGCCGACGGTACCCAGGCGGATTTCGGGCCGGTGTCCACGCTCAGCGGCCGCGCGGCGGCCATCGCAGTATTTGTACGCGCGCTGGCCGCCCGTCATCGGCGAGAGATCGCGGAGCGTTGGCCTAGAGTGATGCGCCGGGTGGGCGGCTACAACCTCGATATTTTCGACAACCAGAGCGAGCGCCCCTACACCCCCGACGGTGAGGTCAACCTCGCCCACTTGCTGATCGGCTCAGAGGGCACGTTGGCTCACACCAAGACGCTCACCTTGAAGCTCGCGCCGCGACCCTCGCATCGGGCTCTGGGCGTCGTGAATTTCCCGAGTTTCCACGCCTCCATGGAGGCTCCTCAGCACCTGGTGCGCCTCGGGCCCAGCGCCGTCGAGCTGGTCGATCGGATCATGATCGACCTCGGGCTGTCGAATCCCAGATACCGGCCGCTGCTCGAGCGAGCATTGATCGGGCGCCCCGCGGCGATCTTGCTGGTCGAGTTCAGCGGCGAGGATGCCGCCGGGCTTGGGGCCAAGCTCGCCTCGCTGGTCGAGCTCATGGCCGATCTCGGGCTTCCGGGTAGCGTCGTCACCATGACCGAGGCGGGCGCGCAGAGAGATCTCTGGGAGGTGCGCAAGGCCGGCCTCAACATCATGATGAGCCTCAAAGGCGACGGCAAACCGGTGAGCTTCATCGAGGACTGTGCCGTTCCGCTCGAGCATCTGGCCGTATACACGGACGCCCTCACGGAGATCTTCACGCGCCACGGGACGCACGGCACGTGGTATGCGCATGCCTCGGTGGGAACGCTGCATGTCAGGCCCATCCTGGACATGCGCCGGGACGGCCCCGGCGGGGGCGCGGCACGCATGCGTGCCATCGCCGAGGAAGCCGCCGAGCTCGTGCGAAGATTCCGCGGGGCCTACAGCGGCGAGCACGGCGATGGCCTGTGCCGCGGCGAATGGATTCGATGGCAGTTCGGCGATTCGCTCAACCAGGCGTTTCGCGACATCAAGCGCGAGCTCGATCCGCACGGCCTGTTCAACCCGGGCAAGATCATCGATCCGCCGCGGATGGACGACCCCGCGCTGTTTCGATTCGCCCCGCCTTCCGCCGCCCGGCCATACCGGACCATCGCGCTCGCGCCGAAGCTCGATTGGTCGGGCTGGGACGTGCAGAACGACCCGCTCACCGGGCAGATCAGCGCACCGGGAACGGGCGGCGATCCCACCCGGGGGTTCGCGAAGGCCGTAGAGATGTGCAACAACAACGGCCACTGCCGCGAGTTCGACGCCGGCACCATGTGCCCGAGCTACCGCGTCACGCGCGACGAGCAGCACCTCACACGCGGTCGCGCCAACACGCTGCGCCTGGCGCTGTCCGGCCAGCTCGGTCCGGACGCACTGACCGGCGCCGCCGTGAAGGAGGCGATGGACCTCTGCGTCAGCTGCAAGGGATGCCGCCGCGAATGTCCAACCGGCATCGACATGGCCCGAATGAAGATCGAATTTCTGGCGCACTACAAGGCGCGCCACGGGTACTCGCTCAAGGATCGGCTCATCGCGGGGCTCCCCGATTACGCCGCGGCGGCGAGCCGGGTCCCGTGGCTGTCGAATGCTCGCGAGACGGTGCCCGGCGCCCGCCGGCTCGGTGAGCGGCTGAGCGGCTTCTGCGCCAAACGCTCCTTGCCGCGCTGGCGTGCGGACACCTTCTGGCGGCAGCCGGGAGAGGGACACTGGTCGAGCCGCGAGGCGCTGCTCGAAGCGGCCGCGGCGGGAGGCAAGACCGCGGTGCTGTTCGTTGACACCTTCAACGGCACCTTCGAGCGCGAAAACGCGCTGGCCGCCGCCCGCGTGCTTCGCGCCGCCGGCTATCGGATTCACACGCTGAGCACCGGGGCGGGGAACTCAAGCGGCGGCCATTACTGTTGCGGCCGAACCTACCTGAGCGCCGGGATGGTCGACCGCGCGCGGGCCAAGGCCCGGCAATTGGTCGGCGCACTCGAGGCGTTCGCCCGGTGCGGTATCGCGATCGTCGGCCTGGAACCCTCCTGTTTGTTGACCTTGCGCGACGAGACCTTGGCCATGGGCCTCGGCGAGAGCGCCAGCATCGTAGCCTCGCAGGCGCTCCTGTTCGAGGAGTTCATCGCGCGCGAATGGCACGCCAGGCGATTCACCGCGAATTTCAAGCCGGCGGACCGGGCCATTCTGGTGCACGGCCACTGTCATCAGAAGGCATTCGCGGCGGTGGATCCGATGCTCGAGGTGCTGCGCCTGATTCCCGGCTCGAATGCACGGCTGATCGAAGGCTCCTGCTGCGGCATGGCAGGCAGCTTCGGCTATGAAGCCGCGCATCAGGAGATCTCGATGCAGATGGCCGAGCTCACCTTGCTGCCCGCCGTGCGCGCGGCGCCGGAGGCCGTGGTCGTCGCGGACGGCACCAGCTGCCGGCACCAGATCGAGCACGGCGCAGGCCGCACCGCCATCCACGCCGCCCGGCTGCTCGATCAGCTGATCGAGTGAGCTGGGGGCTTCCTTCAGGCCGAGGTGCGCAGCGCCTCGATGACGGCGGGAATGGACTGCTCGTTGAGCGGCGCCATGATGTGGGCACCGCTCACGCCCGCAATTTCCGCATATTCCTTGAGCAACTCCACGCACAGCGCACGGCCCTCGGCCGGCGGATCGGCGGCCTTCTCCAGCCGCTCGATCATCCACTCGGGAATGACCGATCCGAACAGATGCTGCTGGATCCAGCGTGCGGACTGGGCCGAGGCCAGCGGCGCGACGCCGACGAGCAGGTGCAGTCCGCGCGCGGCGCCGCTCTCTTTCAGCTTCGTGACATAGCGGCGCAGGATCTTCGCGTCCATGCAAAACTGCGTCTGCGCGAACTGCGCGCCTGCCTCGATCTTCTTCATCAAGCCGAGCGGCTTCCAGTCCGCCGGAGGATCCACGGGTGCATCGGCGACGCCGATGAAGAATGCCGCCGATCCGCCGACCTTGCGACCGTAGGGCAGCTGGCCCCGGTCGCGGATGGCAACGGCCGTCGCGGCCAGCGCCACCGTATCGAGATCGAAGACCGGCTTGGCGTCCGGTTGATCGCCTGCAGCCGGGTCATCCCCCTTGAGCAGCAGCAGATTGGTGATGCCCAGCGCGGCCGCACCCAGGAGCTGGCTCTGCAGGGCGATTCGGTTGCGGTCCCTGCAAGTGATCTGCAAGATCGGCTCGATCCCCTCCTCGAGCAGCAGGCTCGCGGCCACGATGGAGTCGAGATGCGCGCGGGCGCCGGCCCCGTCGGTGACGTTGACCGCATCGGCGAGACCCTTCAGAGGCCGCGCCTTGGCGAGCAGCTCGGCGAGGTTGCTGGAGGCCGGCGGAGTGATCTCCGCCGTGACGGCGAACCGGCCCGCCTCCAACAGCGCCTTCAAGCGGCTCTGCCCCGGTGAGATTCCCGATCGATTCAAGCCAGTCTCTCGTGCAGGCAGGGATTGCTTTTGCTAATGTCGCCGGACCCATCCACACGACGCAGCCCGGCAACAAACAATCATGATACGCCTCGCCTCGACCCTCGGCGCGCTGATGGCATCAGCGCTCGCCGCAACCCCGGTACTGTCGAAAGATGCCGCCGGCCACACCGGATGCGATGCCGCCGAACCGGCGCCCTTCTGTAGCGCCGTGCGTGGCGTGCGGGCCGAAGGCTGGCCGGCACAGACTCGCTCGGAAGTCATGGCGCCGCACGGCATGGTGGTCACCAGCCAACCCCTGGCGGCGCAGGCGGGCCTGCAGATCCTCCTGCACGGTGGTAATGCGGTCGATGCCGCGGTCGCGACCGCCGCCACGTTGAGCGTGGTGGAGCCGATGATGGTGGGTGTGGCTTCCGACCTGTTCGCACTGGTGTACGTCGCCAAGGACAACAAGGTCTACGTCTTGAATGCGAGCGGCACGGCCCCGACCGGCGCAACCGTCGAGCGTTTCAACAAGCTCGGCTATCACTGGAATCCGCATAACTGGGGCCCGACCTCCGGCATGCCCATCAACGGCATCTTGCCCGTGACCGTTCCAGGCACCGTCTGGGGATGGGAGTCCCTGGAGCGGCGTTTCGGAAAGCTCACCTTCAAACAGGTCCTCGAGCCCGCCGCACAGTACGCCGAGCATGGATTTCCGATCTCGGAACGCATCGCCAGCGATTGGACCTTGCCCAAGGCACTGCCGCTCACGGGCTGCTGTACCGAGCTCGATCCGGATTCGGTCAAGACCTGGTATCTGAACGGGCGAGCGCCACGGGCCGGCGAATGGTTCAAGAATACGGACCTGGCACACACCTTCCGGCTGCTTCAAGCGCATGGCGCGGAGGTGTTCTATCGAGGCGAGATCGCCAAAGCCATCGTCGCCAAATCCAACAAGCTGGGCGGCACCATGACGCTCGAGGACCTGGCGGGATATCACGGCGAGTGGGTCGAGCCCGCACGTTCCCACTATCACGGCCGGCAAATTCTCGAGCTGCCGCCGCCCTCGCAGGCCTGGGCCGCCGAGGAGATTCTGAACGTTCTCGAGGCATGCGTACCGCGCTGGGCGCCGGGGGCAACGCTCGCCTCGCTCGGACCGGCCAACGTAGAATACTGGCACCTGTTCGTCGAGGCGAAGAAGCTCGCGTTCGCGGACTTGCTCCGCTACAACGGCGACCCGGATGCAGTCCCGGTGCCGCTCGAGCGATTGCTGTCCAAGTCCTATGCGGCCTCCTTGTGCGGCCGGGTGGACCCGCTCCATGCCTCCACGCCGGGGCCCGTCAGCGACGTGAAAATGCCCGGCGATACCGTGGTGCTGTCGACGGCCGACGGCGAAGGCAACATGGTGTCCTGGGTCAACAGCAACTTCTACGAGTTCGGCTCGGGGATCACCATTCCGGGCTACGGCTTCATCCTGCACAATCGCGGCGCGTTGTTCACGCTCGACCCGGCGAGTCCCAACGTCATCGCACCCCACAAGCGGCCCTTCAATACGCTCTCCGCCGGCTTCGTCCTGCATGAGGACGGAAAGCCGCAGATGACCGTGACATTGATGGGCGGGGACATGCAGGCGCAGGGCCACGCGCAGCTCCTGGTCAACGTGCTGGATCTCGGCGCCAACGTACAGGCGGCGGCCGATATGGCGCGTTTCTGGCACAGCCAGATCTCCAACGAGCTCGATCTCGAAGCACCGCTGTACGATCTGCTGGGTGCCAAGCTCAAGGCGATGGGGCATAGGGTCGAGCGGGTCAGCGGTGCCAACATGGGCGGCGTACAGGTGATCGAAGCGGCGGACGGCTACTATCGCAGCGGATCGGACTTTCGCAAGGACGGGGAGGCGGTCGGCTGGTAGCCCGGCAATCCCCTGAATCCCGGCGCGCCGCACCGCCCTTCAGGAAATGGCCGACAGGCTCGCCTGCACCTGGCGGCGAAATTCCAGCGGGCTGGAGATCATGCGAAATGACTCCTTGGTACCACCGACACCCGACACCGTGATCGTTCCGTAACCCAGGATGCGCCCGAGCACGGTTTGATCGACGCCGATGCCCTCGACCTTCGAGAGCAGGAGCTCGAGCGAGTGCCGGCGCACCAAGCCCACCTTGATGAGAACCCGCTTGTTGGTGATCGCAAATTCCGAGCTGCTCGCTCGGATCCAGGGCGGTATGAACGACAGGATGCCGATGACCGCGACCACGCCGGCGGCGATCCAGCCCCCGCCCGCAAGGCCGACGAGCACGGCGACCGCCAGGATGCAGTCGGGCAGAATGTAGATGGCGCGGTGCAGCCTTGCCCGATAGGTGATCTCCTCGTTGGGCAAGAGATTACGTTCCACGTAGCTCATCGGTCCTCTCCCCGTCGACGGTACCGGATCGCGCTCGTCCGGTGTATAAGGACGGTAGATTACCGCGGAATCACGCCATGCCTAAGCGAATCGATCTGCACGAAGTGCCCACGGCTTTGGGCTGCGGCTACCCTCCTCCGTTCGACCGGCCCTGCACGGACCGGCGGCGCCAGAGGCTCGGAGACGCTGCCGGGCTGACCGACTTCGGCGTGAATCTGTTGCATCTGCCGCCGGGCGCCTGGTCGAGTCAACGTCACTGGCATTCCGCGGAAGATGAGTTCGTCTATGTCCTGGAGGGCGAGCTCGCGCTGGTCACGGATTCGGGCGAGGAGATCCTTCGTGCCGGCGATTGCGCCGGCTTCAAAGCCGGAGTCCATGACGGGCATCACCTGCAGAATCGATCCGAGCGCGACGCGCTGATTCTCGAGATCGGCTCGAGGAAGGTGATGGAGGACGAGGGCGACTACCCGGACATCGACCTGTGCTTCCTGAAGGACGACGGCGGATACGTCCATAAGGACGGCACCCCCTACCCCCGGCGCTGACACGCCGAGCGCTTCCGCTCGCTCCGAACACTCGATGCGCCGGACGAAGCTGGCCACGGAACTGTTCTTCCC
>DATAYO010000008.1:0-1747 GCA_036272515.1 Steroidobacteraceae bacterium | reverse complement strand
CTCATGCTGACGGTGTCTGAAGGAAAATCTGCGTGGCGCCCGCCCGAAACGCTGATCAGTTACATTCCGGAAGCGCTAGCGGCGTTGTTTCTTGACCGCGGCTTCGTTCAATCAGGCTTCTGTGCAATCCCGAGTTCCTGTACTGCCCTGTCGACTGCGCTCTGACGCGGGATCGCACAGAACCCTCAATCATTTCCGGTGATTGTGATCGGCCATTCCAGCCGAAGATGATCACTGATTCCGGTGATCGTGATCACGCCGTCACGCGGCCGACAGGGTCGGCGTGAGGGTCGCAGCAAGCTGCGCCGTCGACTCGAATACAGGTTGCAAAAAAGGGTGGTGCCGGTCAAGGCGGCAGAGGATCGTCCACGGAGTCCACGGAGGGGACCCGCGCGCGACGCGCAGTGCCCTCACGAGCGACGGAGCGGCGCGCGTGGGGAGGCGCTGTGGGCCCCCGTGGGCGATCGGCGCACGGGCGTTCATGCAGCGGAGCTTTCGCTGGCGATGACGCGGCGACGCAGCGATGGGCCTTTGAGATCGATGCGATGGGCGCGGTGGATGATGCGGTCGAGAATGGCGTCGGCGAGCGTGGGATCGCCAATCACCTCGTGCCAACGATTGACCGGGAGCTGGCTGGTGATCAGCAGAGATCCCCTATCGTAGTGATCGTCGACGATCTCGAGCAGGTCGCGGCGCTGTTCGGCGTTCAGCGGTTCAGGCCCCCAATCGTCGATGATCAACAGGCGGGTGCGCTCGAGCGTGCTCATCAGCCGCGGCAACCGACCTTCGCCGCGCGCTTGGGCGAGATCGGTGAACAGGCGCGAGGCGCGCTTGTAGAGCACCGAAAAGCCCTCGCGGCAGGCCTTGTGGCCGAGCGCGCAAGCCAACCACGACTTGCCGATGCCGGTCGGGCCCACCAATGCCAGATGATGATGGTCGCGGATCCACTGGCAGGTCGCGAGCTTGAGAAAGAGGGCGCGATCGAGGCCGCGGTGGGCGCGAAAATCGACGTCCTCGACGACGGCAGACTGGCGCAGCCGGGCCTCACGCAGGCGACGGGCGAGGCGCTTGTTCTCGCGGCTGGTCGCCTCGCGATCGACGAGCAGCCCGAGCCAATCCTCGCGACTGAGTTCGCCGGCATCGGGGGCGTTGTGCAGCTCGAGAAAGGCATCGGCCATGGCGGTGAGGCCGAGCGCGCGCAGGCGCTCGACGGTAGGATGGATCAGCATCGCATCTCCTCGGGTCAGTGGTAGTAGCCGGGGCCGCGAATGTTCTCGTGGATCAGCAGCGGCGGCTCGGCGGCGCCGGCGGGAGCGCGCTCGCGGTGGTTCTTCAGGATGGCGGCGACCGAGGTGTAGGACCGGGTGCCGAGCACCAGCGCGCGAGCGCAAGCGGCGTCAACCCGTTCGGCGCCATAGCGCTTGACCAGGCGCAAGATGCCGACGCAGGAGCGGAACCCCTGCTCGGGATGCGGCCGCGAGCGCAGGATGACATCGACCAGCACGGCGGCGTCCGGGCCGACGGCTTGGGCCTCATGGCGGATGCGCTCGTGGGTCCAGTCGCGATAGCGCCGGTGGGCGGAGGGCATGTGCTCGGGGACGGTGGTGGCCGATGCGGGCGCAGGCTGCGGCGATGGCTGGCAACCCGTTTGCCACGATGAAAGATCTCGATTGTCGCGACGGTGATGCGCGCCTCGACCTCCTGGCGGAGCAGCTGATGCGGTACGCTGTAGTAATGCTTGGCGATC
>DATAYO010000007.1:0-2515 GCA_036272515.1 Steroidobacteraceae bacterium | reverse complement strand
GATGATCGCGAGGCCGTCGAAGTAATGCGCCCTCGCCAGTGCCTTGATGTTCGCCGCATGCTGAGGCGCGACGCGTGTCGCGAGCTCGATCACCACGCGCCCGTGCGGAAGCTCGAGATACAGCGTGTCATCGGGATTCGGCGCACGCCAGTCCGCGGCCGGCGCGCCCGCGAGAAGGTCTGCCACGGTGACGGGCTTCGCCTGGAGTGAAGGTGTGGCCCCGAGACCGAGCACGCACGCCGCGAGCCCGGTAGCCGCTGCTCGAGTCCGACGCCTCATCATGGCGTTCCCGCTTGCTTCGGAGCGGGAACAGGCTCGGCCGCGGCGGCCTCTTCCACTCCGTGCAGCATGCGATCGAGGGCCGCACGATCGAAATAGCGTCCCGCCAGGACGACGCCGCGGATCCTTTGCGTGTTGGCGATATCCTCGAGCGGATTGGCATCGAGCAGCACGAGATCGGCGAGCTTGCCTTTCTCGACCGTCCCTAAGTCTGCGGTGCGGCCCATGAATTTCGCCGGGTTGAGCGTCGCCGTCTGCAGGGCCTGCATCGGCGTGAGTCCCGCACGCTGGAACAGCACCAGCTCCTGGTGCAGGCTGAAGCCCGGGAAGATGTGCACGCCCGCCGCCGTGTCGGTCCCGGCCAGGAACGGCACCCCGGCGCGGAACATGGCCAGCGTCATGTCGAGCTCCATCTGCACGAACTTCTTGCGCACCGGCAGAGGGTCGGTATCCATGTCCTGCTCGATGTCGCGCACGAACATGGGCCAGGTGTGATCCTTCCAGGAGGCGGGTGCATATTTCGTGAGCGGATCGTGGCTCAGGTCGATGTCGTCGACCAGCCATTGGCCCCGTTCCCACACCAGCGTCGGCACTTGCCAGGTATGATTTTTCGCCATGAGCGCGATCAAGGCCCTGGCGCGGGCCGGGTCGTAAGTCTTGACTTTTTGCCCGAGAGTCTTCGGGCCTTTGATCAACTCATCCTCGATGCTCGAGCATCCCTCGAAGATGCCGGTGAAGTGCTCGATGCTCTTCTGGCCGGCGTTGGAAGCCTCCGAGGCACGCACCGCGTCCGGTACATGTCCCACGAACACGATTCCCAGCTTCTTGGCCTCGTCCGCCGCGGCGAAGTACCCATCCCGTGGAATGAGCGATTGGATCTTGATGAAGTCGACGCCGCGCGCCGTGAGATCATCGACTATCCTGCGGGCGTCCGCGGCGTTCGCCACCGGCGCCGAGCTCGGAAAGCGCGGCACCGGACCGTCCAGCATGGGACCTGCGATGATCATGCGTGGTCCGAGGAGTTTCCCGGCTGCGATCGCGGCGCGCCACTCCTTGAGCACGTCGAGATCGCCGCCCATGTCGCGCACGCCGGTGATGCCGTTCGCGACGAAGAGGGGAGGCACCACCTTCTCGTCGCGCGGCAGCCAGTCGCCGAACACCTCATGCACGTGCATGTCCCAGAGCCCCGGGATCAGGTACTTGCCGGAGCCATCCACCGCCTCGGCACCGGCGGGCGCGTGCACTGCATCGCTCTTGCCGAGCTCGGCGATGCGCCCATCCCGGACGATGACGGTCATGTCCCGCTGCAGCGGCGCCCCCGTCGCATCGATGACGTTGATGTGCGTGATCGCGAGCGTGGCGGTCCAGGCGGCGCCCGCGCCGAAGAAGCCCGCGAGCATCAAGCAGGCCACAGAAAATCGTCTCATGTCTCGATCCCTTGGATTTTTCGAATTGATGGGCACGGCCGACAGCGATACCGTGCGTTAGGTGAGCACCACCGCTACCACCGGATAGCGGCGCCCCGCGGTGTGCACTCTACCCTTTGTGGTTGATGTACTCCCATACTTCGGAAATGACGACCGATCCCTCACCGACCGAGGAGGCCACGCGTTTGACCGAGCCCAAGCGCACATCTCCCACGGCGAAGATTCCGGGCCGGGAGGTGGCGAAGGGCGACGATACCGCGCCGGCGCGGGAGCCGCAGACCACGAATCCCTTATCATCGAGATCGACAAGCCCGGAAAGCCAACCCGAGTTCGGTAGCGCCCCCACCATGATAAAGAGGGCGCAGGTCTCGACGACCCGTGTCACCCCGGTTTCAACGCTGCGGATGGTGATCGCCTCGAGCTGGGTCTCACCCTGAAGAGCGGTGACTTCGACGCCAAATTCGACCGTGATCCGGGGATCTGCGGCCAGCCGGCTCGATAGGTAGTTCGACATGGAGGCGGCAAGGGTGGCCCCGCGAACCAAGACTCGCACGCGGCGTGCAGAGCGGCTGAGGTACATGGCCGCCTGGCCCGCCGAATTGCCGCCGCCGATCACGACGGCGTCCGTTCCCTTGCAGTAGCGCGCTTCGATCTCGGTCGCGGCATAATAAATCCCGGCACCTTCAAAGGTCTCGAGCCGCGGGATCGGAAGCCGGCGGTACTGGACCCCGCTGGCCACTACGACGGCCTTGGCGCGAACGCGATGGCCGTTCTCGAAGGTTGCGCAGAAGCCTTGATCCCCGAGTGTC
>DATAYO010000006.1:0-74099 GCA_036272515.1 Steroidobacteraceae bacterium | reverse complement strand
AGGGTTCGCGCGCGATCTTGCGGCGTTGCTCGACGAGGATCGCGGGAGTGACGTCTGCGAGCTTCAAGTGCCCGAGGTGCTTCTTCCACCACGGCAGGTTCGACCTGGCCGTGCTGCCGTCGCGCTTCTTCGGGATCTCCTCGAGCACGTAGCGGTCGATCGCCTCGGCGAGGGTCCGGCGGCGTGACTCGACGCTGCGGAAGTGTTTGCCCTCGATCATCTCGGCTTCCACCGTCGTCGCCCAGCGCTCGGCCTGGCGCCGACTAGGCAAGCTCGCGGTGCGGGCCGGGAATCCAGCCATGCGCACCTGGACGTGAAATTTTCCACCGCGTTCGCGTATCGAGGGCATCGGCTGAGCCTCCCACCACATCGCACCGGCAAAACGACTATACACCGTCACTGTGCCAAACTGTGCCAGAGCTGTGCCAAGGCTCACGACGCCCGATTGGCTGTGATCACGAAAGCGCTTGATTTGGCAGATAAAATTGGCTCCCCGGGACGGATTCGAACCGCCGACCAACGGATTAACAGTCCGTCGCTCTACCACTGAGCTACCGGGGAATTCGGAGGAGGCGCGGATTGTCGGGAAGCCAGGCGTTGAAGTCAAGGAAACGCGCTGGCCGGGTCCTCACTCGTGCCCGGATACCGCATGCGGCACGTATGGGGATTCGAGTTGCGCGAGCTCCACATCGGTCAGCTCGAGCTCGAGCGCGGCGATGGCATCATCGAGATGCTGGGGCTTGGCCGCGCCGATGATCGGCGCCGTCACCCCGGGCTTCTGGATCAACCACGCCAGTGCGACCTGGGCGCGGGGCACCCCGCGTGAGGATGCGACCGCGGCGACGGCCTCGACCACCTTGCGATCGGCCTCGGCATGGTGCTCGAACAGTTTGTTGACGTAGACGTCCGTTCGAGTCCTCTCGGTCTCCACGTTCCAGTCGCGCGTGAGCCGCCCTCGGGCCAGCGGACTCCAGGGCAGTACCGCGATGCCTGCGTCGGCGCAGAGGGGCAGCATTTCGCGCTCTTCTTCGCGGTACAGCAGGTTGTAGAAATTCTGCATGCTCACGAAGGGAGTCCACCCGTGCTGCCGGGCCAGGTGCAACGACTTGCTGAATTGCCAGGCGAACATGGATGAGGCGCCGAGATAGCGTGCTTTTCCGGACTTCACCACGTCGTGCAGTGCCTCGAGTGTCTCCTCGATGGGCGAGCTGTAGTCCCAGCGGTGGATTTGATAGAGATCGATGTAGTCGGTGCCGAGCCGGCGCAAGCTGGCATCGATGGCGGTGAAGATCGCCTTGCGCGAGAGCCCTCGCCCGTTGGGTCCGGGGCTCATGGGAAAGAACACCTTGGTGGCGATCACCACCTCGTCCCGGCGAGCATAGTCCTTGATCGCCTGGCCGACGATTTCCTCGGAGTTGCCATCGGAATAAGCGTTCGCGGTGTCGAGGAAATTGATGCCCAGGTCGAGCGCCTTGCGGATCAATGGCCGGCTCTGCGCTTCGGGCAGGGTCCAGGCATGATCGCCGCGCTCGGGTGCGCCGAACGTCATGCACCCGAGACACAGCGGCGAGATTTTGAGGCCGGTACTGCCCAGATTCTTGTACTGCATATAAATTACATAAAAAGCAGCATGTTAAGTGGATTTCATCAGGCTAATTCGAGGAAACGTTTCCGCGGAAACGTCCCCGCACTCCGCGCAGGTCGGGCGCCGAGCACCGAGCACCGGGCACCGGGCACCGGGCACCGGACTCCGGGCACCGGACTCCGGGCACCGGACTCCGAGCACCGCCGGTGCGCCCCGGCAGTCCAGCAGCCTACCGCCGGCCGCCCTCAGCCGGTGCGCCTGGCTGCCGGCGAGGCGAGCGCGCGGCCGATGCGCCGGAGCGCATCCTCGAGCACCTTCATGCTGGTGGCGAACGAAATGCGCATGTGGCCGGGTGCCCCGAAACCTGAGCCCGGAACCACCGCGACCCCGGCCTCGACCAGCAGGTACTCCGCGAACGCGTTGTCGTCCTTGACGCCGAGATTGCGCATGGCGCCGTGCACATCCGCAAATGCATAGAAGGTGCCCGCGCCTTTCCGGCAGCTGATACCCGGGATTGCATTGAGACCGGCCACCACGAAATCATGGCGCTCCTTGAATGCCTTGTTCATCTCGGTGACGCAGGCCTGGTCGGCGTTGAGCGCCACGGTGGCCGCACGCTGGGAAATGCTGGAGGCATTCGAGGTGGACTGCCCTTGGATGGTGCTCATGGCGGCAACGATATCCTTGGGCCCTCCGCAAAAGCCGATCCGCCAGCCGGTCATCGCGTAGGCCTTCGACACGCCGTTGATGGTCACCGTACGGTCGTAGAGTTGGGGGTTTGCCTGAGCGAAGCTCAGCAAGGGCTCGGCGCCCCAATAGATGTGCTCGTACATCTCGTCGGCCGCGATGATCACCTGCGGGTGCTTGTCCAGCACCGCGCCGAGCGCCTTCAGCTCCGCGGCCGTGTAGGCCGCGCCGGTGGGATTGCTCGGGCTGTTGAGGATGAACAGCTTGGTGCGCGCGGTAATGGCGGCATCCAGTTGCGCCGGGGTGATCTTGTAGCCCTGCTCGGCGCCCCCATTAACGATGACCGGGACGCCGTCGGCGAGCAGGACCATGTCCGGGTAAGAGACCCAGTAAGGCGCCGGAATGACGCATTCGTCGCCCGGATCGAGGAGCGCGGCGCACAAATTGAAGCAGGTCTGCTTCGCGCCGGAGGACACCAGGATCTGGCTGCGGTCGTAGATCAGGCCATTCTCGCGGCTGAATTTCGCGATGATGGCGTCCTTCAGCTCGGCGGTGCCATCGACGGCGGTGTAGCGCGTGAGCCCCAAGCGGATCGCCTCCACGCCCGCATCCGCGATGTGTATCGGCGTATCGAAGTCCGGCTCGCCGGCGCCGAGGCCGATGATGTCTTTGCCCTCCGCCTTGAGCTTGGCGGCCCGAGCGGTCACAGCGAGGGTGGGGGAGGGCTTAACCTTTTGAACGCGCTTGGCAAGAGTGGCGGGCAAGGGAGGGGTCCTATGTGAAAAAAGCGGCGCATGAGTGTACGAAAAACCAGCGGCGCGCGCCAGGACGCCCGCTCGCGCCAGGAGCGGGGTGCCGGGTTTCCATTGACATGAGAGAATGGACTGATGCGTTTCGAGCTTTTCTCCGATTACGGTCCCGCGGGCGACCAGCCGCAGGCGATCGAGAAGCTGATGGATGGTCTCTCGAGCGGCTTGGCGCATCAGACGCTGCTGGGCGTCACCGGCTCGGGCAAGACCTTTACGATCGCCAATGTGATTTCCAAGCTGCAGCGGCCGACCCTGGTGCTGGCGCACAACAAGACTTTGGCGGCGCAGCTCTACGGCGAGTTCAAAACGTTCTTTCCGAAGAACGCGGTCGAGTACTTCGTCTCGTACTACGACTATTACCAGCCGGAGGCCTATGTGCCGGCGTCCGACACCTTCATCGAGAAAGATGCATCGATCAACGAGCACATCGAGCAGATGCGGCTGTCGGCGACCAAGGCGCTGCTAGAACGGCCGGACGCGATCATCGTGGCGACGGTCTCGGCGATCTACGGACTCGGCGATCCGCAGGCGTACCTCAGCATGGTGCTGCACATGTCGCGCGGCGATCCCTTGGAGCAGCGCAAGCTCCTGCGCCGTCTCGCGGACATGCAGTACACGCGCAACGAGATCGATCTGCAGCAAGGCACGTACCGGGTGCGCGGCGATGTCATCGACATCTTCCCGGCGGAATCCGAGCGTGAGGCCGTGCGGGTCGAGCTGTTCGACGATCGCATCGACAGCCTGAGCCTGTTCGATCCGCTCACCGGCGAGGTGCTGCGCAGGGTGCCGCGGCTCACCGTCTACCCGTCCACGCACTACGTGACGCCGCGCGAGCGGATCCACGAAGCGCTCGAGGAGATCCGCAACGAGTTGCGCGCGCGGCTCGCGGAGCTCAATGCGGGCAGCAAGCTGGTCGAGGCGCAGCGCCTGCAGCAACGCACCCTGTTCGATCTCGAGATGATGAACGAGGTCGGCTATTGTGCGGGCATCGAGAACTACTCTCGCTACCTCTCCGGCCGTCAAGCCGGAGAACCGCCGCCTTGCCTGTTCGACTATCTCCCCGACAATTCATTGCTGGTGATCGATGAGAGCCACCAGACGATCCCGCAGCTCGGGGCGATGTATCGGGGCGACCGATCGCGCAAGGAGACGCTGGTCGAATACGGCTTTCGGCTGCCGTCGGCGCTCGACAACCGCCCGCTGCGCTTCGAGGAATTCGAGCGCCTCGCGCCGCAGACCATCTTCATTTCAGCGACCCCGGGCCCGCACGAGAAACGCATCTCGGGCCAGATCGTGGAACAGGTGGTGCGGCCCACCGGCCTCGTCGATCCGGTCGTGGAAGTGCGCCCGGTGCGTGCGCAGGTGGACGATCTGTTGTCCGAGATCCGCCAGCGCACCTTGGCGAAGGAGCGGGTGCTGGTCACGACGCTCACCAAACGGATGGCGGAGGATCTCACCGACTACTTGAACGAGCATGGCGTGAAGGTGCGATACCTGCACTCCGACATCGACACCGTGGAGCGATCCGAGATCATCCGCGACCTGCGGCTCGGCAAGTTCGACGTGATCGTCGGCATCAATCTGCTGCGCGAGGGGCTGGACATGCCCGAGGTCTCGCTGGTCGCCATTCTCGATGCGGACAAGGAGGGCTTCTTGCGTTCCGAGGGGTCGCTGATCCAGACCATCGGCCGTGCGGCACGCAACGTCCAGGGCAAGGCGATTCTGTACGCGGACTTGGTCACCGGCTCGATCGAGCGAGCCATCGCGGAGACCGACCGACGCCGGGGCAAGCAAATCGAATTCAACATCGAGCATGGCATTACACCGCGCACCATCGTCAAGGCGGTGGGCGATGTGATGGAGGGCGCCCGCTCGGTTCCCGGGCATCAGGTGCTCGAGCCCAGCGCCGACTATGCCATGGCGCCGGAGCAGGCGGTGAAGCGCATCAAGAAGCTGGAAGCCGACATGATGAAGCTCGCGCGAAACCTCGAGTTCGAGCAAGCGGCCCGGTTGCGCGACGAGATCCAGAAGTTGCGCCAATCCGCATTCGGCGCGCCCAAAACTCTGGCGGGTTGACGAGCATGCCGATCGAGCACGAACAACCCCACGAGATCGATCTGGACCGGACCGACAGGCTGCCGATCCTCGAGGGCGTGACCATCGAGGAGGACGTGGCGGATGACTCCGAGCGCTTGGATCATCCCCCGGCCGCCCATCCGCCCCCGCCGCCGCCGGCCTCGCTTCCGACGCTTGTGGAGAGCGTGCGTTCCGTGGAGGAGCGGATTGCGCGGCAGAGCGCGGATTACGACGCGCTCAACCGCCTCTATGAAAAAGCGTGCGACGCGCAGTTCGCGGCGGGGAACAGAGCGGATACGCTCGCGGCCGAGTTGTCGGCGGTGCAGTCGGCGCTCGCCGTGGAGCAGCATCGAGCGCGCGAACTGGAGCGCACCCTCGCGGAGGGCAAGGCGGCGGCCGAGGCAGCCCGCCTCAGAACGGAAGAGTCGCTGAGAGAGGCCGAACGTAACCACAGCGAGGCGCGCACGTTGCGGGAGGCTTTGGTTGCCCGGGATGCCACCGTCGCGCAAGTGCTGCATTCACTCGGTGAGCGGGATGCACAGCTGTCCGCGCTGCAACGCGAGCATGCGCAGACGGTTCCCGCGCTCGAGGCCCGGTCCCGGGCGAGCGAGCAGCTCAAGAGCGATCTGGAGGCGGCCCGGGCAAATGCCGAGGCCTCGTCCGCAGAGCTTGCCAAGAGCCGGGATGCCGCGTCGGCGCTCGGCGCGAGACTGGCGCGGGCGGAATCGGAGCTCGCCGCAGGCCGCCGGGATCTGTCCGCCGCGCGGGCGCAGGCGACTGCCTACCTCGAGCTGCTGCGCAGCCGCGAGTGGCGCGGCGGCTTCAATCAGAATTTGTTCCGCGAGCGGGAGGAGGACCGGGATCTCGCGCGCTCCGGTGAGGGCGCGCTGCGTGCCGAATGCGATCGGCTGGGTCAAGCGGCCGCAGTTCTGACCGTCAAGCTCGCCGAGCAGGAGGCGACGATCTCCAAGCTGCATGCCGCGGGCAGCGCTCAAGCGGCGGAGCTTGCGAAAAAAAACCGCGACGTGGAGGAGCACGAGCGCATGCGCGTCGAGCTGCACGCGCGGCTCGATCGCCTGGAAGCGGAGCGCAGACAGCTGCAGGCCGAGCAGGAGGCGAGCAGCCGTGAGGTGGCCGCCGCGCGGGAAGCGGCCGCCGGCGAGTTGCTGCGCGCGAGCGAGGCGCAGGCCGCCGCGGACACGAGCCACGCCGAGTTGTCCGCGCAGCTCGATCAGCTGCGTGCCGAAGCGGCCACGCATGAAGAAGAGTTGACCGTGCTGATGGCGCATTTGAACGAGGCGCGTCGCCCGACGCAGTCATTCCACGCCGACATCAAGCGATTGAATGACGAGGTAGCGCTCAAGAGCCTGACCATCGATCAGCTCTCGGAGGAGAACCGCACGTTGCGCACCAGCCTGGATCGCACCCGCGGGGCGCTCGAGGAGCGCGAGCTCCTTATCCGGCGGCTGGAGAGAAGCGCCAACAACAGCGCCAACGTGCTCGGCCGGCTGCAGACCAGCATCGAAAGACTGGGTTCCTCGCCATCGCCCCCCATCGCGGGCGAGTTCCTGGCCGAGCTGATCAAAATCGAGGGCGATACGCGAACCCCGTACGCGCTCGGGCGCCGCACGCGAATCGGCCGCTCGCCGGGTTGCGAGCTGCAGATCGATTCGCAATCGGTGAGCCGGCATCATGCGCTGCTCCTCAAGGGCATGCGGGAGATCATCATCGAGGACCTGAACAGCACCAATGGCGTGCTGGTGAACGGGCGCAAAGTGACGCGGCAGGTGCTCAGCGACGGCGATCTGCTCACCGTCGGGGAGACTCAATTCGAATGCCGGCTGAGGCCCAATGAGCGCATGCCGGCGCCACCCCCGGAGCCCGCGGCATCCGGCCCCTGGGCGGGAGAGGCGCCGGCGGCCCCTCCGGAGGAGCCTGGTTCGGGCCAGCCGGAACTCGGCGAGTGAATTTCGGCGTGCGGAACCGGTTGCTCTTTATACGGAGCGCCGAATCCGGTATCTTTCGCGCCCTTCGAGCGCGCTTAGCTCAGCGGTAGAGCATCACCTTGACATGGTGGGGGTCAGTGGTTCGATCCCACTAGCGCGCACCACCGCCTCACGAAGCGATGGACTCGAGGCGCACCAAATCGCGCCGCATGGTATTACTTATAGCCCTATGCCCGTAATAACTCTTCCCGACGGTAGCCAAAAGGCCTTCGATCGGGCCATATCGGTGGCCGACATCGCCTCGAGCATCGGCCCCGGCCTCGCCAAAGCCGCGCTGGCCGGCAAGGTCAACGGCCGCCTGGTCGATACCTCCGCCGTCGTCGATCACGACGCGGCCGTCAGCATCGTGACGGACAGGGATCCGGAAGGCCTGGAGATCATCCGTCACTCCACCGCCCATCTGCTCGCGAACGCCGTGCAGGAGCTCTTCCCGGGTGCGCAGGTCACCATCGGTCCGGTGATCGAGGACGGGTTCTACTACGACTTTGCGTACAAGACCCCGTTCTCGAGCGACGATCTCGCGGCGATCGAGAAGCGCATGGCCGAGATCGCCGGCCGCGATGTGCCGGTGCACCGGCGAGTCCTGCCGCGCGATGCGGCGGTCGAACATTTCAAGAAACTCGGCGAGCATTACAAGGCCGAGATCATTTCCGCCATTCCTGCCGGCGAAGACATCAGCCTGTACGGCCAGGGCAATTGGGAGGACCTGTGCCGCGGTCCGCACGTGCCGAGCACCGGCAAGCTCAAGGCATTCAAGCTCATGAAGGTCGCGGGCGCCTACTGGCGCGGCGATTCGCGCAACGAGATGCTGCAGCGAATCTACGGCACCGCGTGGGCCAACGAGAAGCAGCTGAAAGAGTACCTCACGCGGCTGGAAGAGGCCGAGAAGCGCGACCACCGGCGCATCGGCAAGGAGCTCGATCTGTTTCACCTGCAGGAAGAGGCCCCGGGTGCGGTGTTCTGGCACCCCAAGGGCTGGGCGCTGTTCCAGCAGCTCATTTCCTACATGCGCGAGCGGCAGAGCGCCGCCGGTTACCTGGAAGTGAACACCCCGGAAATTATGGACCGCGAGCTGTGGGTGCAATCCGGCCATATCGCCAATTTCGGCGAGAACATGTTCATGACCAAGACGCCGGACGAGCGTACGTTCGCGATCAAGCCCATGAACTGTCCCGGTCACATCCAGGTGTTCAAGCAGGGCCTGCGTAGCTATCGCGAGCTGCCGCTGCGGATTGCGGAATTCGGCAAAGTCCACCGCTACGAGCCCTCCGGTGCGCTGCATGGCCTGATGCGGGTGCGTGCGTTCACCCAGGACGATGCGCACATTTTCTGCACTACCGCGCAGATCACCGAGGAAGCGGTGAAGGTGACGCAGCTCATCCTGAGCATCTACAGCGACTTCGGCTTCAACGACGTGCGCATCAAGTTCTCGGACCGGCCGGCGAAGCGCGTGGGCTCGGACGAAATCTGGGACATCTACGAAGGCGCCCTCAAGGAAGCCGCCGCGGCGGCCGGTATCGAGACCACCTTGAATCCAGGCGAGGGGGCGTTTTACGGACCGAAGCTCGAATTCGTGCTGCGGGACGCGATCGGCCGCGAGTGGCAGTGCGGAACGCTGCAGGTGGATCCGAACCTGCCGTCACGGCTCGGGGCGAGCTATATCGGCGAGGACAGCCAGCGCCATACGCCGGTGATGCTGCATCGGGCCATGTTCGGCTCGCTGGAGCGATTTGCGGGCATTTTGCTCGAGCACCACGCCGGCAAGCTCCCCACCTGGCTGGCGCCGGTTCAGGCGGTGGTCATGGGAATCACCAGCCGGCAGGACAAATACTGCGAGCAAGTTGCCGAAAACCTGAGAAATCAGGGGCTTCGGGTCGAAACGGACTTGAGGTCCGAGAAAGTAGGCTTTAAAATCCGTGAGCATACACTGAAGCGTGTTCCTTACCTCCTGGTCGCCGGCGACCGCGAGGTCGAAGGACATACCCTGGCCGTACGCACGCGCGCTGGCAAAGATCTGGGCAGTTTGGAGCTGAAAGAGCTCGGCGCCCTGCTTTGCGAAGAAGTCGCGAGCCGCGGCCGTATTATTTTGGAGGAACGTTTATCGCAACGGCGAAGCGCGTAAGGCGCAATGAGGAGATCTCCGCACCTTCGGTGCGCGTGATCGCGGCGGACGGGAGTCAAGCAGGGGTCATGTCGCGCGTCGAGGCGCTGCAGATGGCAAGCTCGCAATCACTGGATCTCGTCGAGGTGTCGCCGATGGCGGAACCTCCCGTCGTACGAGTGATGGATTTCGGAAAGTTCTTGTTCGAGCAGAACAAGAAGGCGCACGCGGCGAAGCGCAAGCAGAAGCAGATTCAAGTCAAGGAAGTGAAGTTTCGCCCAGGAACGGAAGAGGCCGATTACCAGGTCAAACTGCGTAACATCGTCCGCTTCCTGACCGAGGGCGACAAGGCTAAGGTGACGTTGCGTTACCGTGGCCGTGAGCTCGTACACCAGGACATCGGCCGGCGTCTGTTGTCGCGGATTTCTGAGGATCTCGCCCCCTATTCGGTGGTCGAGCAGAATCCGCTGATGGAAGGCAAGCAGATGGTCATGGTGTTCGGGCCCAAAAAGAAGTGAGCGACGGACCTTTGAAAAAGTTCGTCACCCCGCCTTAAGCGGCGCTCATCCGCGGGACATATCCTGCGGAAGGCGCTTGTGAATAGGTAACAAAATCAGGAGTCGAGCATGCCCAAGTTGAAAACCAAGCGGGCTGCGGCGAAGCGTTTTCGCAAAACTGCGGACGGCTTCAAGCGCGGCCAATCCCATCGTCGTCATATCCTGACGAAGAAGCCATCCAAGCGTAAGCGCCAGCTGCGGCGCGAGGCACAGGTCCACGAGACCGACGTGAACCGCATCAAAGTGCTGTTGCCGTACGCTTAAACAGTCAGGAGAAACACCATGGCACGAGTCAAACGCGGCGTCGTCGCAGGACGTCGCCACAAGAAGATCCTCAAGAAGGCAAAGGGCTACTTCAACGCGCGGCGCAAAGTGTTCCGCACGGCGAAGCAGGCGGTCATCAAGGCCGGCCAGTATGCTTACCGCGGCCGGCGCGAGAAAAAGCGCGAGTTCCGCGCGCTCTGGATCACGCGCATCAACGCGGCCGCGCGGCTTTGCGGGATGAGCTACAGCACCCTGATCGATGGCCTCAACAAGGCCGGATTGGCGATCGATCGCAAAGTGCTGGCGGATCTCGCGGTCCACGACATGCCGGCCTTTACCGCCATTGCGGACAAGGCCAAAGCGGAACTAGTCCAGGCGACTGCCAAGGCCAGTCAAGCGGCCTGACGACAATCGACGGGACCCGGGATCGGCGAGCGGGCTTCGAGGTCCCCGCCGAGCCCGGCACAACCGTAGGGAGCGCTTCCATGACGGCCGCCTCAGACGTCCTCTCCGATCTCATCGAGCAGGCGCTCGCCGAGGTGAGCGCCACCCGCGATCTCGCGGCGCTGGAGGAGGTCCGGGTACGCCTGCTCGGCAAGAAGGGGCTGATCACCGAGCAACTCAAGGCTCTCGGGAAGCTGGCTGCGGCCGAGCGCCCGGCGGCCGGACAGAGAATCAATGAGGCGAAGGCCGCGATCCAGGCGGCTCTCGAGGCGCGCCGCAGTCAACTGGACGAGCAGGCGCTGCAGGCCGAGCTGGCTCGAGGTGCCTTGGATGTCACGTTGCCCGGGCGCGGTCAGGAACGCGGCAGCCTGCACCCTGTGACTCGCGCGCGCCTGCGCATCGAGCACATCTTCACGCAAGCGGGCTTTCAGATCGCCACCGGTCCCGAAGTCGAGGATGATTTCCACAACTTCGAGGCACTGAACATTCCGCCCGACCATCCGGCGCGGGCGATGCACGACACGTTTTATTTTCCCGATGGGCGGCTGCTGCGCACACACACCTCGCCGGTGCAGATCCGCGCCATGCGCGCCCGCACTCCGCCGATGTCGCTGATCGCGCCGGGCCGGGTGTATCGGAACGACTCGGACATGACGCACACCCCGATGTTCCACCAGGTCGAAGGCATCGTCGTGGGCGAGAATGTGAGCTTCGCGAACCTGAAGGCGATGTTGCACACCTTCGTCGAGCATTTCTTCGAACAGTCTCTCGGCATGCGCCTGCGGCCCTCGTATTTCCCGTTCACCGAACCGTCCGCCGAGGTGGACATCGAATGCGTGTTCTGCCACGGGGCGGGATGCCGTGTGTGCAAGCAGACCGGATGGTTGGAAATTCTCGGTTGCGGAATGATTCATCCGAACGTGCTGGCCGCCGCCGGCATCGACTCCGAGCGCTGGCAGGGCTACGCGTTCGGCATGGGCATCGAGCGGGTCGCCATGCTGCGGTATGGGGTCGACGATTTGCGACAGTTTTTCGAAAACGATCTGCAGTTTCTGAAGCAATTCCCTTGAAGATCACCTATTCCTGGATGAAAGAGTTCACGCCGCTCGCGGTCGGCCCTGCTGAGCTCGCACGACGGCTCACGCTCGCCGGACTCGAAGTGGAATCGGTCGCCCCCGTGGCACCGTCCTTCTCGGGCGTCGTCGTCGGCGAGGTGCTCGAATGCACGCGCCATCCCGAGGCCGACAAGTTATCGGTATGCGCCGTCACCATCGACCGCGGCGGTCGCGGCGGCGATCGCCTGCAGATCATTTGCGGTGCGCCGAACGTGCGCCGGGGTCTCAAGGTCGCGGTCGCCAAGGTGGGAGCGGTGCTGCCCGGCGGCGTGCACATCGAACGAGCCATGCTTCGGGGACTCGAGTCGCACGGCATGCTCTGCTCGGCGCGCGAGCTCGGGCTCGGCGAGGAATACGATGGGATCATGGAATTGCCGGCGTCGTTACCCGTGGGCCAGGAGTTGCGTGCGGCCCTCGATCTCGACGATACCGTGATCGAGGTGAACGCCACGCCGAACCGCGGCGATTGCATGAGCGTGTTCGGCATCGCGCGCGATTACTCGGCGGCCCAGGACCGCCGCTACCTCGAGGCGAAGGTGCCGCCGGTACCGGCCACGCATACCGGCGCATTTCCGGTGCGCATAGAATGGGGCGCCGGTTGCCCGAAGTTCGCGTCCCGGGTGATTCGCGGCGTGCGCGCGGGCGCCAGCTCGCCCGCGTGGCTCAAGGAGCGATTGCGCCGCGTCGGCCTGAGCTCCATCTCGCCCATCGTCGATGTGACCAATTATGTGATGACGGAGCTGGGCCAGCCCCTGCACGCCTATGATCTCGCCCGGCTCGAGACCGGTATCGTGGTGCGCGCCGCGCATCCCGGCGAGCGCGTGAGGCTGCTCGATGACCAGGAATACGAGCTCGGCGAGGAGTTTCTGGTGATCGCGGACGCCGCGGGTCCGGTCGGTCTCGCCGGCATCATGGGCGGCAAGAGAACCTCCATCAGCGAATCGACCACCGATGTGCTGCTCGAGGCGGCGCACTTCACGCCGGCGGTCGTCGCCGGCCGGGCGCGCCGCCTCGGCCTGTTCACCGACGCGGCCCAGCGCTTCGAGCGCGGCGTGGATCCGACCCTGCCGGAAATCGCGCTGGAGCGAGCCACGGCGCTGCTGCTCGAGATCGCGGGCGGGGAGGCCGGTCCTGTCCAGGTAACTCCCGCGCACCCCGAGCAGGGTGAGCCGCCCGAGTGGGTGGGCCTGCGGCGCAGCCGGCTGGCCCGATTGCTCGGCGCCACGGTGCCCGACGCCGACGTGCATGGTGTCCTTGCGGCGATCGCGCAGGACGTGGAGCCGGAGGCACAAGGCTGGCGGGTGCGTCGACCGCCGCATCGGTTCGATATCCGCATCGAGGCGGATCTGATCGAGGAGATCGCGCGCCTGCGCGGCTTCGACAGCATCGGCGAGGTGCACGCGGTGGCGCCGCAGATCGCGGGCTACGACACGGAATCGCGCGTGATCGGTGAGCGCTTGCTGAGCGCGATGGCGGACTTGGGCTATCGTGAAGCGATCACTTACAGCTTCGTGGATCCGGCAGTGCAGCGCCTGATGTTTCCCGATACCCCGGCGCTCGCGCTGACCAATCCGATCTCGGCCGAGCTCGGCGAGATGCGTGTCTCGCTGTGGCCGGGTCTGGTCCTGGCATGCCGGGAGAACATGCGGCGCCAGCAGAGCCGCGTGCGGCTGTTCGAGCTCGGCACCAAATTCGACGCCACGGGCGCGGAGCTCCGCGAGGTGGAAACTCTCTGCGGCATCGCCGTCGGCGCACGCTGGCCGGAGCAGTGGGGGAGTGCGCGCGAGCCGCTCGACTTCTATGACGTCAAGGCGGACGTGGAGAACCTGCTCGCGCTCACCGCCGATGCCGCCGCCTTCCGCTTCGAGCCCTGCGATCTCGGGTGTCTGCGTCCGGGCCGCTCCGCTCGCATTTCCCGGGAAGGCCGGTTCGTCGGCTACTTGGGCGAGCTGCACCCGCGGCTGATCAAGGCGTTGGGATTCGGCAACGCGGTCTTTCTATTCGAGTTAGAAATAGAAACAGCATTCGCTGCTAACACTCCGAAATTGAATAGAATTTCGAGGTTTCCAAGTGTGCGCCGCGATCTCGCGGTGGTGATCGATGAAAGCGTCCCCCTCGCAGTTTTGCGGGAAAATGTTACTGTTAGCGCATCGGGCTTGTTAAGCGAGCTGCGCATTTTCGACGTATACCGGGGAGCAGGCATAGAATCCGGTCGAAAAAGTGTCGCTTTAGGCTTGATTTTACAGGATTCCTCCCGCACTCTTACTGATGTCGACGCTGACGCCGTGGTGGCCTCGGTGGTTACCCGGTTACGGGATGTTTTGAGCGCCGCAATAAGAGATCAATAAGCATGGCAGCCCTCACCAAAGCAGAGATGGCCGAGGCCCTATTCGATCAATTGGGGCTCAACAAGCGCGAGGCCCGCGAGCTCGTCGATTTGTTCTTCGAGGAGATCCGTGCGGCTCTTTCCTCGGGCGAGCAGGTCAAGCTCTCCGGCTTCGGCAACTTCGATCTGCGCGACAAGAATCGGCGCCCCGGGCGCAACCCCAAGACAGGAGAAGAGATTCCGATCAGCGCGCGTCGCGTGGTTACTTTTCGGCCTGGCCAGAAATTGAAGGCCCGCGTCGAGGCGTATGCTGGAACCAAGCAATAACGCCGAACTGCCGCCGATTCCGGGGAAGCGTTACTTCACCATCGGCGAGGTGAGCGATCTGTGCGGCGTAAAGCCGCACGTGCTGCGCTACTGGGAGCAGGAGTTCCCGCAGCTGAAGCCCGTCAAGCGCCGTGGCAACCGCCGTTACTATCAGCGTCAAGACGTGCTGATCATCCGGCAGATTCGCAGCCTCCTCTACGAACAGGGCTTCACCATCGGCGGCGCGCGCAACCGCTTGACGGGCGACGATGCGCAGGTCGATCTCAACCAAAGCCAGCAGCTCATTCATCAGATGCGGCTCGAGCTCGAAGAGCTCATCAAGATACTTCGGCGCTGAGCGCGCGAGCCGAGACCCCTCGGGCCTTTTCGGCTATGATGACGGTCCGGTCGGGGCGTGGCGCAGCCTGGTAGCGCACTTGCATGGGGTGCAAGGGGTCGGAAGTTCGAATCTTCTCGCCCCGACCAATTACTTACGCGTGTCGAGATTTGGGGTTAGGTACACCTTTGCCCGACAGGTCGTCACAGCGCATCGCCATCTCGCTCGACACCGTCCGTTAGTTCAGGCAGTTCGCGGGCTTCGCCAACATGAGCCGCAATGAAATTCCTTTGAGCCGGGCGGATCATTTGAGATGTCTCTGATGTGCCCCTAAGCCGTCATCGGTGGATGTCCGTCATCCGCGTCCTCACGTGACGCAAGAGCATTCTTCCCAGCCAGTTGGGGTAACTTTTTGTCGTCGTTTCTTTTAGCACCATTCTAAGAGACGCTGTTTTGCCTTGGCTTCCATGCGCAAACGAAGGCGATGGCTGGTTCTCCCGCCTGGTTTTAAGGCGCAGAATGAGGTCAGGACCGGTGGCCACTCCTCGCGGAACGGCGACTGCGAAAGTTTGGAGTCTACGCACTCACCGTCATTGTCCGACCTGGTTGGACCTGGCTGGCCGCTGAGTATGGACGTTGGACGCCTGATGCCCGGTCAGCAGCGCTGCGAAGTCAGCGGGAAAGTTCTCGTCAAGCAGTATTCGCATCGGCCGCCACGGTTTCGTACGCCGCATCCAGGACCGCGATGGCGAATTCGCGCTTCACGGAGGGGAACTGATGCAGGAACTCGTCGAGGCTTTCCCCCGCCTTCCAGGTAGTCGAACAAGGAGCGCACGGGCACGCGGGTTCCGACGAACACCAGGCTACCGCTCAGGATGTCCGGGTCTCGGTGGGTGACTTTGGAAATAGTGGCCAGCCGGACCGTCGTGGCTCGAAAAAATTCCAACAGTGTGTGCAGTCGAGATCTTTCATCGACCAAACCCCCGCAGATAGGCGGCATCATTTAGCTGAGGCGGTAACGGATGAGGCTGATAGAACTCCTCCAGACGGTCGATCTCTCGATCTGACAGCTCGATTGGCAGGGCAGCGATGGCGTCGTCAAGATGCTGAGTCTTGGTCGCACCCACAATCGGGGCAGCGATCGCCGGATTGCGCAGCATCCACGCGAGCGCGATCTGCGACCCCGGTAATCCACGCTCTTGGGCGACCTCCGTCAAGCGATCAATGATGGGCTTGTCGATCGCTGCCGTTCCTTGAAACAGCTGCTTGCCAAAAGCGTCTGTTTTTGCCCGCTCGGTCGTCGGCTCATCGGTCCAGGGGCGGGTCAGGCGCCCACGCGCGAGGGGTGACCAAGGATTGGCCGCCAGCCCTTCCGACAAACAGAGCGGCAGCATCTCGCGCTCTTCCTCGCGGTTGATAAGGTTGTAAAGATTTTGAATCGATATGAAGGTTGGCCACCCATTCGCCCGTTGCAGCCCGATTGCCTTCATAAACTGCCAAGCATGCAGGTTACATGCGCCCAGATAGCGCACCTTGCCGGCCCGAACCACGTCATTGAGCGCGCGAAGTGTTTCCTCGAACGGCGTTTCCTTATCGAACAGGTGGATCTGATAGAGGTCGATGTAATCGGTGCAGAGTCGCTTCAAGCTCTTGTCGACTTCCGATAGGATCGCCTTACGTGAAAGGCCTCGGCCGTTCGGTCCCGGCCTGACAGGGGCGGCCACTTTCGTGGCGAGAACGACATCATCGCGGTTGGCAAAGTCGCGAATGGCGCGCCCGAGCAGTCTTTCACTCTCACCGTCCGAATAGTTGTTGGCCGTGTCGAAAAAATTGATGCCCAAGTCGAGCGCACGCCGGATGAATGTTCGGCCGTCCTGTTCATTCAAGGCCCAAGGATGGGTGTAGCCATTCGTCGCTTGTCCATAGCTCATGCAGCCGAGGCAGATGCGGGATACTTCAAGGCCCGTGCGCCCGAGTCTTATGTAATTCATGAAAGCCTCCGCGATAAAAGTCGTTTCGATGGTTCCAATATAGGACTCACGGAGTGTGCTGATAAGTGATATAAATCGACATGTCGTGGCGCGAAAATCGGGATAATGCATAAATCGGGCATGGTGGAATTGGACGCGGTAGTCGCTGTATCGAGGCGGGGCAGTTTCCGTGCGGCCGCGGTGGACCTGGAAATGTCACCCACGGCGCTGAGCCATGCGGTGAAGGGCTTGGAAGCGCGTTTGGGCGTCCGCTTGTTCAACAGGACCACGCGAAGCGTATCTCTCTCGCAGGCAGGCGAACAATTCATCGCCCGCATTGCCCCGGCGCTTTCCGAAATTCGCAGCGCAATGGAGGGTGTGAACAGCCTTCGCGACAAGCCGGCCGGGACCTTAAGGATCAATGCCAGCGTCGGAGCCGCGCGGCAGGTAGTGGCTTCCATCGTTCTTGAATACCTGCGCACCTATCCCGACATGAGGGTCGATCTTGTGACCGAGGGTCGCATGATCGACATCGTCGCGGCCGGCTTCGACGCTGGCATCCGTACGAGAGATGTCGTGCCACGGGACATGATCGCGGTCCCGTTTGGTGCCGACCAGCGTTTCGTCGTGGTCGGCTCGCCAACCTATTTTGCGGAGCATCCGCCCCCGAGGAGTCCCGGCGATTTGATGCGACACCGCTGTATCCGCGCACGCTGGCCGAGCGGCGGACTATATCGCTGGGAGTTTGCACAACGCACCGAGACGCTTGGGATCGATGTTCCCGGCGTCCTGACACTCGATGAACCGATGCTAATGCGAGAGGCGGCGCTCGCGGGCGCGGGGCTCGCATATCTGCGGGAGGTGTGGATTGCCGAAGATGTTGCTGCGGGTCGTTTGGTCAAAGTGCTGAATAGGTGGATGCCCTCATCGCCCGAGTTGTGCCTTTATTACTCAGGACGGATTGTGCCAGCCAGTCTGCGGGCCTTCATCGAGATCGTTCGCGGGATTGCACCGGCCCGCAAATTGTGACTCGGCGCTGTCCAGGCGCACGACCGCGCATAGCTCATCCTGGCGCAATCGGGCGCTCTGCACCTTCGGGCCAGAAAAGAAGCATGTGTTTCGCGTCAGAGCCGGCGGTACATCACGAAGGCGTCGACATAGCCCGCTGATGGGTGCTTGAAGGCGCCTGGAAGGCGGCCGACGATTTCAAACCCCAGAGACTGCCAGAGCCTCATCGCTCGCTCATTCGTGCTGACCACGAAGTTGAACTGCATCGCCCGATAGTCTTGGCTTCGCGCGTACTGCAGCGAGTGCTCGCACATACGCCGAGCAATCCCCCTGCCGGTGGCTGCCACGCTCGTCATGTAGCCGCAATTGCAGACATGCCGACCGCCGCCGGCCTGGTTCGGGCGCATGTAATAGGTGCCGAGCACGACACCTTCCTGCTCGGCGACAAACGTCTCCTTATCGGGGGCCATCCAGTAGGCCACTGCCTCGGCTTCGCTCATGTTCGGATCGAGGGTGTATGTGGCACCCTCACGGATCACCGGGACAATGATGGCAGCGATCGGACCGGCATCCCGGGATTCGGCTTTCGTGATATTCAGCATCTCGAGATTCTATCCCGCGATCCGGCAGGTTGGACGTGGGGGATCGTTGATGTGTCGGTCGAGGACTACTTCGGCTCGGCGGAGAAGATCAATATCGCCGCGAAGGCCCCGCGAAAGCGCTCCTGACCGCGATCCGCAAAGATCCCAACGCACGTACTCAAGGCGCTGGCGACAGCATAGTCGCGCACAACGCGTGTAACGCAGGGGTAGGCCCGTGATGCCCCGCGCCACGGGCCTCCCGTCCAAAATCTTTTGAACGTGGTATGGTCATATCGATGATGTTTCATCGCGGCCACAACCGGAAGATTGAAAATTTTTCAATCGACATTTCCAGCATCCTCAGTGTGTCGCTCGCGTGGCGCGGCGCTCTCGTGGTGCCGCTGCTGTTCGTGGCGGCTCTGAGCCATGCACAAACTCCGTCCCCGCTGCAGGAGTGGCAATACTCCCGAGGTGTCGCGCTGGAGCAGTTGTTCGAGCCGAACGTGCCCGATTGGAAGGTCTTTCTCGGCCCCGCGGTGGAATATCATCCGCTCTACGACGGTGCGGCCCTCACGCGGACCCAGGCCGGCCCGTTGTTCGACATCCGCTACAAAGACCTGGCGTTCGCTTCCGCCGGCGAGGGACTCGGCGTCAATCTGATTCACGACGCGCACATCCGCGCCGGCTTCGCGCTGACCTACGATCTGGGGCGCTACGTGTCGGCCGATGTGTCGCATCTGCACGGACTCGGCGACATCGTCCATGCGCCCGTGTTCAAGGGGTTCATGTCCTATGCGCTGTCAAAGGAGTTTCCGCTGGTGGTGCGCGCCGATGTGCGCCAGATCCTCGGAGGCGCCGATGGATTGGTGGGGGACCTCGAAGCCTATATGCCGTTGCCCGGCAGCTCGAAACGTTTGTTCATGTTCGCCGGTCCCTCGTACACCTTCGCGGATCATCGGTATTTTCAGAAGGAGTTCGGGATAACCGCGGCGCAATCGATCGCCTCCGGTTATCCGGTCTACGACGTTCATGCGGGATCGGACGCGGTGGGATTCGGCTTCAGCGCCACGGGCTTGATCACCGAGCATTGGCTCCTGAATCTGGACACGGCGGTGAATCACCTGCTGGGGAGCGCAGCGTACAGTCCGATCACCCAGAGAAAGACTCAGCACATCTACATTTTGTCAGTGGTCTACCACTGGTAGAAGGTCAGAGTCGCGCCTTGCCGGACAGAATCTCCCACCACAGGCGCCAGTCGCCCATCAGGCTGTACCAGGGGTGACGGAAGGTTGCGGGCCTGTTGTGTTCGAAGAAAAAATGACCGACCCATGCGAAGGCGTATCCCGCACCCGCCGCGACCGCGAGCAACCACCAGATGCGTGCGAGCAGAGCGGTGACGATCAGCGCCGCTGCGATGCTCGTTCCGATGAAGTGAAGCCGCCGCGACGCTCGATTGACGTGCTCGCTCAAGTAAAACGGATAGAAATCCTCGAAGGTGCGAAACGATCTGTCGCCGGTCATGGTTCTCGCTCCCTGGAAATGCTCCCGGGCGGATGATTTTCGGTGGATCGTAGCCCGCGGCGGCGATGCCGTACAATACCCCCGGGATGATCCATGCTCGTTCACCGATGAAGCATCGCGGCAGCCGCGACTAGATGCGCGGGCGCGCGCGGCTTTTTCGGATCCCGGCGTCGTTGTCGGCGGCGCCGGCGCTGCTTTTCGCTTTGCTGTTGTCGGCTGGTGCCGCGCGGGCGGCGCCCGGTCCATGCAAAGGAGGGGAGTGGGCGGACGTGATGCTCGGCTCCTACCACATCCATCCCTATCGTCAGTTCGATGAATTCAACCCGGGCGCGGGAGCCGAATGCTGGTTCTCCTCGCAATGGGCCGGTGTGGCCGGCTACTTCAGGAATTCCCTGGACCGGCCCTCGTTCTACGGCGGTGCCGTGTATGCGCCCGAGGCCCTGCATTGGGGATGGTTTCGTTTGAGCGGAATGGCCGGCATCATCTCTGGCTACAACTTCGGGAAATTCGGAATCGGCGGCCAGAACAATCGCACCGGTCCCATGGCGGCTCCGGTCGCGATGACGCGATTCGGCAGGTTCGGCGTCAACTTCATTCTGATTCCGCCGATCCCGCAGGATAACTTGCCCTTCACCGTGGGGTTCCAGATCAGGTACCGGCTCAAATAGTGCCGCGGATCGGCGTCATGGTGTCTCGCCGCTCACTCACATAGCACATCCTGCGTGACGCGTCCGGCCGCGGCTGGGCGGTTGCTCCAGCGTGTTGCGCCGCCGCCAAGAGCGCTGCGCTGCAGCCAACGGCTGTCTTCTCTTTGTCATGTAACTGCAGTATCAATGTCTTGCATCTCCATGGTCCTCATGGGGTTGCAGCGTCGCATTCCGAACCGACGCGTTTTCGCATCGACTGCATTTTCGCATCGACTGCATTCCCGCATCGATCCAGACAAATCACTAGCACAGGAGATCCGAATATGTTGCCTATTCGCCCTGTCTCGCATCGTTCAAATCTAGGCCCGAGTGGCCGCGCGCGCCCCGCTGCGTTGGCAGCCGCCGTCGCGCTGGCCCTTGGTGGATTCCGCGCGCCGGAGGCCATGTCCCAAACTGCCAGCACCAGTGACGTGCAGGCGCTGAAGTCCGAAGTACAGCAACTGCAGCGGAGGATCGACCAACTGGAGGCCGATCAGGCGGCGGCTGCGCAAAGCGCACCACGCCGGGAGACGCCAGCAGGTAAGGAAGCACCGGTTCCCTCGACCCCCGCAATCACGGCTGGTCCGCTTACGCTCACCTTCGGCGGCTTCATGGCGCTCGAGTCCGTTTATCGTAACAAGAACGAGACGGCAGATATCGGTTCGAACTACAGCACGGGCATCCCGTTCACCTATCAACCGAACGCTCACATTTCGGAGTTCCGGGAGAGCGCGCGTCAGAGCCGCTTCTCGCTCCTCGCGGAGGGTCCGCGCACGGGCCCCTTGAGTGCCGAAGGTTACCTCGAGACGGACTTCCTGAGCGCCGGAGTCAGCTCGAATTCGGCTGAGAGCAACAGCTACACGCTGCGCATGCGCCAATTCTATGGCGTGCTGCGGGATTCGGACGCTGACTGGTACGTCCTCGGCGGACAGACCTGGAGCCTTGCGACCATGTACAACGAAGAACTGAACCCGCGTAGCGAGCGCGTGGTGCAAACCATCGATGCGCAGTACGTCACGGGTTTCAACTGGACTCGCAACGCGCAGCTGCGCTTCGTCAAGAACTTCGGCAAGATGATCACGGCCGGCCTTTCGATCGAGAGTCCACAAGCGAGTTTCTACACGGGCTGCAACAGCGTTGCCACTCCTGCGCCTGCAGGCTGCGCTTCCCCGCCGTCCGCGATCACCACGAACCCGGGCGGGAGTCTCCTCAACAGCACAGCGAACTACTCGATCGACTTTGCGCCCGACATCATCGCCAAGGTGGCTGTGGATCCGGGATACGGTCATTACGAGGTGTACGGTCTGGCGCGCGGCTTCCGTGATCATTCTCCCGGAACGGCCTCCGGCACGAACCATTCGACTTGGGGCGGCAGCTTCGGGGGCGGTCTGGTCTTGCCGATTCCTCTTCCCACCCAGAATCTGGAGTTCCAGGCCAGCGCGCTGGCGGGTGCGGGCAATGGCCGCTACGGCTCGGCACAGCTACCCGACGCGACCCTCAGGCCGGACGGCACCGTCGCGGCCATCCGGGAATGGCAGGCCCTCGCCGGCCTCGTCTATAAGCCGATGCCGGAGCTGACCGTCTATGCATACGCGGGCGAAGAGGCGGCCAGCCGTACCGCCTACGCCAATGCCGCCGGCACGGCCGGCATCGGTTATGGCAGCCCGCTGTACAACAACGGTGGCTGCTACCTCCTGACGGGCACCGCCGGAACCTGTATCGCCGACACCCGGGCAGTCCAGCAACTATCCGTGGGAGAGTGGTGGAAGGTGTATCAGGGCAGCATCGGCAACGTCCAGGTCGGCCTGCAATACAGCTATCTCGACCGCAAGACCTTCAGCGGCGTGGGGGGCGATCCTAGCGCGACCATCCACATGGGATTCGTCTCGTTCCGCTACTATCCATACCAGAGATAGCGGCCAGAAATGCCAGAAGAATCCGTGGACATGACGGCGCGGGTTCTTCTGGCGACGGCGGGCGAGCGTCAGAGCCCGCTGTTTTTTGCGACCGTTCGCGCGATCGCGGACCAGTCCACATCCTCGCCCTCGGTGGCGATGGTCTGCAGCAGGTGGTCCCGCAACACGCCAAGCACCGGCATGGGCACGCGCAGGTGGTCGGCAGCTTGGCCCGCCAGGCGCATGTCCTTGAGGCCGAGCGGAGCCGCGAATCCGGGGGGCTTGAATCGCTCCTCGACCAAGGCGGCTCCGTAATTGCGGTAGACCGGCGCATCGAACAGCGAGTTGGCCAGGACCTCGAGTAATTGCTTCTTCGCGATCCCGCCTTTTTGCGCCAGGGCCATCGCCTCCGCCATGATCTCGATGGAGGCGAGGATCATGAAGTTGCCGCAGAGTTTGATCAAGCTCGCGGAGGAAGGGGTCTCGCCGACGTGAAAGAATCGTTGACCGATGACCTCGAATAACGGCTTTGCCTCTTCGACATCGGCCTTGCGGCCGCCCGCCACCACAAACAACTTTGCCGCCGCCGCGGCCTCGGGTCTGCCGAACACCGGTGCGCACAACAGGCGCTGCTTGCGTTCGCCATGCAGGGCGGTAAGCCGTTCTGCGGTGGCCACGGCGATGGTGCTCATGGAGATGTGCAGCGCACCCGGGCGCAGACCTTCCAGAAGGCCCTCCGGGCCCGAGAGGACGCTCTCCAGCGCGGCGTCATCCGCCAGCATGGTAATCACCGCTTCGCGCTGCATCGATGCGGCTTTTGGAGATTGCGCAAGCACCGCGCCGAGCCCGATCAGGGGATCGGCCTTGCCCGCCGAGCGATTCCAGACGGAGACCTCGTGACCGGCGCGCACCAGATTGGCGGCGATCGCCGCGCCCATGTTGCCGAGACCGATGAAGCCGATTTTCATGCGCTTCTCCTCTCGAATCTCCGGAAGCCCGCGTCGAATCGCCGGAAGCTCGCGTCAAATCGCCGGAAGCTCGCGCGCAAAAGCCGCGTCCTCGTCCGGCTGCCGATCGAACTCGCGTGCATAGCGGTGACCGGCGTACACCGCTGCGGCGATCGTGCTCGGCGCCCAGCAATCGCCGATCGAGACGACCGAGGCGATCCCGGCTTGCGCCAGCCGATCGGGATTTACGGCCAATGCCACCGCCAACCCGTCGTTCGGCAGCCGCGAGGTGACGGTCACCACCGAGGCCGCGGGCACGTGCGAAAGGCGCCCCGTGAAGGTGCATGCCAGCACCGCCCGCTCTCCGTCGAACCCGACCAGGTTGCCGTTCGTGCGTATCGACACTCCGAGCTCCAGTAGACGTCGCTGGATCGCAAATTGTTCCAGCGTATTGATGGTCCAGGCGGAGGCATACGCGGCCGGCGTGACCAGAGTGACATCGATCCCCTCGGAGCGCAGTTTCTCCGCGATGACGCCGCCGAGGTAGTAATGGTCGTCGTCGAATATCACCGCGGGGCTCTGCGGCTTGCGGCCGGCCATCACGTCCTCGGGCGTGAACACCTGTCCCTCGATGTCGAGCCCCGGGATCGCGGATGAGTTCGCGCGGCCCACGCCGTCGCGCCTCCAGCGAGCACCCGTCGCCAGCACCACCCGCTGGGCGCCGAACTCGAGGATGTCCTCCGTGCTCACCGGGCTTGCGCGCACGATCGTAACCTGCGCCAGCTTGTTGATCTGACCCACCCGGTAGTCCCGCACCCGCGCCCAGGCTGCGAGCCCCGGCAGCCGTGTCTCCAGGCTGACGCGACCACCGAGCTGCTCGGCGGCATCGACCAGATGAACCGTATGGCCGCGCCGCCCGAGGACCCGTGCGCACTCGAGACCGCTCGGCCCTGCGCCGACGATCAGGAAGCTGTCCTCACGGGTCGCGGCGGGAACCTGCTCCGGGTGCCACCCCTTGCGCCACTCCTCGCCCATCGTGGGGTTCTGAGTGCAGCGGATCGGCGTCATGGTGTAGTCGCCGCTCACACAAACGTTGCAGCCGATGCACTCGCGGATGTCGTCGATCTCGCCGCTCTCGATCTTGCGGGGCAGGAAAGGATCCGCGATGGAAGGCCGCGCCGCACCGATGAAATCGAGAACGCCGCGCCGGATCTGCGACACCATGGCATCGGGCGAGGTAAACCTGCCGACCCCCACCACGGGCTTGGTGGTCACCGTCTTGACGAATCGGACGAACTCCTCCTGATAACCTTCGGGAGCAAAACGGGACGTGCGCGAGTCTTGTGCCCAATCGCTGATATTCACATCCCACAGATCGGGCAGCTCGGCGAGCAGGGAGACCACCTCCCGGCCCTCGCCGTCGGCGGCAATGCCGTCGGGACCCCGCAATTCATCGACGGCAAAGCGGACTGCCACGGCACACTGCGCGCCGACCGCCTCCTTGGTGTCCTCGATCAGCTCACGCAGCAGCCGGGCGCGGTTCGCGAGGCTTCCGCCGTACTCGTCGCTGCGGTGGTTGTGTCGCCGTTGCAGAAAGTGCATCGGCAGAGACAGGCTGTGAGCGGCATACACATAGATCACGTCGAAGCCGGCGCGACGCGCCCGCAGGGCGGCTTGGCGATGCCAGCGGCGGAACTCGCGGATGTCCGATTTGCTCATCGCCCGAGCCTGCGCCGGGTGGAAGCTCGCCGGGGAGGCGAGGGCGCTCGGGGCGAGCGAGACCTCGCGCGAGAGCAGGTTCGGGGCATTCATGCCGCCGTGGGCGAGCTCGATTGCTGCCAGCGCGCCATGGCGGTGCACCGCGTCGGTCATCAGCGCGAGCGCCGGAATATCGGCATCGTCCCACAGGCGGCCCTCGATGTACGGGGACACGTCGCTCGTCGGATGGATCTCGACCTCCTCGGTGCTGACGACCGCCCAGCCCCCCTCTGCTTTGACACCTCGCATGGCCGCATGAGCGTGCGGCCGGGCATGGCCCATGCCGTTGCAATGCGGTACTTGAAAAAAGCGGTTCTTGGCAACCACCGGACCGATCTCGACGGGCTCGAACAGAATGTCGAAGCGGGGCTCGCGGGGCATCAATCGGCTACTTGGAGGTTCCCGAGAAGAATTGCGTGACGCGTGCGCGCATATCGTCCGCGAGCGCGGACACGTAGGGTTCGTGCATGATGCCGATGTGCGTCCCGACGATGGCGACGATCTCGGAACGCGGGGCGATCTTGTGCCAGGTGCGTCCCACCTGCGGCACATACAGGAGCGGGGCGACCTTCGCCTCGTAGACGATGACCTCGCCGGGATAGGGGTCCGGGAAGTAGGAGAACATGGCGGAGAACAACCGGTTGATGAACAGCCTTTGCGCCGGCGGATAGAGCGACAGGTCCATGATGCGATCGATCGCGTGGCCGCCGCCGAGCTTCTCGGTGCGCTTCAAGCCGAGAGCACCCTTGCCGATCGCGATCGCATGCTTGGACAGGCTCCACATCAGCGAGTGGATCGATCGGCTTCTCATCAGATCGGCATGCAGCAGCCAGCGCGGGACGTTGCGCACCATCTCCAGCCAGTACCGCGGATTCCACGGACTCAGCACCGCGATGTTTTCCGGGGCGCCGTCAATGGCAATGACCGGACCCACCTGCCGACCCATCGCGCGCAGCTTCTGGGCCATGTCGAGGGCGACGATGGCGCCGATGCAATAGCCTCCGATCAACAGCGGACCTTCGGGCTGAAAGGCCGCCAGCGCCTTGACGTAGTGATCCGCCAGATTTTCGATCGACGCGCCGAATTGCGGGTCCTGCATCAGCTTCGGCGGCGCCTGAAGCCCGTAGAAGCGCACGCTACGGTCGAGCCGCTGGGCGAGGTTCAGAAAATCCGTTCCTGCCGCACCGGAGACCGAATGCACACAATAAAATGCCGGTCGCTGCGTGTCCGAGCGCACCGCGCTTTCATTGATGGGAAGCACCACTCGCTCGGAGCTTCGCACTGCACGCGCGAACAACATGTTGGTCGCAGAGGTGACGTTGCTGGACGTGGTAGGCGATGGGGTCATCGAGATTATAGTGCCCCTGAGGGCTTATGGTTGGGTGACCGATTTTATGTCAGACAAATCGCCGCCGGGTGCAACCCCGGCACCTGTAATACCAGCACTTGCATAGAGTAACCCGCACGGCCGTTGCCGTCATCTACTTGCGGAATTCTCCCGCGAGCGGCTATCCGGAATTCCCTGTCAGCCGGCGCCGCCTCGGCGCGTAGGCGGGCGCTGGTTTCGCTGCCAGCCCGGTATGCTAGTGTAGGAAATGGTCGGCAGGTTGGCGCAGTGCGATCCACGCGCGCGGACCGCCGGGTGTCGAACTGCATCATGGTGGAATCAATGGCGACGATTATATCCGAGACGACTCCTCTACCGCTCATTCGCCCGCGGGGCGAGGCAGCCAATTGGGTTTCCTGCCCGGTCAATGCGGCCTGGGTACTGGAAGGGGCGCCGGTCGCACGGATCGAGCATCTCTCTACGAGCGCCGACGGCACCGCCAGCACGTATTTCTGGGATTGCACGGCGGGGCGCTTCAATTGGTTTTACTCCTTCGACGAGACGCTCCATATCCTGGAAGGCGCGGTATCGTTGAAATACCCGACCGGCGAAACTCGGCATGTCGTCGCCGGCGACGTGGTTTTTTTCCCGAAAGGCTCACACGCCGAATGGACCGTCCAGAACTACGTCCGCAAGCTCGCCTTTTGCAGGACAACGCTGCCCGGCTTCGTGATCTCCGCGCGGGACGTGGTCCGCAAGATGAGGCGCTTTGGACGGTCTGCGCCGGCGACCGGTGGCGCGGGTGGAGTGTTCTCCGCGGGTTGACTTGGGCGGCGACGATGACGTGCCGGAGGCAGGCTCACCTTGACCGCCGTGGCGCATATGTCTGCGCGAGCCGACGGATTTTGCCTTGGCAAGCTCTATCGAACGTGATTGAGTGGGTCCCGGGGGTGCGGCATGTTTCCCAGCATCGGGGATAGTAGGCGTTGGAGGGCTGCGGCTGCGTATTTTGCAAAGAAAATTCCCCCGGTGAAACGGCTTCGGGTCTTGATTTACTCCGCGAACTTTGCGCCTGAACCGACTGGAATCGGGAAATATAGCGGTGAAATGGCTGCGTGGCTGGTGGAACAGGGTCATGACGTTCGCGTGATCGCAGCACCTCCCTATTATCCCGCCTGGCGCCTGACGCGCGGATATCGCTGGCCCCCGTTTCGCCGTGAGCGCGTCGCCGGCGCCGACGTGTGGCGCGCACCGATCTGGGTTCCGAAGTCCCCGGGAGGCGTGACCCGCACCCTGCACCTGCTGTCGTTCGCATTCAGCTCGTTCCCTCTCATGATGCTGCAAGTGACGTGGCGGCCGGATCTGGTGATCACAGTCGCGCCCGCGTTCATGTGTGCACCGGCAGGGTTGCTGACCGCATGGCTGAGCGGGGCGAAAGCATGGCTGCACCTTCAGGATTTCGAGATCGATGTCGCGTTCCAGATGGGCTTGCTCAAAGGCAAGTGGCTGCAACGATTGGCGCTTCGAGCCGAGGGCTGGATCCTGCGCCGATTCGATACCGTATCGACCATCTCCAGCCGCATGCTGGAGCGGCTGCTCATGAAGGGAGTGGCGCCGGAGCGCACCTGCTATTTTCCGAACTGGGTCGATGTCTCGTGCGTTCAGCCGCACCCGCCCCGCGAGGGCTACCGCGCTGCGCTCGGGATCCCCGAGGACGCCGTGGTCGCGCTTTTCTCGGGGACACTGGGGGGCAAGCAGGGACTGATGGTGATTCCCGCAGCCGCCATGCTGTTGCGGCCCAAAGAAAAACTGGTGTTCGTGGTCTGCGGGGAGGGTGTCATGCAGTCGGCCATCGAGTCGGCCGCCGGTGGCTTGACCAATTTTCGTCTCATTCCGCTCCAGCCGCGCGAACGGCTGCAAGAGCTGCTCGGCATGGCGGATATCCATTTGATGCCGCAAAGCCCGGACGCCGCCGACCTGGTGCTGCCGTCGAAGCTGTCGGGGATGCTCGCGAGCGGCAGGCCGGTCATCGCCACCTGCCGAGCCGGCACGGAAATCGCCGAGATCGTGGAGCACTGCGGCATCGTGGTCGCGCCGGAGGATGCGGTCGGTCTCGCCGCGGCGATCGTCGCGCTCGCCGACGATCCGGCGCGCAGGGCGAATCTGGGCGCGCGCGCCCGCGACATCGCGGAGACGCGATTCGAACGGGAGGCGACCCTCAAGCGGGTGTTCGGGCCGCTCGATAAGGGCGCAGGCGTTTCCGAGCGCGCGGTATGTTGATCGATGCACGAGGAATACCGTCCGACACCGTCGTTCAGGCGGACGTGGCCATCGTGGGAGCGGGGGCCGCGGGAATCAGCACCGCCCTCGAGCTCGCTTCCAAGGGACTTTCGATCTGCTTGCTCGAAAGCGGGGGCACCGAGCTCGAATGGGCCAATCAATCGCTCTACAGCGGGCGCAGCATCGGCCTGCCGCATTGCCCGCTGGATGTCTGCCAGTTGAGGTACCTGGGCGGGAATACCAATGCATGGGGCGGTTGGTGCAGGCCGCTGGAGCCGATCGATTTCGAGCCTCGCTCCTGGGTGCCGGCCAGCGGCTGGCCTTTTTCCATGAGCGAGCTGATGCCTTACTACCGACGGGCGCACGAAATCTGCCAGGTGGCCAGCGATGATTACGACCTGGATCTCGCGGTCGCGGAGTTGGGCCATCCGCGCGCGGAGGCACTGGCCTTCGATCCGTCCGAGCTCGAAACGGTGATCTATCGATTTTCTCCGCCGACTCGCTTCGGCCAGGAGTACCGCCTGCGGCTGCAGCGGGCCCGGGCCCTGCGATGCTATCTGCACGCCAACGTGCTCGGCATCAAGGCAGACGCCGCGGCACGCTCCGTCGCCCGACTGCTCGTCGGCACGTTGAGCGGCGTCCGTTTCGAGGTCACCGCACGCAACTACGTGCTCGCCGCCGGCGGCGTCGAGAATGCGCGGCTGCTGCTGGTATCGAACGACGTGGTGCCGCAAGGCCTCGGCAATCGATACGACCTCGTCGGACGCTACTACATGGATCATCCGCACACGAAACGGCGCGTCGTCGTGCCATCCCGTCGGCTGAAGAGCGGGCTCTACGGCGAGCTATTTCGCGCACGGCGCATCATGGCGCGGATTGCGCTCGCCGATTCGGCGCAACGGCGCGAGAAGCTTCTGGGCTATTCGGCCAATCTGCATCCGGTTTATTTTGGACACGAGTCGCGCGGCTGGGCGGCGCTGCGGGACACGGCGCTGTCGCTATCGCGCTCGCGTCGCTCGGATCCGTTCCACCGGGTGCCGCCGTACCGCCGCAAGGGCCTGAGTGCCCGCCAGTGGCTCGACATGGCGCGCTTCCCCGCGCACACCACGGCGGCCGGGCTCTTGCGCATATTCCGGCCGAACCGCTTCATCTCGGGCTTCGTGCTCGAAAGCAAGCCCGAGCAGGCGCCGAATGCCGAGAGCCGAGTCACGCTGGATGATGCGCGCGACGCGTTCGGCTTGCGGCGCGTCAAGGTCGATTGGAAGATGTTGCCGATCGATCGACGGACGGCGGTGCGTGGCGAGGAGCTGATCGATCAGGAGCTTCAGCGGCTCGGCATCGGTGCACTGGTGCCGCTGCCGCCCGAGCAAATCGATGTCTGGCCGGACAATCTCGAGAGCGGCTGGCATCAGCTGGGAACCACCCGGATGCATTCGGACGAGCGCCGGGGTGTGGTGGACGCGAATGCACGGGTTCACGGTATGTCGAATTTATACCTGATCGGGGGCTCTATTTTTCCTACAGAAGGGACGGCGCCTCCTACACTTACCATTGTTGCGCTCGCGCTACGATTGGCGGCTCATTTGCGCCGCACACTAACCCGATCGAACCTCGAAACGCTCGCCGCGCTGTAGGACTGACCCTACAAAAAAGCCTCTTATGTTCAACAAGTTACGCGCGCGCAATTTTGCTCTGGCTGAATAACTGTGAGTATCATCCTCGCCGTTGGATATAACCGACGAGGGGGCGGCGTGTGTATATGCCGGGTGCCGTCCCACGAGGGGCAGCGCCGGTAACCGCGGGCACCCACACGATCGGCAGATCGGTTCGGAGTGAAGGGTTGAAGATACTAATTTACAGCGCGAATTTTGCGCCCGAGCCGACCGGCATAGGCAAGTACTCCGGCGAGATGGCCGAGTGGCTCGCCGCGCACGGGCACGATGTCCGGGTGGTGTGCGCGCTCCCGTACTATCCACACTGGAAACTCGATCCGGCCTTTGCAAGGCGCGCCTTTCGCCGCGACGCCTGGCGCGGCGCGACCGTCTGGCGCGCGCCCATCTGGGTGCCTGCGTCTCCTACCGGGGCCAAGCGAGTCCTGCACCTCTTGTCGTTCGCCATCGCCTCGCTGCCGCTCATGGTGCGGCAGATGTTCTGGCGGCCGGATCTCGTGTTGACCGTCGCACCCGCGTTCGTGTGTGCGCCGATGGGGTGGCTGACCGCGCGTCTGGCGGGTGCACGGGCCTGGCTTCATCTGCAGGACTTCGAGGTGGACCTGGCCTTCAACATGGGCTTGTTGAGCAACAAGCTCGTGCGCCACGTCGTGTTGCGCATGGAGCGCCTGATGCTGCGGCGTTTCGATCAGGTCTCGTCGATCTCCGGACGTATGCTGCAGACGCTGCTGCGCAAGGGCGTCGATCCGGCGCGTACGCAATATCTTCCGAATTGGGTGGATGTGCGCCGAATCTCCCCGGACTCGCACCACGATTCTTTTCGCATGCAATTGGGCATCCCCGCCAAGAGCGTCGTGGTCTTGTTCTCCGGATCCCTCGGCAGTAAGCAGGGTCTGATGTCGATACCGGCGACGGCCTCCCTGCTCTCGGAGCGTGAGGACATCGTATTCGTCGTTTGCGGCGATGGGGTGATGAAGCCGGCGCTGCAGGCCGCTGCGTCGGCGCTGCGCAACGTCAGGTTCCTGGCGCTGCAGCCGATCGAGCGCCTCGGCGAGCTGCTGTGCTTTGGTGATATTCATTTGCTGCCTCAGAACGCCGAGGCCACCGATCTCGTCCTGCCGTCCAAATTGTCGGGAATGCTGGCGAGCGGAAGACCCGTCATCACGATGTCCGAGCCGGGCACCGAGCTCCACTCCGTCGTGTCGCAATGCGGACTCGTCGTGCCGCCGGAAGACACCTTGGCGCTGGCGGGCGCGGTGGTGCGGCTCGCGGAAGATCGGGCCCTGCGCCGCGAGCTCGGCGAGCGAGCCCGGAGCTACGCGGAAAATAACTTCGAGATCGATCTGGTGCTCGCCCGCGTGTTCGGTGCGGGCGGCGTCATGGACCCGAGCGTGGCGTCGCAGCGACTGGCCACCTCGGCAGCTCCATGAACGGGCCGAGCACGAGCCTGGGCCTCCCTAAAAATATCTTAATTTTCATTTGATTAGCATGTTACCCAGTGTATCTTCAAAAACGCCCGTCTCGACTCGAGAGACATGCGAGGGCGTCAACCCAGGAAGCCCGACATTGTCTATGAGCCGCTCCATTTCCCGTTTCGCCATCCCCCGATTTGGAATCATCCGGGTCGCCTCGAGCTTCGTCGCCCGGATCGTCCTGGCATCGACCGCGATGCTCACGGTGCTGGTACCGAGTGTCTACGCGCTCGACTCGACCGCGATGCAGCAGCCCGAGTACCGCATCGGCGCCGGCGACATCCTGCACATCACCGTATTCAAGAATCCGGACCTGACGCTCGATGCGCGGGTATCGGAGGTCGGGGCGATCAGCTTCCCGCTGATCGGCTCGGTGCAAGTTAACGATCTGACCTTGCCGGCGGCGGAGAAGAAGATCGGGGAGCTCCTAAAGAATGGCGGGTTCGTGGTCAATCCCCAGGTGAACATTCTGCTCACCCAGGCCTTCGGCAATCAGGTGTCGGTGCTCGGTGAGGTCAACAAGCCGGGACGCTATCCCCTGGATGCGGCCGGCGGCCATCTATCGGGCATGCTCGCAACCGCGGGCGGTATCATGCCGACGGGATCCGATACGGTCATCGTCACCGGCGCCCGCAACGGCAAGCCCTTCCGCCGCGAGATCGACATGGTGAAAGCCCAACTGAATGGCGATACCGCCGACGACATCGTGCTGGCGGGCGGCGACACGGTGTTCGTGAATCATCAGCCCGTCTTCTACATCTACGGTCAAGTGCAGAAGGCCGGCCAGTACCGTCTCGAAAGAGACATGACGGTGATGCAAGCTCTGGCGGTCGGCGGCGGCATCACCACCAAGGGAACGAGGCGCGGAATCGTTCTGCATCGCCGTGATGCCCACGGCAAGGTACAGGAGATCGAGGTCTCGCTCGATGACGACGTGAAGAACGCCGACGTGATCTACGTGAAGGAGAGTTTGTTCTAAAGTTTGTTTGTTCTAAAGGGCCGAGGTATCCGAAGGATACCTGATTGCATAGGTGGTGAGCGATGGGTTCTCAGCAGTTGTTTCTGGTGTTGCGGGCGCGCTGGAAGTTCGCCGTGCGGGTATTCGCGGGGGTGGTGATATTCGTCGTGCTGGTCACGCTGATCATGCCCAAGATGTACACCGGCATGGCCTCGGTGGTCGTCCAAGGCAAGCCCGATCCACTGTCCGCTGTCGCCCAACAGGTTCAGGTTCCGCTCATGCCGAGCGACATCCTGACCCAGGTAGACATCATCGAGAGCGAGCCGGTGGCGGTGCGCGCCGTCAAGCTGCTCAAGCTCGATGAAATGCCCGAATTCAAGCAGCGCTGGGAGCGTCATCGCCGGGGCGATCTCGTCGGGTGGCTCGCCGATGAGATGGAAAAAAGCATCACCGTGGCCCCGTCCAAGGAAAGCAACGTCATCAACATATCCGCGAAATGGGCAGACCCGAAATTTGCCGCCGCGCTCGCCAATGCGTGGGCGCAGGCCTATATCGACACCAATATCCAGCTGAAGGTCGATTCCGCCAAGCAATACGCCTCGTGGTTCAACGAGCAGTCGCGCCTGCTGCGTGCCGACCTCGACGCGAAGGAGAAGCGGCTGGCTGATTTCCAGAATGCCGCCGGCATCGTCGCCACCGACGACAAGCTCGATGTCGAGAACGCCCGGCTGCAGGAGCTGTCGACGGAATTGGTCACGGTGCAGACTCAGATGCAACAGAGCCAGTCGCGGCAGCACCAAGCAAGGAGCAACGTCGAGTCGCTGCCGGAGGTGCTCCAGAGTCCCGTGATCGCGTCCCTCAAAGGGGAGCTGTCGCAGGCGGAGGCCAAACGCGAGGATATGGCCGCGAACTACGGCAAGAACTATCCGGATTACAAGGATATCGAGGCACAAATCGCTTCTCTGCACCAGCGGATCGCCCAGGAAGCCGGGCGGATTGCCGCCTCTCTGGGCGGTACGGCGCAGGTGGACGTGAGACGGGAAGACGACTTGAAGGCGGCGCTCGACGCACAAAAGAAGCGCATCCTCCAGCTGAAGCACGAGCACGACCAGGTGGCGGACCTGCAGAACGACGTCACCATGGCACAAAAGAATCTCGACGCGGTGTCGGAGCGGCTGGCGCAGAGCAGCCTCGAGAGCCAATCGCAGCAGACCAACGTCGCCCTGTTGGCGCCCGCGGTGGAACCTCTTTACCCCTCGAGCCCCAAGCTCGTTCTCAACGCGCTCTTCGGCCTGTTCGTCGGAGCGGTCTGCGGTATCGGCGCTGCGCTCTTACGCGAGATGGCCGATCGCCGCGTACGGGAGGGTGATGAGCTGGTGGATCTGCTCGGCGTGCCGGTTCTCGGACGGATACCGGATGCCAAGGTAGCACCGGGTCGCAGGCTCATTGGCTACGGTACCCCCGGGACGGCCCGCACATGAAGGTAACCTTGAAGAACAAAACCATGATGACCCCCGGTACGACGCCCGAGGGCAGCCGGTCCATCGGAGCGATTCTCGTCGGCGAGGGACGCTTGAGTCCCAGCGACGTGGACAAGATCGAGCGGTTCGCGCGCGAGCAGGGCCTTCGATTCGGCGACGCCGCGGTACAGCTGCAACTCCTCGCGAAGGAGGACGTTGAGTTCGCGATCGCGCGGCAATTCAACTACCCGATCCTCGCATGCGGGGGTCAGAATGGCGTGGGGGAGGAGGTCATTGCCGGGTACATGCCCGAAAGCACCATGGTCGAGCCGTTGCGCGCATTGCGCAGCCAGATCCTGTTTCGCTGGCCGCGCGACACCACACGCAAGGTCATCGCGGTGACCAGCGCCGAGCGCGGCGACGGCCGCAGCTGGCTTGCGGCGAACCTCGCCACCGTGTTCGCGCAGATCGGCGAGCGCACGCTGTTGATCGACGCGGACATGCGCCACCCTCGGCAGCACCTGCTGTTCAATCTCAACAACGAGGTCGGCCTGTCTGCGCTCGTCACCGGCCGCGCCACGCGCGAGATCGCGCGCCGGATTCATCCGCAACTGCGGCTGTTCGTGCTGCCGAGCGGGCGTCTTCCGCCCAATCCGCAGGAACTTCTGTCGGGGCCGGTATTCGACGTGGTGCTCGAGCAGTTCACCGAGCAGTTCGACGTCATCGTGATCGATACGCCGGCCATGGCCGAGACCGCGGACGGGCAGATTCTGGCGGCTCGCGCCGGGAACGCCCTCATGGTTGCGCGCAGAAACCATACCCGGCATAAGAAAATCATTGGGGCAATGCGGAACTTGTCCGAAGCGGGGGTCAATGTGGTCGGCAGCGTCATTCAAGAGCTCTGAGTCCGGTGCCATGACCACGACGTCACGCGCCGCGCGCATCGCGGGCCTTTTCGTAGCTCTGTTCGCCGCCTGCTTCTCGGCCACGCGGGCCGAGGCGCAGACTCAATACTTTCCGCCGATTCCCATCTCGCCCGACAACCTGCCGGACAACACCGCGAATTGGTTCGTTCCGTATGTGCAGTATCAATACACCTACGACAACGATGTGTTCCGGGTACCCACGGCGCAGAAGTACCCGGCGGTCGCCACCCTGATTCCTCCCGGCACCTCGGTGGCGGACCACATCAACACCGGCACGGTGGGCATCGATGGGCATTGGGTCGCGAGCCAGCAGTCGATCGATTACGACTTCGAGCTGGACGAGAACCGCTATCTTCAAAACAGCGACCTCAACAATACCTCGGGCCTCGCCAAGGCCACCTGGAACTGGAGTCTTGCCACCGACTTCACCGGCGCGCTGGGAGGCAGCTATTCCCGAAACCTGACCGGATTCACCGATTCGTTGTCCTTCGTGCGGGACATCATCGACCGCCAGGAGTATTTCGCCAACGGCCGCTACCAGGTCGGGCCGCACTTGGCGGTCTACGGGGGTATCGACGATACTGAAACGAAGAACTCGGCCTTCGTGGATCGCTTCAACGATTTGAGCTATCAATCGGGCAAGGCCGGCGTCGAGCTCGCTACTTCTCAGCAAAACACGTTTGGATTCCAATATACCTACGACCACGGGCAATATCGCAATCCCGTGACAGAGCCGACACTCAACGGCGTGGTCTACAATCCAGACTTCGCCGACAATACTCTATCGGCGCTGTTCAAGTATGCGCCGACCGACAAGACGTCCCTCACCGGTGATGTGGGGTACCTGCGCCGCGATTACCCCAACGATCCCGATCACAGCGACCTCGGGGCGTTTTCGGGCGATGTCTGGCACCTCAAGGGCCTGTGGCAGCCGACCGACAAAACCAGTCTCCAGGTGACCGCCAGCCGGGACCTGCTGGCGTATCTGTATGCGGCGTCCGATTACTTCGTGCAGACCGGCGTCTCGCTGTCACCGGTTTGGGTACAGACCGACAAGTTGACCTGGGTGCTGGTCGTGTCCTGGTACGAGCAGAGCTACATAGGTGCCGGCGGAGGTACGCTCGGCCCGAATGGCGTACCCGTCGCCGCCCGCCACGATACCGTCACCTCGCAGCAGGCCGGCCTGCAATACACGCCGATACGAGCTTTGGTGCTGACGTTCACCTATCGTCACGAGCTGCGTAATTCCAGTAACGCCGAGCTGGGCTACAACGACGGCATCGCCAACGCGGGCGTAAAGTTCAAGTTTTGACGGGATCGCATCTGCACTTCACGCAGTCGCTCGAGCCCTTGCAGGGCGGCGGATTGGGGTCGAGCGCCATTGCCCTGCATTCGCACATGGTCAAGGCCGGATTGCGCTCCGTCCTGTGTTCTACGTACGGAAACGCTCCCCAGCGTGCTGAGCAGGGCATTGGCGAGTACCGCCGTTCGGGGCCGGACTTTCTGTACTATTCCTCGGCCTTGCGCAGAGACGCGGCCTCCCTGGTTCGCGACAGCGACGTGCTGCATGGGCATGGACTGTACGTGGGCACCAACTTCATCTTCGGGCGCGAGGCGCGACGGCAGCACAAGGCGCTGGTGTACCATGTCCACGGCATGTTCGAGCCTTACATTCTCAAGCGCTCGCGATGGAAGAAGCGTCTGGTGCACTGGCTGTTCGAGGACAGGAATGTTCGCGACGTGCGTTTTTGGCGGGCGCTGACCGCGACCGAAGCGGATCAGATCACCGCGACCGGCGCGCGGCAGCCGATCGAGGTCATACCGAACGGTCTCGACGTCGGCGATTTCGAGCCCCCTGCCGATCTCGCTCGGCCCATCGTCACGCCGCTCGTCCCCGCGCTCGCCAAGCGCTCGCGCCGGCTGCTGTTTCTCGGTCGCATTCATCCCAAGAAAGGCCTCATGCTCCTGCTTCCCGCGTGGGCCAAAATCTGCGGCAGGGCGAAGGATTGGGAGCTCGTCATCGCAGGTCCCGACGAAGGCGGACATCTGGCGGAGGTACGCGCGCGCGCGGCCGCGCTCGGCATCGAGGACAGGATCGTGTTCACCGGTCTCGTGCAGGGAGAGGCGAAGGTGCGGTTGCTGCATTCGGCCGATCTGTTCGTGCTGCCGTCTTTTTCGGAGGGCCTGCCGATGAGCGTGCTCGAGTCGCTCGCCTGCGCGGTACCGGTGGTCGCCACGCGCGAGAGCAACGTCCACGAGCTGATCTCGGAGGGCGCGGGGTGGGATTGCCGGGCGGACATCGATTCACTTACCGAGGCGCTCGAGCGGGCCATCGGCTGCTCCGAAGCGGAGCGCAATGAGCGTGGATCGAGCGGCCTGCGCACCATCGAAGCGCGCTACGGTTGGCCGGCAGTCGTCCGAGCGCTGGACCGCGCGTGCGCCGCGTATTGTTGACCCATGACCCGCGTGCGCAACGATCTGTTCGATGGCCGGCCGGATCTCGACCGGGGCCGTCCCGCATGGATCGAAGCGCTGTGGTATCTCTCGAAGTGCGCGTTCTTTCTCTCGGCGCTGCCGTGGCCGCCCTCGCTCAAGTGCGCGCTGCTCCGGCGATTCGGCGCGAAAATCGGCAACGGCGTGTACATCAAGCCGCGCGTGAACATCCATTTTCCCTGGAAGCTCGAGATCGGAGACCACACCTGGATCGGCGAAGAGGTGTTCTTCCTCAACATGGAGCCCATCGTGATCGGATCGCATTGCTGCGTGTCTCAACGCGCATTTCTCTGCACCGGCAATCACGATTTCAGGCAACCGAGCATGCCGTTTCGGAATCGACCGATCCGGATCGAGGATGGTGCATGGATCGGCGCGCAAGCTTTCATCGGTCCGGGCGTCACCGTCGGCACCGAGGCGGTGGTCGCGGCCGGTAGCGTGGTGACCAAGGATCTGCCGCGGGAGATGCGCTGCGCGGGGAACCCGTGCACGCCGATCGGGGCGCGCTGGCCGGAGCCGGCCGGATCATCGGTTAGCGCGAAAACGCCATAAAATAAGGCCTTCCCTCGCTGTTCCGGCGTAGTGCCGGAATCTCGCACCGTGGTCCCTCCGCGGCGCTACCAAAAAAACGAAGTTCGCAAATGTCTGCGCGTGGCGACAGGGTCTCCCATGGCCGACAGTTATCGCGAAGAAACATTTGTAAATATTATCCCCCCGCGAATTGATTCGGTCTCGATCAGAGATCGAGCGACGAACATCCCCTGCCGAATTTTAGAGAGGACCTTAACGATGCGGTTGAGCCGATAATGATGATGCGGGTAACTCTGCTGGCAGCGGTCGCTGCCGCCACGATGACCGCGGGATGTTCCATGGATGGTTCGCCGTCCACCGCCGCCGCCGCTGCCTCCACGTCGAGCACCACGACAGGCGGTTCGTCGGGAAGCGGCGGCACGAGTGTGCCGCCGGCCTCCTCGACGCCGCCCGCGTCCTCGACGCCGCCTGCGTCCTCGGCGCCGCCTACGTCCTCCGCGCCGCCTGCGTCCTCGGCGCCGCCTACGTCTTCGGCGCCTCCGGCGTCCTCGGCGCCGCCTACATCATCGTCGCCTCCGGTCTCCTCGGCGTCGAGCTTGCCGACCGCGAGCATGAGCTGCGGCTCGCCGCAGCTGGCGACGAACTCGGGCACCCCGAAGGCGCCCTCGCTCACGATCGCGGTCAATGGCAACGATCTCACCCAGACATACACGTACGGCTCGACCTTCACGGTGAAGCTCGAGGCGGTGTCCAACGAGGCGGACACGCTGGGATGGCACATCGCCGACTACGCGGGCGATTCACTGGTGCTGAACTACATCAGCGTGCAGAAGGGCACCACGACTGCGACCATCACTTGCTCGTCGACCCGGGTGGGCTATTTCACGGTGTCGGCAAACCTCAAAAATTCCGGGGCGACTCAGCCGCAGGTGGGAAGTCGCCCTGCGGGCTTCGTCACGTTCGGCGTGCTGCCGAACGTCTCCGATCTGCTCCCGGCATCTGCGAAGACCCTCGACCAGCACCGGATCGGCCTGCAAGGCGCGAATTACGTCGAGTCGGGTGTGTGCTGCAGCGGACCCGGCCTGCAGCCGGTGAACGAGAATCTCGGCAGCACCTGGGTTCTGGATGCGCGGAATCAGGCGCTCACGGAGCCGAATAACTCAGGACAATACAAACCGCAGAACTATCCAATCGACCCGAGCCTCAAGCAAGGTACGCTGGCCCGGATCGTCACGCTGAACGGCATACCCGCGTGGGCGAGCACTGCCCCCTCGGCCAACGCGAACGGGAGTTACCCGCCGAAATCCTTCAGCGCCTATCAAGCCTATACGGCGCTCGTCGGCCTGGAGAGCACGCTCATTCACGCGCAGTACATTCCAAACCAGCAAAAGAACTACTACCAGGTGACCTGGGAACCGGATCCGGGTCCGGCCACGCAATGGATGGGCACCGACGCCCAGTTCGTCCAGCTGTATCAGGCGGCCTACAACGGCGTACACTCGACCGACCCCGATGCGGCGGTGATGGGTCCTGCGACCCAGGGCATTCCGACCTGCGCTGCCTGGCTCACGCGGCTGGCCCCGCTCGGCTTGACCAAGTACCTCGATGCGGTGGCCTGCCATGGCTACTACGCGCTGGGGTCGAGCTCTGACATTCCGCCGGAGCCCGCAGGCCTGCCCTCGCAGGTCCAGAATCTTCGCAAGGTCATGGCGAGCCTGCTGCCGGCCGGCACCAAGCTGTTCGTCACCGAGACCGGAATCTCTTACCCGATGGGTACCCAGTATTCGGCGACCTATCCGACCTGGGATGTGCTGACACAGCACGCGGAGGCAGTGGTGCGCACCCATCTCATCATGCTGGGAGAGGGTGTCGACACCTCGTTCCTGTTCTATTCGGCGGACTTCAAGGAGGACGTGGGCTTCGGCTTGTACTTCAACCTGAGCATGGCGACGAACGATTTCAATTCGCCGAACATCGCACCGAAGCCGGCCGCGATGGCGGTCGCGGCGGCGACCCGGCTCATCGACGGGTCGCGCAGTCTCGGGGCGATCAACAACCTGCCGACCAACGGCTATGGCTATTCCTTCCTGTTGTCCGACCAGGCGCATACGATGACGGCGCTCTGGGCCCACGACGGGACGTACAATGCCAGCATCCCGTATCAGCTCAAGGTCGACGCCGCGGGAACATCCGGAACCGTCGTGGTGTTCGACACCATGGGTAATCCGAGCAAGGTGCCGTACACGAACGGCCTGGCTCAGGTAACGCTCTCGGAGATGCCGATCTACGTCATGTCGTCGAACGTCGGAGTTCTGCAGGCCCAGACGCGCGCCCCGGAAGGGTACAGCACTCAATTCTAGGGGAGGGTCTCCGCCCGACAATCAGCCCGATTGGCCTCGACGAGCAGTCGGCGCCGATCGGCTTTTTGGGCTGTCGTCAGAGCTCACCGGAACGGGCACGTCGGGTGTCGCCGGCGACGCACACTTGAGGGCTTTGCTCGCCGCCAGCAGGGCGTTTCGTGCGAATTTCTCGCACGAGAAATCTTCTACGATGAGGCGACCCGCTTCGCCCATCGTCTGCCGAAGCACCGGGTCAGCGTCCAGGGTCAGCAATGCGTCCGTAAGGGAGGCGACCGATTTGGGATCGAACACGAACCCGTTCTGGCGGATAGATTTCCCGAGTTGCGGCTTCCAAGCCATGCTGCGTTCCGAGCCGGGCGGCGTGCCTGGACGCAATAAGTCCTCCGCGCTGCCGACCGTTTCGCTCACCACGACGGGTAAACTGCAGCTCAACGCTTCGTTGATGACCAGTCCCCATTCCTCGACAGTGCTGGGCAAAATGAAGGCATCGGAGAGCGCATAGAAGGTCGGATTTTCCTCGATCTGGCGAAATCCGTAGAAATGCACGCCGGGACGGCAGTCCGCGGTGCTCGATTCCCGTAAATCGATAACGGGCGCCATCTTGTTGTAAACCGGAAGACGCAGCTCGTCGCAAAGCATACGGAGGTTCGTCTCTTCTTCCCCGGATCCAACCATCACCAGGTGCGTCCTCGTTCCGGCGGTGGAATCGAGAAAGCGCCGGTATGCGCGAATCAACGTACCCAGATTTTTCTTGCGCATAAACCGGCCCAGGCTGAGGAAATACCGGTTCGGCAGATCATATCGATCCCTCAGCTCCGCAGCCCGTGAGCGGGCGTCGGCTGCTCGACGCGCGAAGTACTCGTTGTCGACCGTATCGTAGCCTACGAAGATTTTCTCCCGGTCCATGCCCAGGGACTCAACATAGGCCATCTGCGGTTTGCCCCCGACCAGGGCCGCGTCGAACAAACGCACCAAACGACGCTTAAGCCAGGTGCCCAACATTCGGGTCCTCATGGTGCCTTTGTGGCTGTCGATCATGAGAACGGTACGGACTCCCAGCGACTTTGCCGCCAATAAGGCCGCCAGCGGCTGTTTCGGGGAGTAGCTTGGAATGAAGCATACGTCCAGGCGCAGCTGCGCAAAGCTTTTTCGCGTGCGGAAGAACACTCGCCAGAAAGATAGCTGCTCCGCCACGTCGCCGGGAAACAGCGTGATTAGATTTACCGTGGCGCCGGAGCGGCTCCACTGGTAGTCATGCGTGCGACTTGCAATTTCCAGAGCGTGGATCGATTGAGACGAGGCCTGCACCTTCAGAGCGGATATACGGGCGAAGTGATAAGGACCGTATTGAGACCACAACACGCCAAGCGATGCCATGGCGGATATCAGCTCGTTGCCGTTTCGAATCGCGAAATGTGGAGCTTCGCCATCATCGTCCAGAGCGCGGCAGGTCGCATCGGATCGTCGAATAACACATTACCAATTCAAGCATTTCTAGCCACCTGCCGCAACCGGCTGCACGGCCGAAAAACCGTCTATATTGCACGTCGCAAATCAACGACAATGGCCTGCCGCGAAGCTGTTCTCGCTCGGTTCTTGGGAAGCCAGAATCCCACAACGCTCCTCTCGGAGTCCTTGTCGACGGTAATCATTAGACCGAGGCTCGCGGCACGGAGCCAGAGACATCTGTTTGGTATTAAAAAGCCGTGGGCGTAAACTTCGGGGATGGTCGAGTCACTTCTGGTACTGGGTTGTTATCTGGCCTTTTTCTCGAACGTAGGCGGCGTCGCTGCCTTGGTGCGACCGCTTATTTTCGGTTGTCTCTTCTTTGCCGCGTTTCTCGCCGTCGCAACCAAAAAGATGCAGCGTATCGGCGCCACTCCCGCCGAGCTCCTGCTGTATATGATCGGAGCACTTTCCGCGGTGGTGACTTTGATACGCGCAGACGAGTATTGTATTTATTACACGATGTATTATCTGGCGATCCTGATCTTCGTATCGGTCATTTCCAGAACGCTGACGTTGGAACGTCTCATGGACCTCGCAGCCGTTCTCGTTCTGCTGTGCATCGTGACTTGCCTTCTTTTTGCCGGCAAGAGTCTGATCCTCGCCTTGAAAATTTCAATCGGGCGGAACGGCCTCGAGCGCTTCAGCCCATTCAGCAATCATCCGCTTCTAATAGGTTATATATTTGGTTCCGGATCGCTTTTGCTGGCCCGACGTGTTTATCTTGCGCGCAGCACCGTCGAGCGATACCTGATGGCCGCCGGTGTGCTGGCAGCATGGCTAATGGTCCTGGCGGCATCATCTCGATCGTCGATCGTTGCATTGATGGTCGCCGCCGCGTTCGCCACCTTCGTGGAGTTCCGCTTGCTGCGCGCGATGACAGGCAAGCGACTGATCATTGTCGTGGGTTTGATCGCCGTGGGCTCGATTGCGTACTTCGGGTTAGCAAGCGACTACTTGATCAGGATCTTGGAGATCGATTCTTCGTACCGAGGATTTGGCACAGGTGCCACCGGAAGAACGGATCTCTGGATGAAGGGATGGGATACTTTGTTATCCCAACCATTACTGGTCGCGTTCGGAGGTGGTCTCCGATCGTCCGAGTACTCGGTAATCGGCTTTCTCACGGAGAATTCTTATTTGTCGATATTGCTCGACAGCGGGGCTTTGGCGGGGTCTGCGCTGATATTGTATCTGATTTACCTCCCCTTTCGGGCGGTGCGATTGGAGAGGTCGTCGATGCCAGATTCCAAGAACACGCTGGCATTTTATCCCTCGTTCTTCGTCTTCCTCCTAATACAATGTTTTTTCCTCCGTTACTTTATCGGCATCGGCAATCCAACGTCCCTGTTGACCCTGTTCTTCATCGTATCGCTATCCATGTACCCGGCCTTTCAAACCTGCTTGAAACGCGTTCCGCGCGATCCGCCCACCGCAACGAAACTCTCGGGTAATTTCGTTCGCGTCAAGAGCTAGGATCATTCGGACTCAGGCGCTGCGCTGATCGCGATACCGGTGAGGTCACAATTCCTTGCCTAGGACATTAATCTTCGGGGCAGCGCGCAACCTCTCCGTAACGTGATCGACATCTCGAATGAACAGGGTATTCCCAGACTGCAAGCTCTTGCCCTTGAGTTTCTTCAGTGATCGCGTGAACGGCTCGTACGTGTAAGTGGCGAATCCGTGGTCGAGCATCATGTCCAATATTTTGGATTCCTGATAATTATAGCGGGCTCCGCTTCCATTCAGTTCCATGATCACGGAATGAAGCGACGCCTTCTGCAAGGTCTCGGCGGCTCCTTTTAGCACCGGTGTCTCATATCCCTCGACATCGATTTTGATCAGTGACGGGGCATTGTCCTTCATGATGCCGTCGAGCATGGAAACTTGCACATCGATGGTGCCTACATCGCTTTCCCCATTTGCCAGTGCATGGTTGACGGTATCGAGGCTGTCGGTGAACCTGATGGTGCCAGCTGCTTCCCCGATTCCTATGTTCAGACAGACGACGGTGTTCTCCAGGCGATTGAGCCGGATGTTTTCCTGAAGCCTGATGTAGGTTGCCGGTATCGGCTCGACCGCAATTCCGGAGGCACCGACTCCTTTGCATGCAAGTATCGTGTATGAGCCTACATTGGCGCCGATGTCGACAAAGAGATCCGTGCTCCGCAGCACATGAAGCACATAGGCCATGTCCGGGAATTCCTGCAGTCCCGTATATATGTTTTGCGTCAAGCCGGTCTCGCCGTTCCTGGCGAAGAATCGCGCCCCGTTTACCCACTCACAAACGATATCCGCAGGAAAAGCTCGGCTTGCAAGCTGCCATCGTGCGAACCGCATGAGGGCTTCGGCTTTCCGGTCCCTGTTGAGAGGGTGGTTCGTTATGAATTTCAGTAGTGGAATGATCGCCATGGGAAGTTCAGGGTACCGTAGAGTAGCCTTCGGGAGCGCGTAACTGCGCCTTTAGGACGCTGATATTGCCCGAAAGAACGTAAACTGGCATTTCCGACAAAGCTAACTGGACCTTGCCGTCGGTATATTCCGCGCGCGTAGGATTCCCCATTCCGTCCACGATTACCGCCGGTCCGGACGTGCCCGGCGCATCCAACTGAAACTCATAAGTTATGTTCGCATCGAAGGAAGCGTCATGCGCCCAAAGCGCCGTGACGGTATGTGAGTTGTCCGACAGCGCGAAAGAATATCCATAGGCTCCGCCGGGCATACGCCGCAGGGCCCCGAGGCTCCTGGATTCGTCAATCAGCCTGGTCATCGCCGCAACGGCCATGGCGGCAGGTTTCGGACTGATATTGGGCGACCCAAAATCCGGGTGCGGCATGTCTAGGTTGAAATAGAGTCCGAATCCGACCTCGTATGTGTAGTCCGCAGAATAAAACAGAAAAGACACGTCTGCTCCTTCGCCGAGAAAAATCAGATGCGTGCGGACGACCGCTTCAGCGTGCCGCGCCAGGACCTCGGCTGTGGGATAATTCGCGGAATATTTGGTGCCCATCGGGTACGCGACTCCTGTTTCGGTGATGAACAGCTTTGTGCCCGGCGGCAGTAAAGCAGTGATCGTTTTACGCAGCGCTTGCATCTGACCGGGAAGGTCGGCGGGCTCCGGCGGCTTGGCGGAGCTCGCGCCTAGCGTGTAATAGCCGTGGCAGGACACCGCATCGATATATTTGGTGAAGCCAAGAGGGGCCAGGCGATCCACCCACGCACCGCACGAGCTGAGCCCCTCGGTCGCCGGCCCCATGACCACCGCCTTGGGATCGGTTGAATGCAAGCCTTGCCACGCAGCCCGGTACAGCGCCACGAATTCGGAATCGGTCCCAGCCCAATGCGTTGCGGGGCCCGGATCGGGTTCCCATGTGACCTGGTAATAGTTCCTTTGCTGGTTGGGTATGAACTCCTTGCGCACACGTTCGGTTTCCTTTCCGACCAGCGACATATAATGCTGGAAAGCGCTGAAAGATTTCGGCGGGTAACTGCCCGAGGACTTCGTTCCCGGTGCGGTGCTCGCCCATGGAGGAATGCCGTTCAGGGTGACGATACGGGCGAGCTTACCCTGCTTGAAACCCACGTCCAGTGGATACGCTGCCGGATTGTACTGACCTGGATGGTTTGGCTCTGTTTTTGACTGGCTGCGCGGGTCGAGCACCCAGGTGCTGCCGAGATTTCGATTGACGGGCTGCAGGCCGTTACCGTCGCAGCATTTGCCCGATTCGACAAAGTTCGTCCCCTGAAGACCGAATCGGTGGCGATCGAGAGGGTCCGGCGAAACAGTCGGTAGCATTCTCGAATAGTCCGGCAGCACTCCAAAGCTCGCGAAACCCGCCGGTCGGCTGCCGGCCTCCGGCACGGTAACGCCCGAGCTCTGTAATTGTGCGTACACCGCAAAGTATCCGGAGCTGTTGGAGGTGCATCGTAAATCGGCGGCGGTTGCCCCGCTGTCTATACTGAGCACGCCGGAAGTCACCGGGGTACCCTTATAATCCTCGATCCGCCAATTGATAACGTCGGAACCCGCCGTCACCGCATTGAATCTAATGGTAAAAGATGAGTCGTGAGCAAAGGTGCGGGTCTTGTCGTCGCCGTCGATCGAGACATCCAATGAAGGCGTGGGAGCGTGCGCACCAGAAACCAGGTGAGGAGCGCCGCAATTGATGGTGGCCGCACTTGCTTTAATGGAGCCGGTAGCGCCGGCGACGGCGGGGCTTACTGCCACAACGACAAGAATGACGAAGGAGTAAGCACTCGATCGATACATACGCGTTCGCTCCCCAATGTATTCAGATCTGCGTGCAGGATAAGTGCATGCGGTACTCTTAACAAGAAACGACCGACCGCAAGGGTAGGGCAACCGGCAGGCGGCTTGAGCGTTCGAAAGTGCCGAGTGACAATCGATACCGACGGGAATTTGGAGCCTCAACCATTCCACAGAACACGCAGGGGGCTGTGGTTCGCGTAGGAGTAGGACTACATGGCATATCCGGAGAGCCCGACTCGGGTGTTGAATTGCGCGGGTACGATTCGCGAGCAGGAGTCTGCTTAAGCATGCCCGCAGTCGAAGTCATTTCCAATGTTCCTCACTATTACTACACAGCCCTATCACTGCACGGCAGTGGCTATCTCCAACGTTACGTCACCGGTCCTAGTGTTCTCGACGACGAGGCGTGGACTCGGAGTCTCGGACCCGCTTTTAGGAGACTTTGGGCGGAGCGCCGACTCGAGGGCATCCCCCGTGGCGCCGTGAAACGCCTCTGGCTCCCCGAATTGGTCCAAAAGGCCTTCACGCGATTCGGAGCCCCCGAGTTTGCGAACAAGGCTTCTGGAGAAATATTCGCACATAGAGCGGCGCAGACGATGGGCGAATGCGATGCAGTTCACTTTGTGCACAGCGTGGGCTGGGTGGCCGCCAGGAAAGCCAAGGGCCGCGGTACGAAGGTGATCTGCGATATGCGCGAGGAACATCCGCAATTTCAGACCGATATCCTTTCCGAAGAGGCCGAGCACCTCGGCATCGAGATCACGGTACCCGGTTTCAGCTACAAGCACCGAGTCTTGGAGGAGATTGAGCTTGCTGATTACATATTTTGCCCCTCATCCTACGCAAAGCGAACATTCGTCGAGCGCGGTATCAGCGAGAACAAATTGCTCGTTTGTCCGTACGGGGTGAATGCGACACAGTTTGCAACGACGCAGAGAAAGGCGCCGCGGAACGATTTTTCCGTGCTGTTTCTGGGTCAGCTATGCATGAGAAAGGGCATTCACTATCTGTTGGAGGGATTCCGTAAGGCCGCCCTGCCAAATGCGAGATTGACTCTGGCTGGTCCGGTCGACACCGCGTTTCGCGGTGTCCTCGATCAATATAAGGGATTGTTCGAGGAGGTCGGTCGAGTCCCGCATTCCCGTGTCCAGGATTTCTACTTTGCCGCCGACGTTTTCGTAATGCCTTCACTTGCAGACTCATATGGGCTGGTAGTATCGGAAGCCATGTCGGCCGGTTTGCCGGTAATCGTTTCGGAAAATACCGGCATGGCTGATTTCATAAGGGATGGCCAAGAGGGCTATGTCGTTCCGATCAGGGACAGCGATGCGATCGCTGATCGATTGACATTCATGTACGAGAATCGAGATAGGTGCGCGTGGATGGGAGCGAACGGCATAAAGACCGCTCGATCGCTCGACTGGAAAAACTACCAGGCCATTTGCGCCGAGCTGTACCGTTCCATGTTCGCGGGCGGAACCCATGGATTGTCGGACAGCTAGGGAGTGGGAGGCGGCCCCGCGGGAGGGGGTTTGGAAAGGTTCTTCCGGCCGTATTTCGTCAAAATCCGCCCAAGCCGCTTGCCTTCGTCGCGCGCGGCCTCATGGATCGCCTTCGGCTCGAATACCTTCAGGCGGGTCGCGACGCTCCACACCCGCACAAACATATTAGTGTCCAGCAACAGCAGCGAGATCCCCGCGCCCGGAGAACCGAGCCAGCGCACCAGCGGATAGCTCAGCAGCACAGCGGCGGCGGCGGAGGCGAGATAGTAGTACGAGAACTGCGCATGGCGGTTCAGCGCGAAGATCAAATTGGAAATCGGCAACCAGGTTCCATTGGCGATCATCGTCATCGCCATGAAGACGATGAGCGCATAGGGCGCATGAATGGATCCGTGGGTCCATAACCTGAGCACGATCGGGCCGCCGCCGACGATGACCACGAACATCGGCAAGAGGATCAGAGCGGACGAGGCCATGCTCATGAATGCGAGGCGGGTCCGGCGCGCATGATCGGCGGTCGCGGCCGCCATGGTGAATTCTGGCACGACCGCGTTGTTGACGATCATGGTGAGCTGCACGCCGATGCGCGACATGGTTCGCACGGCCGTGAAGGCGGGAACGGCGGCCGCGCCTGCCGCAAGTCCGACCACGGCGACCGTGCCTTGCAAGGACAGAGACTGCGCCAGCGGCAATGCCATCACTGCGGCGGCCGGATGCATGAGCCGCCGAACCTGGCCAAAAGAAATTCGCCAGGAAAAAAACACCAGCCATCCCGCGTGTACCCAGAGCAGAACCATGCGCACGGCGATGCCGGCGATGCCGACGAGCAGATAGGTGGCGGCCGCAGCCTCCATGTTGCCGCCGAACGAGACCACTACCAATGCGCTGACGGCCTCGAGTAAATTAATGGTGTTCTGCAGGTACGTGCCGGTCGCGTACCGGCCGATGGAACGAAATGCGGCGAGGCTCACGCTGTTTTGAACCGACATCACGCCGTAGGCGGCGAGCATCAGGATCGTCAGACGTGCTTGCTCGTGCGAGATGCTCGTGATCGGCGCGAGCCATCGATCGGGCATGCTGAAGACCGCCGCGACGCATATCAGCAGAAGAGCGGCGCATATTCCGGCCATGGTGGCACGCACGGCGTGGAAGGTCTCGATGGCGGCGGCGCGATCCCCGCGGGCGATGCTCACCGTCATGTCGTTCGCGGCGGCCGCGGCGAAGCCGAAGTCGGCGAATGACAGATAGTTCGGCACCGTGAAGATGACGAGCCAGGCGCCATAGGTTTGCAGACCCCAATGGGTCGCCAGGATCGGCACCGAGAGAAGCTGCAAGGTGGTCTGGACGAGCTGGGAGTACACGTTGGCGCTGATGCCACGGACCAGGCGCGAGTTTTTCAGGCGGTTTGACAATGCTGACATGGGGCGCGGAGGGCGTGGCGTTTGAGGTGATGGTATTCTGGAACACTCGAGGATAAAAATCCTCACCGCAGGCGCAGCCGCTCCGAATAGCCGGTGAGCTCGAGGTAGCCGCGACCGACGAGCCGCGGCGACTCGTAGGCGCGTACCGCGCCCTCCCAATAGATCGCCCCGGTACTGAGCCGCGTATCGATCTCCTGGTCGTCCATCAGCGGCTGGATCTCGATGTCGTGATCCGCGGCGCGCAGCCGCCAGACCACCGGATACACGGTCCCGGAGCGCTCGGAGCGCCAGGTGCGGCCGGGAATGAAGCGTATCTGGTCCGGCGAGAGTACTTGCGTTCTGCCCGCGGCATCGCGCAGCGTTCCGCCGGCCCAGAGCGTGCCGCCGTCGGCTCGACGGATGCGAAACGCCATCAATGCGCCGCCATCCTCCAGATTGATGCCGGTCCAATCCCAACCGACCGCGTCGCCGGCGAGATACTCGCTGGTCCACTCGTGATCGAGCCACGCCTCGCCGGACACGGTCTCCTCGGAGCCTGCGCCGCGGCGCGCGGTTCCCGCCACCTTGAGATGCGGCTCGCTGTAGTAGTAGCTCGCCGCCTCGGGCGACGGGCCTTTGCGGCTGAATCCCGCGTCCCCGTTGAGCAGCGGCGGCTGCGTCGGCGCGAGGCGCAGATGCAGCGCGAGCTCGTCCGAATCGATGGTCGCTTGGTACACGCCCTGTGTGTCGCCGCCGTTCGTGTCGGTGCCATTGGCGTAGCGGCGCAACGCCCAGCGCTCGATCCATACGTTGGTATCACCGCGCTCGGCCTCCGCGAGGCCGAGCCCCGCACGGCGGATGCGCTGCTCCTGCCACGGGCGGCCGTGAGCCGGATCGCTGATCGCGCAATGGGCAATCAGCAGTTGACGCGGAGCGAAGCCGCTCGGATTGCTCTCATCGATCGAGGGCTTGGTGCGAAAGAACGTGATCTGAAAGCCGAGCGTTTCATGGCGTGAGGTGCTCAGCCAGCCGGTCACGTACCACCACTCGATGCGAAATTCCGGGTGGCTGCCGAAGTCCTGCGGAAAGTGCAGCGTTCGCCCCGGAGTCACGGCGGCATAGCGCGGAGGGCCTGCCTCAGGGGGCGCCGCCGTGGGCGCCGCTGCCGCGGATGCCGCTGCCGCGGGTGCCGTGTCGTCGGGCGGTGCGGTGGCCGTGCCTGCCAACGGCGACATGCCGGCGAACAGTGCCGCGGTCGCGAACAGTACCGCCGCGGCGACCCTGCCGCGGGCTGCGATCCGTCGCATGAGCTCGCTCACCAGTCCTCCCGTACCGCGATCAGCGCCTCTCGACGCGTCGCCGCCCGGCCGCTCCATACGGCCGTGAGCGCGGCGGCGGCGATCAGCGTGACCGACAGCAGCGTCAGCTGACGCAGCGGCAGGGCCAGCTCGATGCTCCAATTGAACGACTGCCGATTGACGACGAACACCAGAACGAGGCTGAGGATTCCGCCCAGCACCAGACCGTACACGACCGCACAGCCGCTCATGAGGATTCCCTCGCTCGCCAGCATCCCGAGCACTTGGCGCCGGCTCATGCCGATGTGCCGCAGCATGCCGAATTCGGCGCGCCGCGCGAGCACGGTGGAGCTTGCCGCGAAGCTCACGCCGATGAGTCCTATGATCACGGCAACGGCCTCGAGTGCATAGGTGATGGCGAAGGCGCGATCGAAGATCTGCAGCGAGCGCTCGTGCAGCACCGGTGTTGCCAGAATTTCCGGCGCAGTCCCGCCGGGTGCGAGCACCGCGCGCAGCGACGCGATGACGCGTGACGGCTCGGCGCCGGACTCGAGCCACATCGAGGCCTCGTTGGCGTTGCGGTCGCCGGTTGCGGCAATGTAGGTGTCGCGCGAAATGACCACGGCGCCGGATGCGCGTGCATAGTCGCGCCAGATGCCGGCGATGACGAAGCGGCGCGCGCGGCCGTTGAGCGGCAGATCGATGGCCCCGCCGAGGCGATATCCGTAAAGATCCTCGAGCTGTTCCGAGATCCATGCGGGCTCGCCCGAGGCGGGCGTAGGCGGCGGCAGACTCCGCACGAGCGGCAGCTCGGTGGCGGCACGCGTCGCCGAAACGCCGCGCGCTATCACGGAGACGGGCGGCCGCGCCGGATCGAGAAAAATCTGGCGCGTGCGCCGGAACTCCGCCCGCGATACTCCCGCGGCCGCGGCGGCGGCAGCCTGTTGCTGCGGAGTCCAGTAGGCCGTGTCGCTGCCGGGCGGTTCGCGGATCTGCAGATCCGCCGGCAGCACCTTGTCCAGCCAGCGCTCGAATGACACTCGGAACGAGTACACCATGATGGCCATGGCCACCATGAGGCTGAAACTCACGATGATCGACGACAGGCTCAAGGTCGACATGCCGATATTGTCCTCGAGCTGCGCGAGCGCGGTGTCGGGCACCACGTGTCCGAGGCGTGGTGCGAATCGCAGCATGCTGACGGTCGATATGGGCACCAGCAGCACCGCCCCGAACAATAGGCCCGCGATCGCGGCGTAACCGAAAACCGGTATCCCGCCGATCGGCGGGAGCCAGGCGAGCGCGCCGCCCACGAGCAGCAGCGCGGCGCCGGCGATCGAGCCGCGAATCGCATTGCCCGAGCGCGGGTCGCCGCCCTTTAGCGCCTGCGCAGGCGCTTGACGGGACGCGGCGCGAGCGGGGCTCGCGGCGCCGAGGGCCGAAACCACGGTACCGACCAGCAGAAACGCCGCAAGCGCAGCCGGAGCGGCCTCGAGCACCGCTCCCGGCGCATGCAGCTGTCCATTGCCGAGATCGCCGCTGAGCAACCGCAGCGCCCCCTCCGCGAACGCGACACCGAGCACGACGCCGATCAGCGAGCCTGCGAGTCCGATGAGCGTGCCCTCGCCGAGCAGCCCGATCTCGATCTGGCGGCGCGTGGCACCGAGCGAGCGCATGAGGCCGAGCGAGGAGCGGCGGCGCAGAACCGACAAGGATTGCGTCGAGAACACCAGGAACGCCCCGGTCAGCAGCGAGACCAGGGCGAGCATATTGAGGTTGACCCGATAGGCGCGGGTGACCGTGACGGCGCGGTCGCGCTCCGAGGCGGGTGCGACCGCGACGCTGCCCGGCGGGAGCCGGCTCTTCAGGCGCTCGCGGAAGGCGCCGGCGGCGGTGCCGGCATCCAAACCGAGATCGATGCGATTCAGCCGGCCGATGCGGTCGAAGGTCCACTGCGCCGAGGCCAGGTCCATGATCCCCAGATCCTCGCCGTACGCGCTCTCGGGCATCACGCCCACGACCTGCAGGAGCTTGCGCGTGCTTCCGACGACCACCGGCAGCAGTGCGCCGCGCTTCAGTCCGAGGTTGCGCGCGGCGCTCGCGCTCACCAAGATGGCGCTGGCGGGAAACAGTTCCGCGGCATGCGCTTCGAGGTCGCCGATCAGCGCCGGCTGCATGGCCGCGGCCCGAAATGGATCGAGGCCCAGCACTTTGAGCGGCTCGCGGCGGCCGGGAATCGCAGCCTCGAGCTCGAGCACCGGGCTCGCGAGACGTACCTGGGGGTCGCGTGCGAGCTCGACGAAGAGAGCGTCCGCAAATCCTTCGCGTGGACCCCGCACGATCACATCGGCCACCCCGACGAGACGCCTCGCGGCGAGCGCGAAGTCGTTCAACGCCGCGCTGTTGACCAGGTACACGGCGGTGCCGAGCGCGACCCCTAACGCAATCGCAAGCACCGTCACCACGAGACGCAGAGGCTGCTCGTGCATCTGAGAGCGCCACAGCACGCCCCATACGGCCCGGCCGCCCTCGTCGCGCGAGCATTTCAAGCGCCGGCCGCCGGCGGCGCGAGCCCGAGCGCGTCGAGGACGAAGGTGCGGTCCGCGGTATCGGCGGCCGCTTTGGAATGAGTGATCAAGATTCCGGCCCCCGCGTTCGCCTCGATCTGCTCGCGCAGCAGGGCGAGCGTCTGCGCGGCGGTTCTCGGATCCAGATTTCCGGTGGGCTCGTCCGCGAGCACGAGACGCGGCCGGTGCACCAGTGCGCGGGCGATCGCAATACGCTGCACTTCGCCGCCCGACAGCTCGCGCGGATGACGCCGCGCGGCGGCGGTCAGTCCGACCGCACGAAGCATCTCGGCGACGCGTGCGGCGCGCTCGGAGCGCGCGAGGCCGAGCAGCTCGAGGGGCAACGCGACGTTCTGCTCGACGGTGAGATAGGGCAGCACGTGAAACGCCTGGAACACGAAGCCCACCTTGCGCCGGCGAAGCAGCGTCCGGTCATCGTCGCTCAGCGCGCCGAGCTCCTGGCCCTCGAGGATCACCCGGCCGGCGTCGGGCTCATCGAGCCCTGCGAGCAGATTCAGCAGGGTCGACTTGCCCACGCCGGATTCGCCCATGATGGCGACATAGGCGCCGCGGCTCAGCCGCAGATTCAGGCCTTCGAACACCGGCGGCCGGTCGGCCCCGTAGCGCTTCCCGAGATGCTCGAGCTCGAGTACGGGCGTCTCGGCGGACACGTTCCCGCCGTCAGGCGGCGTCGACGCCGATGACGGCCTTGACCTCCAGGAAATCGCGGAGGCCGAACTCGCCGTACTCGCGTCCGTTGCCGGACATCTTGAAGCCGCCGAACGGGGTTTGCATGTCCCCCGAGGCACCGTTCAAGGCGACCTGGCCGGCCCGGATGCGCGAGCCCACGCGCGCGGCGCGCTGCGGATCCTTCGACCATACATAGGCTGCCAGGCCGTACGGCGTGTCGTTCGCGATCTGGATGGCCTGCTCCTCGCTCTCGTAGGGCAGGATGCACAGCACCGGCCCGAATATCTCCTCGCGCGCGATGGTCATGTCGTTGCGCACGTTGGAGAACACCGTCGGCTTGACATAGAACCCCTTGGACAGTCCCTCCGGCCGGCCGGCGCCGCCGGCGATCAGCTTGGCCCCCTCGGCGATGCCTTTCTCGATGTAGCGCTCGACCCGGTCGAATTGAACTTTCGACACCAAGGGACCGACGTTGGTGGCCTCGGAGGCGGGATCTCCCACCACCACCTGCGCGGTGACGCGTTGGGCGATGGCCTCGACCTCGGCCATCTTGGCCGCCGGCACCAGCATCCGCGTCGGGGCATTGCAGGATTGCCCGGAGTTCTGATAGACGTGCAGCACGCTGCGCTTCACGGCACGCTCGAAATCGGCGTCCTCGAGCAGCACGTTCGGCGACTTGCCGCCGAGCTCCTGGTGCACGCGCTTCACCGAGGCGGCTGCGTTCTTGGCAACCTCGGTGCCGGCGCGCGTCGAGCCGGTGAATGACACCATGTCTATCTGGGGATGCGAGGAGAGCGGCGCGCCGACGTTCGGGCCATCGCCGTTGATTAGATTGAATACCCCCTGCGGAACTCCCGCCTCGTGCATGACCTTCGCCCAGAGGATGGCGCTGAACGGCGAGTATTCCGACGGCTTCAGCACCATGGTGCAGCCGGCGGCGAGCGCCGGCACGACCTTGGCGGCGACCTGGTTCATGGGCCAGTTCCAGGGGGTGATCAGGGCGCACACGCCGACGGGCTCTTGCACGAGCCGCACGCTGCCGCGCAGCTCCTCGAATTTGTAGGTCTTGAGCACCTCGATCATGGCGCTGATGTGACCGACGCCGATACGCGTCTGGGAGCCTTTGGCGAGGGTCACCGGGGCACCCATCTCCGTGGAGATCGCCTCGGCGATCTCGTCGTAGTGAGCCTTGTAGGCGGCCAGCACACGCTCCATCAGGGCGAGCCGCTCGCCGGGAGTGGTGCGGGAGAACCCATCGAAGGCGCGGCGTGCCGCCGCCACCGCCCGATCCACATCCTTGGCGCTGCCCATCGAGATGACGCCGGCGACCGCCTCGGTGGCTGGATTGATGACCTTGAATTCCTTGGGCTCCGCTGGATCCACCCAAGCACCGTCGATGTAGAACTGCCGATTGTCATAAGTCGTCATCTGTTTGCCCTCGACTGTCTGGCCCCCTCGAACGCGTTCCGCCCTGCCATTCTACTTCGCCGACCGCCCGTCGTGGTCTCCTTGTAGTCATCGGCTGACGCTTAGGCGCCTGCAGCGAGCTTCCAGTCTGCGGTCGCCGCCGTCGCGGCTCGCAGAGTTAAATGATAGTCTCAGAGAAATATGCGAAATTGAGATGCAAACGGTGCCGTTTCCGCTACTGCAATGCCCAAAGTCGAGCTGATTTCGAACATTTTCCATTACTACTACACGGCGCTTTCGCTGCAGCATAGCGGCTACCTCGGGCATTACATCACCGGCCCCAGCGCCACGGACGACGAGGCCTGGCTTTCCGGATACGGAAAGATTTTCCGCAGATTATGGGTCGAACGCCGACTCGAGGGTCTTCCTCCTCGCAAGATTAGGCGCATTTGGCGCGCTGAAATCGTGCATAAATCAATGATGAAGTTTGGCAGTTCCGGAGAACATGGAAATTTGGTTCACGGCGATTTATTCGCGCGCAAAGCCGCCCGGTTGATGCAGGAGTGCGACGCGGTCCACTTCGTGCACAGCGTGGGGTGGGTGGCAGCCCGAGAAGCTAAGCGATGGAAGGCCCGAGTCGTCTGCGACATGCGCGAGGAGCACCCGCGCTTCCAAAGCGAAATCCTCTCCGAGGAGGCCAAGCATCTCGGCATCGAATTCATGGGGCACAGTTCGAGGTACACGGACCGGGTCTTGGAAGAGATCGATCTCGCGGATCATATTTTTTGCCCGTCCACCTACGCGAAACGCACCTTCTTGGAGCAAGGCATAAGGGAAGAAAAACTTGTCGTGTGCCCTTACGGAGTGGACCCGGCAAGGTTCGCTTCAAGGGAGCGGCCACCGGGGCGCGCCGAATTCAGGATTTTGTTTCTTGGCCGAATCGGCATGAGAAAGGGTATTCAGTATCTGCTCGAAGGGTTTCGCAAAGCGAGATTGACCAATGCGCGATTGATCCTCGCCGGCCCCGTCGATCCGTCGTTCCGCGGCATTCTGGAACGATATCGCGGGTCGTTCGAGGAAGTGGGAGCCGTGCCGCATTCGCAAGTCCACGATCAGTATCTGGCGGCCGACGTGCTGGTCATGCCATCTCTCGCAGATGCATATCCGCTCGCCGTCTTGGAAGCCATGTCGACGGGCCTGCCGGTCATTGTTTCCGAGAATACAGGCATGGCGGCAGATCTCGTGACGAACGGCCGGGAGGGTTTTGTGGTTCCGATCAGAGATAGCGACAAGATCGCTGAAAAGCTCACGTTTCTGCACGAGCATCGCGATCAATGCACGGCCATGGGAGCGCTGGGCATGGGTGCGGTCAGGGCTCTCGACTGGGCCAATTACCAGCGTGTTTGCGCGAGCTTCTATGACTCCCTGTTTAATGTCCCGCTGGTTGGCCGTGAATAACGGTCTTAGTTCGCATTTTCGCAACTCCCGGATGCTGCAGGGCGCCGTTACCGATTAGCCTTGTCGGAGCGGCCCCTAGGCAATTCTCGGGGAGAAGCCGCCGGGAGCCCATCGATGCCGAGGTTCGAGAACTTCTCGCCTGCAGCGGCTATAGCCTGCATGCTCGTCGTCCTGGCGAGCCGCCCGGCCGCCGCCGGCCCCGGCGGCTATTCCAGCCCGGGCGAATACAATCCCGTGCGTGCCGAGCCCCTGTCCCTGGGACCGGAGGCCGACCGTCTGCTGATGGGCTTTCGCGCCACCGCGGGCAATGCCGTGACTGAGACCGTGACTTCCCGCGTGCATGCCGTGAGGCGCTCGGTGACGCTCGCCGGCACCAGCGCCGCCGACGCCGCCACCGCCGCCGGACGGGCGGGCCTCGCCATCGTGCGGTCGCGCCAGATCACGCCGAGCATGCACGTCCTGTATCTGCCCGCCAGGCTATACGGCGCCGAGGTCGAAGCTGCGCTCGCCAGGCTCCGGGCCGAGCCGTCGGTGCAGTTCGCCGTCGTCGACCGGCGCCGCTATCCGCTGGCGGTCACTCCCAATGACCCCCTGTTCGCTCCCAACACGAGCGCGAGCGGACCGGCGAGCGGCCAGTGGTACATGAATACGCCCAGCTCGGCCGCGATCGTCGTCGAGGGGAATCCCACCACCGATCTGTCGGCGACCGATGCCGTATCCGCCTGGGGGATTACCACGGGGAGCACCGGCATCGTGATTGCCGACGTGGACACGGGTGTGCGCTTCGATCATCCCGATTTGCTGCGCGCAGGCCTCGGCGGCCGCTTGCTGCCGGGCTACGACTTCGTCGGCCAGGATTACGACCCGACCACCGGCTCGCCGCTCGGCACCTTTCTGATCGCCAACGACGGCGACGGCTGGGACCCCGACCCGTCCGATCCCGGCGACTGGGTGAGCACCACGGATCTGCAGAGCCCGATCTTCAAGAACGACACCCAGGCCCAAAGCTCCTGGCACGGCACACGCGTGGTCGGCGTCATGGGCGCCATCGCCAATAACGGCATCGGCATTGCGGGCATGACCTGGGGCTCGTGGATCTTGCCGGTGCGCGCACTCGGCAAGGGCGGTGGATACGACTCGGACATCATTGCCGGCATCCAATGGGCCGCGGGGATGTCCGTGGTCAATCCCGACGGACCGCCGGTTCCGCGCAATCCCTATCCCGCCGACATCATCAACTTGAGCCTCGGCGGCGGCGCCGACGCCTGCGGCGGCTCGAACGGCGCGGCGTACCAGAGCGCTTTGCAGGCGGTCACCGCCCTGGGGGTGCTGGTGGTGATCTCGGCGGGGAACGCGAACGGCCCGGTGGAGCTGCCCGCCAATTGCAGCACGGTCATTCCCGGGGTGATGGCGGTGGCGGGGCTTCGCAACGTCGGCACCAAGGTCGGCTATTCGAGCTTCGGCTCGCAGGTGAGCCTGTCCGCACCGGCGGGAAATTGCGTCACCAGCTCGGGCGATTGTCTGCGCTCCATCGATACGACCACGAATCTCGGCAGCACCACGCCGGGCGAGAACAGCTACACGAACGAGATCGATTCCAATCTCGGCACGAGCTTCTCCGCGCCCATCGTCGCCGGCATCGCTGCACTGATGAAATCGGTCAACAACAACTTGACGCCGGCGCAGCTCATCCAGCGTATGCAGGCGGGCGCGAATCCCTTTCCCGCCGGCGCAGCGGGGGTGCCGACCTGTCCGGCCACCGATCCCAACAGCGGGGAATGCGTCTGTCCGAACGACGGCAGCCAATGCGGCGCGGGCATGGTCGATGCGCTCGGGGCGGTGCAAGCGGCACGCAAGCCGATCGCCGTGATCGTGCTGCCGACGACCGTCGGCGCGGGCAGCGTCATCGACGCGAGCGCGAGCGTCGGAGCATGCGATACCGGCGCCGCCACGCCTGCGGCGCTCGCCATCGCCTCCTTCGCGTGGTCCGCGACCCCGTCGAGCATCATCGCGGGCGGAGCCAACACCTCCAAGGTGACCATCAATCCCGCATCCGGAACGTTGACCCTGGTGGTGACGGATGCAGCCGGCAACTCGGACACCGAGACCGTCACCTTGACGGCGAGCAGCGCGACGACCACGGCACCGTCGAGCTCGGGCGGGGCCGCGGCCGCCTGTCCGGCGCCGCTCGCGATATCGCCGCTCGCGCCCACCGTGACGGCAAGCTTCGCTCCGGCCACGGTGGGGGAGAATGCCGCCTCGATGCTCACCATCACCCTCGCCAACGGCAACGGCTTCGCGCTCACCCAGTCGAGCTTTCAGTGGACGCTGCCCCCCGGGCTCGCCATGGTCTCGACGCCGGCACCCGCGACCACCTGTACGGGCGCCGCGCACGCGCTGTCGAGTACCGCAACCACCGTGGCCTTGAGCGATGCGAACATCGCGGCGGACGGCAATTGCACCATCACCCTGCCGGTCGAGAGCGCGACCGCCGGCAGCTACAGCGCCTCGATCGCCGCGCAGTCGCTGGTCACCGCGCCCGCCGGCGGCAACGCACAGGCCGCCACCGCGAGCCTCACCGTCAGCGCGCCGAGCGGCGGCGGCGGTGCGATCGATGGCTGGGATCTGATGATGGTCGCCGGCGTGCTGCTGACCGTGCGCGGTTCGGCGGCGCGCAAGCTGCGGCGCGGGAACTCGCCGCGGGAGCGGCGCTGAGGATAGAATCGGGACCATGACAGATGACAGCGCGATGCGCGTGCGCATCGAAGCAGTGAAGACGCACCACGATGCCCGCGGCAGCTTGTTCGAGCCGCTGGACGATGCCGCGCTTGCCGCGCAACGAAACGTCCACGTGGTGTTGACGCAGCCCCGGGAAGTGCGCGGCAACCACGTCCACGAACGGGCGACCGAGACGACCACGGTGGTCGGCCCCTGCCTGGTTCGCTTGAAGGAAGGCGGGTCGACCCGCGACGTGGACGTGCCGGCCGGGGAGACCTGGCGGTTCACCATCCCGCCGGGGGTGGCTCATGCCTATCGCAACACCGGCGAGGCGGTGATGGTGCTGGTCTCGTTCAGCACCCAGGTGCACGATCCGAACGCCGGCGACACGCGGCGCGAGCAGATTCTCTAGGCCTTCACAGCAGGCTACAGGCCTCCTCGAACGGCAGACGCGGACCGCGCGGAAACAGCGCCTCCGTGGTGCCGACGCCGAGCGCGCAGAGGAAGTTCGATCTCACCGAGGTTCCGGCGAAGAATGCCGCGTCCACCTTGTCGTTGCTGAAGCCGGACATCGGGCCGCAGTCGAGCCCCAAAGATCGCGCCGCGAGAATGAGATATGCCCCCTGCAGCGTGCCGTTGCGCATCATATGCACCCGCCCGACCGCCGGATCCTTGAACGTCTGGGCGATCTCCGGGCGGTGCGGGAACAAGAACGGCACTTTCTCGTAGAACTTCTCGTCCATGCCGATGATCACGGTAACCGGCGCTTGTTCGACCTTGACCACGTTTCCGGGGGACAGGCATTCGACCAGCGTGGCCTTGGCGTCGGGACTCGAGACGAAGACGAAACGGGCCGGGCAACAGTTGGCCGACGTGGGCCCGAACTTGAGCAGATCGTAAAGTGCTCGCAGAGTTTTCTCGGGGACCGGCTCCGCGGTCCAGCGATTGTAGGAGCGGGCCTCCCGGAACAGGGTGCCGAGGGCCGCATCGTCGAGCGGATTTTTCATGGGGACGAACAACCTCGAAAGAGGAGGGGTGTCCTTAGTCTGCCCGAGCGGGCGCGCAGGCGTCAAAACCCGCTCAGGCGGACGCGCCAGCCTCAGGCGGCCGAGGTGTCGCAAGCACTCTAACGCGGAAGAGTCTATGGCGCCGGAACGATCCCTATCGGGCCTACGCCATTGAGTCCGCCGATGACGGTCGAGATCGTGTACGTCGAGGTGTCGGCAACCGCAACGGAGTTGGTGCTGGTATCCGTGATGTAGAGATGCCGTCCATCGGGCGTGATTGCCAAATTGGTCGCACCGGGCAGGTTGGCGACCGCGGTGATCGCAACATCGGTGGCGGTGTCGATGACGCCCACTCCACCCAATCCAATGCCGTACAGGTGCTGCGCGTCGGGTGAGAATATCGAGACGGTCATGACATCGGGCATCGTCTTAATCAACGCGCCGGTGGCGGGGTTGAAAATTGCGATCACATAGGCGCCGCCGGGCGGGTAGATATAAGCATTGGTATACAACTTGGAATTGTCCGGAGAGATGGCGGCCGACAGGTAGAACTGATAAATGGCATTTACGACAAAATCGGTCACCTGGTATGTCGTCGTGTCGACGACGGCCACAGGTCCGGAAACTGCATGCCCCTGCTCGATCGGGACGTAGAGTTTTTTGCCATCCGAGGAGATGGTGATCCCTTGAGCCAACAAGCTCGAGTCTGGAATGGGGATAGTTGCGACCACGGTGTTGGTGGCCGTATCGATTACGGAGACGACAGCGTCCGTATAGTCGGTACCAGAAGCAACGTATACCCTGCTTCCGTCGGGGGAAACGACGATCCCCACGGGATTGTAAGGCAACGTGGTGACGGTCGCGATCACCTTTTTGGTCGCTGTCGCGATCACTGCAAGGATGCCGCTTCCCGGGTAGTTGATGTTGTTGTTCCCGGTGACGACATAGACATGTCTCGCATCCGGCGCCACCGCGAGGTATGCCGGCTGAAAGGGGACCGGGACGCTACCGATCACCCGGTTTGACCCGGTATCGATGATCGAGACCGTGTTGTTTGCCAAGCCCACATAGGCCAGCGGCTGTCCCGCGCGCGGATCCCTCGAGGTCGCCACCCAGGCCCCGCCGTTCCACCGCCACCAGTTATCGTGCAGGTTCTCCTGATAGATGCTTCCCTGGTAGAACAGCAGCAGGATCACGCCACTCGAGGGCGTCGGTGCGCCATTCTCGTAGGCCTGACCGTCGGAGAGCGTCCAGACTTTGCTTTGGCTGTCGATGATCTGCGCTGCTGAGGGGATGGTCGTCCCGCTGGCGGAAGGGTAACTGGGAGCAGTCGTCGCCGCCCACGCCCCGTTGATCCAACGCCACCAATTATGGTGAATGTTCTCTTGATAAACCGCGTTGTTTGCGTAGACCAGGAGAATCACGCCGCTCGAGGGCGTCAACTCCCCCTTCTCGTAAGCCTGGCCGCCCAACACCGTCCAGATATTGAGCTGGCTGTCGACGAGCTGCGTCGCTGAAGGGATGCTGGTACCGCCCGGGGAGATGATGCGCGGATCAGAGCTCGCCGCCCAAGCCGAAACGTAGCCAAACTCCGGTGCTCCGTCGCCCCACACCCACCAATCATGATGGATGTTTTCTTGGTAGACCGTGCCGCCGTCGGATAGCAGCAGGATGACCCCGCTGGATGGCGTCAGCTGACCGTTCTCGTAGGCCTGACCGCCGGACAAGGTCCAGACGTTTCCATGGCCGTCGACGATTTGCGTCGCCGAGGGGATGGTCGTGCCGCTGACCGAAGGGGTGGCGGCCGCTGCAACCAGGGGCGGCGAGAACATCAGTGCAACAAGAAAAAGACAATGGAAGAAATTGCGCACGGGTTCCCTTTGAAACGTGAGCCCAAACTTCTTAGTTAATGATGATGGAAATTCTCAACTTTCTTTGGTGGGGCGCGCGGAATGTTCGAACTTGCATATAGAGAAAAGTATCAGTGCAAAGCGCAAATCAGCGTAAGAATGCGCTGATGATCCAAAGAGTCCTGCTGAGAATTAATAAAAGCGGCAAAAAGCTGCAGGCTATCCGCCGCGCGCAACGCATGCATCCGAAGCAGTCGCTGCGCGGTGCGCCGGATCGGGTCGCTGGGAAAAGACCTCGTGCCATGCCCTCGCGAGCCGCGTCACCGCTTTCAGTGCGGCATCCGCTTGGATCTCAGCGGTCCTGTGCGCGCTCTTCCTGCAAAGCGTCAAAGATGCGAGCGGAGCGGGGCAGGGGACGGGGCAGCAACTCGCACAGCTCGCGCAGCGACAGAGGCGGCCGCGCCGCCGGCCGCGTGATCCCCTGCGCCGCCAGAAGCGCGAGTCGCTCGGCTCCGCGGCCGCTGGCCTCGATGCGTTCGATTCGAGCGATCGGCACGTCGCGGTCGTATATCAGTACGGGGTGCCCGGAGCGGACCTTGCGCAGGTAGGCGCTCAAGTTGTTCTTGAGTTTTGAGACGGTGGCCTTTTCCATATAGCTGTCATAGCCTTTTTGCCTGGGCGTGGCAATGGCGCTCGGACGTACGTCTCAGGTCGGAAACGCCAGCTCGTAGCCGCGCTTGAAATCTCGAATGTGCTTCTCCATCCAGGCGCGCGCCTCCTCGCTGCGTTGCGCCTTGATCGCAGCGCCGATTCGCCCCTGGGCCATTCGGATCCGCTCACCCGCCTGCGGAAGGCGGCCGACTATTTCGCGCAGGCACGGCGCGAGCAGCAAATTGACCGGTGCCTGCGACAGCGCCAGCACCTGATTGCCGCTCGCGGCGGCCACCGCGGTGAAGAAGGCGACGACCGCCGCCACCGCAGCTTCGGTATCGGAGCCGGCCCGGGCAAAGCGCGCGCTCGAGCGCAGCAGATCCTGCAGCTGCGTCCGGGTTCGGCGCGCCGCGGCGTATTCCGCGGCCGCCGGCTCGATGGCCATCATCGCTTCCCAGAGCTCCCTGTAGGTCACATCGTGCAGCGCGAGCGCGCGACTCACGCCGCTGCTCACGCGCCCGGGCTCCGGCCGGGTGACCCGCAGACGCTTCTTGCCGGGGCCCCGCCCCAGCAGGCCGTGAGTCTCGAGCTCGCGGATGGCCTCGCGCACCGTGGAGCGGTTGACGCCGAACTGGCGCGCCAGATCGGTCTCGGAAGGCAGCGCATCGCCGGCGCGCAGTACCCGATCCAGAATGCGGCGTTCGATGACATTGGCGATCTGCCGGTAGGCGGGATGATCGTCCAGCGGCTCGAACAGTGCGCCCGCCTGCGCACCGGCCGGCGCGCTCACATCGATTCCCCGAAGAGCTCGCGGCCGATGAGCATCCGGCGGATTTCCGAGGTGCCCGCGCCGATCTCGTAAAGCTTGGCGTCGCGCAGGAGCCTGCCGGTCGGATAGTCGTTGATGTAGCCGTTTCCGCCGAGGAGCTGAATGGCGTCGAGCGCCGCGCGGGTGGCCGCCTCGGCACAGAACAGGATGCAGGCGGCGGCATCCTTGCGGGTGGCGTCGCCGCGGTCGCACGCGCCGGCGACGGTGTAGGCGTAACTGCGGCAGGCATTCAGAGACGCGTACATATCGGCGAGCTTGCCCTGGATCAGCTCGAAGGTGCCGATCGGCTGGCCGAATTGCTTGCGCTCGCGCACGTAGGGTACGGCCACGTCGAGCGATGCCGCCATGATTCCCAGCGGGCCGCCCGAGAGCACCACGCGCTCATAATCGAGACCGCGCATCAGCACGCGCACGCCCTGGTTCTCTTCGCCCAGGAGATTTTCGCGGGGCACCTCGCACTCGTCGAACACCAGCTCGCTGGTGCTCGAGCCGCGCATGCCGAGCTTGTCGAGCTTTTGCGCGGCGCTGAATCCCTTGAAGCCGCGCTCGATGAGAAAGGCGCTGATGCCGCGCGCGCCGGCGGCAGGGTCGGTCTTCGCGTACACGACCAGCACGTCCGCTTCCGGGCCGTTGGTGATCCACATCTTGCGCCCGTCGAGCACGTAACGGTCGCCGCGTTTCTCGGCGCGCAGCTGCATCGAGACCACGTCCGAGCCCGCTCCGGGCTCGGACATCGCGAGCGCACCCACGTGCTCGCCGCTGATGAGCCGCGGCAGGTAGCGCTGCTTTTGTTCCTCGGTCCCATTCAGGGAGATCTGGTTCACGCACAGGTTGGAATGCGCGCCGTACGAGAGCCCGACCGCCGCCGAAACGCGGGATATCTCCTCCATCGCGACGATGTGGGCGAGATAGCCCATGCCGGCTCCGCCGTGGCTCTCCGGTACGGTCAACCCCAGCAGGCCGAGCTCGCCGAGCTCGGGCCACAGATCGCGCGGGAACAGGTTGCTGCGGTCGATCTCGTTGGCGCGCGGGGCGATGCGCTCGTCAGAGAAGCGGCGCACCTGATCGCGCACGGCGTCGATGATCTCTCCCAGGCCGAAATTGAACTCGCGGTAGGCAGCGCCCGGCATGCAGTGGACCCTTGTCAGCGGAGCTGAAATCGTTGGATAATCGGACTGTCCGACAATTCTGCTCCTGCCGACCCGGAATGACAATGGCCAGTATCGCCTCGAAGATCGACACTCGCTCCGCGGAATTCGCCGCCAACGATGCCGCGATGCGCTCGCTGGTGGCGGAGCTGCGCACCACGCTCGAGCGCAATGCCGCAGGGGGCAGCGAGGCGGCGCGTGCCAAGCACCGGCAGGGCGGCAAGCTTTTGGTGCGAGAGCGGATCGATGCGCTGCTCGATGCCGGCTCGCCGTTCCTCGAGCTGTCCGCGCTCGCCGCCCATGGCGTGTATGACGACGACCTGCCGGGTGCAGCACTGGTCACCGGCATCGGCAGGGTGAGCGGCCGGCCGTGCATGGTCGTGGCGAACGATCCGACCGTGAAGGGCGGTACCTACTATCCGCTCACGGTGAAGAAGCACCTGCGCGCCCAGGAGATCGCGGCCGAGAACTCCTTGCCGTGCATCTATCTGGTGGAGAGCGGGGGCGCATTTCTACCGAAGCAGGACGAGGTGTTTCCCGACCGCGAGCATTTCGGGCGCATTTTCTACAACCAGGCGCGGCTCTCGGCGCAGGGGATCGCGCAGATCGCGGTGGTGCACGGATCCTGCACGGCCGGCGGCGCCTACGTGCCGGCGATGTCGGACCATGCCGTCATCGTCCGCAATCAAGGCCGGGTGTTCCTGGGCGGCCCGCCGCTCGTGCGCGCCGCAACCGGCGAGGAAATCGATGCGGAATCGCTCGGCGGAGCGGAGGTGCACTGCCGGCGTTCCGGCGTGACCGATTATTACGCCGAGAATGATCTGCACGCGCTCGCCTATGCGCGCCGGGCCGTGGCGCGGCTGAGGGCGCCCGAGCTCGAGCTCGCGAGGGTCCCATCGGCCGAGCCGGCCTATGATCCGGACGAGATCTACGGCATCGTTCCGCAGAGCTCCCGCAAGCCCTATGACGTGCGCGAGATCATCGCGCGCCTGGTCGACCGCTCGTGGTTCGACGAGTTCAAGGCGCTCTACGGTGCGACCCTGGTGTGCGGATTTGCGGACATCCACGGCATGCCGGTCGGCATCCTCGGCAACAACGGCATTCTGTTCTCGGAGAGCGCCTTGAAAGGCGCCCACTTCATCGAGCTGTGTTGCCGCGAGCGCATACCGCTGGTGTTCCTGCAGAACATTTCCGGATTCATGGTGGGGCAGGCGGCCGAGGCCGGCGGCATCGCCAAGGACGGCGCCAAGCTGGTCACGGCCGTCGCATGCGCGGCGGTCCCCAAGTACACCGTGATCATCGGCGGGAGCTTCGGTGCGGGAAACTATGCGATGTGCGGGCGGGCGTACGGACCGCGGCTCCTGTTCCAGTGGCCGAACGCGCGCACCTCCGTCATGGGCGGCGAGCAGGCGGCGAGCGTTCTCGCCACGATCAAGCGCGATGCACTGAAGCGCGCAGGGAATGATCTGTCGGAGGCGGAGGAGGAACGCCTGAAAGCGCCCATTCGCGAGCAATTCGAGCGGCAAGGCCATCCTTATTACGCGTCCGCCCGGCTCTGGGACGACGGTGTGCTCGATCCCATCGACACGCGCCGGGCCCTGGGGCTCGCATTGGCGGTGGCGGCTCGACAGCGTACCGCCGCCACCGAGTTCGGCATTTTCCGGATGTGAGCGACGGCTTCAAGCGTCCCCACCATGACTGCCAGCACACTCAAGCGACTCCTGATCGCGAATCGCGGTGAAATCGTCTGCCGCATCGCGCGCACCGCGCGGCGCCTCGGGTGGACCGCCATTGCCGTGTACTCGGAAGCGGACCGCGGCGCAAAGCACGTGCGCGAAGCGGACGAGGCCTACTACCTCGGGGCTTCGCCCGCCGCGCAGAGCTACCTCGACCGCAACAAGCTGATCGAGCTCGCGCTCAAGGTCGGCGCGGATGCGGTGCATCCGGGCTACGGGTTCTTGTCGGAGAACGCCGATTTCGCGCAAGCCTGCATCGACGCCGGGCTGGTGTTCGTCGGGCCTCCGCCCGCCGCGATTCGCGCCATGGGCTCGAAGAGTGCATCGAAGGCCGCGATGGCGGCGGCCGGCGTGCCGGTGGCGCCGGGCTATCATGGCGCCGAGCAGTCGACGGCGGCACTTGCGGCCGAGGCGCGGCGCATCGGCTTTCCGCTGATCATCAAGGCGAGCGCCGGCGGCGGCGGCAAGGGCATGCAAGTCGTGAGGGGGGCCGGCGAGATCGCCGCCGCGGTCGAGTCCGCCCAGCGCCTGGCGCGAACCGCATTCGGCGATGACCGGCTGCTCCTCGAGCGCTATTTCCCGACCGCGCGACACGTGGAGGTACAGGTGTTCGCGGATACGCACGGCACCATGGCGGCGCTCCACGACCGGGACTGCTCGGTGCAGCGGCGCCATCAGAAGATCATCGAGGAGGCGCCGGCGCCGGATCTGCGCGCGGAGGTCCGCGGCGCCATGGCGCAGGCGGCGATGACCGCGGCGCGTGCCGTCGGTTACGTGGGCGCCGGGACCGTCGAGTTCCTGGTCGATCCCGAGCAGAATTTCTATTTCATGGAAATGAATACGCGGCTGCAGGTCGAGCACCCGGTGACCGAGCTGATCACCGGCGTCGATCTGGTCGAATGGCAACTGCGGGTCGCACGCGGGGAGCCGCTTCCGGCCGACGCGAATCGAATCCCGCCGCGCGGTGCCGCCATCGAGGCGCGCTTGTACGCGGAGGATCCGGCGCACGACTATCTGCCGAGCGTCGGGCGGATCGTGCATCTCAAGTGGCCCGAACTCGGTCCGCATCTGCGCCTCGACACCGGGGTGGATGCGCTCGATGAGGTGTCGGCCTATTACGATCCCATGCTGGGCAAGATCATCGCGTGGGGAGAGTCGAGGGCGGCGGCGTGCGCTTTGCTGCTCGAGGCACTCGGCAAGCTCGAGATCGCAGGTGTCGCGACCAATCGCGCGCTGCTCAGAAGCATCCTGGCCGACCCCGAGTTTCAACGCGGCGCCGTGGGTACGGATTTCCTGGCGGCGCGGCGCGAGCATCTCGAGTTCGGCGAGCGCCCCGCCGCGCCCGAGGACTACCTGGTCGCAGCCCTCGGCTCCGCCGCGGCCGAGCCCGACCCGGGCTCGCTCTGGTCGAACACCACAGGCTGGCGCCCGGGAGCCCCCGCCGTGAGCCGTTGGCGCTTCGGCGACACGGAGGTGCGAATCGACACCCGTTCGCCGCAGTCATATCGCGGTCGGATCGCGAACTCGGACGAGCGGCAACTGCGCCTGGTGCGACGCGCCGGCCCCGAGCTCGACGTCGAGATCGACGGCCGTCTGGAGCGCGCTCGACTGGTGATCTGCGACGGCCGCCTCGAGCTCTTCCGCGCCGGCAACCACGTCACCCTGCGCGCCGCCCGCACCGAGGACACGCTGCAAGCCACCGCCGACCCCGATTCAGGCTCCCTGTTAACCCCGCTCCCCGGCACCGTCGTCGCCCTGCACGTGACCCCGGGTCAATCCGTGAAGCGCGGAGCCCCGCTGATTACACTGGAAGCCATGAAAATGGAGCACACCATCAACGCGCCCCACGATGGCATCGTGGAACGCCTCCCCTTCGCCCTGGGCGACCGGGTGGCCGCCAACTCCATCCTGGTCGAGCTCAAATCCACCCAGCCGCCGTGACCGCCGCGCCGCACACGCGCCGCCGACCGCGCCCTCCGAGCAGGCTCTGCACGAGTCACTAAGCAGATCTACTCCAGTCCGCCGCGGAGGTCGCCGTCGCCGAGGAGTTCGCCAACGACGGCAACGTCATCTTGAACCTCGTCTCATGCCCGAGCAGGCTGGCGATTGCGATCTTGCCTCCGGCCTCATGCACATAGCGCCGCACCAGCGAAAGCCCGCTCCCGTGCGCGGCCTCGCCCGGAACACTCTCCAAGGTCGAATAGCCGGACTTGAAGATCAGCTTGATCGCCTCGCGATCGCGCAATCGCGCCGCGCCCTCGCCGGCGATCACGCCGCGCGCGATCGCCGTGGCGCGCACTTGATCCGGATCCAGCCCGCAGCCGTCGTCCTCGAACAGCAGCTCGAAGCTGCCATCGGCAACACCCTTGAATTCCAATCGCAGCGTGCCGTTTGCCGGTTTGCCGCGCGCCTCGCGCGTGGAGGAGCTCTCGATGCCGTGCATCACCGCATTGCGAATGAGCTGGATGGCCACGTTCTTGACGGCGGCCTGATAGGCGCTCGGTACCAGGCCGAGACCGTGAACGTCGAGAACCACCGTCTTCTTGAGGTCCTCGGCCACGTGCTCGGTCAAGGCTCGCAGCGTGTTCTCCAGGCTTCCCGCCGGCGCCGAGCTGCTCGTGGCGGGCACGGGGGATGACTTCGACGCGGCTCTCTGCGTCAGGAACCTCGGCGCCTGGATGACCTGCGTGCCGTTGTCGGTCATGTCGGGCTGCGTCTGGACGCCGCCGGCCGCCGATCCCGGCTGCGGGCTCGAGGCGGCGGTCAGGGATTTCAATGCGGCGAACTGTCCGTACAGCTGGTCGAGCTTGACGGCGAGCGGCAGAAAGTCGCTGCCGGATAGCGTGCTGCGGCTGCGAAGGTCGTGCAGCGAGTCCTCGAACTGACGCGCGGCCGACTCGAGCGCCGAGATCTTGAACGCCGCCGCGTCGCGTCTCACGCGATCGACCTCCTCGAGCGCTTCTTCGAGCTTGCCCCGGAAGGCGTCCTGCTCGCGCGCGGGTTTTTTGAGCACGGCATTGATGGTTTTCATGGAGGCGTCGATCCGCTGGATCAACGCCGCGAAGCGCGGGCCGCCCACCTGCAGCACGCCGCGCAGGATCTCTCCCTGGGTCTGCAGCTGACTCTGCAATTCTTCCAGCTCGCGCGCCGTCTGCACCTGGCGGGTGACGTCGGCGACGCACACCAGCCAGAGCGGCGGCTCACCGGCGACCGGATGGAATTCGAAGGAATAATGCGCCGAATCGAAGCCGCCGTCGCCGTTCGGCAGGCGCAGCTCGATGTTGCCGAGCGGCTCTGCGCGCGGCTCGGGATCTTCACTGCCGAGCACTCGGGCGATGTGGCTGCGCAGGACGGTGAGCGTCTTGGCGGTCACCAGCGGCGCGAGCAGCTTCTCGAAGCTCAGATTCGCGAAGTCCGGACGGCGGAACAGCGCCGACAGCGATCGCGAAACCTGCGGCTGAATCCGATCCTTCGCGTCCAGAAGAAACAATCCCTGGTCGCTATGCCCGAGAACCGCATCGGTGATACGGCCGCTCGCATCGAGAAGCTCCTGCTTCTCCCGCTCGTGTCGCTTGGCGCTGATGAACATCGTCCCACAGGGTGCCAAACGCGCACCCCGGGGAGGGTGAAGGCGATCACAGCTCCGGGTGATTATTTACATATGCTGCGACGAGTCAGCTGCGAACGTGACGGCAGTCACGCGCTCAGGCGACTGCCGCCACCAAGGGTCCCAAGTCCGCCAGCAGCTCGTCCGCCGACGCGTAGCGTTCGGCCTGCCGCTTCGCCATGAGCCGGTCGACCAGCGCTTGCTGGAAAGCGACGTTGTCGGGCAGACGCGGCACCGGGGCGTTCGCATGCTGCTCCATGATATCCAGCGCAGTTCGACCGCCATACGGCCTTTGGCCGGTCAGCATCTCGTAGAACATCACGCCCAAGCTGTACAGGTCGGTGCGCGCGTCGACGCGCTGACCCTGGGCCTGCTCGGGGCTGATGTAGTACGGAGAGCCCAGCACCTGGCCGGCGCTGGTGGTGCCGGCACCATCGATGGAGCGGCGGGCGAGACCGAAGTCGATCAGCACCGGCGAATTGTCCTCGCGCAGCATGACGTTCGCGGGCTTCAAGTCGCGGTGCAAGATCCCGAATACATGGATGACGCGCAGCGCTTCGGCGATTGCGCGCAGGTAGTACAGGCTTTCGTCGATGCTCATCGGATTGCGCAGCCGGTCCTTGAGGTCGCCGCACGGGATATACTCGAGCGCGAGGTACTGATGCTCCGGCAGGGCACCGAAATCGTAGATCTCCGCGATGGCCCGATGCGCAATGCTCGAGATGATTTCGTACTCGCGCTGGAAGCGGTCGGCGTCGTCGATTTCGCGCGGCGAGGTCCCGCGACTCATGACCTTGAGCACGACATTCCTGCGCAATCGCGTGCTTCTCGCAAGGTACACCGAGGAGAAATTGCTGGTCGCGATCTCCTTCACGATGGTGTAGCCGGGGACGCGGATGGTGGGCGCGTCCGCTGCCGGCGTGAGCAGCGCCGCCGCGGCGGTCTCGGTGGATTTGCGTTTCGCGCAGGCGTCGGTAATGGCTTTCAGCAAGGCATCGCGCGTGATCCGTGCCAGCGGCAGGTAGTCCTTAGCCCCACATTTGAGGGCTCGCACCGCCGATAGCTCGCTGCCTTGCTCCGCGAGTATGATGCCGTGGGTATTCGGCTGGGCGCGCAGCATCTGCGTGAGCTGAGCAAGCCCGGCGTCGGCGAGCGCCTCGTTGCCGAAGTCGATCTGCAGGATCACGGCATCGGGGTTGCGCTCTTCCAGGAACCGGACCGCCAAGTCGGTATCGGTGGCGGACAGGGTGCTTACCTGGGCGCTCGGCCAGTGGCTGGTAACATGGTGGTTGAGCCATTGGAGGCGTTTGGCGTCGCCGCTCACCACCAAGAGGACTGGACCGGTCGAATCGGACATAAACGCAGGGTCGGGACTTCAAAAGGACCCCCAGCGTATCTGCTGCGCCGCCCGGTGCGCCCGTCGGGATTTCACAGTTCTGGGCCCCTGGATCGGGATAAACCTGGAAATGGCAGCCCGAATACCTGGAAAATTGAATCATCGCCCCCACGGGAAGGTCTGTTCCGTTGGGGGCCCGTCGAATATCGATCGAGAGGACATATTGCAATGGGAAGCAAGAGAACCTGGTCACTCGCGGTGGTTGCGGGCATCTTCGTGGTGGTGGTCGCCCATCAGCGTTCGAGCGCCGATGCGGACGCGTCCGGCACGCCGCGCGCCGCCTCCGCGGCGCTCCTTGCGGCCGCTCCCGCCGCCGCTCCCTCGTCGCGGGCCCGGGTGACCGGACTGCCGGACTTTTCCGGCCTGGTCGCAGACAATGGGCCCGCCGTGGTCAATATCAGCGTCGTGGAGAAGCCGCAGAAACTCGGCAGCGGCAGCGGCAGCGGCAGCGGCGATCAGGGGGACGAGGATCCGCTGTCTCAATTCTTCCATCGCTTTCAAGCGCCGGGCCCGGAGCACATGCCGCCCGCGCACGGTATCGGTTCCGGATTCATCGTATCGCCCGACGGCTACGTGCTCACCGATGCACACGTGGTTGCCGACGCCTCGGAGGTGACCGTCAAGCTCACCGACCGGCGCGAGTTCCGCGCGAAGGTGATCGGGGTCGACCAGCGCAGCGACGTGGCGCTGATCAAGATCTCGGCGACCGGTCTGCCCACCGTGCGGTTCGGCGACCCGGACAACATCAAGCCCGGTCAATGGGCCATTGCGATCGGCTCGCCCTTCGGCTTCGAGAACAGCGTGACCGCCGGCGTCGTGAGCGCCGTGGGACGTCCTCTCCCGGACGACAGCGGCACCTCGTTCGTCACCTTCATCCAGACGGATGCGGCCGTGAATCCCGGCAACTCCGGCGGCCCGCTGTTCAATCTCGACGGGCAGGTGATCGGGATGAACGCGCAGATCTACAGCCGCACCGGCGGTTACATGGGCATGTCGTTCGCCATTCCGATCGATGTCGCGCTCAACGTCAAAGACCAGCTCATGAAGACCGGCAAGGTGGCCCGCAGCCGCATCGGCGTCGCGGTCCAGGACATCGGGCAGCAGCTCGCCCAGACCTTCGGCCTTACCAGGCCGCATGGTGCGCTGGTCAGCTCGGTCGAGCCGCAGAGTCCCGGCGAGCGGGCGGGGCTCAAGCCGGGCGATGTCATCACCAGCGTGAACGGTCGAAATGTCGAGCACTCCTATGATCTGCCCGCGGTGATTTCGCAGCTGCCGCCGGGCAGCCAGGCGCGGCTCGGCGTGTGGCACGACCGCAAGGCCACCGAAATGACGGTCAAGACGGTGCTGCTCGAGGACACTCCGGCGCAAGCGGCCCGCAACGGCGCCGAGGACGGGGGCGGTAAGCTGGGGCTGGCCGTGAGGCCGCTCGAACCGAGTGAGCAGCGCGAGCTGCACACGCGCGGGCGCCTGGTCGTCGAGGATGTCAGCGGGCCGGCGTTGGCCGCGGGGCTGCAGGCCGGCGATGTGGTGCTCGGCGTCAATGGAACGGGAGTCTCGACGGTGGCGGACTTGAAGCGCGAGGTGGAGCGGGCCGGACACACGGTGGCTCTGCTGATTCAACGCGAGGACGCCCAGATCTACATTCCGGTCGACCTCGGGTGAGCGCGGATCCAGCCGCTCTCGCGGGCGCGGCCTTCCTGCCCACCTCGCGCGAGGACATGCACGCGCTCGGCTGGGACCAATGCGACGTGATCCTGGTGACCGGCGATGCCTACGTCGATCATCCGAGCTTCGGCATGGCGCTCATCGGGCGCGTGCTCGAGGCGCGCGGCTTCCGGGTCGGCATCATCGCTCAGCCCGATTGGCGCAGCACCCGTGATTTCACGAGCCTCGGAGCCCCGCGCCTGTTCTTCGGCGTCACCGGCGGCAACATGGATTCGATGGTCAATCGGTACACCTCGGATCGCCGGGTGCGCAGCGACGACGCATACACCCCGGCGGGCGAGGGCGGCAAGCGGCCGGATCGCTGCGTCATCGTCTACTCCCAGCGTCTGCGCGAGGCCTACAAGAACGTCCCCCTCGTGGTGGGAGGCATCGAGGCAAGCCTGCGCCGCATCGCGCATTTCGACTACTGGTCGGACCAGGTTCGCCGCTCGCTGCTCGTGGATTCCAACGCCGATCTTCTGGTCTACGGCAACGCCGAGCGGCAGGTGGTCGAGATCGCGCGGCGCCTCGATGCAGGCGAGGCCGTGTCGGACATCACGGACCTGCGCGGCACCGCCTACCTGCGCCGCGCCGTGCCGGACGGCTGGATCGAGATCGATTCGAGCGAGCTCGATACCCCGGGGCCGCTCGCCCCGCGCCTCGATCCCTATGCGGGGGAGGAGCAGCGCGCGCCATTGCTCGCCGCCGCCGCGCTTGCATCTCAAGCTCCGGAGACGCACCGGGTGGTCAAGTTCTACCGCAAAGTGCCGAATGTCGACCGGGAGCGCAGCGTCATCCGGCTGCCCTCTTACGAAACGGTGCGCTCCGACGCGGTGCTGTATGCCCATGCGTCGAGAATCCTGCACATGGAGTCGAATCCCGGCAACGCCCGCGCGCTC
>DATAYO010000005.1:0-31102 GCA_036272515.1 Steroidobacteraceae bacterium | reverse complement strand
GTCTCGGTGATTCCACGGGAAGGCCGCGCGAGCCGCCTAGGGAATAGAGTCCGAGGAGCACCAGCGGCACCAGAACCCGGTACAGATTGAGGATCCCCAGCACGCGCCAGTTGAGCCCGATTTTCGGAGGAGCTGCGGTGGATGCGCGGTTCAAAACGTTCACATGCCCTGCGTTTGTGCGGCGCTCATCGACTTTGCGCGTTCCGTTAGTCTAATTCAGAATAACGCCCCCAACGCGGACCGGATCGGCACTGGTTGATAATTGTTTAAGATAGGGGTCGATGAATAATCCGCGAAAGCTGCGAAGATCATCGGATCGGCTCGAAGCCGAGCAAGAAATGCTTGCCGCCGTCCGGGCCGTTCGTTGAGCGCCGCTGATCCGAGTCGCCGAGATACCATTCCTGACCCCAGCGCCCATGCCCCTTCATGATGGCGTCTGGCCAGTTTTCTCGAATCAAGGCGGCATCCAGGTCCGGGCCCCGGCTGGCAAGTAGCAGATTCCTATCTCGTAGCAACGGGTCGATCTGAATCATGTCTCCGAGATAGAACCCGCCGTAGGGCCGCAGAAAATAGACAGTATTCCCAGGCCCTTGCGGCCGAGGAATCTGCGCCAGGTGCTGGGAGATGATCCGGTCGATTTGATTCATCTGGAAAGGAACCAGGACCACAAGGCTCAGCACGGAGGCGGCACCGACGAATGAGATCAGTCGAGGTTGTGGAGCCGAAGCCCCCGCCATTGCGCACGCGGCTAGGACCGGAATCGTGCCCCAAGCTGAGTGGAAATATCGGTAACCCCACCCATGCCCTTGGTCGAACCCGACGAACAGATATCCAATGAAGGTCAAGGCCGCGGATTGCCCCAGCAACCGGACAGCCCGATGGGCGCGATATCTCGTGTACCCGAGAAGCGCGAGCAGGAACAGGCAGGGGATCGCCCAGATCCACATTTTTGCCACGGAGGCCGCTCGCATGTCGAGTAGCACGGGGCCCGGTAGCGTGAATGCGGTGAACCAGCCCGAACTTCTGGCCAAAAGCCCATGGTCCGTCGCGACGATATTCATGCGGAGCCACAGCCACGCGAAACCCAAAGAAATTCCCGGCAGATAGCCCAGCATCACGGCCGGCAGATATCGGCGCTGAGTCTTTTCTGCCGCCATTGCGGCCAGCCATGGAAGCGCAAATAGCGTATGAGGAAAGGGGTTGTTCAACAATAAGGCGAGCGACCCCACCAGCCCGGCAGCCAGGGCGCGCTTGGAAGTGGGTGTGAGAAGCAGCCACGCGAAGAGCAAGTTCGCGGTCAGATGGGCCTGCATCGAATAATAGGAGATCGCGTTCGCGAGGAATGTGGATGAGGCCAGAGTGAAGAGCATGGCCCAGCCGGCGGCGCGCTTGTCGCCCGTGATGTCGAGCGTAATGCGATACACGAGATAAACAGCCATTCCGGCCAGCAATGGATTGCACAGCCATGGCGCGCCGAGAAATTCGAAGGGCGCCAGCAAGAGGGCGAAGCCCGGCCAATAGCTCTCTACGGCCTGCCCGGTCGTGCGGGATGCAACCAAGAACATGCCGTTGAAGTGAGGCCAGACCAGCCAGTCGACGACGGACGCCGGCAGCCGCGCGGTCAGCTGTCCCGCGGCAAAGATCTTCGCCTGAAAAAACGCCGCATACTCATCCATGCTGAAAGGATAGTCGTGATAGACGAACGTCGATGCGAGCGCTATCGCTACAGTGCTCGCCGCTGCGATCCAAACAGGTTTTCGCGCCGTCCAGTCGATCAAATACAGTATCGACGCCGTGCCCTTCCAGGCCACCGCGAGAAAGCAGACGGCAACCGACAGCCAAGCGGTTTGCGCATCATATCCAATCAACAAGAATCGAAAGATCGGGGCGAAGAAGGCGCTCGAGAAGAGTATTCGGTCGAGCATCCAGAAATATCCCAGACATGCCACCGAAGCGAGCATTCCCAGGAGGATGAATTGACGGGCGGTAAGCATTCTGGATGCGCGGTTAAAAACGTTCACATGCCCTTAAGTTTGTGCGGCGCTCATCGCCTTTGCGCCTTCCGTCAGCTTAATTCAGAATAACGCCCCCAATGCGACCGGCTCGGCACTGGTGGATAATGGACTGAATCTACAGGACCGGGACTTGGAATAGGGGATCGATGAACACTCCGCGAAAACTCCGTTGCGTGCTGGCGCAGATCAATCTGGTGGTCGGGGACGTCGAGGGCAATACCTCGCGGATCATCGCGGCCGCGAACGAGGCGCGCGACCGACTCGGGGCGGACGTGGTGATGGTGCCGGAGCTGGCGGTATCGGGTTATCCGCCGGAGGATCTGCTGTTTCACTCGGGGATGCGTGCGCAGGTGGCCCGTTCCATCGGGCGGCTGAAGGCCGAAGTGCGCGGGATTACGCTGATCGCCGGCTATCCGGAATACGACGGCGACCGCATCTTTAACTCGGCCCTGGTGCTTCGGGACGGCGCGGTGCTCGCGAACCAGCGCAAGGCCTGTCTGCCCAATTACCGGGTGTTCGACGAGAAGCGCTACTTCACGCCCGGAACGAAGCCGACGGTGGTCGAGCTGAACGGCATCAGGGCCGGAATCCTGGTGTGCGAGGATGCCTGGGAACCGGAGCCCGCGGGCCAGGCGCGCGGGGCCGGCGCCGAGGTGCTCCTGGTGATCAATGCCTCGCCGTACGAGGTCAACAAGCAGAGTCAGCGTGAGATCGACGTGGCCCGGCGCCGGGTAGCCGAGACCGGCATTCCTTTGGTGTTCGTCAATCTGCTCGGCGGACAGGACGAGCTGGTGTTCGACGGCAATTCCTTCGTGATGAATGCGGGCGGCGAGGTCACCACGCGAGCGCCGGCTTTTACCGAGGGGCTGTACACGGTGGACCTCGTGACCGCCGGGGAAGGTGCCGTCCGGCCCGTGCCGGGCGAGATCGCGCCCCTGCAGCCCGAGGAGGAAAGCGTGTATGGCGCCCTGGTGCAAGGCACGCGCGACTACGTCACCAAGCATCGGTTTCCCGGCGTGGTGCTCGGATTGTCCGGAGGCGTGGATTCCGCATTGACCCTGTGCATTGCCGTGGACGCACTCGGCGCCGATCGCGTGCATTCGGTGGCCATGCCGTCGCGCTACACCTCGCAAATGAGCAAGGACGATGCGGCCGAGCAGGCTTCCTGGCTCGGTGTCGAGCACAGCGAGATCTCCATCGAGGGGATGTTCGAGGCCACCTTGAGGGCCCTCAAGGACGAGTTCGCCGGCCGGCCGCCCGATACGGCGGAGGAGAACATCCAGTCCCGCTGCCGCGGCGTGCTGCTCATGGGTATCTCCAACAAGACCGGGCGGATGCTGCTCACCACCGGCAACAAGAGCGAAATGGCGGTGGGCTATGCCACCTTGTACGGCGACATGGCGGGCGGTTTCGCGCCGATCAAGGATTGCAACAAGCTGCTGGTCTACCGGCTCTGCGCCTGGCGAAACGCGCAGTCCCGGGTGATCCCGGCGCGTGTCATCGAGCGTCCGCCCTCGGCGGAGCTGCGGCCCGATCAGAGGGACACGGACACTTTGCCGCCTTACGAGATTCTCGACCCCATCCTCGAGGCCTTCATCGAGGAGGATCTGTCGGTGGACCAGATCGCGGCGCGCGGTTTCGACCGCAAAGTGGTCGGTCGCATTCTCGACCTGGTGAAACGCAACGAGTACAAGCGGCGGCAGGCGCCCCCGGGGGTGCGGGTGAGCGGCCGGGCGTTTGGGCGCGATTGGCGCTACCCGATCACCAATGGATATCAGGCATCACGTTGACTTCGCCGGGGACCTCGAGATACGTCGCAGATCGCGCAGTGCATCATGATGGTGTCGTCAAATTCGAAAGGCCGGCTCGTTAGCGCAGGGAATGGAGGCGGCTCCGCCGACGATAACGCGCCGCTCATGACAGCAGCAACTCCAGATCCTCCTTCTTGAGGCTCCGGATCACCCCCTCGTTCGCCCCCACGATGGCATCGGCGAGGTCGCGCTTGGTGTTCTGCAGCTCCAGCACTTTTTCCTCCACCGTGCCGCGGGCAATGAGGCGGTAGGCGAATACTTGCCGGGTTTGTCCGATGCGGTGGGCGCGGTCGATGGCCTGCGCCTCCACCGCGGGGTTCCACCAGGGATCAAGGAGGAACACATATTGCGCGGCCGTGAGGTTCAGGCCCAGGCCACCGGCTTTGAGGCTGATCAAAAAGAGCTTGCAGTCGGCGCTGTTCTGGAACCGTTCGACGCAGGCCTGGCGGTCGCGGGTTTTACCGTCTAGGTATTCGTAGCGCACTTCGGCGCGGTCGAGGTGCTGCCGCAGAATCGAGAGCATGCCGGTGAACTGTGAGAACACCAGCGTTTTGTGGCCTTCCTCGATGACTTCCAGCACCCGGGGCAGCAGCATGTCGAGCTTGGCGGAAGGCTTCGCGAGGTGGCCTGGGTCGAGCAGGCCGGGATGGATCGCGGCCTGGCGCAGCCGCAGTAGCGCTTCGAGGACCAGGATCTTCGCCCGTCCGATGCCATCGGTTTGCACGCGTTTCAGGAGGGTGGCGCGGTAGTGGTCCCGCAGCTGGTCGTAGAGCTTGCGTTGCGGGGGATCGAGTTCGCAGTAGAGCGTCTGCTCGACTTTGGGGGGCAGCTCCCGTACCACCTGTTCCTTGGTACGGCGCAGGATGAACGGACGCAGCGCGCGTGCCAGGAGCGTGCGCGTATCCTCGTCGGGGTTGCGGGCGGCGCCATGCGCCATCTTGAACACCGACGCGGCACCGAGCATGCCGGGGTTCAGGAACTCGAACAAGCTCCACAGCTCGCCGAGGTGATTCTCGATGGGCGTGCCGCTCAACGCGAGCCGGTGATCGGCTTGCAGCAAGCGCGCGGACTTGGCGGACACGGAGTCGGGGTTCTTGATGGCCTGCGCCTCGTCGAGAATGAGGTAATCGAATCTGAGGTCCCGGAACTCGGCCGCGTCGTTGCGCAAGGTGCCGTAGGTGGTCAGCACGAGATCGTAATCGTCGAACTGCTCGATGCCTCTCGCCCGCAAGCTTCCGGTGTGGTCGAGCACGCGAAGGCGCGGCGCGAAACGCGCGGCCTCCTGTTTCCAGTTGAAGATCAGAGACTTGGGAACGACGGCCAGCGACGGGCCGACGCGCGCCGAGGTGCCCTCGATGAGGCGTTGCTCGCGCCGTGCTTCCAGCAACGCGAGCACCTGCACCGTTTTGCCGAGTCCCATGTCATCGGCGAGACAGCCGCCGAAGCCGAACCGGCGTAAGAAGTCGAACCAGCCCAGCGCTTCTTGTTGATAGGGGCGCAGCTCGCCTTCGAACCCGACGGGCGCCTCGATCGCTCGAATGCCTGCGAAACTGCGCAGCCCATCGCGCACTTGACCAAACAGCGCATCGCACCGGGTTTCGGGCTGGGCCGCAAGCAATGCATCCAGCAAGCCCACCTGGCTGCGGGCAAATCGCAGGTGGTCGGCGCGCGGCTCCCCCAGTCCGGCGAGCAGGCCATATCGCTTCAACCACTCCTGCGGCAACAGGCCGAAGCTGCAGTCGCCCAGCTGCACCGTGTGCTCGCCGCGCCGCATGGCGGCGAGCAGCTCGGGCAGCTGTGCCGTGCTGTCGCCAAACTCGATGGCGCCATGCAGCTCGAACCAATCGACGCCGGAGCTCACTTGAAGCTCGAACTTGCCGGGCGAGCGGTACAGCTTGCCCTCGGCTTCGACGTGCCAGCCGGCGGTGGTCAATTCGAGCACCACCGCCGGCAAATGACGGGCCGACAGCTCGAGCCGGGGGTCGTGTTGCCTATGGCGGGGGATTTCCCAGCGCCAGCCGAGCGCCTGCAAGCGCTCCAGGGCGGCGCTCTCGGCGGTGAAGTCGCGCAACAGCATCCGGCGCTCTGCCGCTCGGATTGTCCCGCGCTCCGGCCGGCCGTGCGCGACGATGACGCCGTCGTAGTCGAAGCTGAGCTCGCCGTGCAGCTGATCGTCGCGGGAGCCGTTCTTCGCGGGCTTGACGGCGAGCCGCGGGCGCGGGGCGAGCATGACCTCTTCATAGCGCAGCTCCTCCGGCAGATCGAGCGGCGGCAACCGCGGTTGGCCCAACAATTCGGCGAGAAATTCCTCGCTCTGTGCCGCGGGGATCTGCAACGGACCTTGCTCGCGCAGCAACCGCATCCAGCTGAATGCTCCGCGGTGTTCATAATGCGCGGCCCATTCCCGGGTGAGCAGGATGCCGGCCTCCTGGAGCACGAGCGGCGTGCTCAACTCCATCCGCTCTTCGCCCCGCCGCAGCGTGCCGGCCGCCTCGTACCGATCACCCTCCCGGGCGCGGCGGACTTCGAGGCGGAAATGCCACGGCTCGCCGTCCTGCCAGGTCAGAGGCGGACCCTCCGGTTCCTCTTCGCCCGGCGCTGTCAGGCGCAGGTGGCAACGTCCGGTTCGGCAGAGCATCGGCAGAAGCAGCCGCGGCTGCGGGTCGATCAGCCCGTAGCGATAGGGGAGCGGGGGTGCATAGACCGACGAGAGCTGATAGCCGCCGTAGGCCGGGGTGGCGCCTGCAAGAAACGCGAGGATATGCCGATCGTCGGGATCGGGGACCTGTTGCAGCCACTCGCGCCGCAGATTTCGCGCCTTCGGCTTGCTCCAGCCGCCATCTTTTTTTCGATCACGACACAGCACATCGAGATACAGACTGCCGTCGGCGCGCGCACGTGCCACGTCGATCACGTAAAGCAGTTCACGTGCCGGTGGCCAGGGTTCGGGCGGAAGCGAATAGGGGTCGCGCGGCTTGGACCCAAGCCCTGCCATCTGTTTGCGCCAGTCGAGCGGGTTCGGTCGGATCGGCCGGCCCGGCGCCGGAGAACGGGCGCGGGACGCGGCGCGCGCGGGGACCAGCGGATACGGCGGCGCTCGTCCGTGCTCCTCATCTTCGCGCTCGCCTTCGTTGTCCTCCCGGTAATCCCCCGCATCGAATTCGTCGTCAGGGTAGTCATCGTCCGCCTCGCCGGCGTGCACCAGCTCGAGCCCCTTGCCCTGGAATAATTCTTGCGTCTCGGCGGCCAAAATGACCGCCCAGATGTGCTTGCACAAGTCGACGTCGAAGTAAGGACAGGTGCAGGAGGCGTGGATCTTCCGGCCGTCACGGTTGAGCTCTACCCGGTAACGGCTCGAGCCGCTCACGGTGGCCACGATGCGGAAGGCGGACGCGGAGCCGATACGCACGCAGCCGCTGCGAAAGTAGTTCCCGCCGCGATCCCGGATGCCGCGGTCGAAGTCACCGGCGAATTGCGCGGTCAGCGACATGTATTCATTCCCAGCCCGTGCTGGAGGAAATCATAGCAATGCTCGAGGCTGATGGGCCGCAGAGGATGTTCTGGCCGATGGCCGATGCGTCCCGCAGGATAGGTGATGGGCGTCCTTCGGCGCCAGAAACGAAAACGCCCCCGTTTGCGGGGGCGTCGTCGGGTCGAGGTAAGCCTGGCTTACGCGCGCTTGCGGCCACGCAGGGCGGTGAGCCCGCCAAGTAGCAGCGTCACCGCGGACGCCATCGAACCGGGGTCGATCTCGGGCGCGGACGCGGGAGGAGGAGCCTTGGGGTTCACGACGGTAAGGGTAAATTCAGAGGAGGTGCTGGGTGCGAAGCCTGCTCTGCCCAGGTATTCGGCCTCGATCTCGTAAATGCCGGGCGTGCTGAAACCCGTGACGAAAGTCGCCAGGCCGTTGCTCAAAGAAGCCGCTCCACCCCCGCTTAATACCGTGTCCGTGGAGGCATTCAGGAACGATACGACACCCGTCACGGGATTGCCGCCGTCGGTGACGGTCGCCGTGAAGACGACAGACGAGTCGGAAAATCCAAGAATGTTCGCCGTGTCGGTGTTCGCACTCAAGCTCGTGGTGGTATCAATCGCCTGTCCCTGAGCCGAAAGAGCCATTAGTACGGAGCTCACGGCAAGCGCCAACGGTGCAACCTTGTTCATCGACGGATCTCCCTTTTTTATAAGCCCCGGAGGATACAGGAGGCAGAGGGGCGTCGGTGATGAATCTTTTGTATCAAGAGCAGGCGGCCTAGAGTATCCGCCTCCACCAGGCCGGCTTCCTCTCGACCTCGCGCGCGCTGCCGGGGAAGTTGTCGACGTAGACCACCTCGGCGTTCTTGGCGAGATCCATCATGCCGAGGGCGGTATAGGCCTGTACCATGATTTTCATGGAGCCCTGCACCGCGGGCGCGCCGTCGTAGTTCTCGACGCAGAATTTGGCGCGGTTGAGCGCACCGACGTAGGCGCCGCGCTTCATGTAGTAGCTCGCGACGTAGAGCTCGAAGTCGGCGAGGCGGTTGCGCAGGAAGACCATGCGCTGGCGCGCGTCCGCGGCGTACTGGCTGTGCGGGTATTTCTTGATGAGATCATCGAAGGCGTCGAAGGACTTCTTGGAATTGATCGGCGGCCGGCGCGACAGGTCCACGTGGAACCAGCGCTCGACGAAGTTCGCCTGGCGCTCGAAATAAATGAGCCCCTTCATGTAATAGGCATAGTCGACCCGGGGGTTGGTCGGATTTTCGCGGATGAAAGTATCGGCCGCGTCGACCGCCGGATCGACCTGGCGGTCCCTGTAGTAGGCGTAGATCAAGTCGATCTGGGCTTGCCGCGCGGGCTCGCTGAACGGGAACCGCGATTGCAGGTTCTCGAGCTGCTTGATCGCGGTGGCGTAGCTCGAGTCGCGCATGCTTTTCTGGGCCCGCGCGTACAAGACCTCCGGGCCGGATTTGGCGTCATTGACGCGGCGACTGTGGCAGCCGGCCGCGAGCAAAGCGAGCCCCAAGATGAGCACCATGGCCCGGCTCGGACGTACACGATCACGCAGTCTCACATGCGATTCCTTACAATAGGGTCGATCCCAAGACGCGCGGCAGTATACCCGATGCCTCGCCGCTAGCTTCGAGTGCACCATGAGCGCAGAGTTCCGAGTCATCGAGCTGCAAATCCCTGCGGAACTGAGCGGTTTTCGCCTGGACCGCGCGCTCGCTCGTATGCTTCCCGAGCATTCGCGCACGCGCATCAAGGGGTGGATCGAGGCCGGACAGGTCCACATCGGAAGTCTCGCCTGCAAACCCAAGGATCTGGTGAGCGCAGGTTCCAGGGTGATCCTCAAGATCCCGGCCGAGCCGCCGGCGGACGCCGCCGGCGTGACACCCGAGCACATTCCTCTCAGCGTGGTGCACGAGGACCGCGATGTGCTCGTCATCGACAAGCCGGTGGGTCTGGTGGTCCACCCGGGCGCCGGCAATCCGCGACACACGCTGCAAAATGCCCTGTTGGGCTGGGACGCGCGCCTTGCGGCGCTTCCGCGCGCCGGCATCATCCACCGGCTCGACAAGGACACGAGCGGGCTTCTGATCATCGCCCGGACGCTCGAGGCGCACACGGTTCTCACGCGGGAGCTCATGGCGCGCTCGGTATCCCGCGAGTATCTCGCGGTGTGCGTCGGCGTCATGACGTCGGGCGGCAGCATCGATCAGCCCATCGGGAGGCACCGCAGCGACCGGCTGCGCATGGCCGTGCGCGGCGACGGCCGCCCTGCGACCACGCACTATCGCGTGCTCGAGCGGTTCCGCGCCCATAGCTACCTGAGCGTGCGCCTGGAGACCGGCAGGACGCATCAGATCCGACTGCATCTGTCGCACCTCAAATACCCGATCGTGGGCGATCCGGTTTACGGGGGGCGATTGGGCCGTCCCCGGGGGGCGGGCGATGAGCTGGTCGAGGCCTTGCGTACCTTCGGCCATCAGGCGCTGCATGCGGCTCGGCTGGCATTCGATCATCCTCGAACCGGCCAGCGGCTGACCCTGGAGGCCCCGGTTCCGGCGGACTTCGCCCGGCTGCTCGGGCTCTTGCGCGCCGATGCCCATGAGGCGCTGCGGCAGGCGGCCGCCCGCGGCGCGGGCCGGCCCGTGGGGGTCTGATGCCAGTCGAGTGGCTTACTCCGGATTGGCCGGCTCCCGCGAACGTGCGGGCGCTCTCGACCTTGAGGGGCGGCGGGATCAGCACGGGGCGGTATGCCTCCTTGAACCTGGGTGGTCATGTGGGGGATGCGCCGGAGGCGGTCGCCGAGAACCGCTTCCGCTTGCGCGCCGCCGCCGGATTACCCGCCGAGCCCGCCTGGCTCGCTCAGGTGCATGGGGTCCGAATCGCCGATCTGGATGCCCGGGGGAGCGGATCACCCGCGCCCGGGCCGGTTGCAGCGGACGGCTCGGTGACTCGGGTGGCGGGGCATCTCTGTGCAATCCTCACGGCGGATTGTCTGCCGGTCCTGGTCGCCGCCGAGACCGGGGACGCGGTGGCTGCGGCCCACGCCGGCTGGCGCGGCCTGGCGGACGGCGTGATCGAGGCCGCGGTGCGGGCCTTGGATGTGGCGCCGGCCTCGCTGATCGTGTGGCTCGGGCCTGCCATCGGGCCAACGCATTTCGAGGTCGGGCCCGAAGTGCGCGAGGAGCTCCTGAGGGGCGACCCGGGGGCGGCGGGCGCATTCACGCCGAATTCTCGCGGCCGGTTCATGGCCGACCTGCCCGGGCTCGCCCGGCGCCGGCTCGAGCGACTCGGTATCACCCGCATCTACGGCGGCGGAGAATGCACTCACGAGCACGCAGAGCGCTATTTTTCGCACCGGCGGGACGGTCGGACGGGCAGGCAGGCGACCCTCGTCTGGCTCGCCTCCTGATGTCCCTTGCCGGAGTCCGTAATTGCCGAAAGCCCGTTGAATTGCCGACCGGGACCCCCACCTAATGAGCATTCCGATTGACATCAGAAGGCCAGCCTCATGCGTATGGACAAGCTGACGACCAAATTCCAGGGCGCCCTGGCGGATGCTCAATCGCTTGCTGTGGGCCGCGACAACCAGTACATCGAGCCCGTGCATTTGATGACGGCGCTGCTCGACCAACAGGGCGGCACGGCGCGGCCATTGCTCGAGAAGTCGGCCGTCAATGTGGCGAAGCTGCGCTCGGAGTTGGCGGCGGCGCTCGACCGGCTGCCCAAGGTCGAGGGGGCCGGCGGTGAGGTGCTGCTCGGCAACGACCTCAACAAGCTTCTGAATGTCACCGACAAGCTCGCCCAGCAACGCGGCGATCAATTCATTTCCAGCGAGCTGTTCGTGCTGGCCGCCTGCGATGACCGGGGCGAGCTCGGCCGGATCATGAAGTCCTGCGGAGCCTCGCGCGCCACGCTCGAGAAGGCGATCGAGGAGGTGCGCGGCGGCTCCAAGGTCGAGGATGCGGGAGCGGAGGAGAATCGGCGGGCCTTGGAGAAGTACAGCGTCGATCTCACCGAGCGAGCCTCTCAGGGCAAGCTCGACCCGGTGATCGGCCGCGACGATGAGATTCGCCGCACCATCCAGGTCCTGCAGCGCCGGACCAAGAACAACCCGGTGCTCATCGGCGAGCCCGGCGTCGGCAAGACCGCCATCGTCGAAGGTCTCGCGCAGCGCATCGTCAATGGCGAAGTGCCCGAGGGGCTTCGCGACAAGCGCATTCTCGCGCTCGACATGGGCGCGCTCATCGCCGGGGCGAAATTCCGCGGCGAGTTCGAGGAGCGCCTGAAGGCCGTGCTCACCGATCTTGCGAAGCAGGAAGGGCAGATCATCCTGTTCATCGATGAGCTGCACACCATGGTGGGGGCCGGCAAAGCCGAGGGCGCCATGGATGCCGGTAACATGTTGAAACCCGCGCTCGCGCGCGGGGAGCTCCACTGTGTCGGCGCGACCACGCTCGATGAATACCGCAAGTACATCGAGAAGGACGCAGCGCTCGAGCGGCGCTTTCAGAAAGTGCTGGTGGACGAGCCCTCCGTCGAGGACACCATCGCCATTTTGCGCGGACTGAAGGAACGGTACGAGGTGCATCACGGCGTCGAGATCACCGACCCCGCCATCGTGGCGGCGGCGACCTTGTCGCATCGCTACATCACGGATCGGCAACTGCCCGACAAGGCCATCGACCTGATCGACGAGGCAGGCTCGCTCATCCGGATGGAGATCGATTCCAAGCCCGAGGCGCTCGACAAGCTCGATCGGCGCATCATCCAGCTCAAGATCGAGCGCGAAGCGCTCAAGAAGGAGACCGACGAGGCTTCGCGCAAGCGGCTCGCGGCCCTGGAGGACTCGCTCAAAGCGCTCGAGAAGGAATACTCGGATCTCGAAGAAGTCTGGAAGGCCGAGAAGGCCTCCGTGCAGGGCGCCGCCCACATCAAGGAAGAGCTCGAACGAGCCCGAACCGATCTCGAAACGGCACGCCGCGCCCAGGATCTGCAGCGCATGTCGGAGCTGCAGTACGGGAAGATTCCGGAACTCGAGCAGCGGCTCGCGAAGGCCGTCGAGGCCGAGAACAAGCCCAATCAGCTGCTGCGCAATTCGGTGACCGAGGTGGAGGTCGCCGAGATCGTGTCGAAGTGGACCGGCATTCCGGTGTCGCGCATGCTCGAGGGCGAGCGCGAGAAGCTTCTGCGTATGGAGAGCGTGCTGGAGCAGCGCGTGGTCGGCCAGCACGAGGCGGTGAAAGCCGTCGCCGATGCGATCCGCCGCTCGCGCGCCGGGTTGCAGGATCCGCACCGTCCGCTGGGATCGTTCCTGTTCCTGGGGCCCACCGGTGTCGGCAAGACGGAGCTGTGCAAGGCGCTGGCCGAGTTCCTGTTCGATACCGAAGAGGCCATGGTGCGTATCGACATGTCGGAGTTCATGGAGAAGCACTCCGTAGCGCGCCTGATCGGTGCCCCGCCGGGCTATGTGGGCTACGAAGAGGGCGGCTATCTCACCGAGGCGGTGCGCCGCCGCCCTTACAGCGTCGTGCTGCTCGACGAGGTCGAAAAGGCCCATCCCGACGTGTTCAACGTGCTGCTGCAAGTCCTCGACGACGGGCGCCTGACCGATGGTCAGGGGCGCACCGTGGACTTTCGCAACTGCGTGATCATCATGACCTCGAACCTGGGCAGCCAGACGATTCAGGAGCTCGGGGGCGAGGCGAATTATGCCAAGATGAAGGCGGCGGTCATGCAGGTGGTCGCCCAGCACTTCCGTCCGGAATTCATCAACCGGGTCGATGAGATCGTGGTGTTCCATCCGCTCGGCCGCGAGCAGATCCGCTCCATCGTGGACATCCAGCTTGGCCGTCTGCGCCAGCGGTTGGCGGAGCGCGACATCCAGCTGCGGCTCGACGAAGCGGCCCGCGACCGGATCGGGGAGGCCGGGTTCGACACCGTGTACGGGGCGAGGCCCTTGAAGCGCGCCATCCAGTCGCAGATCGAGAATCCGCTGGCTCAGCAGATTCTGCGCGGCGACTTCACGGCCGGCGACCGGGTGATCGCGAAGGTCAAGCGCGATGGACTGGTGTTCGAGAAGGAGCGCTTGCACTGATCCTGCTTCGATATACTTCGAACGGTTTTTTCGACAAGACGGGATGAAGGAAACACATGCCTTTCTACGAGTACCAGTGCAAGCACTGCGGCCACACCTTGGAGGCCATGCAGAAATTCACCGACGCGCCGCTGAAGAAGTGCCCGCATTGCGGCAAGTCACAGCTGCAAAAACTCATGTCGGCGCCCGTATTTAGGCTCAAGGGCGGCGGCTGGTACGAGACGGATTTCAAGTCCGATCAGGACAACAAGCGCAATCTCGCCGAGCGGCCGGAGTCGGACGCATCCAAGGAAACCAAGGAGAAGACGGAGGCGTCCGGCAAGGAGCCTGCAGCCGCGGATGCCGCCAAAACGGACAAGAGCGCCGAGAAACCGGCGGACAAGGCGGTGGCCGCGGATACCGAAAAAAAGACCACGCCTGCGTCCGGCACCGCTGCGGCCGCCGGCGGCGCATCGCGGCGTCCGGCCTCCGGCTCGAGCAAGTCCACTGCCCGCAAGTCCGCCAAGCGCCCAGCGCGGCCCGTGCGGCGAGCGGCGGCAAAGCCGGCGCGCCGACGTTGAACAATACCACGGGTGGGCGCAGCCCGATCCGGGCGCGCCCGCCGACGGCCCGGCGGGCTTGCCCGCGCCGGCCCTAAGCCGTAGGATCGCGCGCTTCCCTCAGCTAGATAAACCTATGCGCACTCATTATTGCGGCCAGGTCGGCGAATCCTCGATCGGCCAAGTCGTCACGGTGGCCGGCTGGGCTCACCGCCGCCGCGATCATGGCGGTGTCATTTTCGTCGACCTGCGAGACCGTGAGGGACTGCTGCAGATCGTGTTCAATCCGGACGCGGCCGAGGTGTTCGCCAAGGCCGAGCGCGTCCGCAATGAATATGTGCTGCAGGTCAGCGGCGTGGTGCGTGCGCGCCCGGCCGGTACGGCGAATCCGAATTTGAAGTCCGGCCAGGTCGAGCTCGTCTGCCAGTCGCTCGAGATCTTGAATCGCTCCGAGCCGTTGCCGTTCCAGCTGGATGAGCATGTCAGCGAGGAAGTGCGCCTGCGCTTTCGATACATCGATCTGCGGCGCGAGGAAATGCGCGAGCGGTTGCTTCTCCGCCATCGCATCACGCGCGCGATGCGCCGGTATCTGGACGATGCCGGGTTCGTCGACATCGAGACTCCGATGCTCTCCAAGGCGACGCCCGAGGGCGCGCGCGACTACCTCGTGCCGAGCCGAACGCACGCGGGCAAGTTCTTCGCCCTGCCGCAATCGCCGCAAATCTACAAGCAGCTGCTGATGATTTCGGGGTTCGACCGCTACTATCAAATCGTGCGCTGCTTTCGCGACGAGGACCTGCGCGCCGACCGGCAGCCCGAATTCACCCAGCTCGATATCGAGACCTCGTTTCTCGACCAGGCGCAGATCCAGGAGATCATGGAAGGGCTGATGCGCTACCTCTTCAAGGAAGTGCTCGGTGTCGAGCTTCCGAATCCCCTGCCGCGCATGAGTTATGCGGAAGCCATGCGCCGCTTCGGATCCGACAAGCCGGATCTGCGCGTGCCGCTGGAGCTGGTCGACGTCGCAGACCTCGTGCGCGGCTGCGACTTCAAGGTCTTTGCGGGGCCGGCGGCCGATCCCAAGGGCCGCGTGACCGCGCTGCGTGTGCCGCAAGGTGGCCGGCTCTCGCGCAAGGAAATCGATGACTACACCGCCTACGTGGCCCGATTCGGCGCCAAGGGGCTCGCGTACGTCAAAGTCAACGACACCGCGAAGGGTCGCGAAGGTCTGCACTCGCCGATCCTCAAGTTTCTGAGCGACGCGGCCATCGCGGGTATTCTGCGGCGCACCGCCGCGGCGGACGGTGATCTGATCTTTTTCGGCGCCGACTCGGCCAAAGTGGTCAGCGATGCGCTCGGCGCGCTGCGTTTGAAGGTGGGCGAGGACCTGAAGCTGATCGAATCGGGCTGGCGGCCGCTGTGGGTGGTGGACTTCCCGATGTTCGAATGGGACGCCGAGGCCAAGCGCTGGTCCGCCATGCACCATCCGTTCACGAGTCCCCTCAACCTCGATTACGCCGCGCTGGCGGCCGCCCCCGGCGAGGCGCTCGCCAAGGCGTACGACATGGTGCTGAATGGCTCGGAGATCGGCGGCGGGTCGGTGCGTATCCACCTCCAAGAGCTTCAATCGGTCGTGTTCGATCTCCTGGGAATTTCGGAGGAGGAGGCCCGGACGAAGTTCGGGTTCTTGCTCGATGCGCTGAAATTCGGCGCGCCCCCGCACGGCGGCATCGCCTTCGGGCTAGATCGCCTGGCGATGCTCATGGCGGGGGCCGGCAGCATCCGCGACGTGATCGCGTTCCCGAAGACGCAGACGGCGGCGGACCCGCTCATGGATGCGCCGACGGAGGTGAGCGAAGCGCAGCTTCGCGAGCTCCACATTCGGATCAGGGTTCCGCCCAAAGTCGAGTAGCCTTGGACTCGTTCCGACGCCCGGAATCGGTATTGATCGTCATCTACACCGCGGGCGGCGAGTTCCTGCTGCTGGAGCGGCGCAGGCCGCCGGGATTCTGGCAGTCGGTCACCGGCAGCCTCGAGTGGGGCGAGACCGCGGACGCCGCGGCGCGGCGCGAGCTCATCGAAGAGACCGGTATCACGCAGGGACGCTTGAGCAACCTGCAGTGGACGCAGGTCTTTGAAATCCTTCCATCATTCGGCAAGAAATACGCACCCGGCATCACCCGCAATCTGGAGCATGCCTTCGCCCTGAAGCTGCCGGAGCGCGTACCCGTCGTGTTGAGCGAGACCGAACACGTGCGCTTTCGCTGGCTGCCGGCGGCCCAGGCGATCGACACCGTCTCCTCGAGCACCAACCGTGTGGTCATTCAGCAGCTCAGGCATTGACCGAACAGCGCTGCGATGAGCATCCGCGTCGTTTACGTGCACGGCCTCTGGCTCAACGGGTGGGAATCGGTGCTGCTGCGACGGCGGCTCGCCCGGCACCTCGGCTGTGAGACATCGGTGTTTTCATATCCCTCGGTGAGCGCCGACTCACTAGCGAACGCCCGTCGATTGGGGCAATACCTGAGCAATATCTCCGCCGATACCTTGCATCTGGTGGGCCACAGCCTCGGCGGATTGATGGTTCTGGAGCTGTTCGAGAGTGTGCTGTCGGCGGAGGGGAGGTTTGCGAACGGGCGGGCGCTGCCGCCCGGGCGGATTGTCCTGATGGGATCGCCGGTCCAGGGCAGCAGCGCCGCGCAGCACCTAGCTCGCTCCGCGTTCGGCAGAGCCGTTCTCGGGCTGACGGCGCAACAGGTATTGGTGGCCCCGCGTGCACGACGCTGGGCCGCCGCCCGCGATCTTGGGGTGATTGCCGGAAGCCTTCCGCTGGGTTTTGGCCGACTGGCGGGACCCCTGCAAGGACCGAACGACGGCACGGTGCAGGTCGAAGAGACCCGATTACCGGGAGCCACGCAGCACCTGATCTTGCGGGCCAGTCACAGTGCCCTGGTCTATTCCGCGGAAGTCGCACGTCAGGCAGCGGCCTTCCTGCGTCAAGGCCGCTTCAATCTCCGCTAGCCAATTGCCGATAGAAAAATGTCGTGTCGCAGAGCCCGCCCGCGGGCCAGAGCGCGAAGCCCGGCACGAGCCCGACCTTGATCCAGCCCGCCCGGGCATACAGCCGCTCGGCATCGCCGCTCGCGGTGTCGAGCACCAGAAGCTGCTTTCCGTGGCTGCGCGCCAGCTCCTCGGCGGCCCGCAGCAGCGCCGATCCCACGCCGCGTCGCCGAGCGCGGCGATGCACCAGCATCTTCGACAGGTCGGCGCGGTGAGGCTGGTTCTCGGGGAGATCGAACACCAATTGCACGGTGCCGGCGATACCCCGCTCGTCCTCGGCGACGAGCAACGCGCGGTGCCCGTTGGCAACCTCGCGGGCGACGCCGCGCCAGAAGGTTGCGGCTTTCTCCAGGCTGAGAGGGCTCATGAAACTCACCGAGGCACCTCCCTCGACGCAATCCACCAGGATCTCGGCGAGCTCGCGGATCTGCGCCTCCGTCACGCTGCAGAGCCGGCGGGTGTCGATGTTCAGGACCATGGCGGCATCTTACAAGAAGCAACGTGGGGCACCGACGATGACGTGCGGGGGTGTCCGCTTGAGCGGTTCGCGCGCGCGGCCGATGCTGCGATGCTGGCGATAAGCTGCGCGGCGTGTGACCGCGCGTGTCCGCAGACAACGGTTTTCCTTGAACGAGGTTTGCCATGAAACGAACCAATACGAGGACGATGGCGGCGGCGGCGGTTGCCCTGGTCTCGGCGGGGGCCACCCTCGCAGCGACCAACGCTAGCCCGAACCAAGGCGCCACCATGCAGCCCATTACCGTGCAGGCCCACCACGGCGTCCAGAAGAAGCAGGTAGGTCTGAGCTACACCGGCATCCCCATCGAGCAAGTCTCCTTGAGTCGCGAGGTCGGCTATGGAGACCTCGACTTGTCCACTCCCGAGGGCAAAGCCAAACTCGAGAAGCGCATCAAGACGGTGGCCCGCGAGGCCTGCGGCCAGCTGCACAAGCTGTACCCGCTCGACACCTGGGACACCGACAACCGAACGTGCATCGCGGACGCCGTCGACAGAGCGATGAATCAGGAGAAGGCCATCGTCGCGGGCGCGCCACGAGCGCACTAGCCGAACTTCGCGCGCGTCGGCTGGCTCGATCGTCGGCGATTACCGGCATCCTAGGGTTTTTGCCGCTCGGCGCGCGCCGCCTGAGTCAGCGTGAACATCAGCTCGAGCGCCGCGCGCGGAGTCAATTCATTCGGATCCACGGCGCAGAGCGAATCGAGTGCGGCGGAGCAGGCGGGTGCGGGGGCCGCGTGGAACAGCGGCAGCTGCGATTGTGGCGACGCGACGGCACGCAGCGCATCGCGCTCGCGTTCGAGCTCCGTCAAATAACGCCGCGCCTCGGCGGTGACGGATTTCGGAATGCCGGCCAGAGCCGCGACCTGCAGGCCGTAGCTTTGATTGGCCGGCCCCTCCTTGATGCTGTGCAAGAACACCAGCCGATCCCCATGCTCCACCGCCTCGACGTGGACATTGGCGACGCCGGGCGCCTCGGCGGCGAGACTCGTGAGCTCGAAATAATGAGTCGCGAACAGCGTGAACGCACCAACTTGCCGGGCGATGAAGGCTGCGCACGCCCAGGCCAGCGACAGGCCGTCGAAGGTGCTGGTGCCACGGCCGACCTCATCCATCAGCACGAGGCTCTGGTCGGTGGCGTTGTTGAGGATGTTGGCGGTCTCGGTCATCTCCAGCATGAACGTGGAACGCCCGCCTGCGAGATCGTCGGAGGCTCCGATGCGGGTGAAGATCCGATCCAGGGGCCCGAGCACGGCGCGCTTCGCCGGCACGTAGCAGCCGATGTGCGCCAGGATCACGATCAGCGCGGTCTGCCGCATGTAGGTGCTCTTACCGCCCATGTTGGGGCCGGTGATGATCAGCATTCGCCGGCCCTCGTCGAGCCGAAGATCGTTGGGAATGAAGGGCTCGCGGCTCGCGCGCTCGACCACCGGGTGGCGGCCTCCCTCGATGCAAAGCACGGGCTCCGCGACCAACTCCGGCTGGACGCAGTCGAGCGTCGTCGCCCGTTCCGCGAAGCAGGTCAATACGTCGAGCTCCGCGATGGCCGAACTCGTGCTCTGAAGCGCCGGCAAGCGCTCCGTGAGCCGATCGAGCAACCCCTCATACAATTCCTTCTCGCGCGCCAGAGCGCGATCGCGCGCGCCGAGCACTTTGTCCTCGAATGACTTGAGCTCGGGAGTGATGAAGCGTTCGGCGGATTTCACGGTCTGCCGGCGCACATACTCTTGCGGAACCCGGTCCGCCTGAGAGCGGTTGATCTCGATGAAAAAGCCCTGCACGCGATTGAAGCCGAGCTTGAGACTCGAAAGACCGGTGCGCTCGCGTTCGCGGCGTTCCAGCTCGAGGAGAAACTGCTCCGTATTGCTGCCGAGCAAGCGCAGCTGGTCGAGCTCGGCGTCGTAGCCGGCGGCGATCACACCGCCGTCGCGCAGAAAATGCGGCGGCGAGTCGGCCACGGCACGCATCAGCAGCATATGTTCCTCGCCGTGCTCGCCGAAGTCTTCCCAAAGGCGGCGCAACAGCGGCGAGGGCGCGCCGGTCTGCAATTCGGTCAGCGATTGCCGCAGCGCCGGCAATGCGCCGAGCGCGGTGCGCAGCTGAGTGAGATCGCGGGGCCGCGCCGAGCGCAGGGCCACCCGCGCGAGAATCCTTTCCAGATCGCCGATCGGCTGGAGCGAGCGCGCAATGTCGATGTGGCGCGATGCCTCGATCAGGGTGGCGACCGCCTGATAGCGTGCCTTCAGCGCGTGGCGCTCGCGCAGCGGCCGATGCAGCCAGCGGCGCAACATGCGGCCCCCCATGGCGGTCGTGGTGCGGTCGAATATGCCGGCGAGCGTGAGCTCCGGCTTGCCCGCGAGGCTCTCGTCCAGCTCCAGATTACGCCGGGTCGCGGGATCCATGATCAAGGCACCGTCGTGCTCCTCGGTGGACAAGCTGCGCAGGTGGGGCAGTGCAGCCCGTTGCGTCTCGCGCACATACAGGAGGAGCGCGCCCGCCGCGGCTACGCCCAAGCGCTTGCCCGCGCAGCCGAATCCCTCGAGGTCGCGCGTGCCGAATTGTTCCGCGAGCGCCCGAGCGGCGGAGTCGGTGTCGAAATGCCACGGCGGACGGGCCCGCCACGGGCGCTCGGCGATGCGAGACCCGGCGAGCGGCGCCGCACCGTCGGCGGCGAGCATTTCCGCGGGCCGGAGCCGTTCGATCTCGGTCTCGAGCGCTTCGGCGCCGTCGACCTCCGTGAGGCTGAAGCGGCCGGCCGACAAATCGAGCCAAGCGAGGCCGAAGCGCCCGTCGGCCGCACAGACGCTGCCGAGCACACTGTCGCGGCGTTCCTCGAGCAGCGCCTCGTCGGTGACGGTACCCGGCGTGACGATGCGCACGACCTCCCGCTCCATGGGACCCTTGGTCTTGCCCGGGTCGCCGCGCTGCTCGCAGATCGCCACCGACTCGCCCTGGCGCACCAGCCGTGCGAGATAGGTGTCGACCGTCACCGCGGGCACGCCCGCCATGGGAATCGGGGCGCCGGCCGAAGCACCGCGCTGGGTGAGGGCGATGTCCAGCAACTGGGCCGCACGCCGCGCGTCGTCGTAGAACATTTCGTAAAAATCGCCCATGCGGTAAAACAGGAGCACGTTCGGGTGCTGAGCTTTGATGCGCAGGTACTGCTGCATCATGGGGGTGTGCTCTTGAAGACCGTCGGCCTGGACCGGGCCTCGAAGCGTGGGGTCGGTGCTCATGCCGGGCATTCTCCACATCCCTCGCGCCGATCGCACGCGGAATCTCGCGGCGGACGCATTTGACGGCCGCCGCCTTTCTTGGTATCCGAATCGCGCGGAAAGAGCCGCGCAGGAATCGAGGATCACGATGGCAGCGACCGATAAGGTGTTGTTTGGCCTAGCCCTTAGAGTCGGCCGCCGACTGCTCCGCCAAGGCAGCCGGGTGACCACCGCCGAATCCTGCACCGGCGGGTGGATCGCCAAGGCGCTCACCGACGTTCCCGGGAGCTCGCAATGGTTTGGCGAGGGCTTCGTCACCTACGGCAACGAGGCGAAGGTACGCAGGCTGGGGGTCTCCCGCACCGCTCTTTCGAGCGACGGCGCGGTGAGCCGGGCGGTGGTCATCGCCATGGCCGAGGGGGCCTTGCGCCGCGCCGGAGCGGACCTGTCGGTGGCCGTCACCGGAATCGCCGGGCCCGATGGTGCGGTGCCCGGCAAGCCCGTCGGAACGGTCTGGTTCTGCTGGGCGCACCGGCGCGACGGCCGGGTGCGCGTGACGGCCACGCGCAAGAACTTTCGCGGCGATCGCGAGGCGGTGCGCCGCAAGACCGTGGAGATGGCACTGCGCGGGCTGCTGCACCCCTTGTGACACATGCGCTTGTTCTTCGCCGCCGTTCCCGATGGCGAGATGCGCGAGCGCCTGTCGCGAGCCGCCCGCGCGCTCGAAGCGCCGGCGGCTTGCAAGTTTCTGCCGGCCGCGCAGTACCACATGACCCTGGTATTCCTGGGAGAAGTACGCGACCACGAGGTTCCCGTGGTACGCGAGCTGGGCGAGGCACAGCGGCTCCAGAGCCTCGCCTTGTGCTTCGATCGGTGGGAGTACTGGCGCGAATCGCGCGTCATCGTTGCGGCGACATCGAAGCGCCCGCAGGCGCTTGAGAATTTGCGCTCCGGTCTCGCAGGCGCTCTCGCCCGGCGGGCCATTGCGTTCGACGACAAACCGTTGCGCCCGCATATCACCGTGGCGAGGAAGGTCGCGCAAGCTCCTGTGTTGCCGGCATTGTCTGAAGTCGTCTGGACGATACGGGATCTCGCCCTGATGGCTTCCGCCCGAGGGCCTCGAGGATCGATCTATACAGTGGTCGATAGTTGGTCAGTACTGGATACGAGGGGTGGCAGCTGAAGCCCCCGACCGATCGCGCGCGAAACTCGCAGGTTTCGGTGCATATGAGATGAGCGAGCGGCGTCGAATGTGAAATAATAGCGCCACACATTGTCGAGGAATCCCCATGGAAGAGAATCGCAAGAAAGCTCTCGCGGCTGCGCTCAGCCAGATCGAGAAGCAATTTGGAAAAGGCTCCGTCATGCGCCTCGGCGAGGCGGGGGCCACGTATGAGGTGGACTCGATCCCCACGGGGTCGTTGGGCCTGGATATCGCCTTGGGCGTCGGCGGTGTTCCGCGCGGCCGGGTGATCGAGATTTTCGGTCCCGAGTCCTCCGGTAAAACGACGCTCACGCTGTCGGTGATCGCCTCGGCGCAGCGTCATGGCGGCACGGCGGCATTCGTCGACGCGGAGCACGCGCTCGATCCGGTCTACGCGGAGAAGCTCGGCGTCAAGGTCAACGACCTGCTGGTGTCGCAGCCGGATACGGGAGAACAGGCGCTCGAGATCACCGACATGCTGGTGCGCTCGGGCGCGGTGGACGTGGTCGTGGTCGACTCGGTGGCGGCGCTCACGCCCAAAGCCGAGATCGAGGGCGAAATGGGCGACCAGCACATGGGATTGCAAGCGCGGCTCATGTCGCAGGCGCTGCGCAAGCTCACCGGCAACATCAAGCGCTCCAACACCATCGTGATCTTCATCAATCAGATTCGCATGAAGATCGGCGTCATGTTCGGCAATCCGGAGACCACCACCGGCGGCAATGCACTCAAGTTCTATTCCTCGGTGCGCATGGATATCCGGCGCATCGGCGCGATCAAGAGCGGCGAGGAAGTCGTCGGCTCGATGACCCGCGTCAAGGTGGTCAAGAACAAGGTGGCGCCGCCTTTCCGGGAGACCGAGTTCGAGATCATGTACGGCACCGGCATCTCGCGGGAAGGCGAGATCATCGAGCTCGGAGTGCTGCACAATCTCGTGGAGAAGTCCGGCTCCTGGTACAGCTACAAGGGCGAGCGGATCGGACAGGGCAAGGACAATGCCCGCACTTTTCTGCAGCAGCATGCGGAAATCGCCAAGGACATCGAAGATCAGATCCGCGCCAAATTGATTCCCGAGAAGGCGACCATGAATCGCGGTGGCGACGCCAAAGAAGCCTGATATCCCCGGCCGCCGCGAGATCGACCCGCTCGACGCGCGTGCGGCCCGCGCCGCGGCGCTCGATGCGCTGGCGAGACGCGACCATCCTTGCGAGGAATTGCGTCGTAAATTGCGCCTCAAGGGGTACGACGAGCGCATCGTCGATGAGCTCATCGAGCGGCTGATCGCCGAGAAATTGCTGGATGATCGGCGGTTTTTGCAGAACTTCGTGGCTTATCATGCCGCCCGCGGCCACGGGCCCAACCGCGTCCGCGCCGATTTGCGCAAGCTCGGTCTCATGACGCCTGAGGCCGAATCGAGCCTCGACAACTACCCGGACTGGACCGCCCAGTTGAACAGGGCGCGGCAAAAGAAGTTTGGAACTTCGCGGCCGACCAATTACGCTGATCAAGTGCGTCAGGCGAAATTCCTGGCGTACCGCGGCTTTACGAGCGCCCAGATCCGCGCGGCTCTGGGATTCGATACCGACTTGGATGCAGACGACACCACAGACCACTCATGAAACGCGACGCCAAGCTTAAGATGATGACGAGCACGGAGATCCGTGCGAGCTTCCTGGAATTTTTCCGAAAGAACGGGCACACGGTCGTGCCGTCGAGCTCGCTCGTTCCCGGCAACGACCCCACTTTGTTGTTCACCAATGCCGGCATGGTGCAGTTCAAGGATGTGTTCCTCGGCAAGGAATCACGCGCCTACTCGCGCGCCGCGAGCGCGCAGCGTTGCGTGCGCGCCGGCGGCAAGCACAACGATCTGGAGAACGTCGGCTATACCGCGCGGCATCACACCTTCTTCGAGATGCTGGGCAATTTCAGCTTCGGCGACTACTTCAAGCGCGAGGCGATCCATTTCGCCTGGAATTTCGTCACCGGAACGCTCGGCATTCCGAAGGACCGGCTCTGGGTGACGGTGTATACCGAGGATGAGGAGGCCGCGCGCGTTTGGACCGAGGAGATCGGCATCAGTCCGAACCGCTGCGCGCGGCTGGGAGAGAAGTCGAATTTCTGGTCGATGGGGGAGACCGGGCCCTGCGGACCCTGCACCGAAATTTTCTACGATCACGGCGCTGATATCCCCGGCGGGCCGCCCGGCTCGCCGGACGAGGAAGGCGACCGTTACGTCGAGATCTGGAATCTGGTGTTCATGCAGTACGACCGCTCGCCGGAGGGCATTCTGACGCCGCTCCCCAAGCCCTCGGTCGATACCGGCATGGGTCTGGAGCGGGTCGCGGCGGTGATGCAGGGTGTCCACAGTAACTACGACATCGACCTGTTCCGCTCGCTGATCCGCGCCGCGGCAGAGCTGACGGGCGCATCGGACCTCGAATCCTCGAGCTTGCGCGTCATTGCCGATCACATCCGCGCGTGCACCTTCTTGATCGTCGACGGGGTGGTGCCGTCGAACGAGGGGCGCGGCTATGTCTTGCGACGCATCATCCGCCGCGCGATCCGTCATGGCTACAAGCTCGGCCAGACGCAGCCGTTCTTCCACAAGCTCGTCCCCGCGCTGGTGCGCGAGATGGGCTCTTACTATACGGAGCTCGTGAGCGGCGAGCTCGAGGCCGCGAAGGTTCTGGCCCAGGAAGAGACCCGATTCGCAGAGACGCTGACGACCGGCATGGCGCTGCTCGACGCGGCCACGGCGCAGCTCAAATCCTCGGTCATTCCCGGAGAGACCGTATTCCGGCTTTACGATACCTATGGCTTCCCGCTCGACCTGACCGCCGATGTGGCGCGCGAGCGCGGCCTGAGCATCGACCAGGAAGGCTTCGATGCGGCGATGGCGGCGCAGCGCGGCCGCGCCCGGGCGGCGAGCAAGTTTGGCGCGGACCTGCGCGAACCGGTGAAGCTGTCCGGCAAGACCAGCTTCACCGGATACGACCGGGTGGCGGGACGCGGCCGCGTGACCGCGTTGGTTTTCGACGGCGCGGTCGTCGAGACGCTGCGAGAGGGGCAGGAAGGGCAGGTGGTCCTGGATCACACGCCGTTCTATGCGGAAAGCGGCGGTCAAATCGGCGACACGGGCACGCTCGCCGGCCCTTCGTCGCTGTTCCGCGTGCGCGATACGCAAAAGCTCGGCGCCTCTTTCGGCCATCTCGGGGTGTTGGAATCGGGGGAGCTCAAGCTGGGTGACGAAGTGGAAGCCCGGGTCGATGCCGAGCGCCGCACCGCCATCGCGCTCAACCACTCCGCGACGCATCTCCTGCACGCTGCGCTACGGCAGGTGCTCGGCAAGCATGTCCAGCAGAAAGGATCGCTCGTGGCCGCGGACCGATTACGCTTCGATTTCTCACACTCGGGTCCGGTGACGGCGGTTGAGCAACAGCGCACCGAGTCCCTCGTCAATGCCGCAATTCGCCGCAACGATCCGGCGGACATCCGCGTCATGGCGCTCGACGATGCCGTCGCCGCCGGCGCGATGTCGCTATTCGGAGAAAAATACGAGAGCGACGTGCGTGTATTGGCCTTCGGAGATTTCTCGAAGGAACTCTGCGGCGGAACACACGTCGAAAGAACCGGCGACATCGGATTGTTCAAGATCATCAGTGAATCCGGAGTCGCGGCCGGCATCCGCCGTATCGAGGCGGTCACCGGTCAGGCCGCGTACGAGTGGGTGGTTCGAGTCGATCGGGTGTTGCGCGATATCGCCGGTCTGGTGCGGGGCAGCCGCGAAGATGCCGACGAGAAGGTCCGCGAGCTCGTCGAGCGATCCAGGCGGCTGGAAAAGGAGGTGCAGCAGCTTAAGTCAAAACTAGCCACCGGCCAGGGAGGTGACATCTCGGCCAAGGCGCTGGCGGTCGGAGGCGTTAAGGTTTTGGCTGCCCAAATAGAGGGTGCAGATGTCAAGGCTTTGCGGGATTCCATTGATCAGCTGAAGCAGAAGCTGGGGTCTTGCGTGATCGTCCTTGCCAGCGTTCAAGACGGCAAGGTCGTGCTGGTAGCCGGGGTTTCGGCGGATCTGGTGGCTCAGCTGAAGGCGGGAGATATCGTGGGTGCGGTCGCCTCGCAAATCGGTGGGCGTGGCGGCGGTCGGGCGGATTTCGCGCAAGCCGGCGGCACTCAACCCGAGAACCTCGCAGCGGCGCTTGCGAGCGTGGAGTCGCTGGTCAGGAATCGGCTGGCCAACTGAACGGCAATTACGGGCTACAAGCGGTGAACGATTGTTTAATTCGAGTGACAACAGCCGACGATTGAGTTTAGGATTACCGACTTACCCGGGAGTAGGCATTGGGGTCCCGGCTATTTAGCAGGCATTCAATTCCCTGGATGTCCGTCGGCGATTCGGTTTCCACTCGAACCATCGCACTAAGTTGCCCAAGGAATTCGAGGAGCACGGTTTATGTTGATATTGACGCGACGCGTTGGCGAAACGGTCATGATTGGTAACGATGTTACGGTCACGGTGCTGGGCGTGAAAGGCAATCAGGTGCGCATTGGAGTCAATGCACCGAAGGACGTTGCCGTTCACCGCGAGGAGATTTACGAGCGCATCAAGCGCGAAGAGGACCTCGAGGGACGGGACCCGGGGACCATTGTCTCCAAGGTCACGGACGACGCCTGAAAGCAAGCCGCCGGCGTTAGGCTTTACCTGGACTGCTCGACGCGGGTATCATCCCGCGCTCCTTGGTATGGGCCTCTGCCCCTATCCGGAGAGGTGGCCGAGTGGTCGAAGGCGCGCCCCTGCTAAGGGCGTATGGGTCAAAAGCCCATCGAGGGTTCGAATCCCTCCCTCTCCGCCAGGATTGTGATCATCGCTCAATGCGCCCGTAGCTCAGTTGGATAGAGCGCCTGGCTACGAACCAGGAGGTCGGGAGTTCGAATCTCTCCGGGCGCGCCAATAATCAAAAATGCCTGATTGGCGGAGAGGCGATGCACGTTGAACAGCGCCTGAACTAGCCTGGAGTATCGTGAAGGGCCAGAGCAGGTGGCGGAGTAGCCGCCAACGTGACAGCAACATATAAAGCGCTTGCAAGTGTGCAGGCCATTGCCGCGCGTGTCCTTTCCAATTGGCTACCGTCCTCGCCGCCGCCAGAACAACCTGATCAGATAAAGCCCCGGTACGACAACGAACAACCACGGCACAATGTACGCGATAGCCGTAATCGCTTGGGACATGCCATTCGACATATTCCCCAGGAAGTCCCGAAGCGCCTCGCGAATGGGCCTCCAATATGCTGTGCGCTGAGCGACTACGAGGTCGATCATCACGACGTCGCTGGTGGTTCGTTTATTCTGGTAGGCGGCTTCGGCAGTTGCACGCTCTAGATTTCCTTGCACTGTCGCGAGCTCCGACGCCACTTTAACTGCTGCATCGATGTTTGTGCCGGCCTTGGCTTGTAACTCCAAAAGTTGCTTTCGGTAGTTCGTCAGCATCTCAAGTCGTGATTGAGTGTCCTGGATAACTTCCGCAAGATCCTCGACTGACGTTGAGCGATGTTCGAGTCGTCCCTGGCTCGAAGCAAAATTGATCAATCCCTCCACCGCGTCCGGATCAATTCGAAGTCTGATATGACCTGCGGGCGTGTCCCCCGTTGATAAATCGGACTGAAGAACCGTGCAATGATGTGCCGCATCCGCGGTGCACCGAGCAGTGACTCGATTAAATCGCTGCTCAAGCTCCGTCTCTGGCACATCGATTACAACGCTGTGCTCCCTGCTCAGCGTGTTGGGTTCTGCTCGAGCGCGTGCGGCTTGCGATATCGCTAATGGCGCCATGGCAGCACGGCCGCCCGTCGAACGCGAGCAACCAACGACGCCAAAGGCAACTACGGCGGTGATTGCGACGAAACTCCAATGTCTCACAAGAGTACGTCCGCGTTCAGTCTGCTTTCACGATCCATTTTCATGACGACGGTTCTTCCTGCGTTCGCTTCCAGAACATTTAAGAATTGGATGATTGAGGTAGGGGTAGCAGCGTTATGCGCGCGCGCACCGGATCTCGACAGTGACGAGAGCGCCAGCCCGAAGTTGGGTATCCATCTGTTCCAGGGCGCGCAGAACGGCCGAACCAATTGCCGCAGGACTCAAATTTTCAGCGCGGATTTGAACTACGCTCGGCTTTTCACCAGCGGTGGCCGCCAATATGCATAGCGCACCGCCTCGAGCACATCCTCCCCCGCCCGGTACGGGTATTCGGCCAGCAGTTCGTCCCTACCGCGTCCTGCGCCGATTTGCCCGACGATCATACCCACGGTGACCCGAAGCCCGCGGATGCACGGTTTGCCGCCCATCACGTCCGCACGTTGCGTAATCCTTTCGAAGGTCGTCATCGGGTGCTCCCGTCCATCCTGAGGGCTCATCGTAACCAATTAGCCGAGATCCAGCATTGTCGGTACCGTAGCAAAAACGTAGGCGTTGCGTGCCTTTCCCTGCGGTATGGTGCCTGTTTCCAGTGGGGGTGGTGCTGCTAAGTGATTGAAAACTATGACCTATCGAACCATTCTCGCGACTAGGAACCAGGAGGTTGGGAGTTCGACCACTTGGCCGCTTCAGCCGAGTGGGACGCCGTCGTTTAGCAGAAGCGCGCTGGCATCGAGGATTTCCGCTTTCACGACCTGCGGCGGTCGAACTTTGCTGGATGCGCCTTCCTTCGCGAAACTCGCGTTGTACGCAGACGGCGAATCCGGGAGGCGCGGATCGGTCGATTACGGCATTGGGGATTGCCGCTTTTGTCGGGATAATGGAGCGTGCTGGGTTCCCTTATCCGCATTCACTTTCGGGCGTTTGACGAGCCGGGCGAAGAAGATTGCAAGGCCCAGCAGAATACCTGTCGCGAGCCCTCCAACGTGGGCGGCGTTGTCGATTCCGTGAGAGACCAAACCCAGAAAAAGATTGAGTGGGACGAAGATCGCTACATTGATCAGGATTAGATTCCTCAATTCCGCGATCCTTTCGTCCCGCAGCACGACGAGAGTTAACAGAATTCCAAACATTCCGAAGATCGCCCCCGAGGCGCCGACACTCACCGTAGCCGGGTGAACCATCGCGCTCGTGATACTTCCGCCCAGCCCGCACAGCAAGTAGCAAGCGATCAAACCGGCGTTGCGGGCGATCAATGTCAGGAAGGCGCCTGCAAATAACAACCCGTACAGGTTACCGAGGAGATGCATGATCCCGCCGTGGACAAACTGGCTCGAAATTAAACGCAGTACCCCAAACCCATGAAGTGAGGGCCTGTAGTTGGCACCCCAAGCCAGCAGGTCTTGAGTATCGAACGAGACCATCCCAAGGCCAGCCAGCACCATGGCGACGAAAACAAGAATGTTTACTCCGAGAAGGAGTTGCAGGCCATAGGCATCTCGGCGTGGCAATAAGAGGCGCAGCCTCCTGAGGCGCTCGCCTAACCCTCGCGCCCGGCCCGATTCGATCCAACGCCGTACTTTCGCGTCATCGAGCGGACAAATTAAGACGAACGCCAACCAGACAATCGCCCCTGTCGCGTAGGAGGCAGGGATCCACTGTAGTCTGTTACCGGTCCGTTGCTCGAAAAGCTCCTGGTGCGGAACGAGGACCACGGCCGACGGTGGCGCGATCAATACTCCTGCGCGCCGAAGCGCGGCTGCAAACCCTTTACCGTCAGCATTCCGACCGGTTCTTTCAAGAAATCGATAGGAGCGAGGATCCTCGCCGCGAAACTGTGCATCGGCCTGCTTGAGAAAAGCCCTATATCTCGCTTCTTTTTCCGGCTGGTCAAGAGAGTTGTTAAAGCTCGTATGAGCTTTCAAGCCGATCCACACGGATCTCGTGCCGGGGATCGTGAACATATTCGGGCATACGGGTTCCACCGCATATACGTCGACATTTAGTGTGTTGCCCTTGCCGCTCGCCCAGACGACCGGCTCGAACGACGCATCCTTATAGCTAACGCAGATTTCGTCCGCCGAATAATACTTTGTGGCGGCCGCCGATGTAATTTCGCTAGCATCGGTGACATGCGTGATATCGCCGGTGCCCGTACGAATGTATCCTTGTGCGACGATTGTCGGGACGGCCACGAAGGCGACCGCCGCGAAGTGGTAAAGGAACGTCGAATTCCCTTTCGCGTCGCGCTTCAGCAATCCCAGCATCGGCTGAATAAGCAGCAAGACGAGAATCCACGCCGCACCCAGGGGCAACCAGTCGTCAACGACGTTGTCACTTACCGGTATCAAGCCGCTCCGGGCAACCAAGATCCAATTCAATAGCGAGTACCCAGCGAGAAATGCCAGGGACAGCACAAGCAGCGGAACGTAGATACGTCGAAGCTTAAAGGCAATCCCTTTGCCATCCACCCGCATAGTTGCTCCCTGTTATTGTCGAAACCTACAGTGGCCGGCATCGAACTGTACTGCCTATATTATGCTTCGCCGGAAGCGGTCGCCAAGGAAAGGCGGCGTCGCCCGATTTGCTGTCCCCCATGATGTCGATGCCTGGTCAAAATCTGGGAACCCGGGGGATAATAGAGACATCATCCCATAAAGGCGGGTTTTCCAGGACCGTGCGTTCCTGCACTTGCGCTATGACTTGATCGGAGCGCACTCGGCCACCTCGACATCTCGGGACGCGCAGGTCAAGCAGGTGGCGACTGGATGGCTGCTTATCGTGAGGCCTTCGCTCACATATACGATTTGATATCCGACGGGACAATTCGAACGACACAGCAGGCTAACGACGCAATGCACGCGAACGCGAGCCCACACTCGATCCCGCCTTGGTCGCACAACGATTCGGATTGGCGTCTAGCTTCGTCCTGCTTTTCACACTCGTCGTGCTTTTGGTCGGTTGCCTGCAACGCCTGCCTTCACACGTAACGGCCGCCTGAGCCCTGGCTCGAGTGGGTTTGTTGTGCCGAGCAGAATCAGTCGCTGCGCGGCGGCACCTGTTGCGCGAGAAACCTCCAAGCCTGCGGCCGCGCGGCGTACGCCGAGATCGAACAGAAGAAATTTCGGGGTCGAGAGCGGGTGCTTGCGGCCGCTTTTCGTCCACGCGAACATGCGGACTCCGATGAACACGTCCTTCAACAATTGGTAATAAAGGGTTGGCTGCGAGATTCCGGTCTCGTTC
>DATAYO010000004.1:0-35780 GCA_036272515.1 Steroidobacteraceae bacterium | reverse complement strand
TGCATGCCCGAGCTCGACGGCTTCGAGCTCGCCGCCATGATCCGCGAGCACCCGCGATTCCAGCGCACCGCCATCATCTTCGTATCGGCGGTGAATTTCGCGCATCTGGACCAGCTGCGCGGCTACCAGCTGGGCGCCGTCGACTACGTGCCCGTCCCGGTGATTCCGGAGCTGTTGCGCGCGAAGGTCAAGGTGTTCGTCGATCTGTACCGCAAGACCCGCCAGCTGGAGCGATTCAATGCCGAGCTCGAGGCCCGTGTGCTCGAGCGCACCGCCGATCTGCGCCGCTTCAACGAGGAGCTCGAGCAACGCATCGAGGAGCGCACCCGCGAACGCGAGACGGCGCTCGCCCAGCTGTTCGAGGCCCAAAAAATGGACACCATCGGCCAGTTGACCGGTGGCGTCGCGCACGATTTCAACAATCTGCTCATGGCGGTGCTCGGCAGCCTGACCTTGCTCGAGAAGCGGTTGCCCGAGGATCCCCAGTCCCGGCGGCTCCTGCAGAATGCCGTGCAAGGTGCGCAGCGCGGCGCGGCGCTGACCCAGCGCCTGCTGGCCTTCTCCCGGCGCCAGGAGCTCAAGCCCGAGGCGGTGGACCTGGCCGCGCTGGTCAACGGGATGGAGGAGCTCCTGCGGCGTGCCCTGGGACTCGCGATCGAGCTCCGGTGCAACTTTGCCCACGGGCTTCCGCCGGTGCTGGCGGATGCCAATCAGCTCGAGCTCGCGCTGCTCAATATCGCGCTCAATGCGCGCGATGCCATGCCGGATGGAGGCAAGCTCGTGATCACCGCGATCGCGGAAGCCAGGCAAGACACGGGCGCGGACTCGCGCTTGCTGCCCGGCGAATACCTGCGCATCAGCATCCGCGACACGGGCGTCGGGATGGACGAGACGACTCTCGCCAAGGCGACGGACCCGTTCTTCACCACCAAGGGACCCGGCAAGGGAACCGGGCTCGGACTGTCCATGGTGCACGGCTTGGCGGCCCAATCGGGGGGGCGATTGCGCCTCGACAGCGCTCCCGGAGCCGGGACCACGGTGCACTTGTGGCTGCCGCGCGCACAGGTGGTCGAGCAAAGCGTGCGCAATGTCGAGCGGCTGAATCTGGCACCGGCTCCGCACCAGCCGTGCCGGGTGCTGCTCGTCGACGACGACCTGCTGGTGCTGACGGGTACCGCGGCGCTGATCGAGGATCTCGGCCACACCACGATCGAGGCGCATTCCGCGGCGGAAGCGCTCGCGACGCTCGGCGCCGGCGCCGAGATCGACGTGGTGATCACCGACTACGCCATGCCCGGCATGACGGGGCTGCAGCTCGCGCAAACCATTCAGGAGCGTTATCCGGGGCTGCCGATCATCCTGGCGACCGGCTACGCGGAGCTGCCCGCCGATCCGGCCAAATACCGGGTCTCGAAAATCGCGAAGCCCTGCACCCAGGATGAAATCGGCAACGCAATCCAGGCGGCGCTCAGCTCCGCGAGATCCGACTCCTCGGGAGGGTCGGATTCCACCGGAGACGTGCACGCCTGCGCCTGAGGGAAGTCGAGCCCAATGAGCGCAAGGCCGGAAGATGAGTCCGAAGAGGAGGCGCGCCGCCTCGCTCGCCGCTCCGAAGTAGCCGCGGCATTGGCCCGTGTGCTTCCCGGGCCGGCCATCCTGGCGCGCCGCGAGGACACGGCTCCGTACGAATGCGACGGCCTGACCGCCTTCAAGGCCTCGCCGATGCTCGTGGTGCTGCCGGCAAGCGAGAGCGAGCTGTCCGCCGTTCTCAAGGTCTGCCACCGGCTCGGCGTCCCGGTGGTGGCGCGGGGCGCAGGCACCGGATTGTCGGGCGGCGCATTGCCCCACCGCTTCGGCGTCACGGTGTCGCTGGCGAAGTTCGACAAAATCCTCAAGATCGATCCCAACTCGTGCACGGCGGTGGTCCAGTGCGGCGTGCGCAACCTCGCGATCAGCGAAGCGGCGGCGGCTTTCGGTCTGTATTACGCGCCGGACCCGAGCAGTCAGATCGCCTGTACCATCGGCGGCAACGTCGCCGAGAATTCCGGCGGCGTCCACTGTCTGAAATACGGACTGACTCTGCACAACGTGCTGCGCGTTCGCGGCTTCACGGCGGACGGCGAGCCGGTGGAGTTCGGATCGGGGGCGCTCGATGCGCCGGGCCTGGACCTCATGGCCGTGGTGATCGGCAGTGAAGGCATGCTCGCCGTCACGACCGAGGTGACGGTCAAGCTGATTCCGCGGCCCGAGCTCGCGCGCTGCATGATCGCAAGCTTCCCCACCATCGAATCGGCCGGACAGGCGGTGGCGACCGTGATCGCGCGGGGCATCGTGCCCGCGGGTCTCGAGCTCATGGACCAGCGCATGACCCAGGTCGCCGAGGATTACGTACATGCGGGCTACGATCTGTCCGCGGCCGCGCTGCTGCTCTGCGAAAGCGACGGCACCGCGGAAGAGGTCGCCGAAGAGGTCGAGGCGATGAGACGGGTTCTCGAGGACTGCGGCGCGACCCGCATCGAGGTGAGCCGGGACGAGCGGCAGCGCCTCAAGTTCTGGAGCGGACGCAAGAACGCCTTTCCCGCCTCCGGAGGCATCAGCCCGGATTACATGTGCATGGATTCGACCATCCCGCGCAAGCGCCTTGCCGAGATGCTGCTCGCGATCCAGGCGATGGAATCGAAGTATGGGCTCAGGTGCGTGAACGTATTTCATGCCGGCGACGGCAACCTGCATCCGCTCATCCTGTACGATGCCAACGATCGGGACCAGCACCGGCGCTGCGAGCTGTTCGGCGCGGACATACTGGAGACGAGCCTCGAGCTCGGCGGCACGGTGACCGGAGAGCACGGCGTCGGCGTGGAGAAACTCAATTCCATGTGCGTGCAATTCTCGCCCGCGGAGCGCGAGCAATTCCTCGCGGTGAAGCGCGCCTTCGATCCGGCGCAAATGCTGAATCCCGGCAAGGTGATTCCCACCCTCGCGCGCTGCGCGGAGTACGGCAAGATGCACGTGCACCGGGGAATGATGCCGTTCCCGGAGCTGCCGAGATATTGATGTCGGCCGCCGAGCTCAGCCGCGCCCCGGCAGCCGAGCATCTGCGGGAGCGGATTCTCGAGGCGCGCGCGCGCCGCGCGACCCTGGACATCCGAGGCGGCAATACCAAGTCCTTTTACGGCGAACCGCCCCGGGGCGAGGCGCTCGAGATGCGCGAATTGACCGGAATCTCGAGCTACGAGCCGAGCGAACTGGTGATCACCGCCCGCGCGGGTACGCCGCTCGCCGAGCTCGAGGCGGTCCTCGCGGAGAAGGGTCAATGCCTGGCGTTCGAGCCGCCGCGCTTCGCACCCGGGGGCACGGTCGGAGGCATGGTTGCCGCGGGACTGGCGGGACCCGCGCGGTCGGCTGCGGGTCCGCTGCGCGATTACGTGCTCGGTGTGACGCTGCTCAACGGGCGCGGCGAGCTCCTGACGTTCGGCGGGCAGGTCATGAAGAACGTGGCCGGCTACGATGTCTCGAGGCTGATGGCCGGGTCGTGGGGCATTCTCGGGGTGCTGTGCGAGGTCTCCTTGAAGGTGATGGCCTCGAAGGTGAAAACCGCCACCTTGACGTTCGATTGGGACGAGCCGCGCTCGCTGGCCGAGCTCGCGCGCTGGAATGCGCTACCGCTGCCGCTCAGCGCGAGCGCGTGGCACGAAGGGCGCTTGCGGGTGCGTCTGTCGGGAGCGGCGGCGGCGGTGCACGGCGCCTGCCGCAAGCTCGGCGGCAGCATGCTCGACCCCGGCGAGGCTGCAGCCTGGTGGGACGGCGTGCGCGATCACGGCCATGCGTTTTTCCGGCCGAGCGAGGTGGAGCTGTCGAGCGGGGAATGCCTGTGGCGTCTCTCGGTACCGTCCGCGACGCCGCCTCTTGCTCATGCCGGCTTGATCGAATGGGGCGGCGCGCAGCGCTGGTGGCGGACTCGCACGGCGGCGCAGGAGGTGCGCGCGCTCGCGGCGGCCGTCGGTGGACATGCCACCTTGGTTCGCGCCGCCGACAAATCCGCCGGTGCGTTCGCGCCGCTGGCGGAGCCTCTGATGCGCATACATCGTGCCCTGAAGAGCGCCTTCGACCCGGATCGGGTGCTGAACGCCGCGCGCCTCTACGCCGATCTTTGAGGAGCCTTGCAGATGTGCTCAATGCCGAGCGACCGTACGTGAAGCCCTGAGGGACCATGCAGACCAAGCTGAGCGCTGAATTCGAAGGAACGCCGGAGGGCGCGGAGGCCGAGGCGATTCTGCGCAAATGCGTGCACTGCGGATTTTGCAACGCCACTTGCCCGACCTATCAATTGCTCGGCGACGAGCTCGACGGACCGCGCGGACGCATCTATCTCATCAAGGAAATGCTCGAGGGGCATGACGTCACGGAGCGCACCCAGCGCCATCTCGACCGCTGCCTGACGTGTCGCAACTGCGAGACCACCTGTCCGAGCGGCGTGCGTTACGGGCACCTGGTCGAGATCGGCCGCCATCTGGTGGAGCGGCGCGTGGCGCGCCCGCTGCACGAGAAGGCCGGCCGCTGGTTTCTCAAAGAGGGCCTCACTTCGCCGCTGTTCGGGCCGGCGCTGAGAGTCGGTCGCCTGCTACGGCCGTTGCTGCCGCGTGCCTTGCGCGCCAAGGTGCCCGCCGGCCGGTCCGCAGAGCGCGAGGATTTTCAGCCGCGCGAGCATCGGCGCAAGGTTCTGCTGCTCGGCGGCTGCGTACAGCCTGCGATGCGCCCGCAGATCCACCGCGCGACGCGCCGGGTCCTCGATGCCGCGGGGATTCAGACGCTGTTCGCGGCGGGGGAGGGCTGCTGCGGAGCGCTACGCACGCATCTGGCCGACCGTGACGGCGGACTTCAAGACATGCGCCGGAACATCGACGCCTGGTGGCCGATGGTCTCGAGCGGGATGGTGGAATTCATCGTGGTCAACGCCTCGGGCTGCGGACAGATGGTCAAGGAGTATGCCCATGCGTTGCGTGACGAGCCCGGTTACGCGGAACGCGCGGCGCGCATCGTCTCCATGACCCGGGATCTCGGTGAGTTGCTGCCCGAGCTGGCGCTCACGCTGAAGGACCGGATTCGCTCCGACGGCGCGCCACGGCTCGCCTTCCATTCTCCCTGCACCCTGCAGCATGGTCAGCGCATCTCGGGGCTCGATGCGCAGCTCAGAGCCGTCGGATTCGATGTTCGGGAAGGCGCCGAGAGCCATCTTTGCTGCGGCTCGGCCGGTACGTACTCCGTCCTGCAACCCGAGCTGGCAAGCGCGTTGCGCGACCGCAAGCTCGCCCACCTCGCGGCCCTCGAGCCCGAGTGCATCGTCTCGGCCAACATCGGCTGCATCCAGCATCTGGCGAGCGGCACGGCGACGCCGGTCAAGCACTGGATCGAGGTGCTGGACGATGCGCTGACCGGCGAGCGCTGAGACAGGGGGCCAGTGGTCCGGCAAATAATTCTTTTCGCACACCATGCGCGGAAGGTTGAGGGCGAAGGCGAGGGTATCTCATCCAATTTTTTGAAATCCTAAAAAAAATTGGATGAGATACCCTCGTCTTCACCCTCAACCTAGGGCGCGCTCTCCCTTGCGGAAAAGCTTATTTGCCGGCGGCCTTATGCGGGCTCGAGCGGCTCGAGGCCCTGCCGCAGGTCCGGTAGGCGGCTACCGCTTGGAGTCGAGAAAGCCGTTGATCGAGGCGGCGACCCCCTGGGGATCCTCCCAGAACGGGTTATGCCCCAGCCCGTCGAAGATCTTCACCCGGGCGCCGGGCAGCGCGTCGATCAGCGTTTTGCGCATCGGCGCTTCCATGATGGGGTCCTTGCTCCCCCAGATGAGGAGCGTGGGCTCCCTGAGCTTCGGCAGGGTGCTCTGCAGGTCGCAGTACAAGCTGCCGCTCGGCAGTCCTTGATCGAGCACGGCGAGCCATACGCGCAGCGGGATGCCGGCCGCATCCTTGCGCTGCCGCCGGATGAAGTCGGGGTCGACCGGCGTGGGCGAATCCCACCAGGCGACCATGAACGGCGAGTCGGGCTCGATCGGCTCCTTCAGCTTGCGAATGTCGGCGGCGAAATCGAACTTGGGGGGCGCCATGCCCGGCGGTCGGCCGCCGGTGGAGGAGATCAGCACCACGCGGCGAGTTTTTCCCGGCCAGGACTCGGCGAAGGTCTGCGCAATGATGCTGCCCAGGGAGTGGCCGACGATGTCGGCTCGGGCAATGCCGAGCGAGTCCAAGAGCAGCTTGATGTCGTACGCGAAATCGAGCCGCGTGTAGCAGCATTCCGGCTTGCTCGATTGCCCGTGCCCGCGGATGTCGACCAGGATCAGGCGGAACCGCTTCGACAGATATGGCATCAGCGGCACCCAGTCGCGGGCGCTGTCGGTGTAACCGTGGATCAGCACGACCGGCGGCCCCGAAGGATCGCCGGTATCGATGTAAGCCAGCGTTTCGCCATCGGACAACGCCGTCTTTTTCTTCATCCCGTCGAAACTGTCGAGGTTGATCTTCAAGGGGGGCGGGGCGGCGGCGGCAGTCAGGGACGCGCCGAGCGTCATAGCGCAGGCCAGCATCAGGCCCGGGAGCCTCTGTCGCGCGCGATGCCGCGCGGTCCTGGTCGGGTCATCGATGGTTTGCATGCCGGGAGCTTAACCGAAAGCCGGACGACGCTTAAGCGAAAGCCGGACCACGCTTAAGCGGAGGCCGGACGATTGAAATAATTTCCATGCGGCAAATAAATTTTCATGGAGCATTTTCGGCGGACGGCACTAAAATCAGTTTCATCGATCCAACCATCGTTATCCTCCGGAGTTGTTATGACCACGAGCAACAAGAGACCGCGGCGGACGACCAAGATCGCGAAGGACGGCACCACCACCACGACGGCCCGGCCCGATAACGGCGCCGCCGCAGGCGCCATGCAAGAGAGCGACACAGCCGCGCCGGCCGCGAGGGGTCCCTCGATCAACGCCATCAACGTCACCGTTACTTCCCGCCATTACGAGGATCGCCATGCCTCGATCGCCAAGGCGGCTTACTTCAGATCGGAATTGCGCGGCTTCGCGCCCGGTCACGAGGTGGACGACTGGCTTGCCGCCGAAGAAGAGATCGATCAGCGCTTGCTGGGCGAGGGGCGTGCGTCCTAAAGATTCCGGTCGCTTGCCGCTGGATGGACCTGCTGCGATACTCGTCGGCGGACCGGGAGGGGCGCATTCTGAGCGGCACTGATATTCTCATCGGCGACGTGGGGGGCACGCACGCCCGCTTCGCCGTCGTGGACGGCGCAGGGCATATCCGCGACCGGCTCGACCTGGCCGAGGCATTCCCGACCTTCATCGACGCGCTGCGCAGCTATTTCGAACGCATCCGGGTTACGTCCAAGCCACCCGTCGCCGCCATCGCCGTCGCCGGGCCGGTCAGCGCCGGCACGGCCCGGTTCACCAATCGCGGCTGGGAAATCTCGGAAAGCGATCTCAAGAAGTTCGGCTTCAGGCAGGCCGTGCTGGTCAATGACTTCGAGGCATTGGCCTTTGCCGCGGAGGTACTGGGCGAGGGCGATCTGCGCGTGATCGGCCCCGACCTCAAGGGACGGGAGCAGGGAACGATCACCATCCTGGGCCCCGGTACCGGATTCGGTGTCGCCTGCCTGGCGCGCTATGGAGGCCACTCGGTGCCCATGGCGACCGAGGGGGGGCACATCGGGTTCGCGCCGTGCGACGAGACCGAACTCGCCGTCCTGCAGGCGATGTGGAAGCAGAAGGGCCGGGTGTCGGTGGAAAGGATTCTCTCCGGATCGGGGCTGGAGGGCCTGTATCGGACCTTGGAGCAACTGGCGGGTCGCGAACCGCGTGCGCTGAGCGCCGCGGACATCAGCAGCCAGGCGTTGCAAGACGATGCGGGCTGTCGCGCCGCACTCACCATGTTCTGCTCCGTCTTCGGTGCGGTTGCCGGCGATCTGGCGCTCGCGCACGGCGCACGCGGTGGAGTCTTCATTGCCGGCGGCATCGCGCAGAAGATCGAGAAATTTCTCATCGAGAGTCCCTTTCGCGAGCGCTTCGAGGACAAGGGCCGCCTCTCCCCTTTCGTGCAGGCCATACCCACCCTGCTGATCGTGAACCAGGATGTCGCCATGATCGGAGCCGCGCGCGCCGGCGCCAGGCTCGCATCGCCCGCATGAGAGGACGGTGGTGACCGGGACGACGCCCGTGGGCCTCGTCGGGCCGAACGTCGGCGAGGCGCCCGGCGCTCCCGGCCTGCCGCCCACCTGGTGCAGCAGCGCGAAAGAGATGGTCGGCTGCTCGCTGGGTCCGTCGAGACTGTGGTTCACGGTGGGCGGCGGCATCGTGAACGAGGTGTATCACCCGCGCATCGACATCCCGCAAATCCGCGACCTGGGCTTCATCGTCGCCGACGGCCGCGGCTTCTGGGTGGAGGTGAAGCGGCTGTGGCAGCATACGGTGGAGACGCTCGCGCCGGGCATTCCGGCAGTTTCCATCGTGCATCGCCACGCGCGCTTCGAGCTCGCGCTGCGGATCGTCACGGGTGTCGAGCGTGATGTGCTGCTGATCGACGTCGCGCTCACCGGCGATGCGGCGCTTCGCCCCTATGCCCTGCTCGCGCCGCATCTGGGCGGCACCGGCAACGGCAATCGAGCGGAGGTCGCGATGCAAGCGGGGCGGCGCGTGCTGACCGCGACCCAGGGGCCGTTCTCGCTGGCGCTAGCCGCCGTCACCGCCGCGCAGGACGACGCCTTCGGGCGGACCAGCGCCGGCAACGTCGGCACCAGCGATGGTTGGCAGGATTTCCATCACAACGGCGCGATGAGCTGGCAGTATGCCCGTGCGGGGCCCGGCAATGTCGCGCTGACCGGCGAGCTGTCGCGCTCCTGCGTGCTCGGGCTCGCCTTCGGCACCAGCGAGGAGTCCGCCGCCACGCTCGCACTCTCCGCGCTGTTCGAGCCCTTCGAGCACACCCGCGACCGGTTCTCGCAGGGATGGAGCGACTGGTATGCAGCGTCGAGCCCGCCGGAGACCTGCCTGGCCGGCCTGCCGCCGATCTGTGCCGAGCAATTCCACGTCTCCCGAATGGTTCTGCGCGCCCACCGGGACAAGATCTATCCCGGCGCCCTGGTCGCGAGCCTGTCGGTGCCTTGGGGCAATACCAAGGAGGAGCGCGAGGGCTACCACCTCGTGTGGCCGCGGGATCTGGTCGAGTGCGCGGGCGCGATGCTGGCGGTGGATGCGACGCGTGAGGCCGGCAATACCTTGAGATATCTGCGCGCCACGCAGCTCGCGGACGGCCACTGGTACCAGAATCAATATCTGGGCAGCAAGCCCTACTGGACCGGGGTGCAACTGGACGAGGCCGCGTTGCCGGTGCTGCTCGCCGCGCTGCTCGGGGAGCGCGACGCGCTCGAGGGCACCGAGGTCGCGGACATGATCCGGCGGGCGCTCTCCTACATCGTCCGGCATGGACCCGTCAGCGACCAGGACCGGTGGGAGGAGAGCGCAGGACTCAACACCTTCACACTCGCGGCCTGCATTGCGGCGCTCGTGGCCGGCGCGGACTATCTCGAGGCCGACGCGCAGGAGCTCGCGCTCGCCTTCGCGGACTACTGGAATTCGCGGCTGGAGGACTGGACCGCCGTGCTCGATACGCCGCTCGCGCAGCGGTTCGGAATTCCCGGCTACTACGTGCGCGTGGCACCCGCTCAGGCGATCGCGGACCGGGGTGCGTTCGACCGGGTGGAGCCCATCCGGAACCAGTTCAAGGACCCGGGCCTGCCGGCCTCGGCGCAGTTCGGCGTCGATTTCCTGCAGCTCGTGCGTTTCGGATTACGCCGCCACGACGATCCCTTGATCAAGGCCAGCGTGCGTCTCGCGGATGCGCTGCTCAAGGTCGACACGCCGAACGGACCGTGCTGGCATCGATATTTCGACGATGGCTACGGCGAGCACGACGACGGCAGCGCCTACGACGGCGTCGGTCGCGGCCGTGCATGGCCTCTGCTCACCGGCGAGCGCGCCCATTACGAGATCGCTTGCGGCAACGATCCCACTGCGCTCATGGAAGCCATGGCTCGCATGGCGTCTCCGGGCGGCATGCTGCCGGAGCAGATCTGGGACGCCGCGCCGATTCCCGAGCGCGGCCTCAGGACAGGCTTCGCGACCGGATCCGCGATGCCGCTCGCCTGGACCCATGCGGAATATGTGAAGCTCGTGGTCTCGCGCGCCTTGAAGCGTCCGTTCGATCGGCCCGAGGCGGTATGGCGCCGCTATCGCGGCGAGCGCAGCCGGCCTGCGCGTGCGCTGTGGTGCGAACATGCGGCGATCGGGGCGATCACCGCCGGCATGTCGCTGATGCTCGCGTTGCGCGAGCCCGCGGTGGTGCGCTACGGGTTCGACGGTTGGCAACGCATCGTCGATGCCCCGACCTCGCCCAACAGCCTGGGGCTCCACGTGGTCGCGATCGACACCTCGCGCCTCGCGCCCGGACAGCGGCTGGATTTCACTTTCCGTTATGTGCCGGGTGACCGGTGGACCGGCGAGGATTACCGGGTGCGGGTCGAGGCCGCCTGAGCGCGGTGCTGCTCAAGCCTCGATCAGGCCGTGACGGATGGCGATCAAGGTCAGCTCGGACTGGTTCTCGACGTTGAGCTTCTGCTTGATGTTGTAGAGGTGCGTGCCGACCGTGGAGGCGGACAATTTCAGATCCTGCGCGATCCGCTGCACGCTCGCCCCGCCGGCCAGCCGTATGAAGACCTCGAATTCGCGCTCGGACAGCCGCTCCACCGGCGACTTGGAGCCGCCGTCGAATTCCGCCAGCGCGAGCTTCTGAGCGAGCACCGCATCGAGATAGCGCCGGCCATCCGCCACGGCGGTGACTGCTTCGACCAGCGCCTCCGGCGCGCTGCGCTTGGACAGGAAGCCGAGTGCGCCCTCCTGCAGGCAGCGGCGCGCATGCATCAGATCATCGTGCGCGGACAGCGCCAGGATGCGTGCCGCCGGATGGCGCGCGCGGATGCGGCGCAGCGCCTCGAGTCCGCCCATGCCCGGCATGGCGATGTCCATGACCGTCACGTTCGGTGAGCTTTCCGCGTACAGCTTGCAGGCCGCCTCCCCGGAATCGGCCTCCGCGATCACGGATATCTCGGGAATCGATTGCAGCAGCAGCCGAAATCCGGTCCGCACCACCGCGTGGTCGTCGACCAGCAGGACGCGGATCATGCCGGCACCGAGAGTGGAATATCGGCCGAGAGCAGCACTCCGCGCCCGGCCCGGTTGCGAACGTCGAGCGTGCCGCCGAGCTGTGCGACGCGGTCGGCGAGGCCTCGAAGTCCGTAGCGGCCCGGCCGCGCCCAATCGGCCGGCAATCCGACCCCGTCATCCGCCACGCTGACATGGATGGCTTCCTCGTCGCCCTCGACGCCGATGTCGACGCGCGAGGGCTGCGCGTGGCGAAGCGCATTGACCAGTCCCTCCTGAACCACGCGGTAGACGGCGAGCGTGACGGTCGGCGGAAGCTCCGTGGGCAGGCTCTGCTTCACGTCGATGGCGATCGACGGATGACGGCGCCCCCAGTCGCGGATCAGATTCTCGATGGTCGCGCAAAGCCCGAGCGCATCGAGCGACAGCGGCGCGAGCCGCGGTATCAGGCTGTGCATGGCGTCGTACAGGCGCCCCGCTTCATCCGAGATCAGCCGCGCCGCCTCGCCGGTCGCGGGATCGCGCGCACCTCCTTGAGCCGCGATGGCGAGCGCCAGACTTCGAATCGCGGTCACGGATTGTCCGAACTCGTCGTGCAACTCGTGCGCGATCAGCCGCCGTTCCTCCTCGACCCGCTGATCGGCCAGTGAGGCCATTTCACGGCGCTCCTGGAGGCGCGCCTGCGCGTCGCGCGCCTGCGCTTCCGCCTGCACCTTGTCCTCGACCGCCTGCGCCATGCGGTTGAACGCCTGACCGATCACCTCGGCCTCGGTGCCGGTCAGCGGCGGCAGTCGAAAGGTGAGATCGCCCCGCTGCAGACGCTCGAGGCCGTCCGCGATGACGGGGATGGGCTTGAAAACTCGCGCGACGAGCCAGAAGGCGGCGGCATTGACGACCACCAGCATGACCGCGCCCACGATCGATATGTGCACGATGTCGTCCCAGGCATCGAGCACGGCGCGCGACGGCTGTGCCTCGATGACGAGCCGCGCGCCGCCTCGAAGCATGAACACCTCTTTGGCGGAGCTCGGCGTGAGCAGGCGCGCGAACCAGACGGGCGCGTTGCGTCCGGCCTTGTAGGTCGCCGGGGGTGCGCGGTACAGGACTTCGCCGGACGGGGACAGCAGATACACTTCGTTGGCGCGCACCCGGCCGAGCTGCTGGAGGAACGGCAACACCAGCTGCGGGCCGCCGATGGTCGAATACACGGAGGCGAGCTGGCCCAGAAGGTGCGAGGCCACCCGGTTCGCCGCTTCGATTTCCTCCCGCACCGACGCCCGCATGCTCTGGATCTCCGCGGCAATCAGCACCAGCACGAAGGCCGCGCTCAAGGCCGAGATGACCAGGTTCAGCTGCGTCCTGAGCTTCATGCGCCCATGGTAGCAGGGGCCGGTGGGGCCTCGCCCGTCCGGTGCGGCCGGCGGCTCATGAAATTCATGAGGTGAGTTTCATGAGCCTGTGGATTCATCGGGCGATCGGCCGCTGCAACATGGAACCGTACCTGCTAAAGAGGAATCGTCCATGAAATGGGAAACACCGCAAGCGATCGAGTTACGGTTCGGCATGGAAATCACCATGTACGTGGCCAATCGCTGATATGTCGGCAAATTGCCGATAAATCGATAGAGCGCGTGCCCGCGCGAGCGGGCACGCCCGCTCGGTCCGCCTCCCCATGAGGATCCGAGTGCTGGGGTCGGCCGCCGGGGGCGGTTTTCCGCAATGGAATTGCAACTGTCCCAACTGTGCGGGTTACCGCGCCGGAACCCTCCGCGCTCCGGCACGTACCCAATCCTCGATTGCCGTCGCCGGGGACGATCCGGTTCGCTGGGTCCTGGTCAACGCCTCCCCGGACATCCGCGCCCAGCTCGAGAGTGCTCCCGAGCTGCAGCCGCACCGGGGGCTGCGCGATACGGCGCTCTGCGCCATCGTGCTGGTGGACGGGCAGGTCGACCATACCACCGGACTTTACATGTTGCGGGAAGCGACCCGCCCCTGGCCGCTCTGGTGCACCGACTCGACGTATGCGGACCTGACCCGCGGCAACCCCATCCTCGGGGTGCTCGGACATTTCTGCGGCGTCGACCGGCGGCGCATGGATCTCGACCAGGAGTTCGCCATCGACGCGGTGCCCGAGCTGCGCTGGCGGGCGCTGCCGGTGGCGAGCAAGCCCGCGCCGTATTCACCGCATCGCGATTCGCCCCAGCCCGGCGACAATGTCGCGCTGGTGCTCGAGGATCGCTCCACCGGCCGGTCGGCGGTCTACGCACCCGGCCTCGCGTCCATCGACGAGCGTTTGTGGGAGTTCATGTGCTCGGCCGCGTGCGTACTGGTCGACGGCACGTTCTGGAGCGACGACGAGATGATACGTGTGGGCGTCTCCGGCAAGCACGCCCGCGATATCGGGCATCTGCCGCAGAGCGGTCCGGGCGGCATGCTCGAGCAGCTCGAGCGGTTGCCGGCTCGTGTGCGCAAGATTCTGATTCACATCAACAACACCAACCCCATTCTCGACGAGCTGTCGGTCCAGTTCGGCGAGCTCGAGCGCCACGGCGTCGAGGTGGCGGAGGACGGCATGGAGATCACGCTGTGAGCGCGGCGCCCTGGACCCGGGACGAATTCGAAGCGCAGCTCCGCAATCAGGGCTCGGCCTACCACATCCATCATCCGTTCAACGTATTGCTCAATTCGGGCAAGGCGGGCCGGGAACAGATCCGCGGCTGGGTCGCCAACCGCTTCTATTATCAAATCAGTATCCCGATCAAGGACGCGGCGATTCTGTCCAACTGCCCGGACCGGGCCGTGCGCCGCAACTGGGTGCAACGCATTCTCGACCACGACGGTCACGGAGATGATCCCGGCGGCATCGACTCCTGGCTGCGGCTGGGGGAAGCGGTGGGGTTGCCGCGGGAGTCGGTGGAGAGCCTCTCCCAGGTGCTCCCGGGCGTACGGTTCGCCGTGGACGCCTACGTGAATTTCGCGCGCCGAGCGCCGTGGCAGGAAGCCGTGTGCTCGTCGCTGACGGAGCTGTTCGCGCCCGAGATTCACAAGCAACGGCTCGCCCACTGGCCCGAGCACTACCCCTGGATCGATTCCTCGGGGCTCAGGTACTTTCAGAGCCGCGTCAGTCTCGCGCGCCGCGATGTCGAGTTCGGCCTGGCATTCACGCTGGAGCACTTCGCGACACGCGCGCAGCAGGAGCGCGCGCTCGAGATCCTCAAGTTCAAGCTCGACGTGCTCTGGCAAATGAACGATGCCATGGCGCTTCGTTACACGGCGCCGGCGTCAGCGGCGGTGCCGGCATGAGCGGCGCTGCCGGCATGAGCGGCGCTGCCGGCATGAGCGGCGGTGGCATCGGCGAGACATCCGTTCCCGCGATCGGCCGCGGCTTCCGATTGCAATGGGAGACGGCGCAAGTTGCCTACGTACTGTTGTTTCCGGAGGGCATGATCAAGCTGAACGGCAGCGCCGGCGAGATCATGAAGCGCTGCACCGGGACGGCCACGATCGCGGAGATCACCGCGGATCTCGAGCGCACCTTCGAGACCTCGGGCCTGTCCGCGGACGTGGTCGCGTTCGTGCAAATGGCGCGGGACAAGCAATGGCTGTCGGTGCTTCCGTGAGCGCGCCGGTGGAGGAGGGCGCCGCCGCCCCGGCTGCCGTGGTCCGGCCGCCGGGCCCGCCGCTCTGGCTGCTGCTCGAACTCACCTACCGCTGTCCGTTGCATTGCGTGTTTTGCTACAACCCGACGAATTTCGCCACCTCGGGTCCCGAGCTCGGCACCGAGGACTGGCTGCGGGTCCTCGGGCAGGCGCGCGCGCTCGGCTCGGTGCAATTGGGACTTTCGGGGGGTGAGCCCTTGTCGCGGGACGACCTCGAGCCCATCGTGACCGAGGCGCACCGGCTCGGGTTCTACACCAATCTGATCACCTCCGGGGTCGGCCTGACCGAGACGCGCATCCGGGCATTGAAGGATGCGGGGCTGGATCACATCCAGCTTTCGTTCCAGGACAACACGCGGCAGATGAACGATTTCCTGAGCAGCACGCGCACTTTCGATCTCAAGTCGAGGGTCGCCGCGCTCATCAAGCAGCACGACTACCCCATGGTGCTCAACGTGGTGCTGCATCGGCTCAATATCGACCATGTCGAGCAGATCCTCGAGATGGCGGATCGGATGGGCGCGGACTACGTGGAGCTTGCCAACACCCAGTTCTATGGCTGGGCCTGGCACAATCGGCAGCAGCTGATGCCGAGCCGGCGCCAAGTCGAGCGCGCCGAGGAAGTGACCCGGCGCTTTCGCGAGCGGCTCGAGCGGCCGATGCGGATCTTTTTCGTCGTCCCCGATTATTTCGAGAATCGCCCCAAGGCCTGCATGAACGGGCTAGGCTCCATCTTTCTGACCGTCACCCCCGACGGCACGGCGTTGCCGTGCCACGCGGCGCGGATGCTGCCGGGGCTCGACTTCCCGAACGTCAAGCACTCGAGCGTCGAGCACATCTGGTACCGCTCTTCGGGATTCACGCACTTTCGCGGCGACGCCTGGATGAAGGAGCCGTGCAGGAGCTGTCCGGAAAAGGCGCGCGACTTCGGCGGCTGTCGTTGCCAGGCCTACCTGTTGACCGGGGATGCGGCCAACGCCGACCCGGTGTGCGATCTGTCGCCGCAACATCACAAGGTGCTCGAGGCGGTGCTGGCTGCCGATCGGGCCGCGGCGGCCGCGGCGCCCGGCGTGCAGGTCGAGCCGGGTGCGGCGGAGAAGCCGCTGGTATTTCGCTCCCGGGCCAATTCGTCCAGACTGTTCATCAAATGAGCCCCGACTCCGCATGGCCGCTGCATTGGATGACGGCGGCTTTCGTGCTCGCACTGGCCGGCGAGACCGCGATCCGCCTGTGGCTGGCGACGCGCCAGATCGGCGCCGTGCGCGCCCATCGCGACCATGTGCCGGCTCTGTTCCGCGGGCGGGTCGAGCTCGAGGACCAGCGGCGCGCGGCCGATTACACCGTCGCCCGTGGGCGCTTATCGCGCTGGGCAACGCTGTTCGAGGCATTGATCAAGATTGCACTCACTCTCGGCGGCGGGCTCGCATTGCTCGGCTCAGGCGTAGGCCGCAGCGGATGGCCGGAGCCGTGGCGCGGCACTTTGCTGGTGCTCGCGGTGTTGCTGCTGATGAGCTTGCTCGGCCTGCCCTTCACGCTGTGGCGCACGTTTCGCGTCGAGGCACGGTTCGGTTTCAACCGGGTCACGCCGGCGCTGTTCGCGATGGACCTCGCGAAGCGGCTGCTGCTCGGCTTCGTGCTCGGCGCACCGCTGGTGCTCGCGACGCTGGTGCTCATGGAAAAGGCCGGGGCCGTGTGGTGGGTCTGGGCATGGATCGTCTGGATGGCCGTGTCGCTGGCATTGACCTGGGCGGCCCCTCGTTTCATCGCGCCGTTGTTCAACAAGTTCTCGCCGCTGACCGACGACGGATTGCGCTCCCGGGTGCAGCGGCTGCTGGAGCGCTGCGGATTCACGGCGGGCGGAGGGGTGTTCGTGATGGACGGGTCGCGCAGATCCGCGCACGGAAACGCCTACTTCACCGGCATCGGCCGCAACAAGCGCATCGTGTTCTTCGATACGCTGCTCGCCCGCATCGACGGCGACGAGATCGAGGCGGTGCTCGCGCATGAGCTGGGACATTTCCGGCTGCATCACGTGCGCCAACGGCTGGTCGTGTCTTCGCTCGCACTGCTCGCCGGGCTTGCGCTGCTGGGCTGGCTCGCGGCACAGCCGGGATTCTATCCCGCGCTGGGCGTGCCGCAGGGCTCGCCGGCCATGGCGTTGATACTCTTCATCTTGGTCGTTCCGGCGTTCACGTTCTTTGCGACGCCGCTGGAGGCCTGGTGGTCAAGACGGCATGAGCGCGAGGCCGACGATTTTGCCGTCGAGCACTCGAACGCCGAGCGGCTGGCCGAAGCGCTGGTCAAGCTCTACCGGGACAACGCCAGCACCTTGACGCCGGATCCCCTGCACTCGGCGTTTTACGATTCGCACCCTCCGGCGCTCGAGCGGATCTCGCGGCTGCAACGCCTCGCGCTCGAGCGAGGAGCGGCTGCTGCTGCCTGAGCGGGACCGTGAGCCGCGGGGTTCCGATGGACTCGCTCACGCCGCCGCCCGCTGCGCCGACCCATCCTCCAGCGCCCGCGCCAGCACGTCCTCGATGCGCTCCGCCCACACGAATTCGAGCTTGTTGCGCACGCTCTCGGGAATATCCTCGAGATCGCGCCGGTTGCGCGCCGGCAGGATGACGATGCGAATTCCGGCCCGCGCCGCCGCCACGCATTTCTCCTTGATGCCGCCCACCGGCAGCACCACGCCGCGCAGGCTGATCTCGCCGGTCATGGCCACGTCCGAGCGCACCGTGCGCTTGGACAGGAGGGATGCGAGCGACGTCGCCATCGCCACACCGGCGCTCGGCCCGTCCTTGGGGATGGCGCCCGCCGGTACGTGGATGTGCAGATCGCAATTATCCAGCGCCGCCGGATCGATGCCGAGGCGGTCGGCCTGCGACTTCACCAGAGTCACGGCGGTCTGCGCGCTCTCCTTCATGACGTCGCCGAGCTGGCCCGTCAAAATGAGCTTGCCGGTGCCCTTCACGCGGCTCGACTCGATGAACAGGATGTCCCCGCCCGCCGGCGTCCACGCGAGTCCGGTGGCGACACCGGGCACGCTGGTGCGCAACGCCACGTCGTTCTCGAAACGCGGCGCACCCAGAATCGCCGTCACCTCGGCCACGTCGATCGATATGCTCGTGGCTTTGCCCGAGGCGATGGCGACCGCGCTGTTGCGGAGCAGCGCACCGATCTGGCGCTCCAGATTTCTCACCCCGGCCTCGCGGGTGTAATCGGCGATGACCTTGCGCAGTGCGTCGTCGGAGATCTTGATCTGCTCCGCAGTCAGGCCGTTCGCAATCAACTGCCGCGCCAGCAGGTAGCGTCTGGCGATCTGCATTTTCTCCTCTTCGGTGTAGCCGCCGAGTTCGATCACCTCCATGCGGTCGCGCAGCGGCGGCGGAATGGAATCGAGCACATTGGCCGTGCCGATGAACAGCACCTTCGAGAGATCGAACGGCACCGCGAGGTAATTGTCGCGGAACGTATTGTTCTGCTCCGGATCGAGCACCTCGAGCAAGGCCGAGAACGGGTCGCCCTGGTAGCTGGCAGACAGCTTGTCGACCTCGTCGAGCATGAGCACCGGATTGCGGGTTCCGGCCTTGCGCACCGCCTGCACGATGTTGCCGGGCAACGAACCGATGTAGGTGCGCCGATGGCCGCGGATTTCCGCTTCATCGTGCACCCCGCCCAGGCTCACGCGCCGGAACTTGAGCCCGAGCGCCTTGGCGATGCTCTGTCCAAGCGAGGTCTTGCCGACACCCGGCGGACCCACGAAGCACAGTATTGGACTGCGCCCTTCCGGGTTGAGCTTGCGCACCGCGAGGAACTCGAGGATGCGGCGCTTCACCTTTTCCAGGCCGTAGTGGTCCTCGTCCAGGATCCTGCGGGCGCGCTCGATGTCGAGCTGCTCCGGGTCGAGCTTGGACCAGGGCATGGCGATCAGCCAATCGAGGTAATTGCGCGTCATGGAGTATTCGGCGGCGCCCTCGGGCATGCGCTCGAGCCGCGCAAGCTCGCGTTGCGCCTGCTCCTCGGCCTCCGGCGGCATCTTCGCGTCCGCGATCTGCTTCTTGAGATCCTCGGCCTCCGCGCCGCCGCCGCCCTCGCCGAGCTCCTTCTGGATCTGATGCAGCCGCTCGCGCAGCACCGCTTCCTTCTGCCGCTCGTCGAAGGCTTCGCGCGTGCGCTCGTCGATCTGGCGGGATACCTTGAGCACCTCGATGCGCCGGTTGAGCAGCGCCAGCACGCGGTCGAGCCGCTCCTTGAGGTCGAAAGTCGCGAGGATCTCCTGCTTCTCGGTGGCTTTGAGGTCCATGAAGCTTGCCACGATGTCGGCCAGCGTCGGAATCGACTCGATAGCCCGAATGGCATTGACCAGCTCACCCGGTGCCTGGGGCAGGAGCTGGGAGGCCTCGATCGCGCGCTCGCGCAAGGTAAGCCCGCGCGCCTCGACCTCGCGGTCGGTCACGGGCGGCTCCTTGTGCGGCTCGATACGAGCCACCAGGAACGGGTCGCGGCTCACGTAGTCGAGCACCGTGAAGCGCTGCTCGCCCTGGGCGATGAGATGATGGGTGCCGTCCGGCGCCGTCACGAAGCGGACGATGGAGGCCGCCGTGCCCACGCGATGCAGCTGGTCCACGCCCGGCTCCTCGGCCGGATCGGACTGCAACACGAGGCCTACGCGCCGCTGGGTGCGGACCGCTTCCTGAGCTGCCGCCAGGGCCTGTTTGCCGGTCACGGCGATGGGCAGCACGACCCCCGGAAACAGCACGGTGTCGCGCACGGGGAGGATGATCAGCACGTCCTCCGGTATTACGGTACTTTGCACGGTATTCTCGCTAGTTACGGTACTCTCGCTCGTCATAGGGGGGACCCCGCCAGGCGCAGCCACAGATAGCCGCGTTCCAGGCGCAGCTCGAGCAGCGCATAGGTGCCGGCGGGCAAATCGATGCGCCGCCGCATCCGGCCATACGGAATCTCCATCCGGATCACCTCGCCGCCCGGACGAAATTCGGGAGGCGGCACCGTGGTCTCGATCAAGAGCCCCGATGGGGTGATCTTGGCGACCACGTCCTCGGGCCGCGCACCGGGCAATGCCAGGGTGACTTCGACCTCGCGGCCTTGAGCCACGATGTTCGCCGGAGGCTCCCAGACCGGACTTGAAGGCGTGGCCAGCAGCTCATAGAAATGCCGATGGCGCCGCTCGGCCTCATCGAGGCGCGCGCAGGCCTCCGCCCACATCCAGGATTTTCGACGCATCACAGGCCCCGTTCCAGAACGCTCATTCCGATAGGAGGTGAGGGCTGGCGGGTGCAGTTCAAGGGGACTGCAGATTGCCGGAAAAGTACCGGCTCAGGGCCTCGGCTGCGGCGCTTTCTCGGCGATTCGAACGGTGTAGCCGCCGGATTTCTCGTCCGCCCTCAAGGTCAGGAGTCCGCGTTTCTCCGCGTCGGCCAGCAGGTCGTTGAATGAGCGGAAGCCGTAAAAGCGCTCGTTGAACCCGGGATGGCGGCGCTTGATGGCCTGCTTGATCATCGATCCCCAGATGGGCTCGTTCTCGCCGCGCTCCTCGGTGACCGCATCCAGGGTCTCGACCACCAGGTCGAGCGCATCCGCCGGGTCCGCTGTTTTGGTCTCCGCCGGTGCCGCGGCGTCGGCCGGTGCCGCGGTGTCGGCCGGCGGGGCGGCGGGGCGAGCCGCGGTGTTGCCGCCGCCGGCACGGCGCCGTTTGGAACGCTCCTTGCGTACCAGGTCGTCGTAATAGATGAACTCGTCGCAGTTGTTGAGAAAAAGATCCGAGGTGGAGTTCTTGACCCCCACTCCGATCACGGTCTTGGCGTTCTCGCGCAGCTTGCTCACGAGCGGCGAGAAATCCGAATCGCCGCTCAAGATGACGAAGGTGTCGACGTGGCTCTTGGTGTAGCAAAGGTCCAGCGCGTCCACGACCATGCGGATATCCGCGGAGTTCTTGCCCGATTGACGCACGTGCGGGATCTCGATGAGCTCGAACGCCGCCTCGTGCAGCCCGCGCTTGAAGTCCTTGTAGCGGTCGAAATCGCAGTACGCCTTCTTGACCACGATGTGGCCCTTGAGGAGGAGCCGCTCGAGCACCTTGTTCACGTCGAAGCTGGGGTATTTGGCATCGCGCGCACCGAGGGCGATGTTCTCCAAATCGAGAAAGACGGCCATGGTGGCGTCGGAGGGGGTCGTGGGCATGTTAGAACCAGTTGTAGTTGAAGCTGATGCTGACGCGTTCCGCGCGGGCGGGATTGGGCACCACTTCGTGCCTCAGCCAGCTTTCGAACAGTATCACGCGGCCGGCCTCGGCGCGCTCCGTCACCCACGGCCGGTTCGCCGCGAGCGCGCCCGGCTTGCGCGGTGGCGCTGCCATGAACCGGTCCAGCCGTGGGTCCTCGAACTTGAGGCCCGGAGAGCCGCGCGGCACCTGCACGTAGTAGGTGCCGCTCAGGGTCGACAAGGGGTGCAGGTGCAAGGAGTGAACGGTCCGTTGAGGCATGATGTTCACCCAGCAGTCGGTCATCGACAGGGAGCGGCCGTCGAGGTCCCATTGCGCCGCTTCGGCAAATGCTTTCACATGGCGCTCGAGCTTTCGCTCCAGCAGCTGGAAGGTCGGCGAGACGCGCTGCAGGCGGTGCGCGGAGGCGTACGAGGTGTAGCCGCCCGGATAGTGCTTGTCGGACCAGCGCCGCCCGGCCGGGTCGTCGAGTCGCAAACGCGCGCACTCCCGCTTGAGCGAGCGGTTGAATTCGCGCTCGCCGCTCCGTTGCAACTCGGCGCTGTACACGAGGGTCGGGAAGTACTCGTGAAACGGCACTCGAAAATCCGATCGTACAGCGGTCTTACAGTGACAATTTCACTTCGTTGAACTGGATGATGGGCTGAACGTCGGTGTAGCGGGGAATGTCCCCCGTCAATTCCGCAGCCGCCGGCCCCCACACCTGCAAGAACGCATCGATGGAATCGTAGTAGAACTGGCATCCGCCGAAAAAGGCGGGCGGCTGCCCCGGCTCGGTTCCCTGGATACCGGCGTCGACTTCGGTCTTGTGCAGTCCGTTGGCGAGCAGTTTCATCGCCCGCGGCATGTGCTTGGTGGTGTAATAGGTCATGTCGAAGTGCGAGCCGGGTTTGTTGGGATACAAGATACTGACTTTGATCATGCGAGCCACCTCAGGTTTGCACGGGACCGGAGCAGTCTAACTCATGCCGAGATGACCTCAACACCCGTCGCGCTGCCCTGCAAGGAGAAGCCCGCCGCCGGGCCGCCTGCGGCGCCCTGCGCGAAGAGGGCGCAGGCTTGGATTCTGGCGACGACCATCATCGCCTCGAGCATGGCATTCATCGACGGCACCGTCGTCAATGTGGCATTGCCGGCGCTGCAGCGTTCCCTGGGGGCGACGCTTGCCGCCGGGCAGTGGATCGTCGAGGCCTACGAATTGATGCTGGCTGCGCTGTTGCTGGTCGGCGGCGCGGCGGGCGACCTCTTCGGCCGCCGCCGCGTGTTCGTGATCGGGCTCATCGTATTCATCGGCGCCTCGATGCTTTGCGGGCTGTCGAACAGCGTCGATTTACTGATCGCCGCTCGCGCTCTGCAAGGTGCGGGCGGCGCGCTGCTGGTTCCGGGGAGCCTCGCGCTGCTGAGCGCATCCTTCGATCAGGAGGAGCGCGGGCGCGCCATCGGCACCTGGTCGGGGTTCACCGCCATCACGAGCGCCTTTGGTCCCGTGCTGGGCGGTTGGCTGATCGACCACGCCACCTGGCGCTACGCGTTTTTCCTGAATGTCCCGCTGGCGCTGGCGACATTGGTGTTGACCTTCAAATTCATTCCCGAAAGCCGCAACGAAGCCTCGCCCAAGAGCATCGACGGCTGGGGCGCCGGGCTGGCCGCGGTCATGCTGGGCGGCGTCGTCTATGCGCTGATCGATTCGCAAACGGCCGGCTGGGGCGACCGGCGGGTGCTCGGGGCTCTGTTCATCGGGTTGTCGATGCTGCCGGTGTTCTTGGGGGTCGAATCGCGCCATCCGTCGCCGCTGCTTCCGCTCGGACTGTTTCGCTCGCGCGATTTCGCCGCGACCAATCTGTTGACGCTCCTTCTGTACGCGGCGCTCGGCGGGAGTCTGTTCTTTCTGCCTTTGAATCTCATTCAGGTGCAAGGCTACGGCGCGGCCGGGGCGGGCGCGGCGCTGCTGCCCTTCGTGCTGCTCATGTTCGTGTTGTCGCGCTGGGCGGGCGGGCTGGTGGGCCGCTATGGCGCCAAGCTGCCTCTGACGATCGGGCCTGTGATCGCGGCAGCCGGATTCGGACTGTTCGCCGTGCCTCACATCGGCGGCAGCTACTGGGTGACTTTTTTCCCGCCCGCGCTGGTGCTCGGTTTTGGGATGACGGTGACCGTCGCGCCGCTCACCACCACCGTGATGCAGGCCGTGGTCCCGGACGCCGTCGGTATCGCCTCGGGAGTGAACAACGCAGTGGCGAGCGTCGCCGGCTTGCTGGCCGTCGCGAGTTTCGGCATGGTCATGTCCGGCACCTTCGACGCCGAGCTGCAGCATCGCCTCGCGACCGCGAACGTGCCGGCGGCGGCTGCAGAAGCGGTGCTTGCGCAGCGCGCCAAGCTCGCGGCGATCGAACCGGCCGCGACCCTGAGCCCCGATCTGCGCCCGACGGTGCGCCGTGCCGTGCAAGAGGCCTTCGTGTCGGGATTCCGTCGCGTCATGGGCATCGCGGCGGCGCTTGCGCTGATCAGCGCGCTGATCGGCTGGGCGCTGATCACGGGCGGGGCGGGCCCTCGATCGGACCCAGCGCCTGCTCGAGGGATACTCCCAGAGCGAGCAGCGCGCCATCGCCGCGAACCGGTCCATCGAACTCCAGCGCCACCGGCAGACCGTCGCGGGTGAGGCCGGCGGGCAGCACCAATCCGGGGATCCCGGCGGTGCTTCCGGGCGCGATGTTGCGCGCGACGGCATCATCGAACGGCACCGGCTTGCCGCGAATGTCGAGCGTGGTCTCATCACCGATGCGCGGCGGTGCAACGCGTACGGCGGGGAACACCATCGCCGCGACGCCGCTCTCGTCGAAATAGGCCTGATAGCGCCGCCGAAGCTCGGGGAGGTAGCGGTCGCGGGCGGCGGCATACACCGTCTCAGTGACGAAATTGGGACCGCCCGGCATCACGTCGCTCTTGAAGATTGCGCGGATGTCCGGGCTTGCCCGGGCGATCAATTCCTGCAACGTGACGCCCGCCGCGTATTTCTCCAGATAAGCGCCAAGCGCCAGACGCACGTCGTGGTTCTGCACCTGCTCGGTGGTCTGATCGACCAGATGCTGGATGCCCGGCAAGTGACCCTCCACCAGCACGGCGCCGGCGGCACGCAGCCGCGAGAGCGCCGCGTCGGTGATGCGCTCGACCTCGGGGTCGAGGTCGGTAAACCAGAAATCGCGCACGATCCCGAGGCGCACCCCGCGCAGCGGCCGAGGCGGAGCTGCCGGCGGCTGCGCCACCAGCGATCGGTCGAAGAGCCGGATGTCCGCGACGCTGCGGGCGTGGGGTCCCACCTGGTCGAACAAGGGTGAGATCGGCACACACCCCTCGGTCGAGTAGCGTCCGGTGCTCGGCCTGAAACCCACGATGCCGCAGAACGCGGCGGGCACCCGGATCGACCCTTCCGTATCCTCGGCGATTCCGAGCGGGGCCAGCCGCGCGGCGATCGCCGCGGCGGTGCCGCCGCTGCTGCCGCCGGGGATGCGCGAGAGGTCGTACGGATTGTGGACCGCGCCGAATGCCAGGTTGTTGCTGGTCCATCCGTAAGACAGCTCGTGCAGGTTGGTCTTGCCGAGCACGATGGCGCCCGCCGCACGCAGCCGCGCCACCACCGGCGCATCCTCTTTCGGTCTGAAATTCTTGAGGGCGGGAGTGCCGCCGCTGGTGGGATAGTCGCGAGTGTTCACGCTGTCCTTGACGGGGATCGGCAGGCCGAACAAGGGCCCCGGCGGCCGGCCCGAGCTGCGCTCACGGTCTCGGGCGCGGGCGTCCTCGAGCACCCGCTCCGGCTCCAGGGTGATGAACGCGTTGAGCGGGTGCGCCGCCCGGCAGCGCGCGAGCAGCGCCTCGGCATAGCGCTCGCAGGAGAGCTCGCCGCGGCTCATCCGGGCAACCGCGTCCACGGCCGTCAGGGTAGTGAGGTCCGCGCCCGACGAGTCCTCGGCGCCCGCCATCAGACTGCGCAGGGCCGACAGGGTGCCGGCCGCGGCAGACGCCTGCAGCACGAAGCGGCGGCGGCTCGGGTCACGCGGAGCCGACACGGTCGCGCCTCAGAGCCTGGCACATGCAGTGCACGGCACCTCCGCCGTTGCCGATCATCGACACGTCGGGGTCGTACACAGTCAGTCCTTCGGCGCGGCACGCCGCGATGAGATTCCTGCTCGAGGCCGGCACCAGAACGCGCTCGTCGCCGAGTGCCACCACATTGCTGCCGAGCTGCATGGCATCGCCATAGGAAATCGGAATCGCCCGGATGCCCTTCGAGTCCAGCCAATCGACCAGCTCGGGCTCCACCGCTTCGACGCAGACCACGGCCAGCCCCTCGGCGATCATGCCCATCTGCACGTCCAGATGCAGGAAGTGCGAATCGAACTCGTAGGTGCGCATCTCCCAGCCTTCGGCCATGAACCAGCTTTGCAGCTGCTTCACCGCAGGCTCTATCGAGCGCTGCCCCGAAAATCCGCAGATCGCGACACCCGGCTTCAGCACCATGATGTCGCCGCCTTCCACGTTGCCGGCGGTGATCAGGTCATAAATCGGTATGCCCGCATCGAGGTAGAACTGGATGCAGACCGCATATTCGCCGCGCCGATACGCTTTTTGCGGCTGAAGGATGACCGCGCCCCAGGGTGTCATGGCGCTCGAGTCGCGCGCGAAGATCTGATAAGGGAGGGTGGGGTCGGGCGGCAGCACGTGAACGTTCACGCCGGTCTGTGCGTAGACATCGAGCATCTCGCGATACTGGGCGCGGGCCACGTTGAAATCGAACTCGAGGCCGATGCGCTCGGAGCGCTCGGCCACGGAATTACCGGCCTGCCAGCGGAAGTGATCGATGGGGCCGACGAGTACGTCGCGTAGCCGGCCATATTCGCTGTCGATTCCCCAGCGCTCCAGCCGCGGCGTGCCGCCGCCCTCGATACGGGTCTTGAGCTTCATTGTGAACCTCTCGAAGGGTGCTTGTGCGCGCGCATCATTGCACAACTTAACGCGGTTGCGCAGCCACAACATGGATGCAAAAACGCAGGCGTTCTGTTAGTTTCTGCCCCGTGCGGCAGCGACGTAAAAGCATCCGAATAAGACAGGCGCTCAAATCCCTGGGGCTTTTGCTCTTGCTGATGGCCACACAGCAGGGGGCGGTGGTCCACGAGCTCGGCCACGAGGTGGAGGCGATCGGCGGCGCGGACGCGAGGGATCTGCCGGGTCGCGACGAAACGCCTTGTGCACTTTGCCCGTCATTCGCCCAGGTCGTCGCCCCCGCCTTCAGCCATACGTTTCACCTGCCTCTGCTGGTTCGCGCCGCGCTCGAGCCCACGTCCGAGCCGCTCTTTCGAGTGGTCGACACGGCGGTTCCCACTCCCCGCAGCCGCGGACCGCCCTCCGAAATCTAGGGATTGGACCTTTCGACTCTGAGCCGCCCGAGCAATCGGACGGTTCTCATTGATTTTGGATTTAGGTTTGGAGAATTTTATGTTCAGATTTCGGTTACTGGCGGCGGCGCTGAGCGCGGCCGCCCCGTTGAGTTTGTGCCTCGTTGCTTCGGCTTCGAAGGCGGAGCCGGCGGATTCGGCGGCGGCGGATGCGGATGCGTCGACGTCTTTGAGCAGCTCGTCACCGGGGACCTCCGCGTCGAGCACTCCGTCGTCGTCGTCGCCGCCTCAGTTGCAGGAGATCCAGGTCACTGCCCAGCGCTTGAACGAGGCCCGCACCAGCATCGAGACGCAGACGGGTGCATCGACCTATACCATCGACAGCCAGGCCATTGCGGCGATACCCGGCGGCCAGGACGTCCAGCTCAATCAGGTACTGTTGCAGGCGCCGGACGTGGTGCAGGACTCTTTCGGGCAGATCCACGTGCGTGGCGATCACAACGACCTGCAATACCGGTTGAACGGCATCATTCTGCCCGAGGGCATCAGCGTCTTCAGCCAGACGTTGAGTCCCTGGCTGATCTCCTCCTTGAAGCTGATCACCGGCGCGCTGCCGGCCGAGTACGGCCTGCGGACCGCCGGCATAATCGACCTGACCACCAACAGCGGCGCGCTGCAGCCCGGCGGCACCGTGTCGGTGTACGGAGGCAGTCATTCGACCTTCGAGCCCTCCGCCGAGTACGGCGGGAGCGACGGCAAATACACCTACTACGTGACCGGGGATTACAAGCAGGACAATCTCGGCATCGAGTCCCCCGACGCGAGCTCCACTCCGCTGCACGATCACACCACCCAGATTCACGGCTTCGGCTATTTCGAGAACATCATCGATGAAAGCAACCGCGTCTCGCTGATTCTCGGCATCTCGGACGAGAATTTTCAGATTCCGAACCAGGCCGGTCTGCAGCCTTCCCTGGGTTACGACGTGCTCGGGCAGACGGCCTATCTGAGCAACGACCTGAACGAGCACCAGCACGAGCTCACGGAGTACGCGATCGCCACCTGGCAACACTCCGAAGGTGCGCTCGACTGGCAAAGCTCGGTGTCGGCTCGCTATACGAGCTTGCATTTCGGGCCGGACCCCGTCGGAGATCTTCTCTACAACGGCATTGCCCAGGACGCGTTCAAGGACGATACCGCCATCGCCTGGCAAACCGATGCGGCCTATAAGTTGAACGCCGCGCACACGGTGCGCGCGGGGTTCTACTTGCAGCACGACAGCTCCAAGAGCGATACGACCTCGCAGGTGCTGCCCATCGACGAGACGACCGGATTGCAGACCTCGAACGTGCCGCTCTCCATCATCGACAACAGCACCCAGTCGCAGGAAATCGAGAGCGTGTATCTGCAGGACGAGTGGAAGATCTGGGCGCCCTTCACCCTCAATTACGGCGTGCGCTTCGACCATTACAGTGCCTACTCGAGCGGCAGCCAGACCAGCCCCCGGGTGAACGCGGTGTGGCAGTTTGACACCGGCACGACGCTGCACGGCGGCTATTCGCGGTACTTCACGCCGCCGCCGTTCGAGCTGGTCGGAGCGGAGACCTTCACGAAGTTCGCCGGCACCAGCGCGGTGCCGCCCGGCACCGTGACCCAGGACTCGCCGCCGGTCGCCGAGCGCTCCAATTACTACGATCTGGGCGTGCAGCAGCTGCTTCTGGACAAGAGTCTCACGCTCGGTGTGGACAGCTTTTACGAGCAGGCGCAACACCTGATCGATGAGGGGCAGTTCGGGGCGCCGATCATCTTGACGCCTTTCAATTACCGCTATGGCCTGATTGGAGGCGTGGAGTTGACGGCCAGCTACAAGGTCAATGACTTTTCCGCGTATTTGAATTCCGCCTGGCAGGCGGCGCACGGCAAAGGCGTGGAGTCCGCGCAGTTCAACTTTCCGCAGGATGCGCTCAACTACATCGCCACCAACTACATCCACCTCGACCACGAAGGACGGGTATCCGCGTCGGGTGGTGTGTCCTATCTATGGCTCGGTACCCGATACAGCGTCGATGCGCTGTTCGGCACCGGATTGCGCGACGATCTCGTCCTGCCGAACGGCTTTTCGGTTCCGAACGGCGATCACACGCCGAGTTACACGCAGATCAACTTGGGGTTGAGTCACGCGTTCGAGCTACCGGGCTCGACGGGGCCGCTCACCGTGCGCTTCGACATCATCAATGTCGCCGACAAGATCTACCAGATTCGCAGCGGCACGGGCGTCGGTGTGTTCGCTCCGCAATACGGACAGCGGCGCGGATTTTTCGGAGGCTTGAGCTGGAAATTCTGACCATCGGCGCCGGCTGATCAGGCCTCGACGCGTCAGAATCGTGCAGGGTGGCACTCGGCGCCACCCTGCCGGCGCTCGCGCGGCCTATGGTGTGCGCTAGCGCCCCGACTTGAAGTCCGTATCAACCGTGCCCGCACTCCGAATCGACGCGCACGTGCACCGCGGTCGAATCGCTGACCCCTTGCTGGGCCGCATGCCCGCACTTGCGATGGTTGGGATCGGTGCTGACCGCGGTCCATGCGATGTTGCCCAGGCCGTTCTCATCCGGGGCCAGCGAGACGGGGATTCGCGTGAAGCCGTTGACGCGCTCGCCCGATATGACGACGCTCGCGGGCTGCGTGCTGGTGTCGTACACCGTCACCATCATATCCTCGGTCCCGTCGTTGGAGATGGTGACATCGACTCCGTTGAGGCCGCCCAGCGCCGCCGCGCTCAAGAGCAACAGCGGGATGGCGCTCAGAAATAAACCCTTATGCGCGAGTCGCATGGCTTTTCTCCTTCCGTAACAGAAGTGCCAACATAGGATGCGGCGGCGCCGAAGTCCGAGGAAGCGGAACCTAGCGACACAAGCGGTGGGAGGGCGCCTACGAAATTCATTCGTAAGCGGTTGATTTACAAATCTTAATTGTCCCTTAACATATGCGCCTCAAGGTGCGGCTATGCGCCTCAAGATGCGGCGCGGCTCAAGGGGCGGCTACGCGACTCAAGGTGCGTCGCTCGAGGTGGGCGGCGGCTCGGAGGTCGAGGGCTGGGAGGTCGATGGCGGCTGGCCTCGCTGGGTCGCCGGCGGCTGCCCTCCCTCGGTCGCCGGCTTCTGGTCCGTGGCGTCGCTGCGCGCCTCCGCAAACACGGCTTCGCAGTTCTTGTCCTTCGCGAGTCCCGGGTCGACGAGGGCGAGCGCGGCCGCCGCCGGCGTCAGGAGCGTTCCCAGCACGGCCGCGACCCCTGCCTGAGCCAGAAGATGACTGGCCTTGATTCCGACCGAGGGATGCAACAGCGTTCCCGTCAGAGTGATCGGCGTGCGCAGCCTCAGGAAGCTGACCTTCTTCGGGTGGCCCTGCATCGACAGATCGAGAGTTTCGTCCTTTAGATTGACATCTCCCTTCGCGGTGATCACCACGGGGGTGGTGTCGATGAAAATGGATTTCGCATCGAGCATCCCCTTTTGTGCCTGAAAATCCACGATGCCGCAGCGAATTCCGGTGTCCTTGTCCTTGTTGGACAGCAGCAATCCGAGCCCGTGAACCACGTCGATACCGGTCAGCTCGGCAAACGCCTTGTTCATGTCGCCGTGGGGCAGCGCGACGCTGAAATAGCCGTCGGCCGTCGAGGCGAGATCGTGCACCGAGGTGCCCCTGCCATGCACGTTGAGGCGACCGACCAGCATGCCCTCGAGGGGCGGCTGCTTGAGGGCCGCGGGTTTGAACTGACCGAGGTCGATATCCTTGGCGCTCATGTCGATGCCGATGTCCGGCACATCCTTGCGCGCGTCGATCATGACGCTGCCGCTGAACTTGCCGACAGCGAGGACGAACGACAGCGGATCGATGCGCAGCAGCCCGTCGTCGAGTCGCAGGTGAAACTCGACCTCCTTCATCGGGACTTTCGGCGCATTCACCGAGTCGGCATGGTAGGTCACGTCGGCGTTCATCGCGCGTACCCGGTTCACCTGCAGTTTGGCGTCGGGAAACAAACGCTGCGCGGGTGCTGCCGGCGGTGGCGGGGGCGGCCTTTTCGAGGTGTGGCGCGACGCCGGTGCCTGGACCTTGCCGCTCGACGGCGCCGGGTTGTTCAACGAGGCGGCGGGACTGGTCGCGGGATGGCCCAGAGTCGGCGCGACATCCTTCATGTCGAGTTTGTTCGACTGGAGTTTCGCGGTCAGCAAGGGCTTCTTCGATGCCGCATCGACGGCCATCATGCCTTCGATGTCGCTCGACCCGAGCTTGCCTTTGAGGTCGTCCGTGCGAAACACCGTCCCTGAGTGGGTCACGTCGGCCGACAATTGGTAGGGGGGCGTGTTCGGCAGCGCCAGGCCCGTCAGATAGTAGACGTCGGCCAGGTCGCGCCCCGACACGCTGAATTTCAGGCGGTAAGAGGCCATATCGAACGGCTTGGGAAATACGACGTGGGTATCGAGCACGATGTCCGAGGCCGTGACGTGCGCCTCGAGATCATAGGGATGGTCGGGGTCCAGATTGATCAGTGGGCCGCCGTGGACCTGTGCATGGAACGGCTTTTCATTGAGTGAGCCGCTGCATTTCAGATTGAAGCCGCCCTCCCGGCCCGCTTCGTCGGCGGCGTTCAGTGATCCCTCGAGCATCAACTTGCGGATCTGGTCGTGAACGCGAACCGTCCCATCCTCGATCAGCAAGCGGCGGATCGGCGGAAGCTTCGCCGGCGGAGTCTTGTTGGTGCTCGGCGGAGGCTTGCCGGCGCGGTCGGCGAATTCCCAGCTGGCACGGCCGTCGGCCTCGCGCTCCATGTCGAGGGCCGGCTTGACCACCTCGACACGTGGAATCACCAGCTGTCCGCGCAGGAGCCTGCCGAGGCTCACGCTTACCACGAGCCGATCGGCGTGGAACATCACCTCGTGCTGCGCCCAGCTCGGATTCTTCATGGTCAAGCCGTCGACCTCCGCGCTGGGCTCCCAGGACCAGATGTGAACCTTCAGGTTCCCGGCGATGCGGGTCTGCCGGTGAGTCTTCTCGGAGATGAGGCGGGCGACGGTGGGCTTGAAGTAATTCCAATCGAAGAAGATCAAGAACAGCACGATCAGCAGCACCAAGGTTCCGAGCACGAGGCCGGTCCATTTGGTCTTCGGGTGCGTCGCCCAATAGTTTCGCTGCATTTCGCGATGATCCTTCCGGCATCCATCGGATCGATGTAGGAGGCCGGCGCCAAGGCTTGTCGGCTTCGCGCGGGGATCGGGCGCCGACCGGTGCAGCGCCGAAAGAAATTGCCGGGCGCCGGTTCCAACCGGTAAGGTAAACCGGTGAGCACCGATCCATTGGCGATTCCGAGCGTCTCAACGACCCCCCGGGCATCGCAGTCCACTCGTTGGGCCATGCTGGCCGCGCTCGGCATCGTGTTCGGCGACCTCGGAACCAGTCCGCTCTACACGCTGCAAAGCGTGGTGCAGGCGATGGGCGGCAAGTTCACCCCCACCGAGGCGCTCGGCATCCTGTCGCTGGTGGTGTGGACCTTGATCGTTACCGTCTCGATCAAGTACTGCCTGTTCGTGATGCGCGCGGACAATACCGGGGAGGGCGGCATTCTTGCGCTCATGTCGCTAATCGGGGCGCGGGGATTCGCTCCGGGCATGAAGACGCTGACGGCGATGGGTCTTCTGGGCGCCGCGCTGATTTACGGCGACGGCGTGATCACGCCCGCAATCTCCGTGTTGAGCGCGCTCGAGGGCGTCAACGTCGCGACGGACAAGCTGAAGCCGTTCGTCATGCCGATGGCGGTGCTGATTCTCGTGGTGCTGTTCGTCGCTCAGCGTTTCGGTACCGAGCGGATCGGGCGCGCTTTCGGCCCCATCATGCTGCTGTGGTTCTCCGTGATCGCGCTGCTCGGTATGTTGGCCATCGCCCACCATCCGCAGGTGCTCGCGGCGCTCGATCCGAGCCACGCGGTGCGCTTCTTGATGCACTCGGGCGGCAAGGGCCTCCTGGTGCTCGGCGCAGTATTCCTGTGCATCACCGGAGGCGAGGCTCTCTACGCCGACATGGGCCATTTCGGCAAGGGTCCGATACGGCGGGCGTGGTATACCATCGCGTTGCCGGCGCTGCTCTTGAGCTATGCGGGTCAAACCGCTTTCCTGATGGATAAAGGCACCGTGAGCGGCAATCCGTTTTTTCTGATCGCACCGGCTTGGTCGGTCTATCCGCTGGTGGTGCTCGCGACCGCGGCCACCATCATCGCGAGCCAGGCCATCATCACCGGATCCTTCTCGATGACCCGTCAAGCCATGCAGCTCGGATGGCTGCCCGGTGTCAGCATCCGGCAGACGTCCGACCGGGTTTACGGACAGATTTACGTGCCGAGCGTCAACTGGCTGCTGATGACCGCGACGCTCGCCACCACGTTCGCCTTCGGAAGCTCCGACCGTCTCGCGGGCGCATACGGAACGGCGGTGTCCACCACCATGCTGCTCACCACCGGTCTCCTGTACAAGGCGATGCGCGATGCGTGGCGATGGCCGGCGATCCCGTCGGCGGCCATCATCTCGGTGTTCCTGCTGGTGGACCTCGGCTTCTTTTCCGCGAATCTTTTGAAGATTGCCGAGGGCGGATGGTTGCCTTTGACGTTCGCAGGCGTGCTGTTCGTCGTCATGGTGACCTGGCGCCGCGGTATCGAGGCCCTGCATGCGGCGCTCATGCAGACACAAGAGGCCGCCGAGCGGTTTCTGTCTCAACTGGCCGCGCACCAGATCCCGCGGGTCGACGGCACCACGGTATTCCTGACGCGCAGCAATCAGAAGGTCTCGCGCCTGATCGTCGATCATGCGCATTACACCGGTGTCCTGCCGGCGCGGACCATCGCTCTCAGCATCAGTTTCGAGAACACCCCGCGCGCCCTGGGACCGAAATGCACGGTGGTCGAAACCCTCGCGGAGGGAGTGTGGCGGGTGGTGGCACGCTTCGGATTCTTCGAGATTCCGGACCTGCGGGCCGCGCTCAACAACGCGCGCGGCCTGGATACTCCGATCGATTTCGATTGTGCCTTGTACGTCGCGGCGAGGGATCTCGTGGTTCCGAGGCGGCAGTCGCCGGCCATGCAGCGCTGGCGGATCGCCTTATTTGCGTTTCTCTACCGCAACTCGGCAAAGATTGTCGACCGGTTCAATCTCCCGCCGCAGCGAGTGGTCGAAATCGCGCGACAGATCGAAATCTAGCGCCTCGGCGGCGCGTCCGCCGACCCAGTCCCGACGCATCATGTCGCGAAGCACGCTCAGCAAGCCGCCCAACAGCAGAACGAAAAACGAGCAGATCAGCAGCAGCGACAGCAGGACCTTCATACGTGCCGCAGATTGCGCTCCCGGCGAGACGGTGGGCTGTCGGACAAAGGCGGGTCGAAGCGTCGGACCGCGCCGCACCGGCCGGATCAGAGAGGCGGCTGCGCGGGCAATACCGTGCCCCGGGCCTCGCCGAACCCGATGCGTGCCGCCCCGGGCGCTTCGCACCAGCCGCTCAGCGTCACGGCATCGCCATCCTCCAGAAACGTGCGCCGCTCCGCCGCTCCGATCGCGATCGGGTGCTTTCCGCCGCCGCTCAATTCCAGCATCGATCCCGCCTCCTCGGGACGGGGTCCGGATTGCGTGCCGGTTCCGAGCAGGTCGCCCGGACGCAGGTTGCATCCGTTGACGGTGTGATGGGCAACCAGCTGCGCGACCGTCCAGTAGGAATGTCGAAAGCTGGTACAGGACAGCTGTTGAGGCGTTTCGCCGCGCTCGCGCATGGCCTGTGTCTCGAGAGCGACCGAAAGGCGGATGTCGAAGGCTCCGCACGCGTCGTTCCGGGCCGAAGTCAGGTAGGCCGGCAGCTCGGGGTCGCCGGGACTGCGCGCGTGGGACACGCGGAACGGTTCCAGCGCCTGCAGAGAAACGATCCATGGAGATATCGTGGTGGCGAAGTTCTTGGCGAGGAACGGGCCGAGAGGCTGATACTCCCAGGCCTGGATATCGCGCGCGGACCAGTCGTTCAGGAGGCACAGACCGAAGATATGCGATTCGGCGGCTTCGAGAGCGATGCGAGTCCCGAGCGGGTTGCCGCTCCCGAGGAACACGCCCAGCTCGAGCTCGTAGTCCAGGCGCGCGCTCGGCACGACCTCGGGCTCGGAATGGCCCGGCTCAAGCCGCTGTCCCCACGGCCGGTGAAACGCCTGTCCGGAGACACCGATCGAGGAGCTGCGGCCGTGATAGCCGATGGGCAGCCATTTGTAGTTGGGCAGCAGAGGATTGTCGGGGCGGAACAAACGGCCGACCGCGGTGGCGTGATGAATGGAGCTGTAGAAATCGGTGAAGTCGCCGATGTGCGCGGGAAGCGCATATTCAGCCAGCGACTGCGGCACCAGGCAGTGCTCGAACATCCGCCTGCGCTTGGATCCCTCCCGCAGGCCCTCGAACACGGCACGGCGCAGCGCGACCCAGGCGGCGGGTCCAAGCTGCATCAAATCATTCAGGGACGGTCGAGACCCGGCGGTGACCGCGGCGGCTGTCTCGTGGTCGAATTCGCCCGCTCGAGCGAGAAGGCCGAGATCCAGCACCTGATCCCCGATCGCGATGCCTCCGCGAAACGCTTCACCGGAGCCGCGGCGGCGAAACACCGCGAGCGGCAGGTTCTGAACGGGAAAATCGCCGCCCGGCCGATTGGCGGCAGGCACCCAGCTCAGAGCTTCGGGATCATTGGTCGCATCCAGCGTCATGTGCGGGTCGGATCGAAATGCTTCTTCAGGTCGCGCCAGCAGCTCGAGTAGTCGGCCTGCAGGGGCGGCCGGCCTTCGAGGGCGTAGCGGGTCGGCTCGATCACGGCACGGCTCTCGAACATGAACGCCATCGTGTCCTGGATATGCGCGGGAACGGTCGTGTCGGCGGCGCTCGCCCGGTCGAAGGTGGCGGCATCGGGGCCATGACCGCTCATGCAGTTGTGCAGCGACGCGCCGCCCGGCACGAAACCGCTCGCTTTGGCGTCGTACACACCGGTGATCAGCCCCATGTATTCGTTCGCGACGTTACGATGGAACCACGGCGGCCGGAAAGTGTGCTCCATCACCAGCCAGCGCGGCGGGAAAACCACGAAGTCGATGTTGCTGGTGCCCGGCGTATCGCTCGGCGAATGCAGCACCAGAAAAATCGACGGGTCCGGGTGGTCGTAGGAGATGGAGCCGATGGTGTTGAACCGTCGCAGGTCGTATTTGTAGGGCA
>DATAYO010000003.1:0-54711 GCA_036272515.1 Steroidobacteraceae bacterium | reverse complement strand
GCCCTTTCAGTTTGCGCGGAGCAAGATATCATTTAATGATACTGACCGCAACGCGCGCAAGCTGCCACTCGAGAAGCCGTCCCGGAACGAGTCGTGGATCGTCCCGATTGACCCTAACCGGTCCTAAGGGCAGATTTTTCGACCGTCGTCGTTCCCCTTCGTAGCGGTCGGTCTGCCATTCCAGACCGCGTTTCTCGAGCGAATATCCAAGCTTCGGCGCTCCGGTGCCACTGACTCATTGCGATTTTGATTTCGCATGCCGCCTTACGAGATCATCCGAGACCGTCTCCAAGATTTCACCGGAAAGCGCAGGGTCGCGCACGGCACGAGAAAGAATGACTGCGCCGATCATTTCCGAGAGAGCGGCGATTGCTGTGCCGCGTCTCGGTGCTGCGTCATGGTCGGGAACAAGGTTGATAAGAAGCCCGATGTAGCTGCTGACAATCTCGTCAAAGAGGCCCCTCAAATTGGGATCGTCATGGCGTGACGCGTCTGTTGCTAACGCCGCCAGGCTGCACCCGTTACCCGGCTGGTCCCGGTGATAGTCGGACACATAGTGGCGCACAAGTGCCTGCAGGGGGTCGGCGCTGGTGCTTATGTGCTTCGCGATGTCCTCGCCCATATCCTTGAACGCTCGCGTGACAGCCTGGACGACCAAATCGTCCTTCGACCCAAATTGCCGATAGAACCCGCCGTGCGTCATCCCGGCGGCTTTCATGAGATCGGCAACGCCGATCCCGTCGATTCCCCGTTCGCGAAAGAGCTTCGCAGCGGTGTCGATCACCCGCTCGCGGTTCTGCTCGACTGTCTCCTTACTTACCTTCACGAGCGTACCCCCCGCTGTTGTTGACGGCGAAAGTCCAAAGCCGTCCGTGCGCTAAAAGCCAGTTGACAGGCTCTATGATGATGACCATAATCAATCCAATGATGATGATCGTAATTATCACGCGAATGACCAAATTGGACAAGAACCTATGAACCGGATTGAAGCAGGTGGAAAAGTCGCGCTGATCACGGGCGCGGCGGGCTGCATCGGGCCAGATGGGCGTGACCGACTAAACCTTCAACGATGACGTCGCCCGACAAGTGGCGCGTCGCTTTAACCGAGGAACGGACACATGAAGTATTACCTGTGCAAATACATCCCGCCGCGCGTGGGCTTTCTTTCGACAATGAGCGATGAAGAGAAAGCATGGATGGCACAACACGGCGCTCTTCTGGACGATCTTCTAAACAAGGGCCAAGTCGTGGCCCACGGGCCGGTGTTGGACCCCGCGGGCGGCTATGGCGTCTCGCTTTACCAGATTGCCGACGATCAGGACATAACGGCGATCACCTCGGAAGATCCCGTCGTAAAAAATGGTGCCGGTCACTATGAGCATTATCCGATGCTTCATTTGAAGGCGCGCGGGTAGCGCGGCCATTCGATCGCACGCCTCAACTCAATCAACGGCAGCGTGTGGCGCTGCTGTCAACCCGATACGGAAGGTATTTATGACCACCACACTCATTACCGGCGCTTCTAGCGGTATTGGCGCAGTCTATGCGCGTCGTCTGGCCGCTCGCGGCCATGACCTCGTTCTGGTCGCCCGCGCGACTGACCGGCTCAACTCACTCGCCGAAGAATTGCGCCGCTTGCATGATGTCAAGATCGAGGTCATCACGGCCGATCTGATCGACGGCCCGCAACTTGAACATGTCCTCGACCGTTTGCGCTCCGACCCGCCTGTCGACATCCTGGTCAACAATGCCGGCGCGGGCCTGCTCAGCGGCTTCGTGGCGGCCGATACTGATGGCATGCGCAAGCTGCTGCGATTGAACGTTCTCGCGCCGACCTTGCTCACATCCGCTGCCATTAGCGGTATGGTCAGGCGGGGCAGCGGTTCGATCATCAATGTTTCGTCTGTGCTGGCCCTGCTACCCGAATACTCACCTGGCATCTACGCGGCTACCAAGTCCTATGTCCTGTCGCTTTCGCAGAGTCTCGCCGCCGAGGTCACGTCTAAGGGTATCTATGTTCAAGCAGTGCTTCCCGCGGCCACGCGTACCGAAATTTACGAGCGCGCCGGCGGCGACATCAGCAAAGTGCGCGACCTGATGGAGGTCGAAGATCTGGTCGATGCAGCTTTGGTCGGATTCGATCGCAAGGAACTGGTGACGATTCCGGCGGTGCCCGAGGTTGTCGCATGGGAAGCCTTTGAGCAGGCGCGCGGCGTCCTGGCCAAAGGCTTTAGCAACTCGAAGCCCGGCGAGCGCTACCGCGCCTGACCGGGTTGGGGTCGGTGAGCCGAAGGTAACCTCCTAACTCCAGAAGCCGCTGTGGGGGTCGCATCAGGTCGCATCAGGTCTGTCCCGCTCGTCAGCACATTTAGTCCATTCATGGTGATTGCGGTGACGGAAAATAAGAAGGGGGAAGGCCGAAGCCTTTCCCCTTCTTTTTGCGGCAAAGGAGCCTCTGCTGCTGTTCGCACCAAATCGACCGTCGAACCTTCCGCTGAAAGTCCAGCAATTGCTGTCCTTTGAGGGCCGCAGCGAACAGCCGCATTACTAGACGGCGCGGCGAATCAGGTTACATCAACATACGCAATGTCGTCGACCAGAGACTCGCGTGCACTGCCGCGCTGGGGAGGCAAGAATGGCACGGCCAGGATACGTGACTATTGCCGAGCGAGAAGACGTCTGCGAAGGCGTTCACGCCCCCAATAATTCGTTATTGCCGCTCGTGGGAAAGCGAGGTCGCGGCGGCGCGGCGGTCGCCGGGCGACGTCACGACCTCGTGGTCTTCAAGTCGCCCCGGCGCCCGTGCGCCCTCCCACTATTTCGCCGCCATACGAACCAGGCTTGCGTCTTCCGATGCCAGAGCGTCAGCCGCACCATGTTGCTCGTTGTAGCGCTTCGTCACGAGCGGACGATTCACCGTGTGCACGACGCTTCGGAGTGTAACCCTATAGCAGAGTTCGAATTTGCCACCGTATATCGGATCTCCTTCGAACTCCCTACCACAGACGGACTTGGCGGCCGTGCTCAGCCGACCATAGAGAGCTTGCGCTCCCACCGGAGTATTCAGGTCCAGTCCGACAGTGCTGACCTGGACGGACCTTAAAGCAGGCGTGGCCGAATCCGCTTGCGACAGGCCGGGCAGACAGACCAGTAGCGCAGCGACCTGAATCGCCAGTTTGGTCGCGACCGAATTGTTTCTCGCGTTCATAGATCAAGATCTCCTTGTGGCCCGGAATCGGGCTTGTCGTTAAATGCAGGGGCTTAGTTCTTCGCGACCGTCATCGATGGCACGGAGTGGAGGCCGTTCTTCTCGAGGTAGTACGCGGTCAAGGTCGCAACATCGAGTTTCACCACAGCGCGTGATAGGGCGTCGCGGGTGCAAACTTTCCAGAGGTGCAAGCGGGGCAAGTCAGCGCCATTCGATGGTTCTACGGCCGCGCAGACCTGACGGGCCGCGAAGTCGAGCCGCCGGTACAGGTTTCTGACGCCATCCATTTGACTCAAATCCAAGTCTGCGTAAGAGACTTTCACGCGGGGTACCGTATCTTCCATGCCCGTCGACGCTCGACTTGTTGTACCCACGCCGCTGAATGTCAGCGCCAGCGCCGAGATCACCAGGAATCGGAATGCTTTCCGATTTGCAATGTGTTCGATTCGATCTACCGTAATCATGCGTTTCTCCGTGAATGGAACCGGAAATCAGGCTTGGATCTCGCTCGGTGCTCGATCGCAGCATGGGAGATACGGTAGCCAATCGGAGACTTGGCGCGCATTGCCCACTTTGGGTAGTTCCAGTGACGGCGCTCGCAAACTTATGATGTCGGCTGCACAGCCAGGGCAGATTTGCGGGGTAGTGTGCTCCAGTTCACTGTGCGGCTTGACGCCGAACCAGCAGCTGTCACGAATTTCCTATACGATTTTCATAGCTGACAGTTGAAACGCCGCTCTTTTCGCATGCGCCACGGGTGGATTCATGGTCCGAAACGACGAACATTGGCTTTCGATCATAGATGCGTTCTCATCGGCGGCGCTGGGCGAACAGAGCTGGAACCGCGCCCTCGAAGCTCTGGCGGGTGCCACGGGGTCGCGCAGTATGCAATTGGCCTGCGTCGATTCGAAAACATCAGTCGTTTTCAATGCAATGACGAATATCGACGCGGCCAGTAAGCGTGTGTATGCCGAGAGTTTGCCCTTCAACCCTCGCGTAAGGCTCATCGACGAGGCCCCCGTGCTCAAAGTAATTGCCGATAGCGACTTCATCACCGCGGACGCGATCCGGCGCGATCCGTTCTACCAGGAGGTCGCGGTGCCCTGGGACATTCCGTGGGTCTGCATGACGACCCTGGAACGGAATGAGAGAACCTTCACGGCCCTGGCCGCCCTTCGTTCGCGCCGTGATGGCCATATCACGAGTGAGCAGCGCGAAATCTTCACTTCGCTTGCCCCGCACGTGCGCGCCGCGGTTCGCACTAATCTTGCGCTGGAGGGGCAGAGCGTTGCAGCGCTGCTGGCGGCGACGGAATCGCTGTCGATTCCACTGTTCCTATGCGATCGAACGGGCGCAGTCCGGAACCTCACACAGGCGGCCGCGGCCTTGATCACCACCGGGCAGGGGTTGCAGCTCAAGGACGGACAACTTCACGCTTCACAGGCGGCCGACGCCAAGGCGCTGAGCGATGCCATCGATGAGGCCGTCATCGGTCATGTGAGGCCGGGCCCTCCGATATTGCGCACCGTGATCATTCGCGGCCAGCAACAGGACGTGCCTCCCATCGTGCTCGATGTGTTCACGCTGCCCGCCCGGAGCCGCACCTTTGATGCTCTGAGCTTCACGCCCCATGCGCTGGTCGTGGCCCGCGGACCCCGAGGGGATGGGGCACGAAGAGCTGCGATCCTAGAGGCGGCGTACGAGCTGACCGCAGCGGAGACCCACATTGCCTTGCTCCTTGCGGAAGGAAAGACGGTGCAGGCCATCGCGAAGAATCGAGGCGTCGCCATGGGGACGGTGCGTGCGCAGATCAAAACGATTTTCGCCAAGATGGGCGTCAACCGGCAAATCGAGCTCACGGTACGGCTCAGTCAACTATAAACAATCTGTTCTTGCAGTGACGCTCATCGCAAAGGCGCTCGGGGTGTTCAGAACGGGGGCGGCCATGATGGCTCCGTGCTCGGTAAATGCGACGGGGCGCAGTCCCGACTATCTTCGCCTCACAAGCTTCTGCCGACGTTCAAATCCCTATAGATCCGTGATCCTGCTGATCGGCATCAGTAGGCCTGCCTGGTCTTGATCAAGTCTGCATCGAGACGGGGACGAGTTGGGTTTATACTGAACCTCATGGTTCCGTATACGAGAGCCCGCCTCGATGCCTCGTTCGCCGCGCTCTCGGACGCCACCCGACGCGGCGTTCTGGAGCAGCTCGGACGTGCAGACGCTTCGATAACGGACCTTGCCGAGAAGTTCCACATGACCCTCACGGGCATGGAGAAGCACGTCGGCCTCCTGGAGCAGGTGGGGCTCGTTAGCACGGAGATGGACGCAAGGAGAGCAAAGTGAGTCCGCAATGCTGAGCTGGCAGGTGGGACGGGTGAAGATCACCCGGATCGTCGAGATGGATTTGCCGGTGCCGCTCGCGGTCATGCGGCAAGCCACGGTCGCCGAGCTGCGCAAGTCGCCGTGGCTCTATCCGCACTTCGTCAGCGAGGACGATACGACGCTGAAGCTCAGCGTCCACGCATTGCTGGTCGAGGCGCCGGGTCTGAAGCTCGTCGTCGACACCTGCGTCGGGAACGATCGGCCGCGCGAGATCACCGGCGGTCTGCCGTTGGCCACGTCGTTTCTGCAGGATCTTCGCGAGGTGGGCTGGTCGCGCGACGGAGTCAACGCCGTGGTATGCACGCACCTGCACGTCGACCACGTTGGCTGGAACACGATGCTCGAGAACGGCAAGTGGGCGCCGACCTTCCCCAAGGCGCACTACCTCATCGGTCGGCGCGAGTACGACTTCTGGAGCGCCTATGATGACGAGGAGCAGCAGGCGATGCTCGGCGATAGCGTCAAGCCGGTCTTCGACGCCGGCCTCGTCCAGTTGGTGGAGCTGGACCACGTGATCTCGCCGGAGATCCGGCTCATGCCTTCCACCGGCCACACGCCGGGTCACGTCAGCGTGATGATCGAGTCCGAGGGCGAGCGGGCGGTGATCACCGGCGACATGACCCACCACCCCTGCCAGATGGCGCATCCAAACTGGGTGCTCGGCGATAACGACCCGAAGGCCGCCGCGCTCACCCGCTCGCGCCTCTTCGCCGAATGGGCCGACCAGACGATCCTCGTCATCGGCACCCACTTCGCAACCCCCACCGCTGGTCACATCGTTCGCGAGGGCGCAGCGTTCAGGTTTGCGGTGTGAGGATTGTCATTGCTTCGTTGGCTGCCGTTCTTGTAACGACGGTGGACATGCCGACAAGGCACTCGCAGCCTTGCAGCACGCCCAGCAAGAAATCATCGCCGGCGACCACTGGAACGACGCGCACCATAAGTGAATATCGGCATGTCGCTCATCATTCGTTACGTGGATTGCAACGACCGGCCTCAGTGGGAAGTGCTCTGGGATGGCTACAACGCATTCTACGGGCGAAGCGGACCCACTGCTCTCGATCCTGCGATCACTGAGCTGACCTGGGCGCGCTTCTTCGACCCCGCGGAGCGGGTGCATTGTCTCGTAGCAGTTGATGGAGATAGAGTCGTGGGCCTGGTCCATTACCTGTTCCACAGGAGCACGACACGCGCGACGGATGTGTGTTACCTGCAAGACCTGTTCACTGCAGAGAGCTCGCGCGGACACGGCATCGGTCGCCAGTTGATCGAGGCCGTTGTGGGCGTTGCGCGGCGGGCCGGAAGCAGTCGCGTCTATTGGCAGACGAAAGTCGACAATCACGCGGCGCGTGGGCTCTACGACAGAGTGGCAAAGCACACCGGATTCATTATTTACGTCAACGAGCTGGAATGAGATTCCCGCGACCCCCCGACGTCCCCCATGTCGGGCGGGCGCCGGATGCCCCGGTGCCTTATGCGGGTAGCCGGGTTTCCCGCATCGCGGGCTCGTTTTGCTGTCGCAGAAGAATCCGGAACGCGACCCCGTGAGTGATCAGCAGCAGCGGTACGGCGAGAGTCGGAATGAAGTAGGTGGCTCCCAACTGTCCCGCCAGGAGCCTGGCGCTATTAGCCTGGTAGAAGGCGTTCAAGAGATCGGCTGAGCCCCAGAGATTGAAGATCCATGCGATGACAACGCCCACGCCGCGCGGCAGCGATACCAGTGCAAGCACCGCGAGTATCGCCGCGACGATGTCCCCGTAGGCGGCGGAATGCGCGAAGGTGGACGGCAGATCGGGAGACACGACGCCCGGGACCAGGAATGCCAATCCGATGAACCGGAAGCTGTGCAAGATGAGAAGAGGCCGCAACGCCTCGGACCGTTGTCGGAGGCGGAGTTGCGGCCAGATGTATCGTGCCGTGACGATTCCCCACGCGATGAAGCTGAATGCGATGCTCGCGAAAAAGCAGAGTTGTGACAGCATGCGCCTCTCCTATGGTTTGGATTCCAGTGATCGAACGCGTTTCGTGGTACCATGTGGTACCATCCGGTCGCGCAAGTGTGGTACTATGCGGTACCGTTTGTCAAGCGAGATCAAACGATGCCTATGGCGCCTGAGAAGGGCGGCGAAGAAGCTGCGGTGCGTGCGCGCATCCTGGATGCGGCCTTCGCGGCGTTCATGGAGAGTGGCTATGCGGCGAGCAGCACGCTCGAGATCGCGACGCGCGCGCGCGTTTCGAAACGAGAACTGTATGCGCTGGTGGGCAATAAGCAGGAAATGCTGGTCGCATGCATCAGCACGCGCGCCAGGCGACTCCAGGTACCCGCCGATTTGCCCGTGCCACAGGATCGCGAAACCCTCGCGCACGTACTGGCTTCCTTCGGGACGCAGCTGGTCCGCGAGATAACCGATCCAACGGTCGTTGCGGTTTTCCGACTGGCGATAGCCGAAGCGGTCCACGCGCCCGAGGTCGCGAAGGCGCTCGACTCCATCGGGCGCGAGACGACTGGTGCCGCCTTGCGTCAGATCATGGTTCGAGCTCAGACTTCCGGACTTCTCAATGGCCGTCCCGCCGAACTTGCGGAACAGTTCGGGGGTTTGCTGTGGGGTAATCTGATGGTCAGCCTGCTGCTCGGCGTCGCCGAGCAGCCGAACTTACGCGAGATCGCGGCACGTTCCCGCGACGCCACGGCTGCGTTTCTGCAACTTCATCCGCCACCGACCAACGCTACGAACCTATGAACCCCCAAACCTCTTCCAGCGCTCCCCTCATCGTCGGCATCGGGGGGACGGCCCGAGCGACTTCGTGACCGAATCCGCTCCTGCGTTACCGGTGCGTCGTCCTCTCGACCTCCGGGCCATCAGCTTGGTCTCCATGCTCTGCGCGATTTGGGGAATTCAGCAGGTCGCCTTGAAAGATGTCGCCGGGCACATTGCGCCGATCGCGCAACTTGCAATCCGTTTTGCCGCCGCGTCGCTCGTGTTCGGAGCCTGGGTATGGATCCGCGAAGGCCGCCGCGCTTTCCGGGACGGGACCTTGCCGAGCGGGCTGTTGCTGGGGCTGCTATTTTCGCTCGAGTTCGTGTTCCTCGGCGAATCGCTGCTGCACACCACCGCCGCGCACTCGGTCGTGTTCCTCTACACGGCGCCGATTTTCACCGCCCTCGGATTGCAAGTCCTCCCGGAAGAGCGCCTCAGCGGACCGCAGTGGCTGGGCATCGGTGTTGCGTTCGGCGGGATTCTGGTGGCATTCATCGGGTTCGACAGCCGCTTGGGTCTGCACTCCGTGACCGGCGATTTGCTCGCGTTGCTGGCAGGCGCGAGCTGGGGCCTCAGCAATGTAGTGCTCCGTCGCGGTCAAGTCGGCGGGGCGATGACCGCCAAGACGGTCTTCTATCAAGTGGGCACGGCCACTGTCGTGCTCGGCGCCTTTGCCGCTGCGACCGGACAGACTCGCATCGAATTCTCCGGGATGACCGTCGTCGTGCTGCTTTTTCAGACCCTGGTCATTGCCATCTGGAGCTATCTTATCTGGTTCTGGTTGCTGCGCCGGTATCTCACGTCGCGTCTGATGTTGCTTTCGCTCCTGACGCCGCTGTTCGGGGTGCTGTTCGGTGCCGCATTGCTCGGAGACCCGATCACGTTGCACTTCGCGCTGGGGGGCGCCCTCGTGCTCGCGGGAATCGTGATCGTGCAAACCGCAGCGCACCTCCGGCGCCGGCGCGCCGGAAGCTTCCCATGACCTATTCAGAGGCTTGTTGATCTAACGCGGCGCACCGCTTCGAGCCGGCGTTGGCGCATGTCCCACAGCGGCGCGCGTCGCTCTCCTACAGATCGCGGGCCGCCGTCTGTCTAGCCTTTGCGGCGGCGACTTCCGCCAGTTCGACCGGCTGTGATGCATGACCGATGTGCGGCGACGCGACCTTTTGACCGGCACCGCCTTCGTGCTCATGGGCACTCGAGCGGCACGCGCGGGAATCGTCGCCGGCAGCCTGCCTTGGGCGCCGGAAGCGGGCTCGCCGCCCACGCCGGTAAAACAGGGACCCTGGTTGTTCTTCACCGCTGCGGAGGTCGCGACGATGGAGGCGCTGGCGGACCGCATCATTCCGCCGGATCCAGAGACGCCGGGAGGCAGGCAGGCGGGCTGCGCGGTATTTCTCGATCGCCAGCTCGCGGGTCCTTATGGGCAAGCCGAAGGCCTCTACGACCAGCCGCCATTCGAGAAAGGCACCAAGACGCAGGGGCCGCAGTCGAGCGCAACGCCGGCGGAGCTTTATCGAACGGCGCTCGCGGCACTCGATCAGTACGCGCGCTCTCAGGGCGCGAGCGCTTGGGCGACGTTGTCCGCGGAGCATCAGGATGCGGCGCTGAGCGGCCTCGAGAACGGCACCATCCCGCTGCAGGGGCTCGATGCACAGGCCTTCTTCGCCACTCTCGTCAAGGATGTGAAAGAGGGATTCTTTGCCGATCCGCTCTATGGCGGCAACCGCGACATGTGCGCGTGGAAGATGATCGGATATCCGGGCGCTCATTACGACTATCGCGACTGGGTGGGTCGCCACAACGAGCGCTATCCGCACCCGCCCGTGAGCATCATGGGCCGGCCCGGCTGGACCCCGAAGACGTAAGGACCGGTATGGCGAAAAAGCTCCCCGCCAAGGACGTGGTCATCGTCGGGCTCGGCTGGACCGGATCGATTCTCGCGCAGGAGCTCACCGACGAAGGCCTGGACGTGGTCGCCGTCGAGCGTGGACCCTGGCGTAATACCGCGACCGATTATCCACCCAATTACTCGCAGGATGAGCTGCGCTATCGCATCCGCCACGAGCTGTTCCTTCGGCCCGCGCAGACCACTTTCACCTTCCGCAACAAGATGGACCAAACGGCTCTGCCGATCCGCTCCTGGGGAGCCTTCATGCCGCCCAACGGCGTCGGCGGCGGGGGCGTGCACTGGAACGCTGAGACCTGGCGATTCCTGCCGAGCGATTTCGTGGTGCGAACGCATTTGACCCGGCGATACGGCGCACGATTCCTGCCGGCCGACATGACCATCCAGGATTGGGGGATCACCTACGAGGAGCTCGAGCCTCACTACGATCGGTTCGAATACCTCTGCGGAACCTCTGGGACGGCCGGGAATCTGGCGGGCCGGATCCAGGAGGGCGGCAATCCCTTCGAGGGCCCGCGCTCGCGGCCCTATCCGAACCCGGCGCAGCAGCAGCCATTCAGCCATGCGCTGTTCGCGAAGGGCGCGCGCGAGCTCGGCTACAAGCCTTTTCCCCAGCCCTCGGGAAACATGTCGCAAGCCTACGTCAATCCCCTGGGCGTGCGCCTCGGACCGTGCACGTATTGCGGATTCTGCGAGTGGTTCGGCTGCGGAAATTATTCGAAATCCAGTCCGCAGACCACGATCCTGCCGGTGCTGGTGCGGAAGTCCAATTTCCTGGTGCGTGACGAGTCGGAAGTGGTGCGCATCAACACCGATGCGAGCGGCAAGCGGGCGACCGGCGTGACTTTCGTCGACACGAGCGGCGAGGAGTTCGAGCAACCCGCCGATCTCGTGATCCTGTCGGCATACACGCTTTTCAACGTCCAGCTGCTGCTCCTATCGGGCATCGGAACACCTTACGACCCGGTCGCCAACAAGGGTGTGATCGGCCGTAACTTCACCCACCAGACGATTTCCGACGTCGAGAGCTTCTTCGACGGCTCCAAGTTCATCTTCAACCCCTTCATCGCGTCGGGCTCGATCGGCATGTGCATCGACGAATTCAACGGCGACAACTTCGATCACGGGCCGTATGGTTTCGTGGGCGGGGGCTACGTGGGCCAGGTGCAGACCAACGGCCGGCCGATCGAGACCACGCCGGTGCCGCCCGGCACGCCGGGGTGGGGCGCGAAATGGAAACAAGCGGTGAAGGACAGCTATCTCAGCGCACTCAAACCCGGCACCGGCGTCCACGGCAGCATGTACAGCTACCGGGACGTCTATCTCGATCTTGATCCGCAATATCGCGACCGCTTCTCCCGTCCGTTGGTGCGGATCACCATGGATTTCCACGACAATGAGATCAAGCAGAACGCGTTCCTGACCGACAAGTTTGCGGAGATCTTCCACGCCATGGGGGCCCGCCAGGTCGTGAAGAAGTATCGCAAGGCGCCCTACGACATCACCGAATATCAGACGACGCATCTGTGCGGCGGAGCGATCATGGGGACCGATCCGAAGACGAGCGCCGTCAATCGCTACTCGCAGAGCTGGGATGTGCCCAATCTGTTCGTGCTGGGAGCGAGCAACTTTCCCCAGAATGCGGGCTACAACCCGACCGGAACCCTCGCGGCGCTCGCGTTCTGGTCGGCCGCCGCCATCCGTGAGCGCTACTTGAAGAATCCGGGTCCCCTGGTCCATGCCTGAGATCTCGAAATTCCGGCCGCTGATCGCGGCATGGGCCGCGCTGGCGCTGCCGGCATGCAACGTCAGCGCGGCGGCGCATGCGGCCTCGAGGGGTCAGGACTTCGCCAGGATCCAGCGTGGGCGCTATCTCGCCGTCGCCGCCGACTGCAATGCGTGCCACGAAGATCCCTATGACGGGAAGCCGTTCGCCGGGGGAATGGCCATCGAGACGCCGTTCGGCAGCGTGCTCGCGCCGAACATCACCCCCGATCGGGACACGGGAATCGGCGGCTGGAGCGAGGCGCAGTTCGAGGCGGCGGTGCGCCGAGGCAGGCGACCGGACGGAAAACGCCTCTATCCCGCGATGCCATTCCCATACTTCGTCAAGATGTCGCCCGACGATGTCGCAGCCATTCGGGCCTACCTCGCGACCATCGAGCCCGTGCGTCATGCCGTGAAGGCGGATCAGCTGCCATTCCCGTTCAGCGTGCGAGCGAGCATGCTGCTCTGGGACGCGCTTTACTTCGCCGATGCTCCCTTCGCGCCCGACCCGACCAAATCGGCGCCGTGGAACCGGGGCGCGTATCTCGTACAGGGACCGGCACACTGCGGGGCTTGTCATACGCCGAAAACGGCGCTCGGCGGCGACAAGACCGCTTCGGCGCTCCAGGGATATCGCATCCAGGGCTGGTTTGCGCCGAACCTCACCAACGATCGGCACAACGGCCTCGGGGACTGGTCCGAAGCGGACATCGTCAAGTACCTCGAAACCGGCCACAACCGTTTCGACGCAGCGTCCGGGCCGATGGCCGACGAGGTGAAGAACTCCAGCTCGCTGATGAGTCCGTCGGATCTGTCGGCCATGGCGCTTTATCTCAAGGACCAGACGGGCCGGGCCACTGCGGCGCAGCGCATAGATCCCAAAGATCCCAGGATGGTGGCCGGCGGTGCCATCTACGACGATCTCTGCGCCTCCTGCCACAAAGCCGATGGGACGGGGGTCCCGAATTTGATTCCCGATCTGGCGGCATCCGCGGCGGTTGCCTCGCCGGAGCCGACCACGGTCATCCGCGTGATGCTCGAGGGCGCAAACAGCGTGGCGACGAAGGCCGAACCCACGGGTCCCGCCATGCCCACCTTCGGCTGGCAGCTGACCGACGCACAGATTGCCGCGGTCGGCACCTACATTCGAAACAGCTGGACGCATGCATCGCCCGCGGTCACGGAGCGGCAGGTGCACGAGGCGCGAAGGATGCTGGCGGCCGATAGGGCAGCCGTCGGCCCCTGATCAAGGTGTGTCGATGCGCTGCTGATCGGCACTCGGCTGCTGATCGACGGTCTGCGGCTTGCACGAAAAATTCCCCTTGGAGAGCTTGGTGACCAAGGCGACCGCTCGCTTGACGCAGTAGGCGTAATCGGCGTTTGCGGACCAGAGCTGCTTCGTGACGCCTTCCTTGATGTAATCGACCCGACATCCGCCCGGGTGAGTGCCCCGCGGCGCAAGCCGGTAGATATCGACCAGCCGCTGCGTCGCACCGAAAGTGCAGACGAACCGCTCGCGCGACTCTGCCTGCGGCTCGCTCGAGCTCGCGCTCGTCACCACCAGGCATGCGGCCAGCAGGAATCCAACCGTTTTTATTTTTAGTGTCATCAGAACCTTCGTCAGGCATAGCCTACGCGAGTTCAGTCCGTTTCCTCCATCGCCAACGAGTTCGCGCGGTGGGAGGCTTGTGGCTCACACCGGTCCATTCATCCCGCGGTGCAACCCCCAACGCCGAGGTGCACCCGGAAGCGGGGAATTCGATGGCAAAAGCAAGCAAGTCCAAAGCGAAGTCGACCCACCGGCGCGGCAGCCCGAAAGGCGCGGGCACCACGTCGAGCGGACCCAGCCACTCCACGCCCCCCGAGACATCGCTTGCCGAGCTGGCGGAGCAGCACCAGCATGTGGCGGCCGCAATGCCTTCCAACGCCACCAAGCCGAATGAGTTTGGCTATGCTCACGCCATCGATCCGGTGCCGGGGAAGACCGTTCGGATGCCGAGCGCCGAGGCTGCGGCAAGCAGTCTGAGCGAGGCGAACGACACCGGCAAGACGGGGGCGGCCGCGCTCGAGCCGAAGGCGGTGGACGGTGTGCTCGCTCGGGTGCGCGTGAATTCGGTCGATCAGGCGCTCACCACCAATCAAGGCGTGCAAATCTCGGACAACCAGAACTCGCTCAAGGCGGGCCTGCGTGGGCCGTCCCTTCTCGAGGATTTCGTGCTGCGCGAGAAAATCACGCACTTCGATCATGAGCGCATCCCGGAGCGGATCGTTCATGCCCGAGGATCGGGCGCGCATGGGTATTTCGAGTGTTACGAATCGCTCGCCGCCATGACCCGTGCGGCGCCGTTCGCGGCCAAGGGCAAGCGTACCCCGGTGTTCGTGCGCTTCTCGACCGTCGCCGGCGAGCGCGGCTCGGTCGATACCGCGCGCGACGTGCGTGGCTTCGCGGTGAAGTTCTATACCGACGAGGGCAACTGGGACCTCGTGGGCAACAACATCCCGGTGTTCTTCATCCAGGACGCCATGAAATTTCCGGACCTGATCCACGCGGTCAAGCCCGAGCCGCATCACGGCATGCCGCAGGCGGCTTCGGCGCACGATACATTCTGGGACTTCGCCTCGCTCATGCCCGAATCCACGCACATGCTCCTCTGGGTCATGTCGGACCGTGCGATCCCGCGCAGCTACCGCATGATGCAAGGATTCGGCGTTCACACCTTCCGCCTGGTGAACGAGGACGGGGAGTCGGTATTCTGCAAGTTTCACTGGAAGCCCCTGCTCGGCACGCACTCGCTGGTCTGGGACGAGGCGGTCAAGATTGCGGGAGCCGATCCCGACTTCCATCGCCGGGACTTGTGGGAAGCGATCGAAGCGGGCCACTACCCCGAATGGGAGCTGGGGTTGCAGGTATTCGGCGAGACGGAGGCGGAGAAATTCAGCTTCGATGTACTGGACTCCACCAAGATCGTTCCGGAAGAGCTGGTTCCGCTGAGGCCCGTCGGGCGCATGGTGCTCGACCGCAATCCGGACAACTTCTTCGCCGAGACCGAGCAGGTGGCATTCTGTACGGCCCACGTGGTTCCGGGAATCGATTTCACCAACGATCCGCTGCTCCACGGTCGCATTCACTCCTACGTGGATACGCAGATTTCGCGGCTGGGTGGCCCCAACTTCCACGAGATTCCGATCAACGCGCCGCTCGCGCCGGTCCACAACAACCAGCGCGACGGCATGCATCGGCAGGCCATCGCACGCGGCCGGGTGGCTTATGAGCCCAATTCGTTGGGAGGCGGCTGTCCCTTCCAGGCGGGCGCAAAGGGCTTCGTTTCCTTTCCGAAGGCCATCGAGAAGGACAACCATCCGGTCGACAAGGTTCGCGGCAAGGGCGAGCGGTTCGCCGAGCACTACAATCAGGCCAGCCTGTTCTACGAAAGCCAGACCCCGGTCGAGCAGGCGCACATCGTCGGCGGCTTTCGCTTCGAGCTGAGCAAGGTCACGGTACCCGCGATCCGCGAGCGCATGGTGTCCTCGCTCCGCAATGTGTCGGAGGTTCTGGCCAGCCGCGTTGCCGAGGGCTTGGGGATCGACTTGCCGGACGCCATGCCGCGCGCTGTGACCAAGCACATCAAGCCGGAAGTGACCAAGTCGGCGGCCTTGTCGCTGCATGCGTTGCCGGGCGACGGCGGAATCGCGACGCGTCGCATTGCGGTGTTGGCGGCCGATGGCGCGCTGTTCGAGATGCTCGGACCGCTCATCGAGAGGCTTTCCGACGAAGGGGCCGTGGTGCGAATTCTCGGTGTGAGGCTGGGCTCGGTCGACGCAGACGACGATGAGCCGCTCGAGGTAGACGCGACGCTCGAGAACTCTCCGGCGGTGCTATTCGATGCGGCGGTATTGCCGGACGGCGAGGAGGCCGCCGCGGCGCTGCGCGCGGATGGACAGACGGTCGAGTTCATCCAGAACCAGTTTCGCCACGGCAAGACCATCCTGGCCATCGGGTCGGGCCGAACACTGCTCTCCGCAGCAGGCGTGCCGACCGACAAGGGTGATCCGGGATTGCTGCTCGCGGACGCGGACGAGCTCGATGTGGATGCCTTCATCCAGGCAGTCGGCCGGCACCGGCATCCCGAGCGGGATCGGGATCCGCCCATGGTCTGAATTCCTCGGGTCAGGCGGACAGCGCGCCCGCGGCGGCGGTGATCGCCGCATAAATCGTTGCGAGGTCCTCGTCGGTCACGCAATACGGTGGAAGCACGTAGATGGTGTTGCCCAGCGGCCGCAGCAGCAGGTTCCGCTCGCGGAAGAAGGCATGCAATCGTGGGCCGATTTGGGCAAGGTAGCCGGCATCGCCCGCCTTGAGATCCATCGCGGTGATGGTGCCCGTCTGGCGCACGTTCTCGAAGCGCGGGTCGCCGCGAAGGCGCTCGAGGTGCTCTGCCTGGCGCCCGGCGAGCGCCGCGATGCGTTCGCGCACCGGCTCGGTTTCCCAGATCTCGAGATTGGCAACCGCCGCGGCGCAGGCGATGGGATTCGCCGTGAAGGAGCTCGAATGGAAGAACGTGCGGCGGCGGTCGCTCGAATAGTGGGCCTGGAAGATCTCGTGGCGGCACACCGTGACGGCGAGCGGCAGGGTGCCGCCGGTGAGCCCCTTGGAGTAGCACGCGATATCGGGTCGTACGCCCGCCTGGTCGCAAGCCGAGACGGTGCCGGTGCGCCCCCAGCCGGTCATCACCTCGTCGGCGATGAACAGCACGGAGTGCGCCGAACAGATGCGGCGCAGCTCGGCGAGGACCGCGGGCGAGTACATGAGCATGCCTCCGGCTCCGAGCACCAGCGGCTCGACGATGAGCGCGGCGGGATCGACGGTGCGGCAGAGCGTTTCCAGCGCCTCGAGCGTGGTGGATTCCCGACCTGCCGCCGGAAAGGGAATGCGCTCGACCTCGAACAGCAATGGTTCGTACGGCTCCGTGAAGGGACTGCGCGCGCCGACGGACATGGTGCCGATGGTGTCTCCGTGGTAGCTGTGCTCGAGCACCACGACATGCCGGCGCTTCTCCCCATTGTGCCGCCAGAAGCCCAGAGCCATTTTCAGGGCTACCTCGACGCTGGTCGAGCCTGAGTCGGAGAAGAATGCGTGCTCGAGGCCGGGCGGGACGAGCGCGAGGAGCTTGGCGGCGGCCCGCTCGGCGGGCTCGTGCGTGAATTCCGCGAAGATCACCTGATCCATGCTGTCCGCTTGCGACTTGACGGCATCGACGATGCGCGGATGCCGGTGCCCGTGCGTGATGACCCACCACGAAGAGATCGCATCGAGGATGCGCCGATTCTCGGCCGTGTAGATATAAGCGCCCTCGGCGCGGATTGCTTTGGGCAGGGAAGGGCGCAGCGCGTGCTGGGTGAACGGATGCCAGATGGGCGACGGCGGCGTGGCATTCCCCGTCACGAAACGAATTGCTCCCGCCGAAAAGCGGCGCCGAAGGCCGCACGCAGCGACTCGGGCGTGAGTGGATCGAGCCGCGGAAGGCGGCCGAGCACCCTCACACCGCTCAAAGCGGCGAGCGTGCGCTCGTTGTCGGCGTGCGGCTCACCGAGCAGCGCCAGCCCCAGGATCGGAATGCCGCGCCGTTGCAGCGCTTCGACGGAAAGCAGGGTGTGATTGAGCGTGCCGAGCGAGGTCCGCGCGCACAGAACCACCGGCAGCCCCCAGCCGGCGAAAACATCGATATAGAGCGCATGACGGTTGAGCGGAACCATGAGGCCGCCGGCACCCTCGACGATCAGCGGACGCTCGAGGACCGGGAGGCCGAGCGCACCGGGATCGATGACCAGGCCTTCGCGCTCTGCGGCGAGATGCGGAGATGCCGCGAGCTTGAGCCGCCATGCCTCGGCGAGAAAATGGCTGCGATCGAGACCGGATAGCCGGCGCGCGATCTCCGTATCCGTCTCGCCCTCGAGACCGGCCTGCACGGGCTTCCAGTAGACACCATCGAGCAGATGGGTCAGGCCGGCTGCGAATACCGTCTTGCCGATATCGGTATCGGTGCCGGCGACGACGATCCGCAGAGTCATGAGGCATTGCCGCAAGCCGCCGGTGCGTGCCTTAATTCCGCGGCGAGGAGGTCGAACAGGCCCGAGATCGATTGTGCGTCGACGTTCAGGGTGATCGAGACGCGAAGTCTCGCCGTGCCGGGAGGCACGGTCGGCGGCCGGATGCCGCGCACGTCGAACCCCTGCGCTCGAAGCGCGGCGGCAGCCGCCATCGTGGGCGCGTCCGCACCGATGATGATCGGATGGACCTGGGATCCGGATCCGGGGATCCCGAACTTGGATCGAGACTCGCGCCCGGCCTGACCGATGAGCTGCGCGAGGCGCGCGCGCCGCTCCGGCTCGTCCTTGAGAATGGCGAGCGCTTCGAGCGCGGCGACCGCCATCAGCGGCGAGGGGGCCGTGCCGAAGATGAACGGCCGGCAGCGATTGACGAGAAAGTCCGCAAGGACACGAGGGAGCGTGACGAGGGCGCCGGCGCAACCGAGCGCTTTGCTGCAGGTGTGCACCACGATGACGTTGCCCAGGCCCTCGAGCATCGCGGCCAGCCCGCGGCCGTCCGGACCGAAGACGCCGGTGGCATGCGCTTCATCGACCACGAGAAAGGCGTCGTGGCGCTCGGCGATCGCCGCCAGATCGGACAGGGGGGCACGATCGCCGTCCATGCTGTAAAGACTTTCCATCACGATCCAGGGCTGGCCGCGGCCTCCCTGGGCACGGTAAGCGCGGAGCGCCTCGTCGACCGCGCCTGCATCGTTGTGGCGTGCTTCGACGAAGGGGCTGCGACCGGCGCGCAGACCGTCGCGGGTGCTTGCATGCACGAACTCGTCGATCACGACCAGATCGCCGCGCTGGGGGAGCGTGGCAAGAACCGCAAAATTCGCGAGATAACCGCTTGCGAAAAACAGCGTGCGCTCGGCGCGGAAGAATTGCGCGGCGGCACTCTCGAGCGCCTCGTGTTCGGCGGCGTTCCCGCGCAGCAGGCGCGATCCACCGGCGCCGATCGAGGTGCCGGCCGAGATCGCGGCGGTGACGGCATCGGCCAGACGCTTCGACGTCGCGAGAGCGAGATAATCGTTGGACGTGAAATCGATGCCTTCCCGCGGAACCAGGGAGCGCAACCGGCTCTGCCCGGCGAGGCGGTTCAGATCCGCTTGATATCGATCGAGGGCAGGCACGGATTGCGTCCGGCGGCCGGCGTCAAGGACCGCCGATTCGAGCCGCGGCCGCGTCGATCGAGCGAGGCACCGCGGCTTCGTCGCCGATGCCCGAGGACGAGTCGGTGGAGGTTGCCGGCTCCGCGAGGATCTGCAGCCGGTCGAACAGCCGCCGGTCGTGCTCGACATCGGGGTTTCCCGTGGTGAGCAGCTTGTCGCCGTAGAAAATCGAGTTCGCGCCGGCGAGGAAGCAGAGCGCCTGAAGCTCATCGGACATTTCGCTGCGGCCGGCAGAGAGACGCACCCGGGAATGGGGCATGAGGATGCGTGCGACGGCCACGGTGCGCACGAAGTCGAATGGATCGAGGGCAGGCGCGGAGTCGGAGAGCGGCGTGCCCTGGACTCGCACCAGGAGATTGATGGGGACGCTTTCCGGATGTTGCGGCAGCGTCGCCAGAGTGTGCAGAAGCCCGGCCCGATCTGCTTGAGTCTCGCCCATGCCGACGATACCCCCGCAACAGACGCTCATCCCGGCGTCGCGCACCGCCCTGAGCGTATCGAGGCGATCCTGATAGGTGCGGGTGGTGATGATCTTTTGGTAGTAGTCGGCGGACGTGTCGAGATTGTGGTTGTAGTAATCGAGCCCGGCCTCTCTCAGCTCCGACGCCTGCTCCGTCGTCAGCATGCCGAGGGTGGCACACGTCTCCAGGCCAAGCGCCTTCACCTCGCGGATCATCTCGATGACCTTGCGCAGATCCTTGGGCTTGGGCGAGCGATAGGCGGCGCCCATGCAGAAGCGGGTGGCGCCGGCTCGTTTCGCCGCGCTCGCCCGCCCGAGCACCTCCTCGACCTCGAGCAGGTCTTGCGGTTCGAGCCCGGTGTCGTAGCGCACGCTCTGCGGGCAATAAGCGCAATCCTCCGGACACGCGCCGGTCTTTATGCTGAGCAGCGTGCTGACCTGGACGGTATTCGCCCGCTGGAACCTGCGATGGACCTCCTGGGCGCGAAACAGCAAATCCATGAAAGGCAGGGCGAAGAGGCGGTGAACCTCCGGGAGCGTCCAATCGTTGCGTGCGTCCAAGTGTGTCGATTCCGCGGAAAGGGGTGGACCGAGCGCGCCAGTATTCAATTGATGCGAAGGGCAGTCAACCGGGCGTGCGGAATCGCTCCTGCGGCCCCCCGGGACGACGGAAATCGAGGGGGTGGACCGGGTTCCTACGCTCGAGCCCCGCCGGCGGAGGAGCGGCCGGCATCAATAAATCTGGCGGGGCTTCGGGCGCTTCTCGGATTGCGGCCGATCATCCACGCCCACGTGGCCGTACTCTTCGTGGTCCCGGCCCTTTGGAGGATTGCGATTATGATTCGGCTTCGGCAGATCCGGCGGCGGCTGATCCGGATCGCCGCCGGGAACGGGGGGCTCAGCGGAAGAATCGGGGTGTCTGCCGGTTGGCGGTCGCGTTCCCATGGAGTTCTCCTGGCATGCGCGGTCATATCGACCGGCCCTTCACGCTACTCCGGCGGCTGCGAGGATCAGTCGCCGGCGTTCTCGACCGCGGGGAGGCGAAATCCTACCCGCGCTTCCTGGGCGCGGATACTGGCGATGAGCCGGCGCAGGGCGCTTGCGGGTCAGCGGCCTAGTGCCGGGTCGCGCCCGGCTTCAGCACGACTTTGGTGACCTCGTTCTGGCGCTCTTTGAAGATCCTGTACCCTTCAGGCGCATCCTCGAGGCCAAGCCGGTGGCTGATGAGGAACGTGGTGTCGAGCCTGCCTTCCAGAATCAGGTCCAACAGTTCCTGTGTGTACTTCTGGACGTGCGTTTGGCCGCTCTTGACGGAGAGTCCCTTCTCCATGAGCGCGCCGATCGGAAACTTGTCGGTCACTCCCCCGTAGACGCCCGGGATCGAAATGCGGCCGCCCTTGCGGCAAGCGAGAATGACCTGCCTGAGGCCGTGGGTCTGGTCCGTGACCAGCCCCGCGGTTGATTTTACCTTGTCGAGAATGCTATCGGGGGTGACGCCGTGACTCTCCATACCCACCGCATCGATGCACGCGTCGGGACCGATGCCGCCGGTCATCTCGACCAACGCCTCGCGCACGTTCACTTCCTCGAAGTCGATGACTTCCGCGCCCATCGATTTGGCCAAGTCCAGGCGGTGCGGATGGTGATCGATGGCGATCACGCGGTGCGCGCCGAGCAACCGTGCACTCTGAATGGCGAATAGCCCCACCGGCCCACAGCCCCAAACGGCCACGACATCGTTCGGTCCGAACTCGCAATTGACAGCGGCCATCCATCCGGTCGGCAGGATGTCGGAGAGGAACAGCACCTTCTCGTCCTCGATCCCGTCCGGGATCACGATCGGACCCACGTCAGAGTAGGGCACGCGCGCGAACTCGGCCTGCCCGCCGGCGTAACCGCCGGTCAGATGGGAATAGCCGAAGGCGCCCGTCATGGGATATCCATACAGAAATTCCGACATATCAGCCGTCTCGGCGGGATTCGAATTGTCGCACGCGGCGAATTGCTGCTGCTTGCAGAAAAAACATTGACCGCAGGCGATCACGAAGGGCACGACCACGCGCTGGCCGAGCTTGAGCTTGCGGTTGCCCGGACCCAGCTCCACCACCTCGCCCATGAACTCATGTCCGAGCACATCACCGGATTTCATGGTCGGAATGACGTGGTCATAGAGATGCAGATCCGAACCGCAGATGGCGCTCGAAGTGATCTTGACGATGGCATCTCTCGGGTTGACGATCCGGGGATCGGGAACCGTATCCACTCGAACATCGTGCTTACCGTGCCAGGTCAACGCGCGCATAGGGGGCTCCTATCGAAGTTGGGGGGTGGGCAGGCTCGAGCGCAGAGCTGCGCTCCGTTCAGGCTCGAGGCGCGGCGAGTTGCGGCTGCGCCGTCGACACCTCGCCCGTCTCCATGAGCTGCTTGAATCGACGCAGGTCGCGCCGCGCCTGGATCTTGGGCTCTTGCTGAAATAGTTTCGCAATCGCCTTGCCGATGGTACCGCCCGGTGGGTCGTACGCCAGCGTGACACGCACGATGGTGCCACGGCCTTCCGGCGAATCGGCGAACTCGACGCGGCCGCTGTTCTTCACGCTTGCATGCTCAAGCGATTTCCAGGCGATCGCACCTCCTGGTTGATCCTCGGTGATCTGCGCGTCCCATTCCACGGTCTTGCCGGCGGGCGCTTCGACCACCCAATGGGAGCGGTCGTCCGCCGATACGGTCACACTGCGGATGTGCTGCATGAAGCGGGGCAGGTTGCTGAAGTCGCGCCAGAACGCATAGAGCTCCTGACGAGACCGGTCGATGGTGACCGTTCTGCCGACCAGTACGTCGCCCTTATGGGCGTCGAATTCCGGCGCAGCACCGGCATTCGGATGTTTCGCTGACGACAGCGGCGCATCGCCGTGTGCGGTGTGAGAGAGTGGTTCAGCCATGGGAGGGACTCCGGCGGGTGAGAGCACAAGCCTGCATCCGCGGGTGCGGCTGCGCAGTCGCGCGCTCTCACGAGATGCTGTAAGGATCCGCCGATATCGACCGCAGTGCAGGAGCGCGGGGCTCGATCAATACGGGGGTCGCCGGCGGGACCTCTGCGCCTTCGCGGCCTCCGTCCACCAGGTCAGGTCGTCGGCGAACCTGGAAAACGCGGTGACCAGAGATTGACCACCGACCCCCATCGGCTGGCCGCGCTCGTTCAAGGTCTCGGTTATCGGGCCCACCGAGATCGTGCTCGAAATCACGATCATGCCCATCTCCGAGAGGATTCCGTGCCACGCGGTTGCCGAGCGGACGCCCGACAGCCTGCCCGCCGAGTACGAGGCGACCGCGGCCGGTCTCCAGAACCATTCCTCCAGAAAATGATCGGTCAAATTCTTGAGGCCGGGTTGCACGCCCCAGTTGTACTCACCGGCCACGAACACGAACGCGTCCGCGGCACGGATCTTGGACGCGAGTGCTTCCATCGCGGGCGGTGCGGCGCCTCTTGGATATTCCTTGTACATCCGGTCGAGCATGGGAAGGCCGATCGCCTTCGCATCGATGAGCTCGGCATCGTCGCCGCGCTCGATGAACCCCCGCAGCAGGAAATCGGCCAGCCGGATGCCCCGGCGGTCCTCGCGGTATGAACCGTACAGGACGAGAATTTTGAGCGGCATGGCGTGAATCTCGAGCGGCTTGGCGTGCGCATAGTCGACCGTCCAAGCTATTATTCCACTGATTGCTCGGTTGTGCTGCGTGGCGAAGTCGCGAGGGGCTCGATGTATTGGAATACCAGCCTGTCGTGCGGAAGGCGCGTGGGTCGCGCCGGCCGTGCGGTCCTGGCGGCCGTCGCGCTGGCCGGGGCGTCGATCGGTAGCGGGAGTTGCGGTGAGCCAAACGGCTACGCTGCTCTCGTGCGGCGCATCGCACCCAGTGTGGTCACGATCACGGTGGAGGAGGAGCGCATCAACGCCGCGGATCGCGCCGCGGCACGTGCCGAGCGTCGCGCCGAGGCGCAGGCCGATCCGAACGCCATCAACGCCATCATCCGGCGCCTGCTTTCGGCGCAGGCGGATGATCCCGGCTCCGGTGCCGACGCCACCGGCGCTCTGGGCTCCGGATTCGTGGTGCGCGAGGACGGCTTCATCGTCACCAATCGGCACGTCATCGCCGGCGCCCGCAAGGTGCGGGTGCGCATGGCCGACGGACGGGAGCTCCCGGCGACCATCGTCGGCTCCGATGCCGTCACGGACCTTGCGCTGCTCAAAATCGAAGCCGGTCACCTGCCGGCTCTGCGGCTGGGATCCTCTCAAAACGTGTCGGTCGGCGACGCGGTGATCGCAATCGGCGATCCGTATGGATTGGGACAATCCGTGAGTGCCGGCATCGTCTCCGCTCGAGGCAGGGTTCTCGAGGACGACCCTTACATCGATTTCCTGCAGACCGATGCCGCCATCAATCGCGGCAACTCGGGGGGGCCGCTGGTGACGGCGGATGGAACCGTGGTCGGCGTGACCTCCGCGATTTTCTCGCCGAGCGGAGGATCGGTCGGACTGGGCTTCGCCATACCGGCCGAAACGGTCGCGGCCGTCGTCGGCCAGATCGAGGTGCATGGCCACGTGGAACGGGGATATATCGGCATCTCGGCACAGACGGTCACGCCCGAGCTGGCGAGCGCCCTGGGGATGAAGAGTCCAACCGGCGCGCTGGTCAGCAGCGTGGATGCGCACGGACCGGCCGCCGGCACGCTGGCCATCGGCGACGTGCTACTGAAGGTGGGCTCTACCCCCGTGAACCTCAGAGACCTGAGCAAGATCACGGCGCGGCTGGTACCCGGGGCGGTCGTGAACATGGCGATCCTGCGCTCGGGGGAACAGCAATCCATTGCCATGAAGATCGGGCGCCTGCCCGAGCCGGCGTCCAATCCGGCCATGGCCGGTGGCAGCGATACCTGGGTGCCTGCCTTGCGGTTCGCCGTCGCAGACACGACGGGCGAGATCCGCCGTTCGCTCAAGGCGGGCGACGAGCCATCGGGCTTGATCGTGACGCAGTTGCGCCCCGCGGGACCCGGCGCCCTGGCGGGGCTCAAGGTGGGCGACCTGATCACTCATCTGGGCACGAAGCAGCTGTTCCATGCCGCCGACCTGCTCGCGGCGCCCAAACCCACGCCGAAGGAGCCGGTCTTGTTGCGGATAGTGCGCGACGGTTCTGCGGTGTTCGTGGCCGTCACCGGCGAGGGAAGCTCCTGAACGCGATGCAGAGCGCTCAATTCACGGTGTAGGTCCAGTTGAGGATCTGCTGGACCGCGGCCGCTCCGCCGGTCCCGGCGGTAAATCCGACATAGGCGGCGCTGCCGCCGACCGTCGCCGGGATGTTGATCGGCATCGAACCGGAATAGCTCGCTCCCGTGACGGTATCGGTGAGAGTCAACATGAGCTTGACGCCGTCGTAGGTCAGGTGCGCATGCATGGGATCGGGATTGTGCAGGTTCACGCCCGATGAGGTCATGTCGAGCGCCGGCGTGTAGGGGTAAGCGCCGTTCGTGAAGAAGCCGGTGGAGTCGCTGCCTTCGCCTGCATTGTTGTAGAGATCGAACTTCACCGCGACGCTCGTTCCGATACCGGCATAACCCAGTGCTCCGCCGAGCCCGCCGAGTGCGCTGGGGCCTGCATTTTGGATCACGAAGGCAAAACCGTCGGCGGTCGCCGCGGTCTCGAGGAACGTGAAGTCGCTGGTGAATGCCTGGACGTTGACCTGCGTGGTGAACCAGGCGGCGCGTGCTTCGTAAGCGCCGCCGTCGGTCAGCTGCAAGGTGCTGTTGGTCAGTGTTGCACCACCGAGGAACCGGAATCCGCCGGCGGAGGAGAAGCCGGATGGATCATTGATGGGGGTGCTGGTCGCGGGAGGCGGGCTCGAATTCGAATAAGTCCAGGTCGCGATCTGCTGTACCGCCGTGGCTCCGCCGGTGCCGGCCGTGAAGCCGACATAGGCGGTGTTGGCGCCGACGGTCACGGGAATATTGATCGCCCGGGAGGTGGTGAAGCTCGCTCCCGTCACCGCGTCGGTGAGCGTCAGGATCAACGTCGTGCCGTCGTAGGTCACGTGCGCATGCATCGAATCACCGCTGTGCAGATTCACGCCGGAAGCGGTCATGTCGACCGCCGGAACCGTCGGCATCGCTCCGTCGACGTAGATCCCGGTCGAGTCCGTCCCCTCGCCGGAGTTGCTGTACAGGTCGAATTTGATCGCGACGCTGGAGCCGATCCCTTGATAGCCGAGCGCGCCGCCCAATACTCCCACGGCTCGAGCGCCGGCGTTTTGAATCGTGAAGGTGAATCCATCCCCGGTACCGCTGCCGGCGGGTGAAATCCGGAACGTGAAATCGGTGGTGAAGCTCTGCACGTTGAGCGGGGCCGTTGTCCACGCCGCCGTGGCCTCGAAACCCGCGCCGTTCGTCAGCTGCAGCGCCGTCCCCGACACGGAGACACCGGTGCCCACGAACGTGAGCGCCGGCGAGCTCGGAAATCCCGAGGAATAATTCACCTGAGTCTGCTGGGCCTGCTGGCCGGTCACATCCACGGCGAGAATGACCACGTTGCCGTTGTTCGGCAGCGTGATGCTCTTGACGGTCTTCACACCGTTGATCGCGAAGGAGTAGCCGTACAGATAGACGGGTCCGCCTTGGCGCGTACCGCCCGTCGAGATCCGGTACGCCATGGTCTTGACCAAGGACTCGCCGGGGTAGGTGTGCGCCGTGAACCAGTCGCTCACGCCCTGGACGAAGGTCGAGGTGCTGCCGTCCGTGTAGGTCACGACGAAAGTCTGGTTCGGCTGATTACCGTTCACCGCCGCCCCCAGCAGGCTCACGCCGGTGTAGTTGCCGGCGGGAAGCGGGATGGTCGTCTGCGAGGCGGCGTCGGCGCCGCCGACCGCTCCGAACGTATACGTGTTTCCGTTCCAGGTGACCTGGGTTCCGAGCAGGGTGGCCGAGTATGAATGACCGCCGTGGTCGAAGCCGCCATTCAGCGGCTGGGTTCCGTCCGCCGCAATCGCATCATTGTCGGCGACCGTCGACAGATTGACGGTCGAAGGTTCCGTGATGACATAGCTGCCGCCGCTGACCAGGCTCGGTCGGTAGCCGCTTGCCACGGCGATGGCTTCGATCGTCTCGCTCGCGCCCACCTGCAGGGGTGCGGAGTAAAGGCTCGAGCCGCTGGTCGGCGTCGCACCGTTAGTGGTGTAGTAGATGAAGGCGCCTGGCGTCGTATCCGAGAGCGTCACGCTCTGCGCGGCGCCGTACTGACCGGGCGGCGGGCTCAAGGCCGGGCTCGCCGTCAGGGGCCCCACGTTCGCGAGCAGGCCGTAGGCGACGACCGCGCTCTGGGTGCCGATGTAGACCTTGCCGTTGGCGATGATCGGCGCTTGGAACTTGACCGCGGCGCCCGCGGAGTCGCGGCCGTTCGCGGCCTGCGCGCTCGTGTACAGGAGGTGGGCGAGGTTCGTGGCATCGTACGCGAACAGACCGAGGCAATTCGTGGTTCCGCCGTCGCAGCCGGAGTCATCGCCGGCTCCGTCGAGTGCCCAGAGGATGGCGTTGGTGCTGCCGTTCGCCGAAATGGAAGGAGTCGGCGCCGCGAACGAGAATATCTGCGCCGATTCGGAAGTCGGCGAGGTCGAGAGCTTGCCGCTGCCGCCGGCATTGAACGAATAGGCCTTGATGTTATCGTTGGCGCCGGCCCAGTAGAGATTGCCGTTCCAGTAGGCGGGCGATCCCCACACGCCCGGGTTGGCGGCGATTTCCTGGGCGACGTTGGTGTCGCTCGAGGTGCAGGCCGGCGTGAGATGGGGGCAGTACTTGCCGAGATTGCCCGAGTTGACCAGATAGATGGTTCCCGACTTGCTGGCCTGCGCGAAAAACTGCTGGCCTGACGACAGGGCCGGTATCAGCACGAGGCCGCCCGATCCCAGATCGAAATCCCCGCTGGCCAGAGCGGCCTGGTTGTAAGGGGTGAAATAATCCAGGATCGGGAAGGTTCCATTCGCCGGCGGGCCGAGCTTCAACTCGCTGTCGCCGAAATCGCTGGTGCCGTTCCAGGTGCCGTTGCCGGTGGCCACGTAGATATTGCCGCCCGCATCCGTCGCGGGACCGCCTCCGCTCATCCAGGTCCCGCCTCGGCTTCCGTTCGGTGTGGTGTTGAGCACCGCCTCCTGCGCGAGGGTCGTCGAGCTGTACGACATCAGCCAGCCGTGCCAGGGGTCGGTATCGCAATGCGAGGACCAGCTGATGATGATGTGCCCGTTCTCGAGCAGCAGCGCCGCGCGCTGGTTCTGGTTCAGCACACTGAAGGTTATCGCTCCGCCGCTCGAATCGTAGCCCGAGCCCGTGACCTGGGCATGGATGCTCACGGGGCCGCCGAGCTTTTCCGCCAGAGTACCCACATCGAGTGCGTGCAGATACTGGTAGAAGACGCCATTGACCTTGGATTTCGCCACCACGTAAAGCGTCCCGCCGGCCGAATCGATGACCGGGGTGCTGGTGATGCCTATTTCCGGGATGAGGTCGCCACAGCCGAGGTCGGTGTTGCTGTTCACGGTGCTGCCGCCGGATGGAATCAAGCTGACCCGCGCGTAGACCGTGCCGTTGTCGGCATCGATGGCATACACGCTGTCATGCTCCGTCGCCACGTAGAGCACGTTGTGCTGACCGCCGGCGATATTGACCGCGGAGAGATAGAGCGGTTGGGCGAAAACCGCGCCATCGACGCTGACGGAGAACAGCTTGCCGAATTGAGCGCTGTTGACGTTCGCGGGAGTGAGGATGGTTTCCCGGGTGTTCTGTCCGGTGCGGGCGATGTCGTTGTGGAATGTCGTGACGTTCACCTGGGCATGCGCATAGGCCGCCGAGACGAGCAGCAAAACGACGCCGAGCAGTCTCTGCCCGGCATGAACGGACGTGTGCATCATCCCCTTCTCCCTTGTCTCTTCGCGGCGCCTGTTCGCGGCGGTTCGTATGCCGGCAAACCTACCTTCGGCGGGACCGCCGCACGGCGGGATTTGACATATTCGATCGAATTCTGCGAGTTGAAAAAATTGCAATGCGGCGCGCGAAGCACTGCCGGCGTGCCTCGCGCAAGTATCGAAGGCGTGTAGGAAAACGGAGCGTCCCGCTTTTGATTCGTTGGCGCATAGAACTTATGCGTTGACGACGAGTCCAGCACTGCATGGCAATTCAAGACAGCCCCGAGCGGCTGGGCCGCGCCGTGGTGGTCATCGCGACCAAAGGACGACCGCAGGCCATCGGCCGGCTGCTGCAGGTGCTCGAGCAGCAAACTCAGCCGCCCGCGGCGGTGGTCGTGTCCGCCACCGAGCAAGCCGACGTGGACGCGATACCCGCGAGTTGGATGAACGTGGATGTCATCTTCGGGTCGCCCGGCACGTCGATCCAGCGCAATCGAGCGTTGAATCGGCTTCAGGATAGCTGTGACGTGGTGTTCTTTTTCGACGATGACTTCGTTCCGTCACCTCATTGGATCGAGCGAACCGTCCGTGTGTTCGCATCTCACCCCGGCGTGGCCGGAGTCTCCGGGCGCGTCATCCGTGATGGCGCCATGTCCGATGCGGTGTCCTGGGAAGAAGCGGAGCACCTGATCCGCGAGGCCGATGCCGCCGAGACTGATGGCGCGGACGGCTGCGAGCCGCTATTCGAGGCGCCGGACCTGTACGGCTGCAATATGGCCTATCGAATGTCCGCGGTCGGCAGCGAGCTCCGGTTCGACGAGCGGCTTGCCCTGTACGGATGGCTGGAGGACAAGGATTTCTCGCGATTGGCCGGCCGGGCGGGACGGCTGGTGCAATGTCACTCCCTGGTCGGCGTGCACCTCGGGCTCAAGCAAGGCCGCGTCTCCGGAGAGAAGTTCGGCTATGCGCAGATCGTCAATCCCTGGTATCTGTGCCGGAAAGGAACGCTGTCGGCGAAAGAGGCATGGTCCAACACCTTGAAGGCGCTGGCGATCAACGGCATCAAGACCATCCGTCCCGAAGCGTTCATCGACCGGCGCGGACGCTTCAGGGGCAACGTGGTGGCCCTGCGCCATCTGCTGTCGGGCGTCTGCCGTCCGGAGAATGCGGCGGAGCTCTAAGCGGGGCGTCCAAGAAAATCGGCATCCTCCCGTACCTCGATGACGGTCGGGCGGTCCGCCCGGGCGGCTTCCTGCAGCAGCTCGCGCAAGTGCCGGTAACTCGATGCTCGAGCCGCCGCGCAGCCGAAGCCCTTCGCGATCGCGAGCAGATCCGGCGTGTAGATATCGACCCCGATCGTCGGAATGTCGCGCTCCTGCATGAAGCGCTTGATCTCGCCGTAGCCTTCGTTGTTCCACAACAGGACTATGATCGGCGCCTGCGCCTCGACGGCCGAGGCGAGCTCGGCCAAGGTGAACTGCAGGCCGCCGTCTCCGATCAGCGCGACAACCGGCCGGCCGGGCGCGGCGAGCTTCGCGCCCACCGCCGCCGGCAATCCATAGCCCAAGGTTCCGTAACCGGTCGCCGAATTGAACCAGGAGCGCGGTGCGTTCGATTCGAACAAATGGTTGCCGGAATAGACGGGCTGCGTGGAGTCGCCGACGATGATGGCATCGGGCAACGCCTGCTGGACGGTCTCCAGGGTCAGCCGTTGACCCCGCCAGCCGGCCGGCCACTGCCGATCGAGCCGGGCGCGCACCTGGGCGACGAGCTCCGCGCCGGGGCTCCGGCGCGGAACGATCGCGCCTCGATCGATCGTTCCGAGGAGCGCAAGGATCGCCAGCTTGGCATCGCTGACCACCGCCAGGTCCGCGGGGAAGTTGCGGTTCACTTGCTGCGGGTCGATGTCGATGCGGATGAGCGGGCATTGGATGCGCAGGTTCCCGTCGAACACCAGATCGTAATCGGTCTCGCCCATCTCGGTTCCGATGGCGAGCACGATGTCCGAGCCCAGCACGAGCTCGCGCACCGGCTTGAGCGAGGTATTCGATCCGAGCGAGAGCGGATGGCCCTTGGGCAATATGCCTTTGGCGTTGATGGTGCACGCGGTCGGCGCATCCAGCGTCTCCACCAGCTGTCTGGCTTCTGCGGCGGCATCGGCGGCGCCGCCGCCGAGCAATACGATCGGCCGCCGAGCCGCCTTCAGAAGCTCCGCCGCCCGAGCGGTGGCGGCGGGGCAGGGCGCCGGCCGACTCGGAACCGCACCCATTTTCCGGTTCACGTGGTCGGCCGCCGCCGTGATCACGTTGATGGGAATCTCGATGTGCACCGGCCGCGGACGTGCGCTTGCGAAAATGGAATATGCACGAGTCAACACCGCCGGCAGCTCGTCCGGACGCATCAACGTGTGGCTGAACGCGGTGACCCCGGCGGTCAATTCGCGCTGCGAGGGCAGCTCGTGCAGGCGGCCGCCGCCCATGCCGAGCTGCTCGGTGTGGTTGACGCTCGAGATCACCAGCATGGGAATGGAATCGCCGTAGGCCTGGCCCATGGCGGTGAGGATGTTGGTCATGCCGGGGCCGGTGATGATGAAGCACACCCCGGGTTTGCCGGTGACCCTGGCGTAACCGTCCGCCATGAATCCGGCGCCCTGCTCGTGCCGCGGGGTAACATGCCGTATCCGCGTTGCAGGCAATCCCCGATACAGCTCCACCGTATGCACCCCCGGGATGCCGAACACGGTATCCACGCCCGCATCTTCCAAGAGCTTCACCAGAAGCTCGCCGCACGTCAGCATGGAAGTCTCCCCTCGGGCCAGCCGGCAAAGGCGCAATTCTATCGTGACGGCGGGTCTCGCGGCGCAGTCCGGTAACCGATAGAATCCGTCTGCGCTCGGCCGGCCCCTCGGTCGAGCCCAGAGTGGAGAGAGCGTCGTAGCCGCAAGTTCGTCGAAAGAGGCCGCTGTCCCGGCCGCGCCCGCTCTCACCGCGATGTTGCCGAGCCGCGCCGTCGCCGCGACCTGGCCGCTGCTGCTCGGGATGGGCGTGCTCATGCTCGGCACGGGCCTGCAGAGCACTTTGCTCGGCGTGCGCGCGACGCTCGAGGGCTTCCCCACCGTGGTGACCGGCGCGATCATGTCGTGCTATTACCTCGGATACCTGCTGGGAACGCGCATCGCGCCGCCGTTGCTGCGCCGGCTCGGCCACATCCGGGTATTCGCGACGCTCGCCGCCGTCTCTTCGGCCGCCGTTCTGGTGCAGGGCTGCTTCGTCCACCCGCTCCCCTGGGGCGCGATGCGCATGGTGTCCGGTCTCTGCCTCGCGGGCATTTACGTGGTCGCGGAAAGCTGGCTCAACGACCGCGCGAGCCGCGAAAGCCGCGGCCAATTGTTCGCCATCTACATGGTGGTCCTCTACGTGGGGCTCGGCGCGGCGCAATTCCTTCTGGTTCTCGCCAATCCGGCCAGTCAAACGCCCTTCATGCTCGTGTCGATACTGATCTCTCTGGCGCTGGTACCCATCGTGGTCTCCTCGCGCCAGGTTCCCGAGCATGCGGTGCCGCGCAAAGTGCGGCTGCGCGAGCTCTATCGAGATACGCCGCTCGGGGTCGTCGCGGTCGCGGTGTCCGGCATGATCTCGGCGTTCTTCTTCTCCATGGGGCCCGTTTATGCGCGGCTCAGCGGGCTCGACACGGCCGGTGTCGCGCGCTTCATGGGAGTCAGCATTTTCGCGACCGTGCTGGCCCAGTATCCGATCGGCCGGTTGTCGGATCGCATGGACCGGCGCACGATGATTGCGGCCGTGTGCATGCTGGATGCGGCCATTGCCGCAATCATCACGGCTTTTCCCTCCCTGCCCCACGCCGTGTTCCTGACGCTCGCGGCAGTGTTCACCGGGTTCGTGCTGACCATCTATTCGCTCGCGGTGTCGCACGTCAACGACAAGCTGGAGCAATCGCAGATGGTCGCCGCGAGCAGCGCACTGCTGCGCTTGAACGGCACTTCCGCGGCCATCGGGCCGGTGCTCGCCGGCGGCCTCATGAGCGGCTTCGGCCCGCGCGCCTACTTCGCGGCGCTCGCCGCTCTGACCTCAGGCCTCGCCATCTACGATCTGTGGCGCAAGATCCGCCGCAAGCCCGTGCCCCCTTCGCAGCGCGGCCCGTTCGTCGGCGGCCGGCAGCCTCAAGCTTGAGACGCTATGATCCCGGGTTCACCCAAGGGCTGAGGGCTACATGACGGTATCGAGACGGGAATTCTTGCTGAGGTCCGGCGCCGCCTTCGCCGGTACTGCGATGTCGGCGGCGACCCTGGCGGACGGCGGTCGCGACTCGCCGGCCGCCGCCTGGACGCTGCCGCCGAGGCGCCCCTTTCGGGTCATCGAGAACGAATGGATCACGCTCGCCGACGGCACCCGTCTGGCCGCGCGCATCTGGATCCCGGAGGGCGCGGATCACTCGCCCGTACCGGTCGTGTGGGAATACCTGCCGTATCGCAAGCGCGATATGGAACGCGGGCGCGATTCGGGCTGGGCACAGATGTTCGTGCCTTACGGCTTCGCATTCGTGCGGGTCGACATCCGCGGCTCGGGGGATTCCGACGGCATATTGCTCGGCGAATATCTGAAGCAGGAGCAGCAGGATGCGCTGGAGGTGATCGCGTGGCTCGCGCGCCAGCCCTGGTCGAACGGCGCAGTCGGGATGCGGGGAATATCCTGGGGCGGGTTCAGCTCGCTGCAGGCCGCCGCATTGGCTCCGCCCGCGCTCAAGGCGATCATTCCGCAGTGTGCCTCCGATAATCGCTACACCGACGACGCCCATTATGTGGGAGGCGCGCTGACGCTCGACAACTACGATTGGGGCGCCGAATTCAAGACGGTTCTGGTGGGACCCCCGGATCCGGCGATCGTCGGCGCGCGCTGGCGAAGCATGTGGATGCAGCGCTTGCACGCGACGCCGCCGATTCTCGCCGAGTGGCTCTCGCACCAGCGCTACGACGCGTTCTGGCAGCACGGGTCGGTGGCGGTCGACTATTCGAGCATCAAATGTCCGGTCTATGCGGTCGATGGGCAGATCGATTCTTATCGGGATTTTCTGCCGCGCCTGCTGGCGAACCTCAAGGTGCCGCGCAAGGGGATCATGGGGCCGTGGGGTCACAAGTATCCGCAGCTGGCGGACGCGGGCCCCGGTCTCGACTGGGTGACCGAGGAGGTCCGCTGGTGGACGCAATGGCTCTTGGGGCTCGACACCGGGATCATGGACGAGCCGATGCTGCGCGTCTTCGTCGAGGACTGCACTGCTTCGGAAGTGTGGCCTCGCGACGTGCCCGGGCGCTGGGTGAGCGAGCCATCATGGCCGTCGCCGCGCATCCACGCCCGCACCCTGTTCTTGAATGCCGGGGGACTGTCCGAGAATCAGGGAAGCGAGGCCGTACGCGAGATTCATTCCCAGGAAACCCTGGGCCTCACCAAGCGTGAATGGTTTCCCTGGAATCTGAACATCGACCTGCCGCCCGACCAGACTCCGGACGACAAGCGCTCGCTCACCTTCGACTCGGCACCGCTCGAGCAGGATCTGGAGCTGGTGGGACGGCCGATCGCCTCGATCCGGGTGGCGAGCGACCAGCCGGTCGCGAAACTGGTCGTGCGCATCAATGAAGTCGTACCGGATGGAAAGTCCTGGTCGGTCAGCTATGGCGTGCTCAACCTCACCCACCGGGACGGCCACGAGCACCCGACTGCGCTCACGCCGGGCCGGCATTACGACGTTGAAGTTCCCTGCTATTTCACGGCGCACCGCTTCAAGAAGGGCAGCCGCATCCGCGTGGCGATCAGCGAGTCGATCTGGCCGATGCTGTGGCCCTCGCCGCGGCCCGTGCGGCTCGAGATCACCGCCGGCGCTTCACGCTTGTCATTGCCGGTGCGGCCCGATGACGGCGGCCGGGAACGCATGCCGATCGAGCTGCTCGCCGACCGCGTGCGGGCGAGGGTCGAGGCGCACCCGGACGAGTTCAAGGATCAGAGCGTCACCCAGAGCGGTCCCGATGCGGAAGGCCGGGTGACCTTGCACAAGAGGCTGCGGGACGAGCCCGAGAGGCTCGCGGATATCGGCACGACCCTGTCCGGCGGCAGCGATTGGACCATGTCCATCCGCGAGGGAGATCCGAACAGCTCCGTCTGGCGGCTGGAATGGTTCAGCCGGCTCCAGCGCGAGGGCTGGGATACCGGCTTGCGCTCGACGCTCGAGCTCACCTCGACCGCCGAGAATTTCCGCATGCGGGAATCGATCCAGGCCACCGAGGGCGAGAAGGTCGTCTTCGAGCGCCGCTGGGATCACCACATCAAGCGCGATCTTCTGTAGCGGCGAGCGCTCAACCGCCGCGCTTGGCCGGCTCCGGTTCCGCGGCAGGCGTCGATTTGGGCTGCGCGCCGCCGGCGGGGGGCGTCGTCGCGGCCGACGCGTCCGGTCCCAGCATGTAAGCATCCAAAACCTTGCGGGCGATCGGCGCGGCGGCCGATGCGCCGAACCCGCCGTTTTCCACCAGCACGGAAAGGGCGATCTTGGGATCATCGACCGGTGCAAAGGCGATGAACCAGGCGTGGTCGCGCTTGCGTTCCTCGGTGATCTTCGCCCGGGTGCTTTCCGTCTGCTTGACCCTGAACACCTGGGCGGTCCCGGTCTTGCCGGCGAACTTGTATTTCGCGCCGAGGCCGGAGGCATAGGCCGTTCCTCCGGGCATGCTGACCGCACCTTCCATGCCGTCGATCACCACCGACCATTGCGCATCGGTGCCGATGTCGACCGGCTTCAGGAATTGCGGTTTCCTGTAAAGGATCTTCGTCGACCCCGGCTCGCGGATGGCTGCGACCAGGCGCGGAACGGCGATGATGCGGCCGCGCTCGGCGATCTCCGCGGCAAAATGCGCCTGCTGCAGGGGTGTGACCGTGATCGGTCCCTGGCCGATGCCCATGCTGATGGTCTCGCCGGGGAACCATACCCGCTCTTCCGGGCGCTTGAAGGCGTGCTGCTTCCACTCCGGCGAGGCATACAGGCCCGCCTTCTCGCCAGGAATGTCGATTCCGGTCAGCGATCCGTAGCCGAACGCCTTCATGAACGGCGCCATGCGCTCGATTCCCAATTGGTGAGCGACCTTGTAGAAGTACACGTCGCAGGATTCGGCGATGGCATGACGCATGTCGACGGCGCCGTGTTTCTTGTCGTCGCGGTACTTGTTGCTCGAGCCGGGGAGCTGATAGAAGCCGGGGCAGAATTGCGTCTCCTCCGGCGTCAGGATCCCGTACGTTTGCGCGGCGAGCGCGTACAGGGGCTTCACCGTCGAGCCGGGCGGATAGGCGCCGCGAAGCGCGCGATTGAGCAGCGGAATATCGATGTTGTTCGCGAGCGCACCATATTCCGACACCGACAGCCCGCGGACGAAGTCGTTGGGGTCGAAGCCCGGCGTGCTGGCAAGCGCGATGATGTCGCCGGTCTTCGGGTCCAGGGCGACGACTGCGCCGCGCTTGCCCTGCAGGGCCTCCTCCGCCACCCTTTGCACGCGCGAGTCCATGCCGAGCACCAGGTCCTCGCCTGCGACCGGCGCCTTGGTGCGCAACTGCGGGGCATAGTCGCCGGCCCGCTCCACCGGACGGCCCGCGGCGTTCACCAGGATCTCCCGGAATCCAGGCTTGCCGTGCAGCTCGGCTTCGTAAGCGGCCTCGACGCCGAGCTTGCCGATGAGGCTCGTGCCCGCATACTCGGCCGTGTCGATCCTCTTGAGATCCTCTTCGTTGATCGCGCTCACATAGCCGATGGCGTGGACTCCCATCTCCTTCATCGGATAGTGCCGCGCCAGGCGCGGGTGAATGTCGACCCCCGAGAACTGGAACCGATGGATGGCAAAGCGCGCCATCTGCTCCTCGTCCACCTGCAGCTTGATGGGGACGCTCTCGTAGACCTTGTGCGACATCACCGTCCGGCGGATGCCGGCCACTTCTTCCGGCCGCAGAACCCCGATGGCCACGAGCTGGGCCAGGGTGGCATCGAGCGCTTTGCCGTCACCCACCTGTTCGCGCACCAGCTCGATATTGAAGGCGGGCTGGTTGTCGGCGAGCACCACGCCGTTTCGGTCGAGTATCAGACCGCGGCTCGGCGGAATCGGCTCGATCCGGATGCGGTTGCCCTGGGAGAGGGTGGAGTAGTACTGGTATTTGACGACTTGAAGGTAGAACAGCCGGCCGCCGACACACAAAAGCAACAGCAATGCCATGACGCTGGCCACGACGGCCCGCACCATGAACAGACGATTCTCGGCAAAGTAATTCTTGATCCGGGCTTGGCGGCGTGCCATCGGCGGGAGATTCTACAGCAATGAGGCCGTCTCGATTCAGAACTGCATCACGTCCCCTTGCCGCCGAGTCGGTGGTTTAGAATGGAGACCGAGGTTCATCGACATGCAAGCCACGATCCACAACCAGATACAGGAGCTTCGACACCAGGGGTATGTGATCGTGCCGAGATTCGTTGCCGCGGGCGCATTGGCGACACTCAATCAAACCGCCCGCGCGCAACTGGCGGCGCGGGCCGCGCCATTGGAGCTCGAGGCCGACCTTCGATATCCCGGTGCGCCAGAATCGCATGCGGCCGCCGGCGGTGATACGGTGCGGCGGCTGCTCGATGCCTATGCGCGCGCGCCGGCGTTCGCCGAGGTCGCATGCGCGCCCGCATTGCGTGATTGGATGGAAACGTACTTCGGCGAGAAGGTGCGGATGTCGCGCGCCCATCACAATTGCCTCATGACCAAGCATCCGCGATACGGCAGCGAGACCAGCTGGCATCGCGACATTCGCTACTGGTCTTTCGAGCGCGAGGACCTCGTGTCGGTGTGGCTCGCGCTGGGGGAGGAGGACGTCGAGAACGGCGGCCTATGGCTGGTGCCGGGCTCGCACCGCATGGTATTCGGAGCCGAGCGGTTCGATGAGCACAAATTCTTTCGTTCCGACCGGGACGACAACAGGGAAATCCTGCACGGAGCCATGCCGGTGGGGCTCGAGCCGGGAGACGCGCTGTTTTTCCACTGCAACACGCTGCACTCGGCGGGAAAGAATCTCACCGACGCGGTGAAGTTTTCGCTGGTCTTCACCTATCACGGGCAGAGCAATGCGGCCGGGCCGGGTACTCGATCGGCGTCGAAGCCGGAGGTCGAGCTGTAGAGAAGCTCGATGGAGTACGTTTTAACCATACGTTGGGTCGGAGGGTGGGGGCGAGGGTATCTCACCCAATTTTTTTAAGATTTTCAAAAAATTGGGTGAGATACCCTCATCCCCACCCTCTGACCTCCTACCTAAGGCGCTCTCCGGTGCGGAAAGACGTTCTTGAGGAGGTGCTAGCGGTGCGCCCAGTAGCCCGCGCGCATGCGCCAGCCGCCGCCCGCGTGCACCCAGGCATGCGGCACCCAGTAATAGCCCGGACGGCCCGGCCCCCAGTGGCCGCCTACCCAGACGTGTCGTCCGGCGACCCAGTCCCAGTAGCCGCCGAACCAGACGTAGCCCGGGGTGGGGGCGACGCCGACCACTTCCACCTGGGGGACGGGCGGCGCGACCGCGACGACCGCGGGTCGGTAATAGTAGCCCGGCGCCGGCGCGACCACGCAGCCGCCGAGCAGTGCGCCGGAAACAAGGGCGATTCCTGCGAAAGTCTTGATGCCTCGAAATGACATGTTTTCTCCGTTATACAGCGAGAGTCCTTCGCCATAACGCGCGAGGTCTGCCTCGGATGACGTCACGCGCGCGGCTCCGCGAGGACCTGAACCCAGTACAGGCCGTGCTTCCGGGCGCGTCCCTCGGAGTAGGCGATACCCATCTCCGCGAAGCGCGGATCCATGATGTTCTCGCAGTGGTCCGGGCTGTCGAGCCAGCCCTGTACCGCCTCGTCGGCCGATTTCACGCCGTAGGCGATGTTCTCGCCCACCAGGGATTCGAGGTAGCCGACTGCCCGGACCCGATCGGCCGGCGAATGACCGGCGGGATCCCGGTGCTCGAAGTAGCCGTGTTCGGCCATGTCTCGCGCATGCCCGAGAGCGACCTCGTCCAGGGTGCGCGACAGCCTCACCGGCGGAGCGGGCGCGAACCACCGCGTGCCGCAGCGGGTGCCTCGTGAGCGTGCGGCGTTGACCAGATCGAGCGCCCGAGCCGCCAGTGCGGGCGCCTCGACGCGGGACGGCACCACGTACGGCGAGGCGAGCACGATCCACGTATCCATGCCGCGATGGTGGACGCCGAGGTCGCGCAGGCTGCGATTGGCCACCGTCGTGCAATTCGACCGCCTGAGCGTCTGCGCAATCGCGGCCTGCGGCCCGCTGACGTGCACGCCGGCCGCGGTCTCCGGCCGGTAGCCGCTCGCCTCCGCGGCCTCTTGCAAGGTTCGCCCGCCGGCCCATAGTGCCGCCGCCCGGTCCAACAGAGCGCTGTGATCGAGCGGACGCGCCGCGGGCACGATCCCGCCGCAACCGCCCTCGCGCAGTATCTGCACGGCGGCGATTGCGTCATCGCGCAGGCCGGCCGCTGTGAGTTCGTTGACCGGGACGGTCGCCCCGAGGAGAGCGGCGGTGAGCGACAGGCGGCTGGCAAAGCGGTTCATCCGTAGTCTCCGAAGCGACTGTCGTCTCGCAACGTTCGCGATTAGCCGAGCCAACGCGCAATGCTTCCTTTGGATGACACGAGCCCCTGCTGCTTAGCAGGACTGTGAATCACCTCAAGCTTTCGATCAACGCGCACGCTCGGGCGATGGCTGCGCTCGTATCGATTCGAGGGACGAATTCCCGCGCTCGCCGGAGCAACGACGCATCGTCGAGGATGCCGCGGATCGCGCCGGCGGCGCGCAGGGCGCGATAGCGGGTGCGTGGGAGCGACCGACCCAGCCCCAGTCGATCGATGCGCCAGGCGTTGTCGAATTGATCGTGGCTGCTCGGCACCACCAGTTGTGGAATACCCGCCTTGACGGCCTGCGCCAGGGTACCGACGCCGCCATGATGAACCACCAGCGCCGCGCGCGGCAGCACCTCGCTGAAAGGCAAGTACCCGAACGCCTCGATGCCCGGGGGCAAGGAGGTGGGCAATTGCCCGGAAAAATTGGTGATCAGCATGGCGCGCAGCCCGAGCCGGCGTACCGCCTGCACGGACTCCTCGAAGTAGTCGTGCATGGTCGAGGCGGCCGAGCCGGGCGTCACGATCACGGGCGGTTCACCGGCATCGAGAAACTCCCGTGCTGCGCCGGACATGCGGCTTGCGGTCGAAGAGCTGCCGGCGCCGCCGTCCCACAGTGGAAAGCCCACCAAGTGCACGTTCGGTGGCCAATCCGGCTGAGGCGGCGCGAACCAGTCCGGAAAAAATCCGATGACGCATTGGGGGGAGTGGATCCAGCGCCGCAAGATGCGGCCGACCGGAGACAAGTCCAGGGTCGCACGAAAGTCGTTCAGCGGCCGCTGCAGCAGCCGGTCGATTGCCGCCCAGTCGATGAATCGAAACAGGGCTCGCTTGAACCACATCGGTTGCGAGCGCGAGATGCGCAGGGTCCCGAACTTCCCATGGTCGATCAGGCTGCGGATGACGACCGGTTGGAGATGCACACTCGCCGTCGGCAATCCCAGTTTCTCCTGGGCGATGCGCGCGCCGAACGAGATGCTCGACGCGGCGACGACGGTATCCTCGTCCGCATGCCTTTCGAGCAGCCGGAAGATCTCGGGAATCGAGGGAATGATCACGCGCCGGGCGACCACCTCGAACCCCTTGCCGGGATGCCACAGATCCGGGTCGGCAATCGCGCTCTCCACCTGGGCAATCGTTCCCACGGGCAAAAAGCCGAGCCCTTCCGCCTCGACGCTTTCCCGGAAGTACGGGTTGGTGAGGATCGTAGCGTGGTGTCCGCGGGCACGCAGCGCGCGGCCGAGCGCGATGAACGGATGCACATCCCCGGCGCTGCCGAGAGTCGGCAGCAATACGTTCAAGGAGCGTGCCGCACTCACGCGCCGGTGGCTCTAGCCCGGCTTGGGCAGCGCCGCGAGCGCCGGAGTTCTCCAGCCGCTGCGCACGCCCCAGAAGAAGAACCCCATGGCGACCAGCACCACGCATAGCTGGTCCCAACCGTAGCCGATGTAGCCGCGACCTTCGAATTCCTTGCTTCCCGCCCACGACAGGGCCACGACCGCGGCGAGATAGGCGATCAGCCACCATGCGCCCTGCAGATGCCTGCCGAAGTCGAGCCAGCCGCCTTTCGCCTGGGAGTACAGATAGACCGGTATCGGCAGCAGGAGCAACAGCATGATCTCGCCGGTATGCGGCCAGCGCGCCCAGTACAGCATCAGGGTCGCGAGCACGAACGCCGTGGGCGCGAGCACCGACAGAGCGGGACAGCTCCATGGGCGATGCATCTCGGGCGCAGTACGCCGCAGCACCTCGACGCTGACCGGCACCACCAGATAGGTGATGATGGTGGCGACCGAGATCACCGCGGCGAGCCGGCCCCAGCCGCGAAAGAAGAACAGGAACAGGAACGAAACCAGCAGGTTGAACCACATCGCGGGCCGTGGAATGCCGTAGCGAGAGTGCACGTGCCCGAACAGGCGGGGCAGCGAGCCGGAGCGCTCCATGGCATAAATCATGCGCGCCGTCGTCGCCGTGTAGGTGGTCCCCGTGCCGCTTGGGCTCACGAAAGCGTCGGCGTACAGAAGGAGGGCGAGCCAGTTCAGATCGAGAGCGAGCGCAAGCTGCGCGAACGGCGAGCTGTATTCGAGCGCCGCCCAGCCCTCATGCAGATGCTCGGGCGCCACCGCGCCCAGGAATGCGACCTGCAGCAGCACGTAGACCGCGGTGCTGAGCGCGAGCGATCCGAAAATCGCGAGCGGAATGCTGCGGCCCGGATGCCGTGCCTCTCCCGCCAGATTGACCGGACTCTGAAATCCGTTGTAGCTGAACACGATGCCCGAGGTCGCCACGGCGGTGAGGATCGAGGCGAGGTCGGCGGCGTGCGTGCCGCCGTGCACGCCCACATGGAAATTTTCGCGGTGAAAGCCGGTGCAGATCAGCGCGATCGCGGTGGCCGCCGGAACGATGAGCTTGAAGAAGGTAATAGCGCTGTTGGTCCCGGCGAATACTTTCACGCTCCAGAAATTGACCAGAAAATAGAGAATCACCAGCACCGCGCAGATGCAAAGTCCGGGCACCGTGAGCTCTCCGCGGCCATGAGCAGCATGCACATAGAGCCCCTGGGCCCAGCTCCAGGGCCAGGAGCTCATGTATTGGACGGATGCCTCGGCCTCCACCGGAATGACCGAGACGATGGCGATCCACGCGGCCCACCCGGCGACGAACCCGACCAGCGACCCGTGCGAGTAGTGTCCGTAGCGCACGGCGCCGCCGGATTCCGGAAACATGGCGCCCAGCTCGGCGTAGGTCACCGCCACGAACATGATGATCACGGCACCGATGATCCAGGCGTACAGCGCTCCCGGTCCGGCCAGCTGCGCGGCGCGCCAGGCTCCGAACAGCCAGCCCGAGCCGATGATCGATCCCAAGCCGGTAAACATCAGCGCGATCGCGCCGACTTCGCGCCGAATGGGCGTGTCGCTGGACATCCTCGAAGCTCCCTGGTCGCGCGCGGCCGCCGTCGCGAGAGACGACAGCATACGACGATTGGCGGGGATTCAGTGAGGCTTCAGTCCAGATCGCGGGCGAGGGCGTCGCGGATCGTGTCCGGCAGCGGGCTGACCGAATGCCGGTAATTGTCGTGATCGACTCCGATACTGAGCGTCGCGCCCGATTTCGCCGCCTCGACCATCGCGGGCGACAGCTCGAAGCGCAGGAAATGCACCGCCGATGTCTTCTGCTCGTTCTCGCGGTCGAGATCCTCGTCGGCGATCGCAAACACCCGGTCCATCTCGCTCACTTTCACCCAGCACCGGTCCTCGACGCCGATCAGCTTCTCGAGCGCGATGCGCCGCTGCTCCGGATCGGGGAACTCCAGCAGCAGCGTTGCCTTCCAGTCGCTGCCGCTCGGAATCAGGGGATTGTAGGCGTCGAGCTCGTCCTGGATTCCCGCGCTCTCGAAAATGCGCTCCGCGCGCAGCATCTCAAGGACCTGATAACGGATCGTGGTCCGGTCCTCGAAGCACCAGGTCATGTTGGGACCGACCTGGACGTTGCGGAGCTGCTTGTGCGCGATGACCTCGCTGCGCAGGCGCGGACGCTCGATGGAGTATTGCTCGAGGCTCAACAAATCGCTGCGGGATAATTTTTGCATAAGCTTCAATACGCCGTCTCAAAGTCCGTATGCCATTCTAAGAAGCGTCAACGGGTGCGTGGGCGGCCGCTCGTCCGGCAGCCCGCTCTCGATCTGGTGTCCCGCCATGGGGCAATCGCTCGCGTAAAAGTCCGCCGCGCTAGACTCGACCCTGAGGATCACCGGTTTGCCGATCCTCATCGAGATGTCGCGAAATTCGCGCTTGACGCCGTAGGTGCCGTCGTGACCGGAGCATCGCTCGATGGGCTGCACCGTGGTATCGGGGATCAGCTGAAGGATGTCGCGCGTCTTGAGCCCGATGTTCTGGACACGCAGATGACAGGCGACATGGTAGGCGATCGTTCCCAAGGGCCGCTTGAAGTCGGTGCGCAATAATCCCGCCTTGTGCCTGAGCGCCAGATATTCGAACGGGTCGAATATGCGTCGCTTGATCCTGGCGATGTCGGCATCGTCCGGAAACATGAGCGGCAGCTCTTGCTTGAACATCAGCACGCACGAAGGGATGGGGGCGACGATGTCGTAGCCGCGCTCGATCATGGCGAGCATCGGCGGCACATTCCTGGCCTTCAAGTCCGCCACCGCGTCGAGATCGCCGAGCTCGAACTTGGGCATTCCGCAACAATTTTCTCGCTCCGCGAGCGCGACCTCGATGCCGTTGTGCTCGAAGATCGCGACGAGGTCCATGCCGATGTCCGGCTCGTTGCGGTTGACGTAGCAGGTGGCGAAAAGAGCCACCTTGCCGCCGGTCGGGCCGGGGGGCTGCGCGCCGGGGGGCTGCGCGCCCTCGGCGGAAGAGCGCTTCTTGTTCAAGCGGCTGCGCAAAGTTTGGGAGTAGTACTTCGGTATCGGCGCCTCGGGATGTACGCCCAGGGTGGCATCGAGCACCTTGCGTCCCAGCGAGCTCGCATTGACCGCGTTGACGACCTCGCAGACCACGGGAATTCCGGCGATGCTCCCGACGGTGTCGGTCGAGCTCAGGACCTTGTCGCGCCAGCGCGCCCCGCCGTCACGGTTCTTGACCGCCTTGGCGCGCAACATCAGGTGCGGGAAATCGACGTTCCATGGGTGCGGCGGCACGTACGGACATTTGGTCATGTAGCACATGTCGCACAGGTAGCAATGGTCGACGACCTTGGCGAAGTCCTTCTTGTCGACTCCGTCGAGCTCGCCGGTCTTGGATTCGTCGATGAGATCGAAGAGCGTCGGAAAGGAGTTGCAGAGATTGAAGCAGCGCCGGCAACCGTGGCAGATATCGAATACCCGCTCCAGCTCCTGTCCCAGAGCCGCCGGGTCGTAGAACTTGGGGTCTTGCCAGCCGAGGGCATGACGCGTCGGCGCCTCGAGACTCCCCTCGCGGCCTTGCGTCATCGGTCCGTCGGACACGGCGAATCTCCGTACTTGAAGAGGCGGGCTCCTGGAACGGAGCCCGCCCGATTGCATGCGGCCGGGGGCCGAGCGCCGGGGACTACAGGTTATCCAGCGCCTTTTGAAAGCGGTTGGCGTGCGAGCGCTCGGCCTTGGCCAGCGTCTCGAACCAATCCGCGATCTCGTTGAAGCCTTCCTCGCGGGCGCCCTTCGCCATGCCGGGGTACATATCGGTGTACTCGTGCGTCTCACCGGCGATGGCCGCCTTGAGATTCAGCGAGGTCGCACCGATGGGCAGGCCGGTCGCCGGGTCACCGCTCGCCTCGAGATACTCGAGGTGACCATGGGCATGGCCGGTCTCGCCTTCGGCGGTGGAGCGAAATACCGCCGACACGTCATTGAAGCCTTCTACGTCCGCCTTGGCCGCGAAGTACAGATAACGGCGATTCGCCTGCGATTCGCCGGCGAACGCGTCCTTCAGATTCTTTTCCGTCTTACTGCCTTTGAGATTCACGACTCACTCTCCTTCCGATTGATGGATTCCGGAAAACCAATCCGAATACGTTGTTCTTGCTGGGACGGTAGTCCGGCGGAGTGCGACAAGTCAAATTGGTGCTCTCTATCGCCGAGATGCATGGCGTCTATGGGAAGTCGGCTCTGCGGGAAGTCGGCGTCGCCGTCTGCAGGAACTCGGAGGCGGGTTCGCCGCATCGAGGAAGCCCGGGAGTGATGGGTAGTTCGCCCGGGAGCAGGACGACTGTGGGGATCGCGTCACTAACCGGCGGGCTTCTGCTCGATGCGGCAGGTCGAGCATGAGCGAGCGCCGAGCGCGTTCTTATCAGCCAAGGGCGCTGGTGGATGTCGGAGCTTGGCCGACGGGCTGGCCCAGAGACCCGTCAGCGTCAATGGAACGACAGCCGCTCCTCCTCGAAACCCTGGAGGAGCGGATATCGGCCGATCACCCTATGAATCAGTGTCTTGCGCGGCGTTCATCTTGCAACGCAGCCAAGACCGGCGTTGGCTGCGAGCCTGTTAGTGGCTCGCGGTGTGGTGAGCCCGATGATGGTGATGAGCGTGATGGTGCTTGTGATGCGCGGGCGCCGCAACGCTCGCATTGGCAAGAACCAGAAGTGCCACCGCAATGCCGACTATCTTAGCCATGACTCGATCCCATTCCTCTTACTTGAGTTTGCCAATGAAATGCCTTCCGGACGGCGCACCTTCCGGGGCGCCTAGCATAGCCTTCGGCGGCGGCCGCGGCGAGTGAGTTTGGCGAGCACTGCCGCACGCTTCGGCCCGTTCAGCCCGCGTCTTTCTCGCAACAACGCGTGCATTGACAAAGCGGGCAAAGGCGATTCTTATAGGTCACAAATCACATGGAGGGATGTTTAAGGTGCGCGGTTGAACATTGCCTCGGAACCCCGTTCGTCGGTCGACATGGCAATTGCCCATGCGAAACGCCTGCTGGAGAAGAATCCCGATCTCGCCGCGGAACAGGCAAGGGAAATTCTGACGGTCCATCCTGCCCATCCGGCAGCGCGCCTCATCCTGGGAGCGGCCCAGCGCCGTCGCGGCCGCGCGCCGCAGGCACTCGACGTGCTCGAGCCGCTGGCACGGGAACAGCCCAACGCTGCCCCGGTCCACTTGGAGCTCGGGGTCGCGCGCGCCGAGGCGGGTCATTTGCGCGAAGCAGTGGCGGCGCTCCGGCGGGCGGTGCAGCTGCAGCCCAAATCGGCGGACGGATGGCGGATACTGGCCGATTTTCTCGACGCCGCCGGCGACCCGGCCGGCGCCGGGAATGCAAGAGTCCGGTATGTTGCGGCGGCGGCACACGACCCCCGATTGAAGGAGCCGGCGGCGGCACTGCTGAAGAACGATCTTCCGCTCGCGGAGCGGCGGCTGCGCGCTCATCTGGCTGCTTTTCCGACCGACGTCGCCGCGTTGCGGATGCTGGCCGAGGTGGCGGGACGGCTGCGAAAGTACGCCGAGTCCCAGGAGCTGCTCGAACGCTGCCTCACCCTCGCTCCGGATTTCGATGCCGCGCGCCTGAACTACGCGGGGGTGCTGAACCGGCAGGCCAAGCCGGCTGAGGCTCTGCCGCACGCGGAACGGCTTCTCGCGAGGGATCCGGAAAATCCGGGCTACTTGAACCTCAAGGCGGCGATTCTCGCGAACCTGGGCGACTATGCCGGATCGATCGACGTATACGGCAACGTGCTGCGCCGCCATCCCCGGCAACCGAAGGTCTGGATGAGCATGGGGCACGCCTTGAAGACGGCCCGCCGCCAGGAGGAAAGTATCGCCGCCTATCGGCGTGCCATTGAAATGGAGCCGACCCTTGGCGAGGCTTATTGGAGTCTCGCAAACCTCAAAACGGTGCGGTTCTCGGAGGCCGACCGGGCAGCGATGCAAGACGCACTGAGGCGCGACGGGCTCCAGGACGAGGACCGCATCCACCTGGAATTCGCGCTCGGGAAAGCGCTCGAGGATGCTGCGTCGTACGAACAGTCCTTCGTTCATTACGTCAGGGGCAACGAGCTCCACCGGCGCAGTCATCCGTATAGTGCGGACGAGAACAGCGCCTTCGTGACCCGCAGCAAACAGCAGTACTCGACCGAATTCTTCGCCGCGCGCAGCTCCCAGGGCGCGGAACTTGCGGACCCGATTTTCATCGTGGGACTGCCGCGTGCGGGATCCACGTTGCTCGAGCAGATCCTCGCGAGCCATACGCTGGTGGAGGGCACCATCGAGCTCCCCGACATTCCGCAGATCGCACGCGAGTTGATGGGCCGCGACGAGAACGCGAATCAGGAGCGCTTTTTCGAGGCGGTCGCAGCGCTGACACCGCAGGAGCTGCGTTCGTTGGGAGAGCACTATCTCGTCTCGACCCGTGTGCACCGGAAAACCGCGGCCCGCTTTTTCATCGACAAGATGCCGAATAATTTTCTTTACGTCGGGCTCATTCAATTGATCCTGCCCAACGCAAAGATCATCGACGCCCGGCGGCATCCTTTGGGTTGCGGCTTCTCGGCGTTCAAGCAGCATTTTGCGAGGGGCCAGAATTTCACCTACGACCTCGGAGATCTCGGCCGTTATTACGCGGATTACGTGGAGCTCATGGCGCACTTCGACGCAGTGATGCCGGGGCGCGTCCATCGCGTGTTCTACGAGTCGCTCGTTCACGACACCGAGGGCGAAGTCCGCCGCTTGCTCGACTACTGCGGTCTGCCGTTCGAGGAGCGGTGCCTCAGGTTCTACGAGAACGAGCGCCCGGTCCGCACCGCCAGCTCCGAGCAGGTGCGGCAACCCATCTTCACCGACGGAATGGACCACTGGCGGCACTACGAACCATGGCTCGGTCCGCTGAAGCTATCCTTGGGGCCGGCGCTGGCGAGCTATCCGCGCGCGCCGGGCGCCGTCCCATAGAGTGGATTCGTCGATCAATTACATTCGATACATTACAACTGAAGGGAGCAAGGGGAAACATCATGACTCGCAGCCGATTCAAACCACCACGTCGAGACGCGGACACCGCAGCTCGTGAATTTCAGCGCCTCATGCTGCGTCAATTGCCGCTGGCCTCGGCCATCTCGGCGATCCTCGCCGGGATCTCCCCCGTGGCGCGCGCGCAGACCGCACCGCCGCCGCCGCCCTCCGATACGCTCCAGGAGGTCACCGTCACCGCGCAGAAGGTGAAGGAGAACCTACAGGACGTGCCGGTCAGCATCGAGGCGATCGGGACGCAAAAGCTCGAGCAGCTGAACATCGTGAATCTTGACACCTACGTCGAATACCTGGCAGGCGTCACGACCATCAAGAGCATCGGGCAGGGCGGCAACGGAGTCGGCACGACGCACGTGTACATGCGCGGCATCAACAGCGGGCAGGACGGCAACCACTCCGGCTCGCAGCCGACGGTCGGCACCTATTTCGACGAACAGCCGGTGACGACGATCGACGGCACCGTCGATGTGCATGTGTACGACATTGCACGCATCGAAGTCCTGGAGGGCCCGCAGGGTACCTTGTACGGCGCGAGCTCCGAGGCGGGCACCATCCGCATCATCTCCAACAAACCCGACCCGACCAAGTTCGAGGCGAGCTACGACGTCGCCGGCGATCAGATCACCAACGGCGGCGGCACGGGCTGGAAGGCCGAGGGGTTCGTGAACATTCCGCTCTCGCCGATCGCCGCGGTACGCATCGTCGGGTGGGACGAGCACGATCCGGGCTACATCAACAACGTCGCGGGTACGAATGCGAATGCGGGGATCGTCAACGGCAACCGGAGCTTTCCGGTCTGGACCGGCCTGACCGGCCAGACTCTCAGCAACGCGGCCTACGTCAGCAAGAACTACAACACCAGCGAGACCCGCGGCGGCCGTGTGGCCTTGAAGCTCGACCTCGGCGACAACTGGACGGTGACGCCCACGTTCATGGGACAGTCGCTCGCAGCCAACGGGTTCTTCGCCTACGATCCGGCGGTCGGACCCCTGGACCTCGTGCACTCGGGTCCGGAGAATGACCAGGACTCGTTCACCCAGACGGCGCTCACGGTCGAGGGCAAGGTGAGCGACTTCGACATCACCTATGCAGGGGCATGGTTCACCCGCAATCAGCATTCGATCGCGGATTACTCGGACTACTCGTACTGGTACGACAAGTATTATGGATCCGGGACCTTCTGGACCAACAACGCGGGCACGCCGATCATGCCGCAGGAGTTCGTGATCGAGGACAACCACTACAACAAGTGGAGCAACGAGCTGCGCGTCAGCACGCCGCAGCAGAAGCCGGTCAAAGCCACGGTGGGCCTGTTTGCCGAGCGCCAGGTGCACGAGATCTGGGAGGACTACGTCATGCCGGGTGCCGGCGGCAATCCCTATACGTACAACTCGCAGGGCTTTGGTTCCGACTTCACGATACCGGGTCTCAACAACAACTCCATCTGGCTGACCGACGAGGAGCGCGTGGACCGCGACTACGCGGGATTCGCTCAGGTCACCTGGGACATCACGGGCGGCTGGTCGCTCACCGGGGGCTTCCGGCAGTACCGCTACGACAACTCGCTGCAGGGGTTCTACGGCTATGCGCTGGGCTATACCGGTCCCGGAGAGCACTCGGGCCAGGCGACCTGCGGTCCGCCCGGCCAGGGCGGGTCGCTGACGACCCAGTATCCGAACTACGCGCCGTTCCACTTCGCGCCTTGCACCGACCTCAATCTCACATCCGTGTCGGCGAACGGCCATACCGAGCTCCTGCGGCTCAGCTACAAGTTCGATCCGGACCACATGATGTACGCCACCTATTCGACGGGCTTCCGTCCCGGCGGCGTCAATCGCGTGTTCGACAAGGCGATCAACGCCATCTACCCGCCGTACGGGTCCGACGAGCTCAAGAATTACGAGATCGGCTGGAAGACGCAGTGGTTCGACGAGCACCTGCGCTGGAACGGCGCACTGTTCTGGGAGGATTGGAACAACTTCCAGTTCTCCTATCTCGGGCCCAACAGCGTCACCGTGGTGCAGAACGCGGCGTCGGCGCGCAGCCGCGGCATCGAATCGAACTTGGAGTGGGTGGTGGGTAACGGCTGGACCGTCTCGGGCAGCGCCACCTTCCTGGATGCCAAGCTCACCAGCAATTTTTGCGGCAGTAACACCCTGACGTTGCCTACGAGCTGTCCGACTCAGCAGAGCGGTGCATCCGGCTCGCCGATCAGCTATGCCGATGGCACCGTCGTGCAGGGGCCCTATGCGCCGGCGGGCACGCGGCTGCCGGGCACTCCGAGGCTCAAGGCGAATGTGGTCGGACGCTACAATTTTCCTTTGTTCAGCGATTGGAACGCGTACAGCCAGGCGGCCCTCGTCTATCAGGATGCCTCCGTGCCGCTGCTGTTCCCCTCGTTCTACCAGAACGGCCCGGCCGGACAGCAGCACCTGGGTGAGCTGCCGCCGTATACGCTGGTGAATCTGGCGGCGGGCGTGGAGCACAACGGGTTGCACATGGAGGTGCGGCTCGACAACACGTTCAACGTGCTGGGCGAGCTGACCCGATTCGCGGCCTGCACGCCGACCTCGTGCAACCAGCCCTATGTCAGCCCGGTGCAGCCGCGAACCGTGTGGCTGCAATTCGGCCAGAAGTTCTAACGAAACGCGGGCAAAAAAAAGGGCGGGCGCATTTTCCCGGGCGCCCGCCCATCGCAGAACGGATCGGATCCTGCGCGGCGGCCGGCGGGGTCCGATCCTCGGGGAGCGCTACGCGGCGGGCACGCCTGTCGCCTTCAGGCCGCGCGTCATGACGAGGCGGCCTTTGCGACCCCGTTCACTTTCACGGCGTTGGCCGCCAGCATGTCCATCAGAGGCGGTGAGAGGCAATCGTACGGCTCGAGTTTGAGCTCCTTCAAGCGCGCGCGAATCGCGTTCATGTCCTCCGGTTTGGTGCCGGTCTCGATGACCGATGAAACGAACGCGGCAAAACCCGGGGGCGCCCAACCGCTCTTGTCGAAACGCTCGGCGTGCACGAAGGTGAGCCCGTTGAAGGCGTGTTTTGGGTTGTCGATCGGTCCATGCATGTGCACACCGCAAACCGTGCAGGCGTTGCGCTGAATGGTCTTGCTCGGATCGACCACTTTCAGTTTCTGGCCGTTGGCGGTCACCTTGACCTTCGGGGTCGGCACGACCGCGATCATCGAGAATAGCGAGCCGGCCGGTCTCCAGCACTGTGAGCAGCCACAGACATGGTTGAACAGGACGTCGCCTTCGATCGATACCTTCACGGGATCGGTGGTGCACTTGCAGACCAAAGTGCCACCGGCAAACCCAGGCGTGCCTGCTTTGACGCCGTTGTCCACGGCAGGATGAATCTTGACAGTCATGTTGAGCTCCTCATGTTTAATAGATACACACGCTGCGGATCGACTCGCCTTTGTGCATCAGGTCGAACGCATCGTTTATTTTCTCGAGCGGCATCGTATGCGTAATCAAATCGTCGATGTTGATCTTGCCGTCCATATACCAGTCCACTATGTGCGGCACCTCCGTGCGTCCGCGCACCCCGCCGAAGGCGGTGCCCTTCCAGACCCGTCCCGTCACCAGCTGAAACGGCCGTGTCTGGATGGTCTTGCCGGCGCCTGCAACACCGATGATGACGGACACTCCCCATCCGCGATGGCAGCATTCGAGCGCCTGCCGCATGATGTCGACGTTGCCGATGCACTCGAAGCTGTAGTCCGCGCCGCCGTCGGTGAGATTGACCAGATGGCCGACGAGGTCGTCGCCGACTTCCTTGGGGTTGACGAAGTGCGTCATGCCGAATTTCTCGGCGAGCGCCTTGCGCCGCGGATTGATGTCGACGCCGACGATCTTGTTGGCTCCAACGAGCTTCGCGCCCTGAATGACGTTGAGGCCGATCCCGCCCAGTCCGAACACCACCACGTTCGCGCCCGGCTCGACTTTGGCGGTCTTGACCACCGCGCCCACGCCGGTGGTGACGCCGCAACCGATGTAGCAAACCTTGTCGAAAGGCGCATCCTCGCGGATCTTGGCGAGCGCAATCTCGGGCATCACGGTGAAATTGGAGAACGTCGAGCACCCCATGTAGTGATGAATCTTCTCCTTGCCGATGGAGAACCGGCTGGTGCCATCGGGCATCACGCCTTTGCCCTGAGTGGCGCGAATGGCGGTGCAGAGATTGGTCTTCTGCGAGGTGCAGGATTTGCATTGACGGCATTCCGGCGTATAGAGCGGGATCACGTGATCGCCCTTCTTCACCCAGGTGACTCCGGGCCCCACGTCCACGACGATGCCGGCGCCCTCGTGTCCCAGGATGACCGGGAACAGGCCCTCCGGATCCGCACCCGAGCGGGTGAACTCGTCGGTGTGGCAGATGCCCGTCGCCTTGAGCTCGATCAATACCTCGCCGGCTCTCGGACCCTCCAGGTCCACCTCGGCGATCTCGAGCGGCTTGCCCGCCGCGTAACAAATTGCAGCTTTGGTTTTCATAGCGTTTGATCTCTCGATACTTTATGAACGTAAACGGCCGGCCCGGCGGCCAAAATCATCGACCCGTCAAAACTAACATCAAATGGCGGCCACCCGGGCGGCGACACCGAATCTCGTTCGGTGCCTTACAGTGACGGCCGACGACAACTTTCCGTTCCGTTGTCGTGCAAATTGCATGCCGGGCCTGCTCATCGAGGCTCTCGAAGATTGCGGCGTGGCTGGTGCCGGCACCATCGCGCGGCAATTCGCGCACCGCCGGGATCCCGGAGCGTCGCCGGCGCCCCGGCGAGATCCACGAATTTCGCGGATGTGCCGTTACAAAGTGCACCTTGATCCGTCGGACCGTCGCGGAAACGGTACAGAAATTCACCGCCGGCGCGCGGCGACCGCCGTCATGCGGCCATTGCGCCGCGTAACGGGTGTGAACCTGTCATAGCATCATGAACGGCGCAATCGGCCGGACGACTGTAACGCGAGTGGCACACTTCGTGTTGCGAGGCCCTTCGCCGCACCGGTCGATGAATCGTAACTCATTGATTTTAAATCACGGCTGTCGTCCCGCAGTATTTATTTCGCAATTGCCGTGGATGGCATAAGCATTGCTAATCTTTAGCGCATTCCAAGGCGGTGGTGCGTCGCTGGCTTGGTATCGGCTGGTGGCGACCCGGTGCGACCAGACAATTACAACGCTTCGCTAAGGAGGGAGTTTTGCAGGCAAGACAATCAATAACCGCTTCTTTTTGCAGGCACCCAGGGTCAAGGACTCGAGTGCACGACGTTCGCCACTTCAGCGGCGAAATGCTCAGACCTTAAGCAGGAGAATTGAGATGAAATGGCTCACAGCAAAACGTCAGGTGAAAGTTTTATACGCCGTCGCAGCGCTGGTCACGACCTGTGGTGCAGCGCTGGCTCAATCGACGACGGATTCTGAACAGTTTCAACGCTTCAAGGACCCGAATCAGTGGGGCGCTCCGGCGGGCAATTTGAGCTTGAACCGCTATAGTGCGCTGAAAGAGATCAACACCGCCAACGTCAAGGGTCTGCAGATGGTGTGGTCGCAGTCCAGCGGCACGCTGCGCGGTCACGAGGGCCAGCCGCTGGTGATCGAGGATGTCGGCGGCAAGCCGATGATGTTCATGGAGAGTGGATGGCCGAACATCGTCCAGGCGCTCGACCTGAGCGACCCGGATCATCCGGTGCAGACGTGGAGCTATACGAAGACCAGCGGCCGCGACGAGTCCGCGGTCCCGCGCGCTTGTTGCGATACCGTCAACCGAGGTCTCTCGTATGCAGACGGCAAAGTGGTGTTCGCCACTTTGGACGGCTACGTGATCGCGCTCGACGCGGTGACCGGCAAGCAGGACTGGGTGGTGAAGGGCGCCTATCCCGAGCACGGCGAGACCATGACGTCGGCGCCGATCATCGCCCACGGCAAGGTCATCATGGGGTTCGGCGGCGATGAGTTCGGTGCCCGCGGCGCGATGTGGGCCTATAACCTCTCCGATGGCTCCGTGGCCTGGCACTGCTTTTCCACCGGCAGCGACAAGGACGTGTGCTTGACCAAGGAGACCAACAGAAAACATCCGGACCATGGCGTCGCCGGCAAAGACGTCGGCGTCAGCAGTTATCCGGGGGACGAGTGGAAGCGCGGCGGTGGCGCCGCTTGGGGCTGGTACGCCTATGATCCGGAATTGCACATGGTGTATTACGGCACGGGCAACCCGGGCCTGTGGTCTCCGTCCTATCGCTGCAATCCGCCGATCACTCAGGAGAATTGCAATAGCGGCAAATCGGACAACAAATGGTCGCTGACCATTTTCGGCCGCAACGTCGACACCGGCGAGGCGGTATGGGCCTACCAGATGACGCCGTTCGATCAGTGGGACTACGACGGTATCAACGAGGTGATGCTGGTCGACATGGAAGTCGATGGCAAGATGCATAAGTGCCTGGTGCACTTCGACCGCAACGGTTTCGCCTACGTGCTGGATCGCACGGACGGCACGCTGCTGCGGGCGCACAAGTACGTCACCGTGAACTGGGCCGAGAAGGTCGACATGAAGACCGACAAGCCGGTCAAGGTGTACCAGCACTCGCCTCTGAAGGTGGGCGACAACACTCAGGCGTGTCCGTCGGCCATGGGCGGGAAGGATCAGCAGCCGGCGGCGGTCGATCCGAGCGACCCTTCGAACTTCTATGTGCCGACCAACAACTGGTGCATGGAAGACGAGCCGCAGCAGCGCTCGCATACCCAGCAGGGAACGGTGTACGTGTTCGCCAACGTGTACATGTATCCGGAGAAGCCCGGCGTCACCGGGAAGTTGAAGAAGTTCAATGTGTTGACTGGCAAGACGGAATTGGAGATTCCCGATC
>DATAYO010000002.1:0-23323 GCA_036272515.1 Steroidobacteraceae bacterium | reverse complement strand
GGCTTCAGCACTTGTGGGCTGGAGACTCAAAGCTATCCGGTTTGCTCTACGAAGGCAGCAGCCGTCCGCAAGAAGGTCCGGCGTCCGCCCTGCGTGCGGGGCATAAACGGGGGTGGAGCTTCCACGTTTTGCTTACAAGGCGCTTACATGAGAACCGGGGAATCGGGTGGCGGGTCTGACCGGTGCGCAACCCTTTGATTTGTTGGTAGCGGGGGCAGGATTTGAACCTGCGACCTTCGGGTTATGAGCCCGACGAGCTGCCAGACTGCTCCACCCCGCACCGGAGAGCCGGTCATTCTACCCAGTATGTCCGGCAATGCAAGCGTTCTTCGCCTGCCAAGCCGCTCCGCCGCCTACGACAGCGCCCGCTGGCACAGCGCAATCAAGCTGCCCGGCACCACGCCGAGCACGAACGCCGCCAGCGCATTCAGGCTGAGCACCGTGCGCATCAGGGCCGATCCGGCAATCTGGGTGTTGTCGGTCGGATCGTCGAAGTACATGAGCTTGATGACTCGCAAGTAAAAGTAGGCGCCGATCACCGAGAACAGTACCGCGACCACGGCGAGCCAGGTATTGCTCACCCCGAGTACCGCCTGTATGACACCGAGCTTTGCCCAGAACCCGATGAACGGAGGCACGCCCGCGAGGCTGAACATCAGGATCGCCATCATGCCCGCGAACCATGGACTGCGTGCGTTCAATCCCTTGAAGTCGACCAGCTTGTCGGCCTCGAACCCCTGGCGCGCCAAGAGCAGCACCATGCCGAACGCCCCGCACGCGACGATGACGTAGCTGATCATGTAGAACATCGCCGCCTGGTAACCCTGCCGGGTCCCCGCGAGAATCCCGAGCAGGACGTAGCCGATGTGCGAGATTGTCGAATACGCCAGCATGCGTTTGATGTTGGTCTGCGCGATGGCGACCACGGTGCCGATCGCCATGGACAGCACGGCCAGCACCACCAGCATCTGGCTCCAGTCCGGTTGCGAGGCGCCCAGCGCCTCGGGCAGCAGCCGCATGGCGAGCGCGAAGGCGGCGAGCTTCGAGGCCGTGCCGATGAACAAGGTGACGCAGGTCGGCGAGCCCTCGTACACGTCCGGGATCCACATGTGGAACGGCACGGCGCCGAGCTTGAATCCGATGCCGACGACGAGGAAGGCAATGCCGAACAACAGGCCGATGTTCGCCGCGTAACCCGTGCGCAGGACGGTCACCACCATGCCGAGCTCCAGATGGCCGGTCACGCCGTACACGATGGACATGCCGTAGAGCAGCGTCCCGGACGACATTGAGCCGAGCACGAAGTACTTGATGGCCGACTCCGCAGCGATCCCCGAGTCGCGGTCGAAGGCGACCATCGCATACAGGCTCAGCGACAGGAGCTCGAGCCCCAGATACAGGGTGATCAGGCTCCCAGCGGAGATCAACGCCATGGAACCGAGTGTCGCAAACAGGCCGAGCACGTAATATTCGCCCTTCAGGATGGCCCGGCGCTTCAGGTAATCGGTGGAGTAGACGAACACCACGGCCACCGTGAGCAAGGTGACCACCTTGAGCACCTGCGCCATCCGATCCAGCTCGAACAGCCCGCCGAGCGCGACGACGCGCCCCGTCACCGGTTGAACGACCGACAATACCGCGGTCACCAGCAAGGTGATGACCGCCAGCACTCCCGTCCAGGAGCGCTGCGCATCGGTGAGCACCAGATCGAGCAGCAGGATCGCGCACGCCGCAAGCCCGAGGAAAATCTCCGGGGTGGCGTAGTGCAGGCCTGCATTGAATTCCACGACGTTGAAACCGTTCATAGCTGACTCGACTTAAGGAGCGATCTTCGAGACCAGGATCTGCTGTGCCAGGTGCTGCGTGGTCGCGTGCATTACATCGAGCAGCGGCGCCGGCCACAAGCCGACCAGCAGCACCGCCACGGCAAGCACACCCAGCACCAGAAACTCGCGCCCGTTTAGATCGGTGAGCTCGCGCACGTGGTCATTGGCGATTTCCCCGAAAATGACGCGCTTCACCAGCCACAACGTATAGGCGGCACCCAGGACCAGGGTGGTGCCGGCCAGGAACGCGTACCAGACGTTGGCCTTGAACGAGGCCAGGATCACCAGGAACTCGCCTACGAAGCCGGAGGTGCCGGGCACGCCGGAGTTCGCCAGTGCGAACAGGACCATGAACGCGGCGAACTTCGGCATGGTGTTCACCACCCCGCCGTAGGCGCTTATTTCGCGGCTGTGCACGCGGTCGTACATCACACCGACGCAGAGGAACAGCGCGCCCGAGACCAGACCGTGCGAGAGCATCTGCACCACCGCTCCGTCCAGCCCTAACTCGACGCCGCTCATCCTTCCGGTGTGTTCGACGATCTGGAATCCGACGAAGGCACCCAGGGTCACGAAACCCATATGTGCGATCGAGGAATACGCGATCAGCTTCTTCATGTCCCGCTGCGCAAGCGCCACGAAGCCGATATACACCACGGCAATCAGCGAGAACGCAATGATCAGCCAGTCGAGCTCGCGGCTCGCATCCGGTGTGATCGGCAGCGAGAAGCGCAGAAAGCCGTAGCCGCCCATCTTCAGCATGATGGCCGCCAGCACCACGGAGCCGCCGGTGGGCGCCTCGACGTGCGCATCCGGCAACCAGGTATGCACCGGCCACATCGGCACCTTCACCGCGAAGGCGGTGAAGAAGGCGAGGAAAACGAACGTCTGCTCCCTGAGTGTGAGCGGCATCCCTTGCAGCTGCGCGATGTCGTAGCTGCCTGCTTTCAGGTACAGGTAGATCAACGCAACCAGCATCAGCAGCGACCCGATGAAGGTATACAGGAAGAACTTGATGGTCGCGTACACCCGTCGCGGACCGCCCCAGATGCCGATGATGATGAACATCGGCAGCAGCATCGCTTCCCAGAACACGTAGAACAGCGCCGCATCGAGCGCCGCGAACACCCCGATCATCAGGCCTTCCAAGATCAGGAAAGCGGCGAGGTACTGACTCACGCGCTTGGCGACGTTCTGCCAGCTCGAGATGACGATGAGCACGGTAGTGAACGTGGTCAGCAGGATCAGCGGCATCGAGATCCCGTCGACGCCGATATGGAAGTCGGCATGGATCGAGGGGATCCAGGCGGTCTGCTCGACGAACTGCATGTCCGCCGTGCCCGTGTTGAACCCGGTGAACAGCGGAATGCTGAACGCGAGCGCCGCGAGCGACACCAGCAGCGACAGCCACTTGGCCGCTGACGCGCGCTCGTTGCCCAGCCCCAGGACCACGAACCCGCCGACGATGGGCAGCCAGATCAGAATCGCGAGCAAATGATCGTTCATGTCAGGGCCGCCAGATGAGCCACAGGAGCAGCGAGGCCAGGCCGAGAATCATGGCGAACGCGTAGTGGTACAGGTATCCCGACTGGGCGTAGCGGATCACCGAGCTGAACCACCCGACCAGCCGTGCGCTGCCGTTGACCGCCGCCCCATCGATCAGCATCTCGTCGCCGCCCTTCCACAATCCCGCGCCCAGGGCCCGTGCAAAGGCCGCGATCACGTGCTCGTTGAACCAGTCGAAGCCGTACTTGTCGATCAGAATCGTGTGCAGCCACTTGAACCGGCGCTCGGCCGAATCGGCGAGCTCGGGCTTCTTGAGGAAGAACAGCCACGCGAAGAAGATCCCCGCCATGGCGAGCCAGAACGGGATCGAGGTGATCGCCGTCATGGCGAACGCCCCTGAGCCGTGGAATTCCTCGCCCACATGCGCAAGCACATCGTGCGCCGGCTGCACCTGGATGGCGCTGCCGAAGTAGCTGCCGAACAGCATGGGCCGGACCGTGATCCAGCCGATGACCGCCGACGGAATGGCGAGCAGTATCAGCGGAACGGTCACGACCAGAGGGCTCTCGCGGGGGCTGTGGTCATCGCCGTGCTCATCGCCGTGAGCGGCGCCCTCCGAGGCATGTCCATGCAGGTCGTGCCCCGCCCGCAGCTCCCCGTGAAACGTCATGAAGAATGCGCGGAAGGTGTACAGCGCCGTGATGAACACGCCCCCCAGCACGCAGAAGTACGCGTAGCCGGCGCCGAAGCGATGCGACTCGTGCACGGCGTCGATCAAGAGATCCTTGGAGAAAAAGCCCGAAAAGCCCGGAAATCCGATCAGCGCGAGCGAGCCGGTCAGGAACGTCCAGTAGGTGATGGGCATGTACTTGCGCAGGCCGCCCATCTTGCGCATGTCCTGCTCGTGATGCATGGCTATGATCACGGAGCCCGCCGCGAGGAACAGCAGCGCCTTGAAGAATGCGTGGGTCATGAGGTGGAAGATGCCGGCGCTGTACGCCGAGGCGCCGAGCGCCGCGGTCATGTAGCCGAGCTGGGACAGGGTCGAATACGCGATTACCCGCTTGATGTCGTTGTTCACGACGCCGAGGATGCCCATGAAGAACGCCGTGGTCGCACCGATGATCAGCACCACCGACAGCGCCGTCTCCGAGAGCTCGAACAGCGGCGACATGCGCGCCACCATGAAGATGCCCGCGGTGACCATGGTTGCGGCATGGATCAGCGCCGAGATCGGCGTGGGACCTTCCATCGAATCGGGCAGCCAGACATGCAGCGGCACCTGCGCGGACTTGCCCATGGCACCGACGAACAGACAGATGCAGGTGAAGGTGATCGCCGGCCAGGCGACCGTGCTCGAGATGTGGACCTGCGCCGCCGCAAGCTGTCCGGCATGTGCGAACACGGTGTTGTAATCGAGCGATCCGGTATAGCGCAGCACGGCCGCGATGCCGAGGATGAACCCGAAGTCGCCGATGCGATTGACCAGAAAGGCCTTCAACGCCGCAAAGGTGGCCGTGGGCCGCGTGTACCAGAAGCCGATCAGCAGGTACGACACCACGCCGACGCCTTCCCAGCCGAAGAACAGCTGCATGAAGTTGTTCGACATGACCAGCATCAGCATCGCGAAGGTGAACAGTGCGATGTAGCTGAAGAAGCGCTGGTAACCGGGGTCCTCCTCCATGTAGCCGATGGTGTAGATGTGCACCATCAGCGAGACGAAAGTCACCACCGACATCATCGTCGCGGACAGCCGGTCGATCAGAAATCCGACCTCGATCCGCACACCGTCGCTGACCAGCCAGGTGTACACCGGACCGTCGTAGGGCGCCATGCCGCCGTACACCAGCTGGTAGAGCACGTAGAACGACAGACCGCAGGAGAGCGCGACGCCGGCGATCGTGACGGTATGCGCCCCCACCCGCCCGATGACGCGGCCGAACAAGCCGGCGGCGAGCGCGCCGACCAGAGGAGCAAGCGCGATGGTGAGATAAATCGACTGCATTTGTTCTTGCTTACCTTCTTCTTGGCTCAGCCCTGAAGCGAATCGAGATCCTCGACATCGATGCTGCGGCGCTCCCGGAACAGCACGACCAGGATCGCGAGCCCGATCGCGGATTCCGCCGCGGCGACCGTCAGAATGAAAAACACGAAGATCTGTCCTCCGATGTCCCCGTTGAAGCGCGAGAACCCGATGAAATTGAAGTTCACCGCGAGCAGCATGAGCTCGATGCACATCAGGAGGATGATGACGTTGCGGCGGTTCAGGAACACCCCGGCGACGGCGATGGCGAACAGCACGCCGGAGAGCGCGAGAACATGGGTGAGCGTGATCACGGGCTCTTCTCGGAGGCCATTTTGACGATTCGGACGCGGTCCTTGGCACGCACCGCCACCTGCGCGGCGATGTCCTGCGGCTTGTGGCCGGTGCGGCGTCGCAGGGTCAGGATGATGGCGGCGACGCTCGCCACCAGCAGAATCACCGCCGCGAGCTGCGCCGGATAGGCGTATTGCGTGAACAGCGCCGTGCCGAGCACCCGCGTGTTCGAGTACTGCGCCGGCAGCGCCGGCGCAAGCTTCAGATCCGCGCCGCCCAGGTGCCGGACGACGATCACGTTGATGATGGCGAACACCACGAAGCCGGCGACGGCGACCGCCAGCGGCCAGTAGCCCACGAACTCCTTGCGGAAGCGCTCGGTGTTGATGTCGAGCATCATCACTACGAACAGGAACAGCACCATCACCGCGCCGACGTACACGAGCACCAGCACGATGCCCAGGAACTCGGCATCGAGCATCAGCCAGATGACGGCGCTGTTGAAAAAGCACAGCACCAGGAGCAACGCGCAATGCACGGGATTGCGCACGAGGATGACGCCGAGGGCGGCGGCGATCAGCACCGCGGAGAAGATGAAGAACAGGATGTCCGCGAACATCAGCGGTACCGCGCATCGGCGGCCCGATCGGCCGCAATCATCGCTTCGTAGCGCTCGCCGATCCCGAGCAGCTTGTCCTTGCTCATGATGTTCTCGCCACGGTTCTCCATGTGGTACTCATGGATGCGGGTCTCGACGATGGCGTCGACCGGGCAGGCCTCCTCGCAGAAGCCGCAATAGATGCACTTGAACAGGTCGATGTCGTAACGGGTGGTGCGGCGGGTGCCGTCGTTGCTGACCCCCGATTCGATGGTGATGGCGAGCGCCGGACACACCGCCTCGCAGAGCTTGCACGCGATGCAGCGCTCCTCGCCGTTCGGATAGCGACGCAGCGCATGGAGCCCGCGAAAGCGCGTGCTCTGCGGAGTCTTCTCCTCCGGGTAGTTCACCGTGACCTTGGGGCGCCACATCTCCTTCCATGTCACCCACAGACCCTGAAGTAGCTCACCGAGCAAATACGTCTTTACGATGCTGCCTGCATTCGCCATTAGCCGCCCCTCCACGGACCCACCTTGGCGTACATCATGATTCCCTCCGCCCCGAGCCAAACCAGGGTCACCGGAATCAGCGCCTTCCAGCCGAGTCGCATGATTTGATCGTACCGATAGCGCGGGAACGTCGCGCGGAGCCACAGGAACGTGAACATCGGGAACAGCGTCTTCAAGCCGAACCAGAAGAAGCTCGGTTGCGCGATCCAGGAGTCCCCGAGATAACCGTCGAACGGCGAGAGCCAGCCGCCGAAGAAGAAAATCACCGTCAGCGCCGAGATCAGGATCATGTTGACGTATTCGGCGATGAAAAACAGCGCGAACGCCATACCGGAATAATCAACGTGGAATCCGGCGACGATCTCGGATTCGCCTTCCGCCACGTCGAACGGCGCGCGATTGGTCTCGGCCACGCCCGAGATGAAGTACACGACCAGCAGCGGGAACAGCCAGAACCAGTTCCAGCTCAAGGCTCCGCCGCGCTGCGCCTGGACGATCTCGCCCATGTTGAGGCTGCCCGAAGCCATCAGCACGCCGACCATGGCAAAGCCCATGGCGATCTCGTAGGCGACGATCTGTGCGGCCGAGCGCATCGCGCCGAGGAACGCATACTTGGAATTGGCGGCCCAGCCGGCGAGGATGATGCCGTACACCCCCATCGAGGTGAGCGCCAGGACGTACAGCAGGCCGGCGTCTATGTTGGCGAAGGTCCGCTCGGGCGCGAACGGAATCACCGCCCAGATGGCGAGCGACGGCACCAGCGCGAGGAAGGGGGCGAGCCGGAACAAAAAGCCGCTGGCGTTCGTGGGGATCACGATCTCCTTGAACATCAGCTTGACCACGTCGGCGAACGGCTGCGCGAGACCCGGTATCCACAAGAGATTGACGCGATTCGGGCCCTTGCGTGCCTGGATCCAGCCGATAACCTTGCGCTCCGCCAAGGTATAGAAGGCCATCACCAGGATCAGGCTGACCATCACCATCACGATTTGCACCGCCGTCAAGAGCGGCGCGCTCCAGTAGGCCGTGATTTGCGCGCTCAGCCAGTCGCGAATGGGGTCCCACTGCCACATGCTCAGAGCACCGTGCGGGCGGCGTGCCCGTCCTTGGTCTTTGCGAGCGACTCGGAGCCGCGCACCAGCACGTCGATCTGATACGGGGGGATGTCGACCCACGCGGCGGCCGCGCCGGCACGCGCCGTCGCGGCCGTCCCGACGGCGTTCGCGACCGGCACCAGGCGGGGGCCGCAGAGCGACTTCAGCGATTCGCGCACTTCCTCCGAGCTCACGAAATCGACGCCGTGAAGGTTCAGAAGGTTCGCGAGCACGCGCAGGACCTTCCACCCCGGCCTGCTCTCGCCCACCGGCCCGGCGGCGCCGGTCCAGCTCTGCCAGCGGCCCTCGACGTTCACGAAGGTGCCGGCGCTCTCGGCGAAGCAGCCGATCGGCAGCACCACGTGGGCGATCTCACGCAGCTTCTCGGTGAGATGCGTGGTCGCCGCGATGACCAGATCGGCGCCCGCCAGCGCGTCGGCGCCGAAGGCCAGATCATTGATCGGATCGATGCCGCCGAACAGCACATAGGCTTTGAGCCGCTGCTCCAGCATGGAGCGCGCCGTGAGACCCGCGGCCGCCGTCGGGCTGCCGCCCGGCTCGCGGTGCGGCACGGCGCCGGCCAGATACGCCCCCGCCGCGTTCGCCCCCTCGGTGAGGAGGCCGAGACTCGCACCCGAGAGCTGCGCCAGCGCGGCGGCGAGCGAGCGGATCTCGGCATATGCGGGATGGCGCTGCGCGAGCGTACCGACGAAAATGGCGCGGCGCGGGCCTTGCCCGAGCGCCGCCGCGACGGTGCGATGCGCATCGCGCACCTCCGCCTCGGGTGTGCCGGCCGGCACCGGCTGGCCGGCGGCACCCGCAGCCGCGCGCACCACGGCCGCGAGGCCACCCACCAGGTCCGGATCGGCGATGTAGCCCGCAACCGGGAAGAGGTAATCGTACTCACGCGGATTGAGGAATGCGACCTTGGCACCCTTCAGTGCCGCCTTGCGGATGCGATGCGCCAGGAGCGGCATCTCATGGCGCAGGTTCGAGCCCACGACCAGCGCGCCCTCGAGCACGTCGACATCGGCGATCGCAACGCCCAAATTCGGGAAGACGCCCTCCTGATCCTGCCCGCGGAAATCGAGCTGGCGCAGGCGGTGATCGATGTTGCTCGAGCCGAGGCCACGCGCCAGCTTGGCGAGCAGATACATCTCCTCGACGGTCGCGCTCGGCGAGGTCAGGAACCCGAGGTTCGAGGCCCCGCGGTCGGCGCTCACCTTCTGCAGCCCCTCGGCGGCCGCCGTCAACGCGACTTCCCAGTCGACCGGCCGCAGCACGCCCTCGACGCGCACCATCGGCTGGGCTGCGCGATCCGGCGAGTACATGCCCTCGAACCCGAAGCGGTCGCGATCGGCGATCCAGGTCTCGTTGAGCTCCTCGTTCTCGCGCGGCACCACCCGCATCAACCGGCCGCGCAGCGAGTGCGCGTAGATGTTGGTGCCGAGGCCGTCGTGCGGCGACACCAGCGCGTGCTGCGCCATTTCCCAGGCACGCGCGTTGTAGCGGAACGGCTTGTTGTTGAGCGCCCCGACCGGACAGAGGTCGATGATGTTGGCCGAGAGCTCGTGATCCAGGCTTTGCTCGATGTAGGTGTCGATCATCATGTGCTCGCCGCGCCCGGTGGTGCCGAGCTGCGGATAGCCCTGGATCTCGAGCCCGAAGCGCACGCAGCGCGTGCACTGGATGCAGCGGGTCATGTCGGTCGAGACCAGCGGTCCGATGTTCTTGTCCTTGACCACGCGCTTGCGCTCGGAGAAGCGCGAGATGTCGCGGCCGTAGCCCATCGCCAGATCCTGCAGCTCGCACTCCCCGCCCTGATCGCAAATCGGGCAGTCGAGCGGGTGATTGATCAGCAGGAACTCCATGGTGGCGCGCTGCGCGGCGACCGCCTTGGGCGAGCGCGTGAACACCTTCATGCCTTCCATCACCGGCGTCGCGCAGGCCGGCAGCGGCTTCGGCGCCTTCTCCACTTCCACCAGACACATTCGGCAATTCGCTGCGACCGTGAGCTTGGCGTGATAGCAGAAGCGCGGGATGTACACGTCCGCGGCGTCCGTGACCTGCATGATCATCTCGCCCTTGCGCGCCTTCAAGGGAATGCCGTTGACTTCGATATTGACCAGATCGTCGCTCATCGTGCGCCCTCGGCTCAGGCCGCCGCCGGCTGGCCTTCGACGATCGAGCGGCCCTTGTGCTCGATCATGTACTGGAACTCGTGCTTGAAGTGCTTCAAGAAGCTCTGCACCGGCCACGCCGCCGCGTCGCCGAGCGCGCAGATGGTGTGACCTTCGATGCGGTTCGCGACGTCGAGCAGGAGCCCCAGGTCCTCGCCCCGCCCGTGTCCCGCGAGGATCCGGTTAAGCATGCGATCGAGCCAGCCCGTGCCCTCGCGGCACGGCGTGCACTGGCCGCAGGACTCGGAATAATAAAATCGCGCCAGGCGCTCGAGCGCGCGCACCATGCAGGTGGTCTCGTCCATCACGATCACGGCGCCGGTGCCGATGGCGGAGCCCGCCTTCTTCACCGAGTCATAGTCCATGTTGGTGGCCATCATCACATCGCCCGGCACCACCGGGCAGGAGGAGCCGCCGGGAATGACCGCCTTCAACTTGCGGCCCTTCCACACGCCGCCGCAGAGCGCCAGGAGGTCCTTGAACGGAATGCCGAGCGGCAGCTCGATGTTCATGGGTTTGGCCACGTGTCCCGACACCGAGAAAATCAAGGTGCCGCCCGAATTCGGAGGCCCGAGACCGGCGAACCAGGCGCCGCCCTTGCGCATAATGGTGGGGACCGAGGCGTAGCTCTGGGTGTTGTTGATGGTGGTCGGCTTGCCGAACAGGCCGAAGTTCGCCGGAAACGGCGGCTTGAAGCGCGGCTTGCCGGGCTTGCCCTCGAGCGATTCGAGCAGCGCCGTCTCCTCGCCGCAGATGTAGGCGCCGGCGCCGACGAAGGTGTACAGGTCGAAATCGACGCCCGACCCCAGGATGTTCTTGCCGAGCAGACCCGCCGCGTAGGCCTCCTGGAGCGCCGCCTCGAAACGCGGGATGGGCTCGGCCATGAACTCGCCGCGGATGTAGTTGTAGCCGACGGTTGCGGTCATGGCATAGCCGCCGATGGCCATGCCCTCGATCACGGAGTGCGGGTTGTACCGCAGAATATCGCGATCGTGGCAGGTGCCGGGCTCGGACTCGTCCGAGTTGCACACGGCATATTTCTGGACCGGCGATGAGCGCGGCATGAAGCTCCACTTCACGCCGGTGGGAAACCCGGCCCCGCCGCGGCCGCGCAGGCCCGACGCCTTGACCTCCTCGATGATCTTCTCGCGCGGCGTCGGCTCGCGCAGGATCTTCTCCCAGGCCTCGTAACCGCCGAATTTCCGGTAGCCCTCGAGCGTCCATGGGCGCTCGTGTTTGAGCGCCTCGAACAATACCGTGTTCTGTTCGTAGCTCATTTCAATTCATCCAGAACCTTGTCGATGCTCTCGGGCGTGAGATTCTCGTGATACACGTGATCGACCATCATCATCGGAGCGCCGGTGCAGGCCGCGAGGCACTCCTCCTCGCGCTTCAAGTAGATGCGACCGTCGGGGGTGCTCTCGCCGGTCTTGATGCCGAGCTTTTTTTCGACCCGCTCGACCACGTCGAACGCACCGCGCAGCATGCAGGAGATGTTGGTGCATACCGACACGTGATGCCGTCCCACGGGCTTGGTCTCGAACATGGAGTAGAAGGTCGCCACCTCGTATACCTGGATGGGCGGCAAGCCGATGTACTCCGCCACCGCGTCCATGAGCGCGTGCGTCAGATAGCCCTGGTTCTCGTGCTGCACGGCGTGTAAGGCGGAGAGCACGGCGGAACGCTTGCGGTCGGGCGGAAATTTCGCCAGCCAGTGGTCGATTTCTTCACGGACGTGATCTGACAACTGCGCCTTCATTTCGCCACCACCGTAGTCATCGATCGATCTCGCCGAACACGATGTCCTGCGTGCCGATCACCGCGACCACGTCGGCGAGCATGTGCCCGCGCACCATCTCATCGAGCGCCGCGAGATGGGCGAAGCCCGGCGCGCGCACTTTCATCCGGTACGGCTTGTTCGCACCGTCCGACACCAGGTACACGCCGAGCTCGCCCTTCGGCGCCTCGATCGCCGCGTACACCTCGCCCTCCGGCACGCAATAGCCCTCGGTGAACAGCTTGAAGTGGTGGATCAGGGACTCCATGTCGCCCTTCATCTGCTCGCGGCGCGGCGGGCGCACCTTGCGGTCGTCGATCATCACGGGGCCGGGGTTCGCCTTGAGCCATTTCACGCACTGTTCGACGATGCGGTTCGACTGGCGCATCTCCTCGACGCGCACCAGGTAGCGGTCGTAGCAATCGCCGTTCATGCCCACCGGGATGTCGAAATCCATCTGATCGTAGACATCGTAGGGTTGCTTCTTGCGCAGGTCCCATTCGATGCCGGAGCCGCGCAGCATGGCACCAGAGAATCCGAGCTGCATGGCACGCTCCGGGCTCACCACCCCAATGTTCACGGTGCGCTGCTTCCAGATGCGGTTGTCGGTGAGCAGTGCTTCGTACTCATCGACGCAGGCGGGGAATCGCGCCGTGAAATCGGCGATGAAGTCGATCAGGCCGCCGGAGCGGCGCTCGTTCAGCCGGTCCACGTCTTTGTTGCTGCGCCACTGCGAGTACTGGTACTTGGGCATCACCTCGGGCAGATCCCGATACACCCCTCCCGGGCGATAGTAGGTCGCGTGCATGCGCGTGCCCGACACCGCCTCGTAGCAATCCATCAGGTCCTCGCGCTCGCGGAAGCAGTAGAGGAACACGGTCATCGCGCCGATATCGAGCGCGTGGGAGCCGAGCCACATCAGGTGGTTCAAGATCCGCGTGATCTCATCGAACATCACGCGGATGTATTGCGCCCGGATCGGCGGCTCTATACCCAGGAGCTTCTCGATCGCCATGACGTAGGCGTGCTCGTTGCACATCATGGAGACGTAATCGAGCCGGTCCATGTAGCCGATCGACTGGTTGAACGGCTTGCTCTCGGCGAGCTTCTCGGTCGCGCGATGCAGCAGACCGATGTGCGGATCGGCTTTCTGGATCACCTCGCCGTCCATCTCGAGCACCAGGCGCAGCACGCCGTGCGCCGCCGGATGCTGCGGGCCGAAGTTCATGGTGAAATTGCGGATCTCAGCCATTGCAGATTTCAAGCATCGGGTTTGACGGGGTGAACCGGAGCGTTGGTGAGCTGCGGATCGTAGCGATTGTCGTGGCGAATCACCTTCGGCACCAGCACCCGCGGCTCGATGGTCACCGGCTGGTACACCACGCGGCGCTTCTCCGGGTCGTAGCGCACCTCGACGTTGCCGGACAGCGGAAAATCCTTGCGGAACGGATGGCCGATGAAGCCGTAGTCGGTGAGCAGCCGGCGCAGATCCGGGTGATCCCGGAACATGATGCCGTAGAGATCGAAGGCCTCGCGCTCGAACCAATCGACGCCGGCCCAGATCGAGGTCACCGAGTCGACCGACGGCTGCACATCGTCCTCGCAGAACACCTTCAGGCGCAGCCTCTGGTTCCGGGCGATCGACAAGAGATGATAAACCACCGCGAAGCGGCGGCCCGGCTTCTCGTCCGCGCCGCTCTCCATGCCGTGCACCACGCCGCGGCTGAAGCCGGAGACGGTGGCGTGCTCCGTTTTCCATTCGGCACGGCCGTGCTCCAGGTAATCGACGCCGCAGACGTCCATGCACATCTGGAATTCGAGCCCGGGCCGATCGCGCAGTGTCGTCGCCGCCTGCCTGAGATCGTTGGGCCGAACCTCGTAGGTCAGCTCGCCGGCATGATTCGGGATGCGGACCAGCGTGTCTGGGAACGTGTCCGCGACGAGCGCGGCCAGGCGTTCCAGCCGCGTGGTAGCGGCTGCCGGGGCAGCCGCGGGAACGGCAGCGTCACTCATCGGATGATGGCCTTGTTGCGCCGTATCTTGTTCTGCAGCTGGATGATGCCGTAAAGCAGTGCCTCCGCGGTCGGCGGACAGCCCGGCACGTACACATCGACGGGCACGATGCGGTCGCAGCCGCGCACCACGGCATAGGAATAATGATAGTAGCCACCGCCGTTCGCGCACGAGCCCATCGAGATCACCCAGCGCGGCTCGGCCATCTGGTCGTAAACCTTGCGCAAGGCCGGCGCCATCTTGTTGACCAGGGTGCCGGCGACGATCATCACGTCGGACTGGCGCGGACTCGGACGGAACACCACGCCGAACCGGTCGAGATCGTAGCGCGCGGCGCCCGCATGCATCATCTCGACCGCGCAGCAGGCGAGACCGAAGGTCATCGGCCAGAGCGATCCAGTGCGCGCCCAGTTGATGAGCTTGTCGACGGTGGTGACTTCGAAGCCGCGCGCCGGCCCCGCAGGGGCATCGAGCGCTTCTAATCCCATTCGAGGGCTCCTCGGCGATAGTCGTACACCAGGGCCACGACCAGCACCAGCGCAAAGATCAACATGGCGATCAGGCCGAAAACACCAGTCGCCTTGAGCGACACGGCCCACGGAAAGAAGAAGGCGATCTCGAGATCGAAGACGACGAAGATGATGGCTACCAGATAGTAGCGCACGTCGAAGCGCATGCGCGAGTCCTCGAAGGCCTCGAATCCGCACTCGTAGGGAGAGAGTTTTTCGGGATCGGGACGTCGCGGGCCGGCGAACCAGCCGAGCGTGAACAGCACCACGCCCAGCCCTCCGGCCAAACCCATGAAGATCAATATCGGCAAATACTGTCGCAACATCGCAGGTATCTGGTGACTTGGGTAGCCAACAAGTATATCAGGCAGGCGTGCTCGCGTTCACCTGAGATGTCGTTCGAACGAATTCTGGTGCCGACGGCCGGACTCGAACCGGCACAGGTTGCCCCACTAGCCCCTCAAACTAGCGCGTCTACCAATTCCGCCACGTCGGCTTTGTAACCCAGTGTAACTGACCTTGCGAACTCATTTCTGATCGTGTCGCGGCGCTTCCGCGGGCGCCGTCGCAGCGGGTGGCGCGCTCGCTGCGGGTGCGCTCGCTGCCGGAGCACTCGCTGCCGGAGCACTCGTCGTCGGTGCACTCGTTGCCGGCGCGGCAGTGTGCGGCGACGGCGCCGCGTTCGCGCCGGGCGCCGAGGATGCCGGAGCGGCGCTGGGTGCAGGCGTCGCGCTGCGCGCAGCGGCCGCGGCTTGCGCCGCGCGCTCGAGCACCGAGGTCGGCTCGCCGCTGGAACGCGTGCCCATGTAGGCAAGCGTCAAGCTGGTCACGAAAAAAAGCGCCGCGAACACCGCGGTCAACTTCGAGAACAAGGTCGCGGTCCCGCGTGCACCGAATACGGTGCCCGAGGCGCCCGATCCGAAACCGGCGCCCGCCTCCGCCCCTTTCCCGCGCTGCACGAGCACGAGACCGATGATCATCAGCGCGAGCAGAATGTGCACCGACAAGATGAACCCACGCAGCATTGCAAATCTCTCAATGTCGAGCGGCCGCGGCCGCGCATATCTGAAGAAACTCATCGGCGCTCAAGGAAGCGCCGCCCACCAAACTGCCGTCCACATCCGGCATCGAGAACAGCTCGCCCGCGTTCGAGGCTTTGACGCTGCCGCCGTACAAAATGCGCACGTGAGACGCTAGTTTAGCATCTTGCGCCGCGATCCGGCGGCGCAGGTACTCGTGCACGGCCTCCGCCTGCTGCGGCGAGGCATTGCGCCCGGTGCCGATTGCCCAGACCGGCTCGTAGGCCACCACGGCTTTCGCGAAGCTCGATATTCCGTTCATCGCCGTGACCGCATCGAGTTGCCGCGCCACCACGGCCTCGGTCTGGTTCGCTTCGCGCTCCTCTAGCGTCTCGCCCACGCAGAGGACCGGCGTCAAGCCGGCTTTCTGTGCAGCGCCGAATTTTCGCGCCACCAGCACGTCGTCCTCGTGATACAGCCGCCGCCGCTCCGAATGCCCCACGATGACGTACTTGCAACCCACGTCCTTGAGCATCGCTGCGCCGACTTCGCCGGTGAACGCGCCCACCGGCTCGGCGCTCACATCCTGCGCGCCGACGGCCAAGTCCTCACCCTCGAGGATGCGCACGGCTTCGGCAAGGTACACGTAGGGCGGAAACACCACCACATCCGTCTGCCACTCGGGATTCAAACGCTCCGCGAGATCGGAGAGCAAGGATTCGTTGGCGGCCCGCGATCCGTGCATTTTCCAATTACCAGCGACCACCGGACGACGCATAGCCAACCCCTCCAACCACAAGGGACCGCAAGAGGTCCGAAGGACCCTGCCGGAAAGGCGGCGAAGATTAGCCGCGCAGCCCGGTAACTGCAAGCCCGATGATCGTCCGGCTTACGCGGCGGGCTTGGCGGCCACGGCCTCGACGGCGGCCGCGATGTCTGCTGCCCCGCGCCGGACCAGCTTGGCATCGTAGCCCTCGACCATGACGCGGATCACCGGCTCGGTGCCGGACGCCCGCAGCACGATCCGGCCGCGGTCCTTGAAGCTGCGTTGCACTGCCTCGACCGTCTCGACGACGGCGGGATTTTCCATCGGATCGAAGCGGCGGGCGACCCGGACGTTGAGCAGCACCTGAGGATATTTGGGCATCGGCGCGCAGAGCTCGGCGAGGCCCGCTCCCGTGCTCTTCATCACCGCGAGCACCTGCAGCGCGCTGATCAGGCCGTCCCCGGTCGTGGTCTTGTCGAGACAGAGAATGTGACCGGATGTCTCGCCGCCGAGAGTGCCGCCGAGCTCTTGCAACTTCGCGAGCACGTGCCGATCGCCGACCTGGGTCCTACGGAACTCGATGCCGAGGCCGGTGAGCGATTGCTCCAGCCCCAAGTTGCTCATCACGGTGCCGACGACCGGGCCCTTGAGCGTGCCGGCGTCGCGCCGCGCGCGCGCCAGGACGTAGAGGAGCTGGTCGCCGTCGATGCAGCGGCCGAGCGCATCGACCATCATGACCCGGTCGCCGTCGCCGTCCAGCGCTAGACCGACATGCGCGCGCACGCCCGGAACGGTGAGCTGCAACAGCTCGGTGGCGGTCGATCCGCAGCCGTCGTTGATGTTGCGGCCGTTCGGCGAGCAGCCGATCGGCACGATCTCGGCGCCGAGATCGGCAAAGATGCGCGGGGCCACCTTGTAGCCGGCGCCGTTCGCGCAGTCGACCACGATCTTGAATCCCGCGAGCGACATGCCTTGGGGGATCGTCGATGCGCAGAACTCCTGATACTGGGTGCGGCTGCGATCGGTGCGCAACGCCTTGCCGAGGCGCTGCGATTCGCGCGTCATCACGGAACCGCCGACCAGACGCTCGATCTGGCGCTCCAGATCGTCCGACAGCTTGCTGCCCTGGCCGTCGAAGAATTTGATGCCATTGTCCTCATAGCGATTGTGCGAGGCCGAGATCACGACACCGAAATTGCACCCGAGACGCTGCGTCATGTAGGCGATGCCCGGCGTCGGCAGCGGCCCGATCAGCAGCACATCGACCCCGGCGGCGACGAATCCGGCCTCGAGCGCGGATTCGAACATGTAGCCCGACACGCGCGTATCCTTGCCGATGAGCACGCGGCCGCCCTCGGGGGCCAGGACCCGGGCGGCCGCGCTCGCGAGCCGGAGCGCGCAGTCCACCGTCATCGGCGGCTCGCCCACCCGGCCGCGCACACCATCCGTACCGAAAAAGTCGCTCAAGTACCTCTCCCTTCCATTGCCGCGCTTACCATGAGTATGGCATCGCGCGTCGCCGCGACATCGTGCGTACGCACGATGCGGGCGCCGGCGCCCACCGCCCATGCCGCCAGCCCCAGACCGCCGGCCAGCCGCTCGCCGGCCGGGCGACCCAGCACCTTGCCGATCGTGCTCTTGCGGGAGACTCCCACCAGCAGCGGCGAGCCCAGCGCGGCGAGATGCCCGAGGTTCTTGAGCAGCGCCAGATTGTCCTCGTGGCGCTTGCCGAATCCCAGGCCCGGATCGAGGACCACCGCCTCCGGGCGGATGCCGGCGGCCAGGCAGGCCGCGCGCTGCTCGATCAGAAAGGCCGCCACCTCGCCGACCACGTCGTGATAATCCGGGCTTTCCTGCATGGTCTTAGGCTCGCCCTGCATGTGCATCAGGCACACGCCGACACCGGCGCGCGCGGCCCACGCCCGCGCTCCGGGCATGCGCAGTGCGCGGATGTCGTTCACGATGCAGGCTCCCGCCTCGACCGCCGCCTGCATGACCTCGGGTTTGCTCGTGTCGATGGAGATCGCCACATCGAGGGTCGCGGCGATGCGCTCGATGACCGGGACCACGCGGGCGAGCTCGGTGCCGGCATCAACCCCGTGCGCGCGGGGACGCGTCGACTCGCCGCCCACATCGATGATGGCAACACCCTCGGCCACCATCGAACGTGCGCGCTCAACCGCCGCGTCGGGATCCATGTAGCGGCCGCCGTCGGAAAATGAATCGGGGGTGACATTGAGCACGCCCATCACCGCCGGGCGGCTCAGATCCACGCTTCGTTGTCGGCAGTACCAGTGCATCGGCCGCTCAGGCTCCGTGCGCCCGGGCTCCCTTGAATCTCCTAGTGCTGGCCGGCAGGACTCACGAGTGGCGGGGTGGGCTTCTCGGCCGCCGGACCCTGACCACGCGCAGTCGGCGTCGGGGTGTCGTCCCAATCGCGAGGCGGCCGGGGCACGCGCCCCTCCATGATGTCCTTGATCTGTTCCTCGTCGATCGTCTCGTACTTGATCAACGCCTCGGACATGTTCTGCAGCTTGTCCATGTTGGTCTGGATGATCTTGTACGCACGCTGGTAGTTGCTGTCGATGACCTTGCGCACTTCCTCGTCGATCACGTGCGCGGTGACATCCGACACCTGCTTGTGCTGCGTGACGCTGCGCCCGAGGAACACCTCGCCCGATTCTTCGCTGTAGGTCTGCGGACCGAGCCGGTCCGACAGGCCCCAGCGCGTGACCATGTTGCGGGCCAACTCGGTTGCGCGCTCGATGTCGTTGGAGGCACCCGTGGTGACGGCATCGGGACCGAACACCAGCTCCTCCGCCACGCGACCCCCGAACAAGGTGGCGATGCGGCTTTCCAGCTGACGCTTGCTCGTGCTGTAGCGATCCTGCTCCGGGAGGAACATGGTGACGCCCAGCGCCCGGCCGCGCGGAATGATGGTGACCTTGTAGACCGGATCATGCTCGGGCACGCTCAAGCCGACGATGGCGTGACCCGATTCGTGATACGCGGTATTGCGCTTCTCGTCCTCGGTCATGACCATGGAGCGGCGCTCCGCGCCCATCATGATCTTGTCCTTGGCACGCTCGAATTCCTCCATGGTGACCGAACGCTTGTTGCCGCGGGCTGCGAACAGCGCCGCCTCGTTCACCAGGTTGGCAAGATCCGCGCCGGAGAAGCCCGGCGTGCCGCGCGCAATCACCGACGGCTTGACGTTGTCGCCGAGCGGGACCTTGCGCATGTGGACTTTCAGGATCTGCTCGCGGCCGCGCACGTCCGGCAACGGCACCACCACCTGTCGGTCGAACCGGCCCGGCCGCAGCAGCGCCGGATCGAGCACGTCGGGCCGGTTGGTGGCCGCGATGACGATGATGCCCTCGTTGCCCTCGAAGCCGTCCATCTCGACCAGCAGCTGGTTCAGGGTCTGTTCGCGCTCGTCGTGGCCGCCGCCGAGACCCGCACCGCGGTGACGGCCGACGGCGTCGATCTCATCGATGAAGATGATGCAGGGCGCGTGCTTTTTCGCCTGCTCGAACATGTCTCGAACGCGCGAGGCGCCCACGCCGACGAACATTTCCACGAAATCCGAGCCGGAAATGGTGAAAAACGGCACCTTGGCCTCGCCGGCGATGGCTCGGGCGAGCAGCGTCTTGCCCGTGCCGGGCGACCCGACCATGAGCACACCCTTCGGGATCTTGCCGCCAAGTTTCTGAAACTTGCCGGGATCTTTCAGGAAGTCGACGATTTCGACCACTTCCTGCTTCGCTTCCTCGACCCCCGCCACGTCGGCGAAGGTGATGTTCACCTGGTCCTCCCCCAGCAGCCTCGCGCGGCTCTTGCCGAAGGACATGGCTCCCCGTCCTCCGGATGCGCCTTGCATCTGGCGCATGAAGTAGGCCCAGAAGCCGATCAGGATCAGGATCGGGAAGGCGGAGATCAGCAATTGCAGCAGTACCGATTGCTGTTTTGGAGGCTCTCCGCGGAATTTGACGCCCTGAGTGCTGAGAAGGCCGATCAGCGCGCTGTTGCTGGTCTCGGGGTTGTAGACGATGAACTGGTTGCCGTCGCGGCGCTTACCCTCGATGATCTCGCCCTTGAAGGTCACCGACTCGACATTGTTGCTTTTTACGTCGGTCAGGAACTGCGAGTAATCGACGGTCTGCGGCTGGCCGGTGTGCATCCCGAACTGGCTGAAAATCGCAAGCAGGATCACGGCCAGCGCGACCCATAAGAGAATCTGTTTGGTCAAATCGTTCAAGTTTCACCTACGGTCGTACGCATATTACGACAAATGTTCCCATCCCGCGTTCCATTCCGCAGTTTTGCCATTCCGGCAAGACTTACAATAGCTCATCGAACCTACTCTTTACACCATCCCAAACTGTCGCGCCAACAGGTAGATCTCCGGACTTCGAGTTCGTGACGCCTTCGGCTTTTTGGTGACCACCCGGCCATAGCGCCGCCGGGCCTCGCGCACGATCTCATCGAATCCGGCCCCCTGAAACAGCTTGATCAGCGCGTCCCCTCCGGGAGTCAACACCCGGCCGGCGAATTCCAGCGCCAGCTCCGCGAGATACATGGATCTGGGCTGATCGACCGCGTCTATACCAGCCATGTTGGGGGCCATGTCGGACAATACAAGATCGACCTTCTCGGAGCCGATCCGGGCGAGCACCTCATCCAGCACGGCCTGCTCGCGAAAATCCCCCTGCACGAATTCGACCCCGGCGATTGCGTCCATGGGCAGGATGTCGGTCGCGACGATACGGCTCGAGTCCCCCACGATACGCGCCGCGTACTGGCTCCAGCCACCGGGGGCGGCCCCCAGGTCCACGCAGCGAATGCCGGGCTTGAGCAGCCGCTCGCGCTGCTGGATCTCGGCCAGCTTGAACACCGCGCGCGAGCGCCAGCCCTCGGCTCTCGCCCGCTTGACGAACTCGTCGCTGGCATGCTCCGCGAGCCAGCGCGCGCTACTTTTGGTTCGTTTCGGCATGGGGGTCGAGCCGTTGTGGATCGAGCCTTATAATGCAGGTCATGCAGCTATCCGAAAAGCAAAAGAAGCACCTCCGGCGCCTCGCCCACCCCCTGCACCCCCTGGTCATGCTGGGCAATGCCGGCCTGACGGACGGCGTGGTCAACGAGCTCGACCGGGCGCTCCACGACCATGAGCTGGTCAAGGTCAGCGCCCGGATGGGCGAGCGCGGCGAACGCGACGCCGCGCTCGACCAGCTGGCGCGACGCACCTCGGCGGTCATCGTGCAGCGCGTCGGACACGTCGGAGTGTTCTACCGCCGCCGCACCGAAGGTCTAGCGAAGGTCCTGCTTCCAGATCACTAGCAGCACCGCCAGACAGGCGATGACGTAGAGAATTGCCGAAATGCCATGCCAGGCGCCGAAGCTCAAGCCCAGGGCGCCGCCGGGCGCGTGTGCCGCCTCCATGTAGCGCTTCAAGCCCCACTCGTTCACCGCGAGCAGGGCGGCGGCCACGTACACTCCGAGCCTGCGGGTCCGGCCAGGTAGCACGAGCGCCAGGGCGGCCACGGCAAGGCCGAGATAGGTCTCGATGCTGAACAGGCGCGCCGCCAGCATGCCGGCCAGATGCCGGTCGCTCTGCACGTAGAACAGGGTCGGCGCGACCCAAGCCGCCAGCGACCACAGGCTCCCCGCCCACAGCACCAGGAGCACGCGAAACAGGTTACGAACCACGCGGCGTCAACTAGACGTAGCGCACCGAGACGATCTCGTAGCTCTTGGTGCCGCCCGGCGCCGTGACATCCACCACGTCGCCCTCGGACTTGCCGATCAGCGCCCGCGCAATCGGCGAGGACACCGACAGCATGCCGTTCTTGATGTCCGCTTCATCGTCGCCGACCAGCTGGTAGACGAGCTTCGAGCCCGCGTCCTGGTCCTCGACCTCGACCGTCGCGCCGAACACGACGCGGCCGCTGGCATTCAGCTTGGTGACATCGATGATCTCGGCGTTCGACAGACGGCCCTCGATCTCGTTGATGCGGCCCTCGATGAAGCTTTGCTGCTCGCGCGCCGCATGGTACTCGGCGTTCTCGGACAGATCGCCGTGGGAACGCGCCTCCGCGATCGCCTTGATGACGTTCGGGCGCGCCTCGCTCTTCAATTGTTTCAGCTCCTGGCGCAGGCGCTCGGCGCCGCGCAGAGTCATGGGAGTACGTTTCACGCCAATTCCTTGTGCAGATCCTGCAGTCGATTGACCTCGATGTCGCCCAGATGATCGAGCGCATCGCAGGTGGCACGTGCGCCGGCCACCGTGGTGTAGTAAGTCACCCGGCGCGCGACCGCCTCGCGGCGGATGGAGCGGGACTCGCGCACCGCCTGTTTGCCCTCCGTCGTGTTGACGATCAGGGCTACCTCGTCATTTTTTATCATATCGACGACGTGAGGGCGACCTTCGCGCACCTTATTGACTCGACGGCAGACGATTCCTGCGTTCTCCAGCACTTGCGCGGTGCCGCCGGTGGCGGCGATCTCGAATCCGCGCGCGATCAGCATCTGCGCCAGCTGCACCGCACCCGGCTTGTCGCGGTCGCGCACGCTCACGAAGCACAGCCCGCGGGTGGGCAGGATCACCCCCGAGGCGGCCTGCGCCTTGGCGTATGCCTCCCCGAAGGTGCTTCCCGTGCCCATGACCTCGCCGGTGGACTTCATCTCGGGCCCCAGGATCGGATCGGCCTCCGGGAACTTGATGAACGGAAACACCGCCTCCTTGACCGAGTAATACGGCGGCACGCGCTCGGTGGTCCGTCCTTGCGCCGCGAGCGACTTGCCGGTCATGACGCGGGCCGCGACCTTGGCGAGCGCGATCCCGGTGGCCTTGGAGACGAACGGCACGGTGCGCGAGGCGCGCGGGTTCACCTCCAGCACGTGGATCACCCCGTTCTGGATGGCGAACTGGACGTTCATGAGGCCCACGACGCCCAGGGCGCGGGCGAGCTTCCGGGTCTGCTCGCGCAGCTCGGCCTGCACTTCGGCATTGAGACTGTTGGGCGGCAGGGAGCACCCCGAGTCGCCCGAGTGCACTCCCGCCTGCTCGACGTGCTCCATGATGCCGCCGATCAGCACGTTCTCGCCGTCGCTCACCGCGTCCACGTCCACCTCGATGGCGAGGTCCAGGAAGCGATCGAGCAGCACCGGACTATCGTTCGATACTTTCACCGCATCCGTCATGTACTGACG
>DATAYO010000001.1:0-2185 GCA_036272515.1 Steroidobacteraceae bacterium | reverse complement strand
CCGCAGCAGATTGCTCACCGCGGCGCGCGACCGTCCCACCGCCTCGGCGGCCGACTGGTGGGTGAGGCCAAACTCCTCGATCAGACGTGAGAGCGCGCGCGCCTCTTCCAGAGGATTCAAATCCTCGCGCTGGATGTTCTCGATGAGAGCCATCGCGATCGCCGCCTCGTCGGGCACCTCGCGGATGATGGCGGCGATCTCCGACAGTCCGGCCATCTGCGCGGCGCGCCAGCGCCGCTCGCCGGCGATGATTTCGTAGCGCTGGGATTCGCCGGGGTTACGGCCGCCCAGGGGCCGTACCACGATGGGCTGCATCACGCCTTGCGCCTTGATCGACTGCGCCAGCTCGTTCAAGGTCTCGGGACGCATGTCGATACGCGGCTGGTACTTGCCTCGCTGCAGCAAGTCGAGCGGCAGGCTCGCCACGCGATCGCCGACGGCTGTTGCAGATTCGGCGGTGCCTGGGGGCTCGAGCGCGGCGGCGCGGCGCGCCAGCAAGGGCGACAGCTCGGCAAGGCCGCGGCCCAGAGACGGCTTCTTGCCGGTCATTCTTGAATTCCAGACGACGAGATTTCGGATTCTACGGGAACGGCGGGCAACTCGTCGCGCCGGATCATTTCCCCGGCGAGCGCCAGATAGGCGAGGGCACCGCGCGACTCCTTGTCGTGAAACAGCGCCGGTTTGCCGAAGCTCGGCGCCTCTGCGAGCCGGATGTTGCGCGGGATCAAGGTGCGAAAGACCTTGTCCCCGAAGTGCTCGACCAGCTGCGCGGATACCTCGTTGGCGAGATTATTGCGCGGATCGAACATCGTGCGCAGCAGGCCCTCGATCTCGAGCTCAGGGTTGATGCTGCTCTTGATCTGCTCGATGGTCTGCACGAGGGCGCTCAAACCCTCGAGCGCGTAGTACTCGCACTGCATCGGCACCATCACCGAATCGGCCGCAACCAGCGCGTTGAGCGTGAGCATGTTGAGCGAGGGCGGGCAGTCGATGAGAATGACGTCGTACTGGTCGCGGAGCGGCTTCAGGGCGTTGCGGAGCTTGAACTCCCGACCGGCCATCATGGTGAGCAGGCGCACCTCGGCGGCCGTCAGGTCCTGATTGCCGGGCATCAGTTGAAACCCGCCATATTCCACGGCGACCAGCGCTTCGGAGGCCGCGCAGTCGCCGAGCAGCACGTCGCAGCTGGTGCGGGTCAGCGTGTTCTTCTCGATGCCGCAGCCCATGGTGGCGTTGCCTTGCGGATCGAGGTCGATGAGCAGGACGCGCCGCTTCGTGGCCGCCAGCGAGGCAGCGAGATTGACGGCGGTGGTGGTCTTGCCGACTCCGCCCTTTTGGTTCGCGACAGCGATGACCCGCTTCATCTGGTGCTCGCCTTTGGCCTCACGGGGGATCTCGCTCCCGCCGGGCAGAGTTCCACAACATGGCGCTCGTCGTCCAGCCCCGGCAGCTTGATGCGGTGAACCGCGACGACGCGGAACGATTTTGGCAGCGCCCGCAGCTCCTCATCCGGCCGCTTCCCCTTCATCGCCAGGAGCCGTCCGTCCGGCGCGCACAGGTGGCCTGCATAGGCCACGAAATCCGCGAGCGAGGATAGCGCACGTGCGAGGATGGTATCGAATGACGCCAGCGGCCGGTAGCGCTCGGCGCGCTCGTTGACCACCTCGACGTTGGCCAATCCCAAACGCTCGGCGGTCTTCAGGACGAAGCGCGCCTTCTTGCCGGTCGCCTCGATGAGCGCAACATGTCGCGCGGGATTCACGATCGCGAGCGGCAGACCCGGAAAACCGGCGCCCGTCCCGACATCGGCGATGCGCTTGCCGTGGAGGAAGGGTTGTGCGCTCAAGCTGTCGAGCACGTGCTTGTGCAGCATCCCCGAGCGGTCGCGGATGGCGGTCAAGTTGAACTGTGCGTTGGCGATCTCCAGCTCATCGAGCAGAGCGAGCAGCGAATCGGCCTGCTGGCGCGGGAGAGCAAGCTCGAATTGCGCGGCACCCGCCGTGAGCAACTCGCGTTCGGCGTCGCGGGTCACGGGACTCGGACGTCGATGAGGGTGATCGATACGGTCGCCACGGAGGGCTCCGGACCGGAACTGCGGCGGGCACTGAAATCGATGTCTCCGCGCCGCCCGTCGCATGCGTCCGATTCGATCGCCTGCGCGGGAGCACGTCCCTGCCATTCGGCG